>JBIKYX010000059.1:0-26011 GCA_044355035.1 Pseudanabaena sp. | reverse complement strand
ATGAATTTTTGTCTACCACTAGCGAAATGATGCTCTTTGCCGCTATGGTTCATCTGATGGTTCGTCGTTTAAGCCCTAAATCCATCCCTATTTAACCTACTCTAAAACTTTTCAAACACTCTCTAAAGCTTTTAAGCACTTCGGACGGCTGTTAGGTAGAACTTTTGTGCAGAAAGTTTAAGCAGCGCGTAACATCAGATTAATAAACAACTATCAAGGCAAATCATGAATTACGAGGCGATCGCGATCGGTGCGGGATTATCGGGCTGTAGTGCCGCGATCCAATTAGCAAAGCGCGGTTATCGCGTCCTGTTGCTAGAACAAAGTCATTACCCTATTCATAAGCTCTGCGGTGAATTTCTCTCCGTCGAGGTAACTGAATCCTTTGCCAAATTAGGAATATTAGAACAGGTTCGAGAAGTCGGCGCACATCCAATTCATCGAGCTTATATGACTACGGCTGGTGGTGCATCCTTTCGGAGTGAACTCCCCAGTGCGGCCCTAGGACTAAGTCGCTACCAATTGGATTTATTGCTATTTCAGCGATCACAAGCGGTGAATGTCGATTGTCTGGATAATACGAAGGTTGTAGATGTCACTGGTGATTTGTCGTCAGGCTTTACGGTCAAAACTAACAAAGGTGAATTTACAGGGCGTGTGGTGTTGGGAAGCTTTGGTAAGCGATCGCCCCTAGATCGCACCCTCAATCGCGAATTTGTGCAGCAGCGATCGCCTTGGGTTGCTTACAAAGGACATTTCAAAGGCGTTGATATCGGTGATGTGATCGAAATGCATGGATTTCCCAACGGCTATTGTGGATTGTCTCAAATCGAAACAGGGGAAATTAATGTCTGTTGGATTGCCCATGAACGGGTGATGAAGGAGCCAATGCATCCTGATTTGGGAATTCCTGAATCCTTAACTAAAAATCCTGTATTAGTCGATCGCTTCCAAAATATGCAAAGAGTTTCACCATCATTGCAGGGCTTAAGCCAGATTACTTTTGCCAAGAAAGAGAACTTTCATCATGACATTTGTATGATTGGCGATACGGCAGGCATGATTACGCCACTTTGTGGTGATGGTATGGCAATGGCACTGCGATCGGCAGAAATAGCGGTTCCCTTTGTTAGTCAGTTTTTAGAACGGGAGATTAGTAGTACGGAATTTAAACAAAAATATGCGATCGCATGGCAAAGGGAATTTCAAACCCGCTTACAATTAGGAAGAATCATGCACAATTGTTTCGTGCAGCCGCCCCTTGCGAATATAGGTGTAAGCTTATGCCAATGGTTTCCTGCTCTTGGCAATTGGATTATCGGTGCAACACGCGGAAAAGTAGGGGGGACTAATGTAACTGACGCACTTGCTCAACCGTCAATCCCGTTACCTGAGAAACCTGCTCCACACTCATCCCCAACCTAAGCAAATTCAGGGCAATTTCTTGTTTGCCTTCCAGTTTGCCTTTTTTCCAACCTTTCTGTAAGCCCTTTGTTAAACCTCTCTGTAAACCTCTTGTCAAACCTTTTTGTTCGCCTTCCTGCAAAGCATCTTGATATACTCTAGTATTTTTTAGGTCGCTTAGTGCAAACATTGCTTCAATTTCCTCACGGCTTAGTTTTTTAAATTTAGCTACAAGCACAGCTTCGATTAACTCAATAATATCAGAATTTAAGTTTTGCTGTTTCAAGTCATGTACTATTCTTGGTGCATCTTTTTCAGGATGGGTGATTAGCTGAATAATCCCGATCGCTATTGAGTCAGAGTCTTCCAGTTCATTAAGATAAACAAAAATCAAACGATGATTCGTAATTAATTCTTGCTGAAAAATTGATGCCTTTTTTGGTGCAGTTTCGCGATCACTGAATATGGAAACCGCTTTCCAGTCATTTTCAGGTTGGTATTGATTCAGATACAAGAAAATTTCGCTGAGAAACTCCCAATAGAAATTCGGCTTTTTTTGAAACTGTACTTCTACAAAATAAATTGGCTTGTCTATGCTGTCTGGGGTAAAAATGCCATCAAATCGAAAAGCTTTTTCTTTGACTTCTACCGAAACGAATTGATAGCCATCTTCTACGGGCAGATTTAGTAGCTCAAACAGCAAGGTGTTAAAGGTTTGAAAGAGTTGATAAAAGATCGTATCGGTTCGCATATTTTAGACCACCAGATTAGTAGTACAGAATTTACATAGAATCTATGAATCTATGATCCCATGACCAAGGAAATTTCAAACCCGCTTACAATTAGGGAGAAACACGCACAAAACAACTGTGCCTCCGCCTCTTGCGACTAAGGATTATATCTCCATGCGTTCAATAATCAGAATTTTTATAAGCTCACTTACAATATTATTCACAATCCTATTTTTATTTTTTCAACCTTTAGCGATCGCCCCTGCACAAGCCCAACTCAACATCACCGAAGCCGAATCAACCCAGCTAGATAGTTTAGTCAAAAAAGCCTTTGAAGCTACTGATGCAGGAGAATTTCCTAAGGCTGAATGGTATTGGACGGATTTGATCAAACTTTATCCTGATAATGCCGCAGGTTGGAGCAATCGTGGTAACTCGAAAATGAGTCAAAATCGTCCCCAAGAAGCCCTCGCTGACTACAACAAGTCCGTTGAACTTGCACCAAATTTTCCTGATCCCTATCTCAATCGCGGCGCAGCTTTAGAAGCTTTGGGTAAATGGGAAGAGG
The DNA here is from genome assembly GCA_044355035.1 of Pseudanabaena sp. Classification (GTDB taxonomy): domain Bacteria; phylum Cyanobacteriota; class Cyanobacteriia; order Pseudanabaenales; family Pseudanabaenaceae; genus Pseudanabaena. Next base: position 23,308 of record JBIKYX010000059.1, on the reverse strand, counting down.
CGATCGCTGATTACAATCATGTTTTGGCAATCAATCCTCAAGATGCCGCCGCCTATAACAATCGGGGTAATGCGAAAGCAGGTTTGGGGAAATGGCAAGAGGCGATCGCTGATTATCAAACCGCGATGCAGGTAAATCCGCGCTTTAGTACAGCGTTTGGGAATAATGCGATCGCTTTATATCAGCTTGGTTCCGAAACTGGAAATACCAAGGAGGCTCTGAAAGCAATGAAAAACATCTTACGCAAATATCCCAACTTTACTGATGTCCGCGCCGCGCTCACCGCCGCACTGTGGGCAAATCAATTGCACGGTGAAGCCGAAAGTAATTGGGTATCCGTACTAAATCTTGATCCTCGCTATCGAGATATCAACTGGGTGAAAAATATTCGCCGTTGGCCCCCAGCCTTAGTGGTGGCGTTGGAAAAATTTCTCACTTTGAAATAATTGAGAGTTCCGCAATAGCCCTGTAATCTCGCCGCGATCGCCGCCTAGCTAATATAAAATTATGGCAAGGTGCAAAAGAGTTTAAAAGATGCCTACACTAAAAATTGCTGAATCCTTGATTCGCCAGAATGCAGACGATAAATCCTTTGAACGCGGTAGAGACTATGCACGATCGCGTGCTGTTAGCGATTTAGTTTGGCGTGGTCAGACCTTGCAAGCTTCCGTGGTCGGTAATGAATACTATCGCGTGACTATTGGGTTTAGCGGTCAGAGTAAACAAATAGTCCAAGATGCAACCTGTTCTTGTCCCTATGATTTTGGTGGGTGGTGTAAGCATATTGTGGCGACTTTGTTGGTAGCTAACGATCAAGGCAATATCGAAGAACGTCCCAGCCTTGCCCAACTGCTTGAGCAACTAAATTTAGAGCAAACCCGTAAACTTTTAGATAACTTGGTTCTCGAAAATCCTCATTTAATTGACCAAGTAGATCTGCAAGTAGAACTCTTGACAGCGGTTAAACCGACTAAATCCAAATCCCCTAAATCTCAATCCAGTCAAAATCAACGTCCAGAGATTGACCGCTCGCCTTTTCGCCGCAATGTTCGCTCCGAGATTCGAGATGCCTTGCGATCTATTGAAGAGGACTATATTGAAGAAGATCCTTTTATCGATGTAATCGATGACGAAATCCAAAAAGCAACTGGGTTCATTGAGGCGGGGGATAGTTTCCGAGCCTTTGTGATGCTATATGCAACCGCCGAAGAGTTAGCAGTCCATAAGGATGATATTGATGACTATAGCGGTGGTTTCTCTGATTTAGTTGACAGTCTAGATCGCGCGATCGCTGAGGCAGTTCTCTGGACAGATTTTTCTATAGAAGAGCGCGAAAAATGGGCTAGCGAACTTGAGGGTACACAGGATATTTTAGGTGTAGAACTGGAACAGAGTTTCAAGGCGCTTTTGCAGGGATGGGACGATCCACAGTTGCTAGCGATTTTGGCAGGTGAATTTGATACTAGAGAGATCGAACAATTAAAACCCTCTTTTTGTGAATTAGGCTATGTCCGATTAAACGTTTTAGAATCTCAAGAACGTTTCGAGGAATACCTCCGTTTTGCTAAAACATTAGGCTTTTTAGTACCCTATGTGACAATGTTGATCCAATTGGGAAGATTTGAGCAGGCGATCGCATCGGCGGAAAAGATCGAAAATCATGAGCAAGCTTTTGCGATCGCCCAGAAATTTTTGGAACATGGATCTGAACAAGAAGCTTTGAGAACTGCCCATAAAGGCTTGCAATTGTTAGAAGGAGTTTCTTCAGCCAATTACGCAACCGAGTTAGCTGTCTGGACGGCGGCTTTGGCAGAACAGTTAGGTGAAACCAAGATTCTGCTTAATGCTAAAATTATCGCCTTTAAATTCAATCCTTCTCTAGCTGATTACCATGAAATTCGTGATTTAACTGGTGATAAATGGAACTCAACCAAAGAAATTTTGCTGAAATATTTGCCTAGATCGAATTCCTTTGGAGGTGGATCTGAAGCAAAGGTAGATATCTTTTTAGATGAAGGGTTAATCGATCAGGCGATCGCAGTGGTTGAGGGCGGTTACTGCTCTAGAGAGCTAAAATTGCGGGTAATGCAAGTGGCGGCAGGGTTTAATCCGCAATGGGTGATCACCAAAGGGAAAGCTTTTGCTGAAGACATTATCAATCGTGGCAAATCGGAATATTATGAGGATGCGGTTAAATGGTTGGAACAGGTCAAGCGTGCATATCTTGGCAGTAACCAACAAGAAGAATGGCGCAGTTATCGTCAACAACTGGTAGAAGTGAATTCCAAGAAGCGCAAATTGATGGAGATAGTTAAGCGTAAAGGGCTTTAGACAGAGGCTTTAACTAATTGTCACTCGTAAATAACCATGACAAACTTGATTTTTAATAAGATTGGAAGGCGAGCGCTTTGAATTTGCCCTTGAGTATTTAAGATGCCTGTGGATCGCATACATAACTAAATCTCAGGCGTTTGTGTCTGGAAAATAATCGGAATCTATGATTTGCTCTGGGGTGAAGGGACATTCTAGGGGAAAAGTGGTTAAGGGTAGTTTTGTTTCCCTTGCGGCATTTCTTCGTGCTTTCTGATAGCACTCGGATATATTGACTTTGAGGAATGGTTTTAAGCTAGGACTTTTTTCTAAAACCAATTCGAGTTCATCTCTTTGGGTTGTTATCGTTGAAGTCCAACTTGTTGTTTTCTTTTTTGGTTGATATTTATACTTTAATAGGTGCATGATTAAAACAATTAATCGGCTTTTAATTTCTCGTTTGTCATTGCTCCCCATTGATTGAATTTCCTCGATTAGGTTTTCTAGGTCTAGGGATTGAACTTGTCCATTTTTGAGTTGGTTAACTGTTTGTTCTATCCAAAGATTAAAGTCGGTTTCATACAGAGTGGTGGTCATGGTTTATTCTCCTAATAGTTTACGGCGATCGCCAATGGTTACTCATAAATCTTACTTTATACGTCATCTCTAATCAGCCGCCAATCTTTTACCTTCCCGTCTTTAATTTGTTGTTTTGCTTTTTCAAAAGCAGATTCAAATTCAAAAATTTTCAATAACTCTTCTGTTGCATCTTCATTTTCATCATTAAGCAAATCATGTAAAAATCCAGCAATAACTGTTAGTTTTTCTGGAGATAATTTATCAATATTTTGTTTGACTTGATTACGCATTTGAGTTGTATTCATAATCTATATTTCTTATAACTATTCGGTATTTGATACTTTACTAAATTTAAAAAGAGTGATTTTATTCTAACATTAAACCAATTATGAAAAGCCGTTAAGTAAGCTTGGATCGCTTGATAAAAAAAGGGTAAAAGTGTAAAGAAAAAGTCCTCACGCGAAGAAGCAAACTCAGACGACAACCCGAAAACCGATGATGTCGATCCTATTGACTGCATAGTTCCTGCCGCGATTCGCTGAACGACAAAAGATACCGTTGCCGAACCACGAGCCACCACGCAGGGCGCGTCTATTCTGTTCACCACCAGTCAGCCACGCAGAGCCATCGGAGGGTGCACCATTATAATTTCCATGCCAGACATCTTCGCACCATTCCCAAACATTGCCATACATATCATGTAATCCCCAAGGATTTGCTAACTTCTCTCCCACAGGATGAGTTTCACTTCCTGCGTTCTCCTTATACCATGCATAGTCACCTAGTTTACGAACATCATCACCAAAACAATATTTGCCAGTACTTCCAGCCCGACAAGCATATTCCCATTGCGCTTCAGTGGGTAGCTTCACTTTTTGACCAATTCTTTTCGATAGTTCCTCACAAAAATTAAAAGCATCATGCCAAGAGACAGTCTCAACAGGACAATTCTCATCATCTTTAAAATGTGATGGATTCGTTCCCATCACTGCCTGATATTGCTGCTGAGTAATTGGATATTTACTCATCTGAAAAGCTTTGAGCGTCACCCGATGTGCTGGCTTCTCATCGTCATCACCATCATCATCGCCCATCATAAAGCTACCCGCAGGGATATTCACAAGTTCTATGGTGACTTTCCCATCTATGGTTATTTGGTTCTTTTCTGCTTCTTTCTGTTTAGCCAAAGCCAGAGCCTGCCGTTTTACCTCTTCTGCTTCTTTCTGTTTAGCTAGAGCGAGAGCCTGCTGTTTTGTTTCTTCTACTTCTTTCTGTTTAGCCAAAACTTCTTTCAGCATCCGAACAGCATCAGAATGTCCGTAATGTTTTGCTTCTTCAAGATCAGCAAGGGAACGAGCATAGTCACCATTTTTCAAATGATAGATCCCACCATTATAAAAATCCTCAGCTTTTTTTAACCGTTTTGTTTCATCTTCTTTCTGTTTAGCCAAAGCTAAAGCCTGCTGTTTTGTTTCTTCTTCCGCTTCCTGCAATTTACGCTTCTCATCCGAGATATGCTCCTGCAAATGCACAACCAACTCTCGCCTCTGCACCGCCTCAGTATGCCCCAAAGCGATCGCCCGTTCAAAATCGACAGAAGCCGCACTATAATCTCGCCGCTTCAGAAAACTTTCACCGCGCCGATAATAAGCACCACCCATATCCACCTTGTCATTAATCCCCACCAACTCCCAAACCTGATAAAGAGAGCGAAAATAAGCCTCATCCTCTGGTTTCGCCACCGATGACAATAAAGGGAGAACAGGCGTATCAGATGACCAATCAACACCACGAGAAAATAACCAAACCTTAAGAGAAGCATTGATTTGAGCCAGCCCAGCATCATGACTTGGAAGCTTGATTAAACTAGTCGCTAACTCCAAACGTAACTCTGGCTCCCAATCGGGAACCTCACTAATGAGACAATCATATAGCTTCTGATAAATATGCACACTACCATCAACAAACTGATGCTGCACAGTCTCACTCATTCCCGAAACCAACTCCGACAAAAGCTCTGGCAACAATGGCAATTGACGGCGATCGGGATTGACATCTAACAGAAAATATTCATCCGTCACCCAACCCGCGATCGCACAGTGACAAATCGCAACCAAACGCTTGAGTTGATCCCAATCCTTCGGCGCAAGATGATAATTCCGTTCTAACTCGCGAATATCATCACCGCGATCAATCCAGCGTTGTTCCTTTGCCATCACGCCGCGATTAGCCTGATATTGACGCACAAATTTTTCGCCATATTCCTCAATCCATTCCGCCTCAGTCGAACCTTCCACAGCCCGATTGTGAAACCAAGTCTCAGTCCGCTCTTTCACAAAACTATAGAGAACTTCCAACCAAGAAAAGCGCATGACCGTTTCATAACGTTCCTTGATATGCCCCAAGCCCCAATAGGCAAAACTAATCGATAAATTTTCACCCTCTAAAGCCGACTCTAAAATCAAAGTTGGTTCGCTCTGCAAACCCAAGAAAATTTGTCTTGCCGCCGCCTCATTACTAAATTGCTTACTTGTCCAAGCCCCTGCCAAATAATCAATCTGGCGATCGCGCCCTTGATATTGCTGAAAAAATTTCCGTAATTCCTGTTGCAAATAATCTTCCATCGCAGGAAAACCCTTTGCATCAGATTCCTTAGTGCGATCAAATTTTAAAACAGGCGGTGAAAAGAAAACATTCAAAGGTAAAACGCCAGATGTATTCCCACGCTTGAGCAGATCCCCAGCCACTAACCAAATTGGCGAATTGTTTTGACGCTTTTGTTCCTCAACAACAGTAATCGCAGTTTGGCGATCGTACTTCCTCAACTCCCTAGCCAACTCAATATCCTGTTCCTTGAGTTGCATCTGAAGCTCTCGCTGCTGCTCAAAGAAATACTTCTGTAAGTCGGCTCTAAACACCTCCAACTTTTCCGAAAAAGCACGACTAAGTTCGCCCTGTTGCGATTGAAATTCTTGATTCAATTCAGTCAGCGTCAGTTGCAGATCGCGATTACGTTCATTTTCCTGTGCTTGAAACTCGCGACTTAAATCCGCTAGCTCTACCTGTAACTGACGGTCTAACCCCCTCTGTTCTCCTTGAAAAAACAATCCATCTTGCTGCTGTTTACGTTGAAACTCACGATTCAGAGAATTTTCTTGCGACTGCAACTGTCGATCCAAGTCCCGTTGCTGCTCCTGCTGCACCAAAATTTCTTGTTGCTGTATCCTCTGGCACATCAATCGCGCATACTCGATCTTCTCTTGAGTCGCATCACGCTCTTTTTGACGAACAACGATTTCTTGATGATGCTGAACTTGCAGTTGCTGCGACTTTTCAGCATTCTTTCTATTAAGATGACCATGAATAGCCGAAGACACGCCACCAATAAATGCACCCGCAGCAGCAATAAACAGTTGAAAAGTCATGAACTTTAATCAATTAACAATAAATGAACAATTTTACGGATTCAGATTTTCAGCCGACTTTTGGTGATAATATTCAGCCTCTTTTTGCAATGAAGCCGCCATATCCAGCGATCCCTCACTAGCCCAACCTGCGGCTCGATCCTCATAATGCTTTGCCCAGCCCTCATTCCTAGACGCTTCCGCATAATCTGGAGTCGCACTACGGGGCATCGCTTCAGGATGAAAACTACTTGTGGATAAATGCCCTTCAAAACTAGGTGCATCAACATAGCTATGCCCCTGCAAATGCTCCAGACTAAGACCATTCAAATCATTACCAGCAAAAGCAACACAATCAGAATGCAAAATCGTGCTTGGATTTAAATCATTGGCAAAACCGTTATGGAGATGCATCCCTGAACTTAAATCATGGACAAACCCTTGGGAATGCTGCTCAAGTCCCTGAGAAATTGACTCGACATCATGGGTATAACTAGAACTTAAATCGTGATTGAGATGACCAAAATCATGCCCCAGATGTTCAACACCCGTATCTATCGAGGAATGATCAGCACCACCTAGCCCGTAATCTGTCGTGTCCATGTCATTAGCCTTTTGCTGAGGCACAAGTGATATAAATCTATATTAATACAACTTATACAGTTTGGGTAAGTCAAGCGATCGCGCTTTGTTGTCAGGAGTAGGCGATTAGGACTTCTCAAAATCAACATTTTCATAGATGAGTGATAGCGGAAGATTAAAATCTAATCTAGATAGTTAAACGTCAGAAGTTATTGCCTTTAAACTCCATTCTTCTCTAATTGATTACCATGAAATCCGTGATTTAACTGGAGACAAATGGAACTCAACCAATTTATGCGTGATCGCCATCGCAGTTTGTGATTAGAAGAGGCGATCGGCAAAAACTGCTAGAGTCCTCACTGTGGTGACGGGGAATTTGTCGGCTTAGCGATCGGTGCTGGAGACTGACGAATAGCGTTGTTATCACCAGAACGCGGCGCACTCTGCACAGAACGAGTTTGCCAATCTCCAAAAAATCGATTCATCACGGTAAAACCTAAAACCGCCGCGCCACTCATAATGATTATCAACACAATGATGGTTGTCCATGTCTCGACCATTTCGGAAATTCCATAATGACTCCGATAGGGATCAATTTTGCATTGTTGATCGCGATCGCGGCTAGCGATCGGGCGGCGAAAGCGCAATCGGTGATCGTCCAGCTTTTCCAATAAAATCCAACCCGCTTGGGCTTCTTCAGCACAAACTTTGTTTAAAACTTTACGGCTCCGAAAACCGCCACTATTTGTCCTCAGGATCTTAAATTCCCAGCCTTTATGCTGGTCGCTAGATGAGTGACTCTCATAGCGAGTAAGGTTCTCTTCTTCCACTTCTTCGCGCCGTTTAATACCTTGATTTGCTCGAAATAGTCTGTCGATAATCACGGACTGAATCCCAACATCGAGAATTATAGTACTGATGATGATTGAATTGACTGTCAGCATATATTCGTGACTATTACCTAAGGTTGCATAGTACTCCTTTGCCAGCAAACAATTAACATTGCTAACTATTCACAGGCCACAAATCTTAATCCCTTAAGCTTGATCATGGGAAATAATCCTTGAAAAAATAATAATTGCTTAGCGATCGCCTCATGTTCTTTTATTTTGGGTTAGAGCCTTGGCGATCGCGATATGATGATGACTACAAAGACAAGCTATAAACGGTTGCGAAATCACCTATGAACTCTATTGTATTGATGGCTGAAGTGCTGACCGATCCCGAACTACGTCGTACCCCCGACAATCAAAGCTCGATCGCCTCATTTCTTGTACAGTTTGCAGGTGGGCGCACCGAAGAAGCTCCTTATCGAATCAAGGTTGTAGGCTGGAACAATCTTGCCGATGAGATCATGGAAAAATATCACAAAGGCGATCAAGTCGTGGTTGAAGGGCGCTTGCGTCTTGACACTGTGGATCGTGGTACTTATAAGGAAAAACGGACTGAATTAGTTGCCCAGCGCGTACATACTTTCGGTACTAGTGGAATGACGGGAACTCCATTAACAGCATCGCCTGTGGCTACAGCCCGCACCAACAAACCCGCTAATGCTGCACCGAGCGCTACTGCGACTAACGCGCCGCCCGCATACGTTCCTGTGGCTGCTCCTGCCGCCAATGCCCCTGATTATGACGATATTCCGTTTTAGACTTTGAAAATTTATGCCGACGACATAGGCGGAATTAATACAAATTCAAAAAGGCTGTAGCGCACGCTATGCGTACGCTACGTTTTGGGATCTGTTATTGTTTAACCAATTTTACTGGTTGACCATCAGCTTGTAACTCTTTGCCATCTGCGGATATGGTGTAGGGTTGCTTTGGAGGAGTTTGAGGTGGCTTTTCACCGTTGACAGTTTCGACTTGAGAGACAACTTTGCCATCTTCGATCAAAATTTTGCCAGTGGTTTTAATTTCTTGTACTTCATCTTTGGTGGAGACAGCTTTGAGACTAGCTTCAAAAGAACCTTCAGGTTTAATTGTCCATTTACCTGTAACCGACTTAACACCTTCTTTTTCAGCATCAGCTAAAACTTTAGGATCTAAAACAACATTGTAGTCACCAGCAACTTTATCAAGGGTTGGGGTGCTTCCTTTGTCTGTAGCGGCTTCAGTGGGGCTTGCGGAAGGGCTTGCGCTCGGAGATGCTGACGCTGTGGGAGGTGTTGATGGAGTAGGTGAGGCGGAAGTCGTAGGTTTCGCAGGTGTTGATGCAGTTTCAGTTGGTGGTTGTTGACAGGCTGATAATACTGAAACACAAGCGATCGCTGCGAAGACGCTCTGCTTTAATGAATAGTTGAATGATTTTTTCACAATTAATTTAGAGGTATAAGTGACAATAGGTACTGACAGCTAGCAAATGGAATGTAAGCCTTAGGGTAATGTATGGATGCAAGACAGTCTATGTATTATTTCTTAGCAAACCCTTTGCATCATAGCTTAGAACCTGTCGGATGTCGCGAGTTAAAAAACCTGCCGAAACAATTTTGAGTTGGCAATGCTGCAAGCCGCTATATACTATCTTTCTATAGACAACAAGCTATAGATCGTAAATTTTTAACATTATTTCAACCGATGGTAACTACAAAATCTCAATCCAATGTGCTGCGAAATGACGAAATTCTGCGGTATGAGATAATCGGGTCACGACGTTTTAGTAACTATTGCTTTGCGGTTATTGTTGCCATAGGTGCGTCGGGCTTTTTATTAGCAGGCATATCCAGCTTTTTAAAAATTAATTTGCTGCCATTTTCTGACCCTCTCCAACTAGATTTTGTGCCACAGGGTTTGGCGCTTTCTTTTTATGGTGTGGCAGGTACTTTGTTAGAACTGTATTTGCTATATGTGATGGCGATCGATTACGGTAGCGGCTATAACGAGTTCGATCGCACCAGTGGCAAGGTGACAATTTTTCGGCGTGGTCGCAGCAAAGATAAAAATCTCGAATTTATTTACAAGATTGCTGATGTGCAAGCGATCAGGGTAGAAATTCGCAACGGATTAAGTCCCAAGCGATCGCTGTATTTGCGTGTCAAGGGTAAGGGCGATTTACCTTTATCGGAAGTCGGGCAACCAATTTCATTAACCGTACTTGAAGATCGGGCAGCAGAAATTGCTAAGTTTTTGGCAGTGCCACTAGAAGGTTTGTAAACATAAAATATAGAATAGGCGGCGCGATGCGCCGCCTATTCTATTGATTCTTATAGAAATATATTAAGGAAAAAAAATGTTGCGTTGGATTCTTAGTTGTTTTTTAGCAGTTAGTGTTCTGCTCAGTAGTTGTTCAAATTCCACTGGTGTATCGGCAACGACTTCACCTACGGAAAGCACATCGCCCACAGCGATCGCCAAAACCACAGCAACACCGACAGCAACACCGACAGCTAGTCCTAAAAATTCTCTGGAAGCCGCCCTTGCTAAGTTTGTCCAGTTAAAAGGCGCAGCAACGGTGGAGTTAAAAGTCAAATATGGCACGATCAAAATTGAGCTTGATGGTGATAATGCACCTGTAACCGCAGGAAATTTTACAGATTTAGTTAAGCGTGGTTTATATAACGGTTTAACCTTTCATCGTGTCGTTAATGAGCCAACGCCCTTTGTTGCTCAAGGTGGCGATCCTTTAGGCAATGGCACTGGTAATTTTGTTGATCCCGCGACCTCGAAGACCCGTTATATTCCCTTGGAGATTCTTCCCGATGGAGCAAAGCAACCTGTTTACGGTCAAGTTTTAGCACCTACCCAAAAGCCAAAATTGCGACACAGCAAAGGCGCGATCGCAATGGCGCGTTCTCAACAGCCTAACTCTGCTTCTTGTCAGTTTTATTTCACTTTAGATGATGTTTACTTTCTCGATGGTTCCTATGCCGTATTTGGTTATGTGACCGAGGGCATGGAATTCGTCAAGCAAATAAAAGTCGGCGATGTGATCGAATCAATCACAATCACGAAAGGCGAAGAAAATCTTAAACAACCTAGATAAAAAAAGAGGCGCAAAGCGCCTCTTTTTTTATCTAACACGAATGATCCGTTTTTCAATAATGTAGCGATCGCCATATTGATCGATTCGATAGGAGTTATAACGGCGATTAGAGAGATTAGTCGAATAGATAGACCTTGACGGATATACTTGACGCAGCCTGATCCCAGAATTTATGCTCCCAGAATTCGTGATTCCAGAGTTAAAACCACGATTGTAGTTGTTATAGGTTGGGGAATGGACAACGCTGGGATAGCGATAAACATTTGTCCGATAAGTCTTGTAGTAGTTGGGCGCACTGTAGGCAGGACGGGAACCGAAGTTAATAGTGATCGATACATCAGCGAATGCTGATCCCACCGATGCACTCATTGCACCAATTGCAGCGATCGCGGCGATAATTGCTTTCATATATGTAAACGCTCTTTAAGATTTGTGAATGCAACATAGAAGCCCTTTATCTCCACTTTAACCCAAGAAACAAAAAAGAAAGTTATAGTACTTCGCGGTGAAAATCTATTTGGGGTTTAATTAGTTTTGGGGGAATTTTTCTCTTAAGGCGATCGCTACTTCAGGCGTAACTAGATGTCCAATCTCACCGCCAAACCGCGCAATTTCTCGGACTACGCTACTACTTAAGAAACTATATTCATTGGAAGTTGATAAGAAAACAGTCTCAATGTCATTAGCTAGAGTCTTATTGGTATGCGCCATCTGCAACTCCATCTCAAAGTCAGAAACGGCGCGTAATCCTCTAATTAAAACTTTGGCTTGCTTTAGATGGGCATAGGTGACAGTTAGCCCCGTAAACGTATCCACATCGACATTATTTAAGTGTTTAGTTGCCTCACGGATCTGCACAATCCGCTCTTGCATCGTGAATAGCGGCGTTTTATTAGGATTGCGTAACACAGCCACAATCACGCGATCGAATAAATGACTACCGCGCTTAATAATATCTAAATGTCCAAAGGTAATGGGATCAAAACTACCTGGATAAATGGCAATCAATATAGTCACCGATTTCTAGTAATTACCAAAGGCGGCGCACCGCGCCGCTTTTTGGTTGGTTTAATTGCGATCGCCTTTATAACCAGACGCATCGGCTAACTCATCTAAAGAACGTTCACCCGAAAGCATCTTGCCATTAATTTCCCAAGTAGGAAACCCTTTAATACCCTTTTCTTGACATAGTGCCGTTTGCGGATTTTCGCCCTTAGCGTCACACTCAATGTAGGGAATTAATTTTTTCGCTTCACCAAATTTATTCTTTTGATCGATGCAATGGGGACACCAATAAGCGCCATACATTTTCGCATTGGTCACAGTCAAATGCTGCGCTAAACGTCCTGCAAAAGAATTAGCTTGAGCCGAGATCTTGCTTTGGCTGGCATAAACTCCCAAAGTTCCTGTAAGCGTAACGATCGCCACGATCGCCCCAGTAAAAAATAATTGACCAACATCTTTCCATGCATAGCCAAAGATGGTCAGCAACCAAATGGTGGTCATCGTCACAGCCGAGGAGATGCAGTAAAGACATACCTGTGGTTGTCCGCCAATGCTGCCTGATGCAAGTAGATACATGAGGTAGCCGCTAAACACAAATGTCGAAGTAGCCACCATAAACATCAAGAAATTGGCTAATTCCTTAAGTTGGCTTTGTGCTTTGGGATCATCTTTCTTTAAGATCAATGGTAATCCCGCTAAAAGCCCTAGGGTCAAATAGCCTAAAGCCCCAAAAATGGTGAGGGGAATCCCAAAAATCTTGGCATATTCACTACTGAGTACCAAATCACAACCACTACCTTCAACATTGCAGAGGGCGACCTTTTGACCAAAGAAGTGAGTCACGGTCAAATAGGTTGTGAGCGAAAAGCCAAACAGAGTCAAAGCAACGATCGCAGGGCGCGACCACTTATGTAGCCAAGGCTCAGAACGTTTTCTTGTAGTTGTTCCCGACAATTTACACCTACCTAACTAATAGACTAAGATTTTACCCAACTGTTTTACCCAATTGGCAAGGAGGGCGATCGCCGCAATTGTTCTTCGGCAATATGTTGATTTTTTTTATTGATAATATCTAACCGTACGGCATCGACAAAACGACCTACTCGAATCGGATCAATCGCCTGTTCAATTTGACCATTACGCTTGAGCGAGCTAGACACAATCACACCATCAGCATATTCCATCAACTGAGGAACGTTATCCCATGTTGCGCCAGAACCAACCAATAGCGGCGTATTACCACAGGCTATTTTTGCTTCCTTGAGATCGTCGCTAGTTGGGGGATTACCCGTCGCCCATCCAGATAAAATCACCGCATCGGCAAGCCCGCGATGTACCGTATCGTGAACGGCGGCGGTAATTTGCGGCACTGACATGGGGTGCGCGTGTTTTACTAAAACATCAGCAAAGATTTTCACATCCGAGCCTAGTTCACGGCGATAGCGCAATAACTTGTAAGCATCACCTTCGATGATCCCCTGATCGGTTGCCATTACGCCCATCAGGACATTGACCCGAATAAACTGAGCGCCCACACAGGAGGCGATCGCTAATGCGCTATGACCATCATTGCGTAAGACGTTAATGCCAACGGGAATACCGACCATCTGCTTGACGCGATGGACAATCAGACTCATGGAACTGACCACCGCAGGATCAACGCGATCCTTGGTAAATGGGGCATCAAAAAAATTTTCTACAATAATTCCTTGCACTCCGCCTGCGGCGAGCGCGGTTGCTTCTTGTTCTGCTCGATTGATCACCTCTTTGAGGCTGCTCCCCCAACGCGGCGAAGTGGGCAACGGCAAAAGATGAATCACCCCGATGACGGGTTTGGCTGTATCAAATAAACTACTTAAATCCACATGCGTGACGGTTATAAAAAGTTGGATGAGAAACTAGATGGGAGACTGGATAAAAAATTGAATAGAAATCTGGGTGAAAGTTTAAGTAAAAAGCTTATTTATTAGCCTTTAATTTAACTCGTTATGAGTGATTAATCCTATCGCGAATTCGATCCCGTGATTTCAATTTGTTCCAATAAACACATAAAGTAGAGAGGACAGGAAGTTTTTAGCTCACTTCGAGATTTATTACGGTTTGATTAACTATGGCAAATCCCCCTCCCAATAGCGATATTTCCACAGATATCTTAATTTTGTCTAATGCCCCAGGGGAACTAACAACATGGGTATATCCTTTCCTGAAAGCTTTAGAAATATCTTTGCAATCCCAAGAAAATCCCCGTAAGAAAGAAACTCGCATATCCGTAGTCCTATCGCCTTGCCAAAATGCTAGCGGCAACGAAACCGAACTAGTCAAAACTTTCCCGAATGTCGATCGCGTATTACCACAGTCACAGTTTTGGGATTTTCTATTATGGGGACGCACTCCAAATTGGCAATGGTCAAAACAGGGAATTGTGATTTTTTTGGGTGGCGATCAATTTTTTACGTTAGCGATCGCCAAGCGACTGGGTTACAAAACCCTAATTTATGCTGAATGGCAAGCAAGATGGTATCGCTGGATAGATTTATTTGCAGTCCGAAATGAGGCGATCGCCAATAAAATCCCTGCCAAGTTTCGCTCTAAAGCCAAAGCGATCGGTGATTTAATGCTCGATCGCGTAGATGTCGATGCGCTCAAGCATACTCAACCTAAACAACGAATTTGCTTTATGCCTGGGTCTAAGGAACATAAAATCAAAATCGGCATACCAATATCGATCGCGATCGTGGATATCCTCATCCAAAAGCGCCCCGATCTGGAATTTGTGATTGCGCTCGCGCCCACGACCACACCCGAAATTTTAGCTAAATATGCTCAAGAAAGCTTTCCCACCGCCGACAGTGAGGGCGGCACTGCAACTTTATCTGGCTTAAACTTAATCACGGCAAAGGGAACGATTATGTCAATTCATCGCGAATTTCCTGCCCATGATCTCGTCAAAAGCAGTCAAATCTGCATTACTACCGCAGGAGCGAATACAGCCGAGCTAGCCTCTTTGCACCAACCGATGATGGTTTTATTACCTATTAATCTCACTAACACCAAAGTCGGTTGGGATGGGATCGCAGGCTTGCTTGCCGCCGCGCCATTACTGGGAAAAGTCTTAACAAATCTAATTAACTTTATTCTGATTTCACAAATCAAAAATCGTAATCAATTATTAGCTTGGCCGAATATCTGGGCAAAAGAAGCGATCGTCCCAGAATTTTTAGGTGTACTTAGCCCCACTCAAATTGCTAACGAAATTTTGTTTTATCTAGATAATCCTGAAGAGCTAGAGAAAATGCGCGATCGTTTAAGGAAAGTCTGTGGAGAATCAGGTGCAGCCAGTAAACTTGCCGAAATGGTAATCCAAAACATATAAAAAAAGCCGCGCTTGGCGCGGCTTTTTTTATTTCTTAAGATGCAGCGATCGCCGTAGGCGGATAGCAAACATTTGTGCCACCTAAACCACAATATCCATTAGGATTTTTGGCGAGATATTGCTGATGATAGCCTTCAGCATAATAAAACTCACCCGCATCACGAATCTCGGTAGTGATGCCCTGCTTCATCCCTGAAGCCTTCAGTGCATCTTGATAAACTTCGCGGGATTCTTCAGCTAGCTTTCTTTGAGTATCACTGTAGACGTAAATACCTGAACGATATTGGGTTCCCCTATCATTGCCCTGTTGCATACCTTGGGTAGGGTTGTGCGATTCCCAAAAAACCTTGAGCAGATCAGCATAACTAATCACCTTGGGATCAAACACAACCAAGACGACCTCGTTATGTCCTGTCTGTCCCGAACAAACTTCCTCATAGGTGGGGTTAGGGGTTAGTCCAGCCGCATAACCCACTGCCGTGACATATACGCCATTTTGTTGCCAGAACTTACGCTCTGCACCCCAAAAACAGCCTAATCCAAAAACCGCAGTTTCCATCCCTTCAGGAAAAGGAGGTTTAATCGCCTTACCATTTACAAAATGATGTGATGCTGTCGGAATAGCCGTGGTTCTTCCTGCCAGAGCATCTGCCATCGTTGGAAGCGTTAACTTTTTACCAAGTCCAAATAACATAATGCTCACAAAAATAGTATTAGAAAACTAGGGTGTTGCCAAGCAGCACTCTAGTTTGTATCTTAATCTAAAAAAATATTTGAAAAATATTTAAAGTGCTGCACAGCGATCGCTGATACATACACCAATCTATGCATTTATCTCATAAAAAATCAGGGGCGCAAGCCCCCTAATTCGTTCATCAATTTCGTGATTACAGAGTCTGACCGCTAAATGCAACAAAACGGTCTAGTTTAAAATCCAGTGAATCATCATAAACAGTTAGATCATCAGGGTTGCAGCGCTTAACCATAACAGTCATGCCCTTGCAGCCTTCTGTTTCTAAATCCTCGATATAGCCAAGCTTGGCAGATTCAGCTTCGGATTTACTGCTAAAAGGACCAAAATAGTAGGTACAGCGTGGTGAATCGGTGACAATTTCGATCCAAAGCGCAAGTCCAAATGTTTCCAGAATTGACGTGAATATGTTCTTAAACAAGTTACCACCCATGAATTTGCAAAACTAAAGTGAATGGTGTCGGTCATGAGAAAGACTTTGGGCTTAAAAAAGATGTCTTTCCTATCTATTTATATAACTTAAAACAGGGCTTCAAGACAAATTGTTCAGGTTTAACGTATTTACCCAACGCTGTCTGAAAATCTCGTACAGAGCCATTCCTGTGGCTACAGATGCATTTAAACTTTCCACTTTTCCTTCTAAGGGTATAGAAACGATAAAGTCACAGTTCTTTTGAATTGAGAGACTCAATCCTTCGCCTTCTGCTCCAATTACCAAAGCGATCGCCCCAGAAAATTTGGTTTTGTGGATGGCGTTACCTGAATCAGTCATGGTTCCGTAAACCCAGAAACCTGCTTCTTTGATTTGCTCAAGGGCGCGGTTGAGGTTGACGACACGGGCTACAGGCAGAATTTCCAATGTACCTGCGGCAACTTTGGCGACGGTAGCCGTGATCCCCGCAGCACGGCGCTGGGGAATAACAAGGGCTTGCGCTCCGAGGGCGGCAGCACTGCGAATAATTGCCCCAAGATTATGGGGATCATTGATACCATCGGCAACGACAATCACAGGTTGAGTAGTTTTTTCTTTGATACTTACCAGTAATTCATCAAGATCAGCATATTCATAAGCCGAGACTTGAACCGCGATCCCTTGGTGACGACCGTTATCGGTAATTCGATCAAGGCGAGTATTATCTACTTCATCGATGACGGCTCCAGCAGCTTTTGCCTCATCAATGAGGGGCAAGAAATCCGATGAATAACGCAATCTAGCTGTGACCCAAATCCGATTGATGCTGCGATCGCTATTTAATACTGCTTCAACGGCATGGCGACCATAGATAATATCGGGATTTTCTTCGGCGGGAGTCGGGGCAACAATGGTTAACTCGCCATCTGGGTCGAAGTTACGCGAAACGGGTGGAAGCGATCGCCGTTCAAAGTTGGGAACCGATGCGCGATCACCAAAGTTGCGATCCCGATCGCCGAAATTACGATCCCGATCGCCGAAATTACGATCCCGATCTCCAAAGTTACGATCCTTAGAATCGCGATCGCCGAAATTACGATCCCGATCGCCAAAGTTACGATCTCTAGAATCGCTACCGAACTTCTTGTCACCAAATTTTTTATCACCGAATTTTTTATCACCGAACTTCTTGTCACCAAATTTTTTATCGCCGAATTTTTTATCGCCAAACTTCTTGGCAATTGGCTTTTCAAAATTGCGATCGCCACGGTCAGCACGATCAAATTTTGGCTCGAATGATGAATCACCACGCTTTTCAAAGCTTCTTTCGGGGCGGCGATCGCTGTATTTATTATCGGAATACTTGTCTGAACGGTTATCAGAACGATTTTCTGAACGGTTATCTGAGTATCTGTCACCAGATTTAGTCGGTTTATCTGGTCGAGCTTGATAATTATTGTCAGGACGTTTATCAAAGCTACGCTCTGGCTTCTCAAAACTGCGATCTGAATATTTATCTGAAGATTTACCTACAGACTTATATGGCTTTTCAAAATTGCGATCGCCGTCTCGGTTTGGTCGTCTGTCAGAACTTTTGTCTGAATATTTATCAGAATACTTGTTACTACGATCATCATTACGATTGTCGGAACGCTTCTCGAAATTCCTATCCGCACCTCTATCGGCGTTGCTATCGGAGGATTTCTTCTTGAACTTGGGTCTAGGTTGCGATGTCATGGTGGCGCTGGGTTGTCAATATAGCTGAGTAGCTGAATAAAAATTTGATCAAGGCGATCGCGATCGGTTAAATAGAGATAACCAATCAAAGCCTCAAATCCTGTGGCTTTTTGATAAATGTGGGGATCAACTTTACGCGAGGCAGATCCCGCCGCGTTACGTCCACGTCTTACGAGATCGGACTCAAAATCAGTGAGATTAAGTTGGTCGAGAAGCTTGGCTTGTTGCTCAGCCCGAACCTGACTAACTACGAGCTGGTGATAATGCTTGGCGCTGCGCGGTGGTAGGAGATAATGCAGCCGCATCTGCATTTCATAAACAGCATCTCCAATATAGGCTAGGGCTGAGACGGAAATCTCAGCAATATTGTCAATTTCTGGGCGAAATGCCATTACGGAATAAGTTAAAAAGCTATAGGTAGGTAGTATTTAGACTTTTATGGGCAGACCTAGGTCTGCCCATAAAATTTCTACCCTCTTTACATCATAGATTGATCGCGACAATTTCAACGTCTTCGATCAAAGTGTTTAGATTTGTGTACAAACCCTATAACTCTACCCCCTCATAATCTCTGGATAATTCTTTGACAAATAAATCTAAAATTCACTTAATAGAAATTAAAACAGAAACTAAATTTGCCAATTCAATCTGAGTTTAAATTCGTGCTTGGGGAACTTAAACACTAAAATCTCATGAATTTTGGTTTATTTCTTCTTGTTTTTTTCTAGGTTTGCCAGAGCCTCATCAATTGATGTTTGAAGTGATAGGTACTGATCTAGGCGCACAAGTTTAACGGTCTGAGTGACTCTAGGATTAGTAATAATCTGAAGAGTTCCTTCGAGGGTTTGAGTCTTTTTTGCCATCTGCACTAAAACACCTAATCCAGAGCTATCAATAAAGTCAATTGTTGACAGGTCTAAAATTAAGTTAAAAGGACCATCCTCGACACATTTACCGATTACCTTTTTAAAGGCTGGCTCGGAAAAAGCGTCCAAAAGACCAGTGAGGCGGATCAGTTGATAGTTGTCCTTGACTTCGCGGCTGCCTCTTAAACTCACAGTCAGGGTTAGCGGTTCAGGAATAATGACCTCCGATGGGTGCGAACGTACCTTAATTTGCGGATATATTGTATTTGCTTTATCCTCACTTGTCCAGAAAATAGTTTATTTTGCTATTACCTAAAGTTGGATTGGCTATCAAAATCGTATCAAAGATAAATTAATTATTATGTAAACGATTTATTTATATAATAAAACTTAGTTAATCAAGCTTCTACAGGTGGAAATCCCTCGGTGGGTTTCCAAAAGAGTTTTTTAATTTGTTCTTTCTTTACATGTGCATTAAACGCCTTGATGGTTAACGCTGAAAGCAAAGTCATTGTGGTAGGTCTAAAAATATGCTCTTCTTTAGTAATTAAGTCGTATAAAACAAAGGATGGTGATTGTGGATCAGGGCTACACTCGTCTTTCCATATACTTGCAAGCTCAGAAAAAAACTCTTCCCCGTCATCCATAGCGGTTTCTAAAATTAGAAGAGCCGCAAAACCGATAGCGGCACTCTTGCGACCTAATTTCTGACTAACTTCAAAAGCTGGCAATATTGTCGATACATATTTTTTGCCGTGTATGGCTACACTTCTTTCGGTGTACTGCCTTGCCATAAGTGTAAACTTATGTCTGTTTGCTTCGTCTGTTTCCACCCATGCTTTATGTTGCTTAGTAATTGCTGAAAATAGTGGAGCTTTTGGAAGCCCTTGTAAATTCATCAGATCTGTTACACTCCTTGGCTTACCAATATCGATAGTGCCAAAAGCATCGTCTTCTTCAATACCCTTAATAACAATCGTTTTGAAAGGTCTACCACTATTTACACAGGCAGTCAAACGGTGTTGTCCATCCAACAGACGACCAGATCGAGAGAAAGCAATACTCTCACCGTTTAGCATCCATTCACTCTTCTTGAGGGTATTAGTGAGCATTTTGATATGGTCTTTTTTCAGGGGGCGATTATCGCGATTACTAGTTTCAAGGATCTCCTTGGCTAGTTCAGGTGTTATTTCTGCAACCCCAGCCTCTACACTACTTTGGATAAATCTAATTTTTTCCATTCAATTAATTTACTATATTATTACACCTAAATCACATCTAATTATTGCACATTAGTGAAAGTATAGGGTTTAAAAGTTTCATAAACCATCCATTCGGGTGAAATAGCTTTGCCTTAATTAGGATGTGTTAGCCATAAGCGTAGCGCATCATTGAAGGTTAGATAGTGAGTTACGCTTATGGTTAACGCACGCTACAGTAAGCTTTCCTTGCTTGACAGCAATCTTTCTGCCGACAGGCTAATGGGAAACGAGATTTTAAAGGCGAGAGAGTCGTTTAGAGTTTGCCCCTCGATAAAATAAAAAATTCAAGAAAATGTCAAGACTGTCCGAATCGCATCGCCCCTATGCATCATCGCAAACGCTTCATTGATCTGTTCGATCGCCATCACATTTGTAATCAAACTATCGATATCAATTTTACCTTCCATGTACCAATCAACAATCTTCGGTACATCAGTGCGTCCCTTCGCGCCACCAAAAGCTGTCCCCTTCCAGACGCGCCCTGTGACTAGCTGAAATGGTCTGGTGCTGATTTCTTGTCCTGCCCCAGCGACTCCCACAATTACACTCACGCCCCAACCTTTGTGACAGCATTCGAGCGCTTGACGCATGGTTTGAGTTCTGCCAATACATTCAAAAGTATAGTCAGCGCCACCTTTAGTTAAATCAACAAGATAGGGAACGAGATCGCCTTCTACTTCCAAAGGATTTACAAAATGAGTCATCCCCATCTTTTCAGCAAGCGATCGCTTTTTAGGATTAATATCCACACCGATGATCATATTTGCGCCAACCATGCGACAAGCTTGGATCACATTTAACCCAATTCCGCCTAAGCCAAAAATAACGACGTTAGAACCAACTTCAACCTTAGCCGTGTTAATCACTGCGCCGATCCCAGTAGTTACGCCACAGCCGATGTAGCAGACTTTCTCGAAGGGAGCATCATCACGGATTTTGGCAAGGGCAATTTCAGGAAGAACTGTGTAATTGGCAAATGTCGAGGTTCCCATATAATGATGAATTTTTTCGCCATTGATGGAAAAACGGCTGGTTCCATCGGGCATTAAGCCTTGACCTTGAGTGACGCGGATTGCTTGACAGAGGTTGGTTTTACCACTGAGGCAATAGGAACAATTGCGACATTCGGGTGTGTAGAGAGGAATTACGCGATCGCCTGCTTTCAGAGAAGTTACATTCGCGCCCACTTCGACAACTACGCCAGCGCCTTCATGTCCGAGAATGGCGGGAAATAATCCTTCGGGGTCATCGCCTGAGAGTGTGAATGCATCGGTATGACAAACTCCTGTGGCTTTGATTTCCACAAGGACTTCACCTGCTCTAGGATGATCTAGCTGGACTGTCTCGATTTTGAGTGGTTGACCTGCGGCGAAGGCAACTGCGGCTTTTACGTCCATGAATCCTATCCTGCCCCTATATGACTTGCTGGCGATTTATACCAGATTATAGGGGAAAAGGTATGAATAGGCGGCGCAAAGCGCCGCCTATCTTTTTAAGCTGAGGTGCTTAGTTGATTTGATTGTTTAAACTTACGGCGGACAAAACGCAAGAAAATCAACCATTTTTCGGCAGGATATTCGTAAAAAGAGAAAATATCACCGAAAGCGGCAAAGGCATTTTGATGATGCAGCCAATGTCTTTCAGGAGTGGTAATAAACAACAAGTCGCACCAAGATTTAATTGGCTCTGGGGTTTTCCACTCAAGGATGGAGACGTGCCGCCAAACTACATGAAATTCACCCAGTAATAGCCCAATAACTGTACCAACAGCCGATAATTGCCACAACCAAGGCGTGAACATGAAGTAAGGAACTGCGCCCAGAATACCATCTAGCAATACGAGGGGATTTCTGGTCAAAACTGCATAGTGAAGAAAGCTGCGGTTTTTGCCATGATGCACGATGGAATGAAACTTACCGAATACATGTTCGGGAACATGATAAAAAAAGGTTGAGAAGAAGTCGCCCAGTAACAGTAACAATGCAGCTACTGCGATCGCTTTGATGAATTCCCAAGTAACCTCTAAAAAAATCTCCAAGATAAACCCTCACAACTTGGGTTAAGCGTAAGAGATGAAGTTAAAGCTACGTTTATATGAAGGTTAAGAAATGATTTGCAATCAATAAATGTCCTTACACAGACGTTAAATCGTTAAGTTGATCTTGATTGATCTTGAGATTAGCTTAACAAAACTTAAAAAATAGAGCCAATTTCCAACGCATCTACCTGTAGACACAATTCATAAAATCCAGTCAAGTCAACAATTAATCGCCCCCTAGCCCCCAATTCTGGGGGAACAAGAAAATAAAATTCTTTCAAAATCCCCCAAGATTCGGATATTTGGCAGTTATGACTTTTGTGCCGCTAAGCGATCGCTTAAAAACCGATACCACGCCGCCGCAATATCCACATCTGTAAATCTAATGCTAGGCATTTCGCCAGTCTTTAGCACTAATTCCAAAGAGATTTTCTTGGGATTTAAGGGGAATTCCGCATCTTGTTCGTCAAAAAATTTACTATCTATGCGAAATCTAATCCGAGCAATATCGGTAAGATCTACAGTCTGAATATCTAGAGGTTCTTTTCGGGTAGGTCTGCCCCATGTCAAGCGATCGCCTTTCTGACCTAACACAGCATAAATATCGTACTTGTGGCGCTCAAACTGTTCAGCCCAACGTTTATACGATTCAATTTTTTGGTATTCGTTCCAGCCAGCCCATGCAAGCCAACAAAACATAACCAACAGAGGCAACCACAACAATCCACGTTCCATAGATTTAAAACTTTAACTACGAGCATGGAGGGACTCGAACCCCCGACCCTCAGGACCGGAACCTGATGCTCTATCCAACTGAGCTACATACCCAAACTGGTCGTAATTGTAGCACATAAAAAAAGCGACTCGACTGTACTTAGAACATATTAGACCTCTTGCAAATTAGGTAGGGAGTCGGTTGAAAGTGACTTTTTAAGAATTAAAAGTAGCTAAAAGAGTGAAAATATCAGGACTTATCCTAAAGTACATAGTCCTCATGCTTAGCAGTCT
>JBIKYX010000142.1:0-8383 GCA_044355035.1 Pseudanabaena sp. | reverse complement strand
CCTAAAAGGAATTAATGGAGTAGAACTTGAAGTTACTACCATCTGGATGCTTACAAATCAACAAGCAAAGTTTGTTACCTTAGTTCCTAACCGTTCAAGCGATCGTGAATAAATATATGAAACCCAAATTTCCTTTATTTTCTGAAGTTGTCCTACTGCAAGATATACCCGCATATAAACTCAACCGTGGTGCGGTTGCTACTGTTGTCGAGCATTACCCCATGACAGGACTGCAACAAGATGGTTATAGTCTTGAAGGTTTTAATATCCCTAATGTGACAGTCGAAGTCGCAGAATCGCAAATTATTTCTGTCGAACAATGGCAAAAAGAAATGGAAATCGTAGAAAAATTACATCGATTAAGCGTAGTAAAACTACTTCATTTAGAGTCCTACATTGAGAAACTATTAAGTGAAGAAAGTAGCGATCTACTGAAAGTATCTTAAGCAGCATTGATTGCATCAATGGCAAAAGCAACCCGAAATGAGCCGAAATTTTATGCAGATGGAGAATAATCATGAATTAGAGGACGAAATGCTTCCTGAATATGACTTTAGCAAGATGAAAGGTGGCGTTAGAGGCAAATACGTTGAGCGCTACAAAACAGGAACAAATGTAGTCTTGCTCGATCCTGATGTTGCTCAAGCATTCCCCACAAGTGACTCAGTTAACGAAGCACTGCGATTACTCATCCAAATTTCGCAAAGGCAGAAGGTCTAAAATCTCAAGCTAAGATATCATTCACATAGAACAGGCAAAAACTATGCTTTTAGAAGACTATTTCAATTTTCTAAGCCCTGATGACATCCGCATCAAAGGTCATCGTATTGGTATCCAAGATGTCATCAAATACTATTTAAGCGGCTATAGTCCCGAAGAAATTTTAGAAGAACTGCCAAGCTTAAACCTAGAAAAAATCTATGCCGTAATTACCTATTATTGGCGTAATCGCGCTCAAGTTGATGACTATATGTTCCGCCTAGAGCAGTCCCAAGAACAGCACTATCAAGAATGGTTAAAAAAAGAACCGTCAGAAGCGATCATAAGGTTGCGATCGCTTAGAAAACAGGCAAAAAAGGAACTGTTAGTCTTGTCATGAAAATACGCTTTTTACTTGACGAAAATCTTCCGCCAAAGTTGAAATCCGCTCTATTAAGGCTTAACCCCAAAATAGATATCATGCGAGTCGGCGAAGAAAATATGCCAACTTTAGGAACACTCGATCCTGAAATTCTCATCTATTTAGAAATGTCCAAAAGATTACTGATTACAGATAATCGAAAAAGTATGCCCTCACACCTAGACGATCATTGGTCATCAGGTAGACACACTTGGGGCTTATTTTGGCTACGTCCAAACTTGCCTCTCAGCAAAGCTGCTGAAGAATTAAATCTGATTTGGGAAGTCTCTGAAGCAGAGGAATGGATCGATAAAATAGGCTGGATTCCTTTTTAAACTTTTTATAAGCGATCGCATTAAGCGTTATCACAGGTTAATTGCCAAAAGCTATAATCAGTAATAGTTTGCGAAATCAAGTTATGCTTCTGCCCACAAACGCAGCGATCGCGAATAAATATATGAAACCCAAATTTCCTTTATTTTCTGAAGTTGTCCTACTGCAAGATATACCCGCATATAAACTCAACCGTGGTGCGGTTGCTACTGTTGTCGAGCATTACCCCATGACAGGACTGCAAAAAGATGGTTATAGTCTTGAAGGTTTTAATATCCCAAATGTGACAGTCGAAGTCGCAGAATCGCAAATTATTTTCATTTAGAGTCCTACATTGAGAAACTATTAAGTGAAGAAAGTAGCGATCGACTGAAAGCATCTTAAGCAGTTTTGATCTCAATATATTCCTTGCTGGTAATACTACCAACACGATAAGCAGCATCAAAACTTACTTCAGGCTCCAACACGCTAATCAAACTAACCCGCTTACCGCGCAAGGTCGTTTGTTCTGTCCCTGCCGAATCCAGCCATACTGCATGGGCGACCAACAACTAAATCCCGTCTCATCTATATATTTCAGGCAAATCTCTCCTACCGCCGCCGCTAACTCTAAAAAATCTAAATCGGCTTGTTTAATTGCTTTGGTTTCTTGATTCTGTTTATCTTGGTGGGAAATTCGTGCCCGTTTCCATACCCACCCTTTTTTTAGTAGTTTCCTAATCCGAGCACTACTCAGTTTTACTTGTCTTACCCATGTCGATTGATTTCTTGTAATAACCATTCGTCAACAGGTTCACCATCTTTGCGAAGTAGTTCTATCTCAACATTTATAGGGGATGTGGAACCAACGGGAGCCATTTTTTGTCGAAATCGAATTACATAATCCTTGGGGTTATGCTTACGCTCCTTGAGCCAATCTTGGACTTTGACTTCCGCAAAGAGTGACTGTCCTTGCTCAAACATTCGCATAATCTGCATTTTGATCGTAAAAGGATTGAATTGGGGCATAAAGTTTGGATATAGTTTAGATATACAGTATTTGAGTTCTCATGATTTTAAGTTGAATGCTTTGCACCCAACTTAAAAATTTACGCAGCTATTTCTTTAATACCAGATAATACAACTCGCCATCGCCTTTAATTAAGCCAGCCCTTTGCTTAGCCCGATCGCCTGTTCCCATAAAAATATCGACACGCCCCGCACCACGAATTGCGCCGCCAGTATCTTGATCAAGCACAAAGCGCTGAATTGTGCGTAGTTCGAGTTTACCTGTTTCGGGATTTTCAAAGGGGATCTCGGTGCGAATTAAGGCAATACCGCCAGAAGGCAAGATTTTTTTGTCCGTAGCGATCGAGCGCTCGGCACTGACAGGTAAGCCCAAACTACCTGTGGCAGGGCGACCATTAGTTTCACGGAAGAAGACAAAACTAGGATTGCGGTTCAAATAGGTAACGACATCTTGAGGATTTTCTTGGAAGTACTTGGTCATCGTTTGCAGGGTTACGTCCTCAAGCCGCATTTTGCCATCTCTGACTAGTTCTGCACCAACTGAGCGATAGGGCTGATCGGTTTTACCTGCATAGCCAACCGTTAAGATCTTGCCATCGGGTAGTTCAAATCTGGCGGAGCCTTGGATATGTACTAAAAAAGCTTGGAAGCGATCGCTTAACCAGACAATCTCCAAGCCAGACATCTGTTTGCTGCCTTCGAGCATGGCGCGAGTTGGATGAGGCGATCGCCATTCGTCAAAATCCGCAGGTAAACGATAAAGGGGATACTGAAATTCTTTAGTACGATTGCGGCTAGCTTTATATACGGCTTCGTAGTAACCAGTAAACTGCACTGCACCATTGCCATCACGCCCGACTGATTGATATAGATCAAACTCACGATTTACGGCTTGTTGCAGATCTTTGGCGGTGCGTGACACCTGTACAAGGCGGCGAAATCTCACCAGACTCCGCTCCATCAAATCACGAGTGATTCCCGCCACAGGATAACGCCGCGCCGCCGTTGGGGACTGAATATATTGAATACTGTTGTCGATCGCTTTTAGTAGATTTTGGCGATCGCTTTCTAATAAATCATCGGTAATATCTAGATTTAGAGGGTTAGTGGCATGAGGGGCAAGGGGAACTACGGCTTGGGCAAGTTGTAATTCCGCCGCCGCCGCAGGGAGTTGAAAATCGGTCTGCATATAGCAAGGCGGCACGGCGCAAATTAACCCAACCCAAGTCGCAAATAGAACGTCCCCGCTACGCTGGGCAAATAATTGCCAAGAAGCATACTTTTGATTCTGTAGCGATCGCTTCGAGCTATTAGGTTGCTTATATTTAGCGTTAGAAATATTTTTACTTAAACGATGAGAACCGATCACCCTAAAAAACTCCTCACTTAAATAGCTTAATTACTGTAGCGCTAATCGCCTTGGTTATACTTGACGTTAATGCTAATCTTTTGTTCGTAAGGATGCCAAGGAGATTTTACAATGATTTTTCAAGAAATTATTGATCAAGTTACGAGTTTGTCAATTGAAGATCAAGATTATTTGTTTGAGTTAATCCGCAAGCAAAGGATTGATGCTCGTCGGAAAGAGATAGCCGCTAATGCTCAGGAAATTTTTAAGGCTGTAGAGGAAGGGACTGCTATGAAAGGATCTTTTGAAGATTTAAAAACATATTTGTTGGATGACGAAGAATGATTTTAACCACAGATGTAAAATTCAAGAGAAACTTTAAGCTTTTAGCGCTGTCACCGATCGCCTAAATTGGAAATTCCTTGATTTATCGCTTTCAACTCTTGCAAAATCTCTCGCAATAACCGATTTGTCTCATTTTGCATCGGCTCCTGCACCTGAATTGTCACTTGTTTCATTTTCAATACATCCCGCGCAAACCGCGATACCTCAGTGGGATGAAATAATAATGGTTCGCGATCGCTTTGCCTCAATTCAGGATTAAGTCTTATGGGATCGTAGGGCAAATTTAGTAGTCCTTGCGGGTCAGTATTGGCATAGCGATACACAGAAGCACGCGATCGCCCCAGAGCTTTTTGGATAGCATCCACATCCATTAGCTCGTAATTATTGTTTGTATTATTCGCGCTGAAATCATTTGAAGATGATGAAAAACTCATAATAAATTATTGATTACTTATCATGATTGCATTCTAACCTAAAGTCTAATAGTCTCAAAAATAGATTAAATTTCTCAATACAGCGTCCAGCGTTTTAAGATGACAAAGTTTCAGCTTTGGTGATGATAAACCGCTCGACGGCTTGCATTTCTTCGAGCATTTGCTCGCTTATCGCTAAAACTTTTTCGGAATCTGGATTTTCGCCTAGCTCTTCCAGTTGGACAGCAAAAGCTCTCATCTGCATAGCACCGACATTACTGCTAGAACCTTTAATATGATGAGATTGCTTTTTGATTTGGCTGTAATCTGCGATCGCGCTCGCTTCACGAATTTTATCTATTCTCTGAGAAATATCTTCCACATATACTTGTAAAACTTCAACCTCAAACTCAATATCTCCTTCTGATATTTGGTTGAGTTGTTCGGGGTCGATCGGGGACTTTGATAGCGGATTCATAATCGATAAGAGATATACAACATTTGATTAAGCTCATTATGCCTGAATAGGTTAACGATGCTATTTGGTAATGCCATTTGAAATGCGATTTGAAATGCGATTTACTGAGCGGCGATCGCTGCACCATTACGTAATTGCAGAATACCTGAAGTGACGATTTTATCTTTAGGCGTTAAACCTTCTAATACCTCTTGCTTATTACCAGTGATTTTCCCTAGCTTAATCGCTTTTTGATTGGCGATTAGGGACTTTCCATCCTTAGGATTGGTTTCGGCAATAAAAATAAAATCTTGACCACCAAGGCGAGAGATTGCGGAAGTGGGGACTACTACTCCAGAACGCGAAGCCCAAATTAACCGCGCTCGGACAAACTGATTTGCCTTAAGTTGATTGTTCCCATTATTAAAATTAGCTTTCACCAAAACCGATTGATTTTGAGCATTGATATTAGGTGAGATAAAAGCGACCGTGCCTCTCACAAGTGGCTTATCCTGAGTATCTAGTAACTCCACGGGCATTCCCATTTTTAAACGCGGAGCATTCTCAATGGGAACCGAGATCTGTATTTCTAAAACTTGATTTTGGGTTACAGTCGTTATCTGCGTGCTACTACTGACGTTATCACCAACTTTGATGGGAATATCTCCCACAATTCCTGCAAAGGGAGCAGTTACAGTATAGAAATCTAATTGAACTTCTTCTTGAACAGCACCAGCACGAGATTCTTCGATTCTGGTGGCAGCACTATTAATATTTGCTTGTTGAGCTTCTATTTGGGCATCAATTTTACCTAGCTCGGCTTTGGCGTTGCGTAAACTATTGGAAACTTCATCTAGTTTTTGTTTGGCGATCGCACCCTCGGCAGTCAACTTGGCAAAGCGTTCATATTCTTTTTGACTAAAATCGACATTGGATAAGGTTGATTCTTTTTGGGCGCGTAATTGAGCAAGAGTGGCTTTGGCACTTTCTAAGTCAGCTTGAGTTGTAGCGACTGCTGCGACCGATCGCTGGACAACGGCTTGCTGCTTGGTCGGATCAATCCGCAAAATTGGCGCACCTGCTTCTACTCGATCGCCTGCTTTGACATAAATTTCCTGTACATAGCCATCGACTCGTGGTTGAAGTGTCACCGATTGCCGCGATTGTAAGTTCGCAACATAATCGGAACTATCGGTAACTATTGCCGACTCAACGGAGGCGATCGGTACAGGCACAACCATCTCGCCACCACTCTGAGGCGCATTGGGAGAGCAGGAAACCAATAGCAAACCAATTACAGCTAAGGTTCTATTCAAAGATTTGGATAGGAATTTGGGCAATAATTTGTTTGATGTTACGATCAGCGATCGCTGTTTGCGTGATTGATGTTTGATCTGTTTGATCATAAATATTGGCAAACTCTCTTTGATGTTTCAAATCTAGAAGAAATAATGTTTGAGCGGTGTTAATCATTATGACTAACACCGCTCTGGAAAAAAAGCAAGTTTTTAGACAATAGCAATAAACAAATCTAGGACAAATCACCCTTTAAGAGCAAATATCAAATCCCTGCATGTCCCATCGCAATACCCGCCACTAACATTCCAATCACCAAAAATGGTTGGGCGCTAGCCTGATATTTCACATCATTTTTAAGAGGATCACGAAGGAAATACATATCTTGGAAGGTAATTTGGGGAATTACCAATAGCACAATTAAACTTGCTAATAGCTGCTCGCCCACGGTGACTAGATAAACAGCAATGCCAATTTGAAAAACATCGATCGCCGTTGCGGAGATTAAGGCAGCGTTCTGCACACCAAACATCACGGGCAGAGATTTTAATCCCAATTCGCGATCTCCTTCTACGCTCTTAAAGTCGTTAACTACGGCAATCCCTAAACCTGCAAGGCTATAGAAGAGAGTCACGGCTACGACTGTCCAGTTGAGATGTCCATAAAGTGCGTGTCCCGCCCACCAAGGCAGAGCGATATAGCTGGCTCCAAGGGCATAGTTGCCGAGCCAACCATTTTGCTTGAGCTTCAAAGGTGGCGCTGAGTAGATGTAGGCAACGAATGAGCCGCCGAGGGCTAATTTCGTCATGATAAAGTCTGTATGCCCTGCGGTGATATCAAGGATCGCCGCTACACCAATACCACCGAGAAATAATATCCAAATCTGAGCAATGACTTGATTGAGGGGAATGGCTCCCGATGGAATCGGACGATATGGCTCGTTAATTGCGTCAATTTCGCGATCGTAATAATCGTTAATGGTCTGGGTATAGCCTGTCAGTAATGGTCCTGACATGAGCATACAAAGTAGCGATCGAAATACGTTTTCAATCGACCATGTAAAGTCACCAGAGGAGGCTGCGCCACAGAGTACGCCCCACATGAGGGGTATCCATGTAATCGGTTTCATCAGTTGCAGGCGGATCTTCCAGATTGAAGCGCCTTGTACGTCCGCACCTTTCATTCCGAGCATTTGGCGGGTACGGGCATCGCGAGACTCGCTCGCTGGTACGTCAGGGGTTGGAGACGACATATTTACAAAAATTTATAGACTTGGGGTTGATTATAGCCCGTAGTAATACCTAAGCAATACTTAGGCGATCGCCATAGCACGCTAATGTAAGCAAATAAGCTATGACATAATGATTAGAATGGGTTTGCTATTGTTTTACCTAACCCAAGGAGGTGAGTATGACTTACTCTGAGTTACGAGAAAAAGTTGAACATCAAATATCTCAATTGCCGCCAGAGCGTCTTTTCTTGGTTAGTAGTTTTATTGATTCGATTGAGGCTAAGGGCGATGTAAGTAATAAACAATTTCGCCGTATTCCGCCTCTGAAGCGCAATAAAAAAGCCAGTGATTTGTTACGTCATGCGGGAACTTGGCAAGGTGATGATTTGGCTGAATGTCTTGATTTTGTGCGAGAAACACGATCTAAAACTGAGTTTTAATGTTGATTTATGGCTTATTTGATTGATACCAACCATTGCAGCTACATTATCAATCGTGATCCTAGGATTACGGATAAATTGCAATCCCTATCTTCTGAAACAGTTGGCGTTAGCATTATCACTCATGCCGAATTGTTGTACATGGCTGAAAGATCAGCACGAAAAGAACAAAATCTAGAGGCAATTCAAAGTTTTCTATCTGAGGTAGAGATTTATTTTCTTGACGAAGAAACTGCCAGTATTTACAGCAATCTTAAGGCAAAAGTTTGGCTCAATCGTTCAAACTATGCTCGACTAATATCTAAATGCCAACAAATTAGAGAACGCAACTTAAAGTTATCAAAATTTCTGAAGCCGTATCCAGAGCGTTTAATTAGCTTTAGTTTATTATT
>JBIKYX010000141.1:0-8442 GCA_044355035.1 Pseudanabaena sp. | reverse complement strand
TTGGTGTCTATGGTGCGGTGGAACCACTCTGACCCATCCCGAACTCAGTTGTGAAACGCTGTCACGGTGAAGATACTTTAGGGGTAGCCCTACGGGAAAATAGCTCGATGCCAAGCTTAATTTTAAATACAAGAAATAGAGTAGAAGTTTACTTCTACTCTATTTTTGTTTTAGGCTATTTTGGTTCTTAGTTTACATCCCACGTTCCGCTCTTATTTTACTGAAAAAATATTTAAAAAGAAAATGCTTATACAGCAAGTGTTTTGAGTCTTAATCGTAAAAAAGTCACTATTTTAATATTGTCAATAAGGACACACTAATAGGATTTATTATCATTAATTTCTTTTGAAATCGCTGAAACCTTGATTGTCTCGTTGTAAATATTTTTAGGCTTCCATTACGAGCGGAACGTGGGTTACATTGGGCTTATCGAAAATTGCTATAACTAGTATCCTTTCAAGATTTTGTAATACTCTGGTTCGCTTACTAAATCAGAATTAGTCTCTACGCGATCTAAAAAGACTTTGCCTTGCAAATGATCGTACTCATGTTGAAAGATTCGCGCTACAAAGTCGGTTAGCTTGGCGTTTTGCCGATCCCCTTGTCGATCTGTATACTCCACTTCGATGGCACGATATCTTGGTACGAGACCACGAATCATTGGCACTGAAAGACAACCTTCCCAATCTTTTTCGATTTCGGCAGAGCGCGAGATTATTTGAGGATTAATCATTGGCGTTGCTTCCATTTGTGGAGCTTTGGGATAGCGCTCATTGGGACGGGACGCAATTATTACTAATTGTAGCGATCGCCCAATTTGAGGAGCCGCTAAACCCACGCCTTTACTTTCTTGGAGCGTGATTAACATTTCATCAATTAGTTGTTGAATCTCACGGTTGCTGACATCAGCGATTGGTTCGGCAATCTTCCGTAATGTGGGATTACCGAGTTGACAGACAGGTAACTTTTGTATTTTTAAAGGAAATATTTGAGCAAGTATTGCTTTAAATATTTTTTGAGGCGATAGAACAAACATAGGTAGTTCTCTTGGATTTCAAGAGATGATTTTAAGATTTTGGATTAGCTTCGTAAGCTAAAATGGCAATTAAGGCATCAGCTTCCGCTACTGATAAACGCGCCTTTTGATATTCATCTGCAAACTTGGTATTTGAGGTTGTATACCCCTGCATGATCATAATGGCAAAATATTCACGTTTTGTCATGCCTTCGGTGACGGTATCTGTGTCTCGGTTGTAACCGACAGGAAACGCGCTATCACTGCGTCGGGTGGACATATATTCTTTTCCTTATCAGATTTTAGACTTTATTTTACAGCGCTTTGCGCTAAAAACAAACCTAGAGAAAAGTTTAAAAGTGTCGCGAAGCGGTATTCTCTGGGTTTGTTATGCCATAAATTCAGTGAACTTACGGGCAAGATCGGTAATTGCTGGACAAACAGCAGCATTTTCGGTGCGATTCTCTAAGGTGTTCCAACTGAATGGAGCCGATTGGGCTGCGGATAGCCATAATAATTTCTTGGCGCGGGTCATCCCTACATAGAGAAGTCGAAACTCCTCGGATTGCTTGAGATAATTGTATTGTTTCCATGCTTCCTCGGCGTTGGGAAGGCGATCACCATGAACGATCGCTGAAATCTGCGCTCTTGTGACTTCAGGCAATCCAAAATCCCCTAAAAATTTGACAGCTTCTGGGAGATAGGCTTCTCCAGGGCAGATGCGTTTATGTAGAAAGGGCATGAATA
Organism: Pseudanabaena sp.; assembly: GCA_044355035.1. Taxonomy (GTDB): domain Bacteria; phylum Cyanobacteriota; class Cyanobacteriia; order Pseudanabaenales; family Pseudanabaenaceae; genus Pseudanabaena. Next base: position 6,680 of record JBIKYX010000141.1, on the reverse strand, counting down.
CGACATCCCAATCTAGTCCTTTGGCTTTGTGTAGGCTAATGATCGTCAATTGACCACCTGTCATATAGCGTCCTTCGAGATTTTCATCTTCCACTGCCTCAAAGTTTTCCGATTCGACAATTTCTTTGAGAGAGGTAATTACAGTTTGCATAGAATAGTTGCCAAGAAGTTCTTGATTTAAGCGATCGCCTAATTTATCGGCTGTGGCAAGTAATCCTGCTTCTTCGTCATAGAGCGCAAAGGCAATAAAGGGAATGAGGTTATATAAAGGAAGTTCGATTTTTGCCCGAAGTAAGCCGATACATTTAGCTTGAGTTTCTAGGGCAAGTGGAGAGAGTGGACTATCGATTAATGTCGGATAGAGAAACTTTTCAGGATTGCTAGCGAGGGCATTGAGGTCTTGCTGTGACGAGATTTTCTGACGATCTTTAAGAACTTCTAAGGCTGATTTGAGATTGTCAGGAGAATGGGGGCGTTCCATAAATTGCAAAATCGCCAACATATCCATCGGTACTCGCGATCGTCGATCGCTTTGTTCGACATCATAAATTTTTATGTCATATTCCTTGGTTAACCAAGCTAGAGATTCCGCCACAAATCGCCCTTGATTGTGTTGACGTACTAAAATCGCCATACTGACAGTGGGATCGACGCTGTGCAGTTCTTTGATTCGCAAGCCAATCATTTCAATTTCATGTTCGATATCATGATTTTGCAAGTGGATTTCTAGACCATGACCGATCGCTTCAGGATTAGCATTCATTTGTGGATCATCAGCTTCAACGGGACGAATTTTTTGATCTCGAAATGGCTTTTGGTTGACTAGTTTGGCATATTCGGAATGATTAACCCAATGCAATACATAATTGGCGGCTCGCATGATATTTCTGGTGCTGCGCCCTGCTTGGTCAAGGGTTGAGAGTTGAGAGAAAGTGTTACAACGATCGCAAAATTCATTAAAAAAGCGCGGATCGGCGGGTGTAAATGTTGAATTGATCGCTTGATTAGGATCGCCAACTCGCATCAGGTTTTTGACATCGCCGTTGTTCAAAGCCAGAATTTCTAGCAACTTCGTCTGCAATGGCGAAGAATCCTGTGCTTCATCCTCAAACACCGCAAAAATCTTTTCCTGCCAATAAGTCCGCACACCAGTATTTTCTAATACTCGCAATGCTCCTAAAATCATATCGTCATAGTCGATAGCCCCTTCTTGTCGTAACAGTCTTTCGTAAATCTCGTATAGCCCCGCCGCTATTTCTAAAATGTAGCCACCATCAGGAGATTCTGCTTCGCGTAATTGGGAAAAGCTCAAGCCTGAACTCTTAGCCGTAGCGATCGCTTCTTTGGCTAAGCTCGGTAAAACATCAGTTCGTAATACCGTTTGTCGCCGCAAGCGTTCCGTATCTTCCCCATCAAAGTTTTTTCCTTCCAATAATAAATCATATAATTTGGGATTTTCTTTTACCCAGAAATTAGTCGCATTGCGAATTAAGCGTTGTTTTTGCGATTCAGAAACAATTTTGGTTTCCCCCATGCCAAAGCCTGATAACTCGCGATGATTGCTAGCGATCGTGTATGCCAAGCTATGTAGAGTACTGACCGTAAAGGCGCTCTGCGGCAAACGTAAATTTTTTAAATGTTCAGATACTTTTTTGCGGATGTTACTTACTGCCGATCGCGTAAAGGTGACGATTACCAGTTGTTTTTGGCGATGTAGTTGGAATTTAGAAATCGCGATCGCTGCTGCCACCGCCATCCCTGTTGATTTTCCTGCCCCTGGTACTGCTGCTACCGCCAGTTCTCCCCCTGACCAGTCCGCCATCGTTTGCTGCCCCTTACGAAGCGTATTGCGTAATTGATCGAGGGATGCTGAGACAGATTCCAGAGTAACCATATTGAGGCTTGGTTTATTTTTAGGCAAAATTCGACATGAATCATGTTATGATTATAAGCCGTGTGAAAATTTTTCATCATAAGTAAGCGTTAGGGATTAATCCATGAAAGTTGTTAGCTCCCTCAGATCGGCAAAAACTCGCCATAAGGACTGCAAAGTTGTACGTCGTCGCGGCAGAATATATGTCATTTGTAAGTCAAACCCAAAGTTCAAAGCTCGTCAAGGGTAAGAATGAAAAGTAAGGGCAGTGCTAAGCGCTGCCTTTATTTTTGCTAAAAGTTTTTGCTAAAATAAGCGCATGACTAGTAATACTCGTAAAGCAAATCTTCTGAATGCGATCGCCCCTGTGAATCGCGGCTTAGAAATGTCCGAAAATCAGCGTAAGGCTATTTTCTCTGCGGTGGCTTATCTGGAAGAGCTAAATCCTACACCTGCCCCAAATATCACCCCAGAATTGTTAGATGGTGATTGGTTGTTGCTATTTACGACTAGCCAAGAGCTTTTGGGGATTGATCGCTTTCCTTTATACAAGCTAGGCAATATTTATCAGTGTTTACGAGTTGCTGAAGCGAAAATTTTTAATGTTGCTGAGATTAAAGGTTTGCCTTTATTGGGGGGACTGGTCAGCGTTTGTGCAAGTTTTACGATAGTTTCTGAGAAACGAGTCAAGGTTAATTTTGAGCGCCTAGTGGCTGGCTCCCAAACTCTGCTCGGTTATCGCGATGTGCATAGTTTTATCGATACTTTGCGATCGCCAGTGTCAGGATCGACTAACCCATCAAATAAACCGCAAAATAAATCACAGAAAAAACTATTGGCGATCGACTTTCAAATCAAACGAGAAGATCAAAAGGGCTGGCTGGAGACGACTTATTTAGATCAAGATTTGCGAATTGGGAGAGGGAATGAGGGGAATTTATTTGTATTGAAGCGAGTTTAGCGCTTAGCTGATTACTGCTGTTCCGTGGAAGGCATCCCTATAATGTCCAAGTTTTGGGGCTGGCACGGGGGCGCAGCCCCTACAAGATCTAATTTATTTTTTAATCACTAATCCCACAATTACTAAAATTAGACCGATCGCCAAACAGGCGATCATTCCATAGAAAAATCCTTTGGCTGCATTAGCTGCCGATTTTGCAAGTTCCTCTTCACTTTTGAGGGAAATAATAAACTTCTTGTCAGATTGAGTCGGCTTCCTTAACGTCAATTTTCCGCCCTCATCAGCCGCCGTACCAATTACCAACACCTCGCGATCGCATGGCAAAATTGACTCGGTATAGCGATAACCAATCGTTCTTCTACCACCCATTCCTGTGCCGATCGCCAAGGTAAAGCCTCCAAACGAAATCGAAGAGGAAGAGTGACTAGAATTCTCTTGACGAAACTCATTTAACACTTGCACTGTCTCAATATCACCGCCATCAAGATTAACTACTAGTTCACCTGATCGATCTAGTAAAGTAAATGGAATTGATTGGCTATTGCTTGATACAGTTTCGGAGCCGCGACGAGTTTCAGTACGACTTTTACCTTCATTATCGCGAGTAGTATGCTTCTCTTCATATTCCCTGACCACGCGCATCGTGTAATGCACACAAGAGACTTGCTTAAGCTCAGAAATTAAAGGTGAATCACAACGAATTCTTCCCCGTACTTTCACATATTCTCTTAAATTACCACTCCCAATCTCACCTGCAATCTCACCTGCGATACGCTGTAAATCGGCGATTGTAGAAGATGTTGCGGATCGGATACTTTGTAATTTTGTGCTGTAGTTCTTTTGGACAAAGAATAGAACGATCGCGATCGCAATCAGAATACCGCCAAAGATTGCCATAGTTTTGGGAATGGTTGCATACTTTTTCTACAGCTTACCGCAATTTTCGATCAAACAAACTACAATAAATTTTATAAAAGTCTTGTAAAGTCACACTTTTAGGACTTACGCAAAAATATGAAGGGGCAATTCATGAATTGTCCTTACGACTTCATAAAATTTTAGAATCAATAAATTACGGTGAAATAATGGTTATGGTAGCTATTGAAAGCCTAAATATAAAGACAACGATCGCAAAGCAACGAGATTTTTTTGCGACAGGAGAAACTAGAGACTACAACTTTCGGGTGCTGCAACTCAAGAAACTAGCTCAATTAATTACAGAGAATGATCAACTCATTTTTGAGGCAGTTCATCAAGACCTACGCAAACCCGCGATCGAAGCTTTTGGTAGCGAGATTTTGATCGTGCTTTCGGAAATTAACTATGTGTTAAAGCATCTCAAATCTTGGATGAAACCCCAAAATGTTGGTACTCCAGCAACTTTATTTCCTAGTTCCAGTTGTATCTATGCTGAACCACTCGGCGTAGTCCTAATTGTTGCTCCTTGGAACTATCCTTTCGCGCTGACCATTCAGCCACTCATCGGCGCGATCGCGGCGGGTAACTGTGCAGTTCTCAAACCTTCCGAACAGACACCACATACATCTAAGGCGATCGCCCAACTGATAAATAAGAATTTTGATCCAAGTTTTATTACCGCGATCGAAGGTGGGATTGAAACGAATCAAGCTCTACTTGCTGAAAAATTTGATCATATCTTCTTTACAGGTGGCACGGCGATCGGCAAAATCGTGATGGAAGCCGCCGCTAAACACTTAACCCCTGTTACTCTAGAACTTGGTGGTAAAAGTCCCTGTATTATCGATGCTGAGACTAATCTCGAAGTTACCGCCAAGCGGATTATTTGGGGTAAATTTTACAACGCTGGTCAAACCTGCGTCGCTCCTGATTATCTGTTAGTCCAGAAAAGTATCAAATCCGCTCTAATTAAGAAATTACTAGAGTTTGTGAAGATTTTCTACGGTGATGATCCGCAACAAAGTCCTGACTTAGCGAGGATCGTCAACGATCGCCAATTTGATCGGTTAGTTAATCTGCTCGATGAAGGTAAAATCTTGATCGGTGGCAATCATGACCGTAGCGATCGCTTCATTGCACCGACATTGATTGACGGTATAAAGCCAAATTCAAAAATCATGGCTGAGGAGATATTTGGTCCGATTTTGCCGATTCTCGAATATGACCAACTCTCAGAGGCGATCGCTTTTGTGAATGCTCGTCCGAAACCCCTTGCCCTTTATTTCTTCTCTAGTAACAAACAAAATCAGCAACGAATTCTCCAAGAAATATCCTATGGCGGCGGTTGTCTCAACGATATTATTATGCATCTTGGCAATCCTGAACTTCCTTTCGGTGGAGTTGGTAATAGCGGTATCGGCAGTTATCATGGCAAAGCAACGTTTGATACATTTTCCCATCGCAAGAGCATACTGAAAAACTCTTTCCGATTTGATTTGAAGTTTCGCTATCCTCCATACACGATGACTATTGATACTTTAAAAAAATTCATCAAGTAGGAATTACAGCGCAAAGCGCTTTAACAAAAAGGCTTTTCTTGCGGAGAGCCTTTTTGTTTTTTCTAATTGGCTGATTGCCGTCTCAAGTTGGTCTACATTATTAACGAAAACAAAATGATTAACGCGATCGCTTTTATTCTGCTTCTTGAAAGTAATGGTATAGATTAGCGATCGCCACATAAGAGCGATCGCTTAACTGAGCAAGAGCAGTTTATTCAGAAAAAGCTGAATAGTGGTAAGTATAGCTCTGCTGATGAGGTGATTTTTGAGGCGTTTCGGTTGCTTGAGGAAAGAGATAATCATTACGAGCAATGGCTGCAAGATACTCGCCAAAAGGTTGCTGATGGGTTAGCTCAACTAGATCGGGCTGAAGGATTGGACAGTGAAACTGTGATGGCAAGGTTGAAAGAACGGATTCGTAATGCTCGCGAGAATCATCAATCTTCTATCGAGTGAATGAGAACTCCATAGAAATTGTTCGAGTGGTAAGTGGGTATAGAGATTTAGATTCTTTATTTAGTGAAAATAATGATACAAATTAGCGATCGCCACATCAGGCGATTGTTTAACTACATCTGAATTTTAAATGTTTTGTTATAATTCTAATAGCTAAGCAACCAATCAACCCAAGCCAATGATATTTTCATGATTATCATTCGAGAACCTAGAGGAATTCTGGCTGGTGGTGGTGAACTTCATTTTGATTGTGAGCAGCTATTGCTAGATGAGGGTAGTCAACAAGAAAATATTTGGGGTGCGGATTGGTATCCTCAAACGAAAGAGGTTGGGTTTGAGTCAATTATTAATATCCGTCCTCGTCAACAAAATATGACAATGGAAGTCAGGGATTTACAACTCAAAGCGAGAATTGAAAAAATAGTTCGTTATCTTTTGGAGGTGATGTAATGGAACGTCAAAGTCTTTATGAAAGATTTAAAACACTAAGTTGGCAACAGCAGATCGGCAATATCGCTTCAACTCTTGCTAATATCTCGCGCTATGCTGATTCTCCTGTTTATGATGAACTGACTAAGCTTTCTCTACGTGAGGCTGCTTTAACAATTGATTGGTGTGTGCCAAATGTTCCACAGAAGTTTTTGCTTGATATGGCGATGATGCATAGGGAGTTGCTTGCTTGGTGGCAAGTTTTTCCTGTGGAGCCGCGATCGCTTTTAGCTTTGCATACTCGTCATCAGTCGGATCGTTTATTGGTGATGGCGGGATTGATGGGTGTGGATTGCGATCTGCAATCTGTCGATGTGGTATCTGAAGCTAAGAGGCTGTTTGAAAAGGTGGGTATACCTAGGAAAAAGCGTGAAGGGGGAATAAAGTAAAAGGGTCTACAGGAGACCCAATTTATGATAAGACC
>JBIKYX010000140.1:0-8478 GCA_044355035.1 Pseudanabaena sp. | reverse complement strand
GAATTTTTGTCTACCACTAGCGAAATGATGCTCTTTGCCGCTATGGTTCATCTGATGGTTCGTCGTTTAAGCCCTAAATCCATCCCTATTTAACCTACTCTAAAACTTTTCAAACACTCTCTTAGAAAAGTCTGATCAAACTCGATTTGCAGTAAATCAGCGATCGCCTCGCAATTCACAATAACCTTACGATCTTTAGTGTGCCTAGCAATCTGAGTGATCATCTTCTTGATAGTGTCACCGTCATACACACGATCCTGAGTTTCGGCAAACAAGCGTAAGACTCTAGACGGATTTGGATTCATCAACTTTAGGTTTTGCTTTTTTCTGCTCATTTTCCTGTTTCAGTTTTGCTTCAATGAGAGTCTGAAAAGAGTCAACAGCCGCCATAGAAGAACTAACTGCCTCACCCACTTCAGCCACCTTTTTAAAATTTGCCGCCTTGTTCACCATAAAACACCCCTGTTTTAAAATTTGTGAAATCGAGTAAATTCTATAGTACTAGAAACATCGCGTAAATATACAATTGTAAACATCTTGCTATAATAGCCGCATAACCTTAGCTCACCAAAAACTTCTATGCTCTCTCAACAGCTTGAAGACAAATCTCAACATCTAGAAACTAGAGTAGCCGCATTAGAAACAGAACTCTCGCAAATGCGACAGATGCTATCTGTATTTGTTCAGAAAAAAACACCTTGGTGGTTAAAAGTTGCAGGTAGCTTTGAAAACGATCCCACCTTTGACGAAGCAAATCGCCTTGGTCAAGAATGGCGCAAATCTGCTGAATAGAGCATCATGTATATTTTTGACACCGATCATCTCAGCCTCATTCAGCGCAACGGACAAGAAGGCAAGCGAATCTTAGCCAAACTTGCAGAGATAGAAGATCCTGAAGTTGCCGTTACCGTCATTACCTACGAAGAGCAGATTAGAGGAAGATTTGCTTTTTTGGCAAAGGCAAAAACATTAGATGAACAAATCTTTGCCTATCAAGGATTACAGCAACTAGCAAGCAATTACCAAGCGATCGCCATTTTCCCTTTTAGCCGTGCATCTGCCCTAGAACATCAACGCTTACGCAAAGCCTATCCCCGTCTAGGAAACATGGATCTCAAAATTGCCGCGATCGCCTTAACAAACAATGCAACCTTAGTCACCCGTAACAAATCAGATTTTGGACAAATTGTAGAGTTATCCATAGATGACTGGTCATAATTGATCTGTCTCCATCCTACTCAAACCCAAAAATATCGAGTAAAATCACCATCAATCGGTCTAAGGAAAGCTTACCATGTAGGATAGAAACATTATGACGACTGCCACTGCCCAAATCAACATCCCCTTTGAACTACTAGCTGAAGCTGTCACCACCCTAAATATTGAACATAAAATCAAACTATGGAAATTGCTAGGTCAAGAAATCACCGAAGCCAAAAGCTTTACCCGAAATAATATTGATACTAGCGCTATAGATTCACTTGATCGCGTAGTTGAAAAAGTTCTATTAGAAACTGGCATGACCGAAGATGAATTAGTAGAAGCTTTTGTCAATCAAGAATCATGATGATATCGATTATTGATTTTCTTGGTTGTGGTTGTCCATGCTGGACGACTGACACCCTAATTTCACACCTAAAGCGAATTAGCTAGGCAAGTGATTCACCGATCGCGATTCTTGCGCCGTTGACAAAATCCCAACCCGATTGCAGTTTTTTGCCTGCGGGTTGAACTTCTTTAATCAGTAACAACCCTTGACTTGTCTGCACTACAAATCCTTTCCCTTTACGAATCTCGGTCACTTTGCCCAGATTTTCGAGATTAATCGATGCGTCAATTACTTCCGTTTTAGTGATTTTCAATCTCTGTCCACGAAACTCGGTGTAGCAATTGGGATAGAAAGCCCGAATCCGATTATGTAAGGCGATCGCTTCTAAATTCCAATCTAGTTCCCAATCCTCACGTCCGATCATTGGTGAATAACAAGATAGTGCATCATCTTGAGGTTCAGGCGTAATCGATTCCAAACGTCGCAAAGTGTCAATTAATAAATCCGCGCCCAGATTCGCTAACTTGACACTCAAAGTATCCGTGTTATCTTCAGGCAAAATCTCTAACTCAGATTTCAATAGCATCGCGCCTGTATCGATACCTGCATCCATTTGCATGGTTGTAATCCCCGTTTTGCTCTCACCATTGGCGATCGCCCATTGGATCGGCGCTGCACCGCGATATTTTGGCAAAAGCGAACCATGTACATTAATGCAGCCATATTTTGGCATCTTCAAGATTTTTTTGGAGAGAATCTGTCCGTAAGCGACAACTACAAATACATCGGCGGCAAGATTATTTAACTCAGTCAGTACTGCTTGATCTTTTTTAAGGCGATCGCTTTGCCAGATTTTAAGCTCAGGATTTTTGGTGATCGCGGCAGCTTTGACGGGAGGTGGACTAACTTGATTACCACGCCCACGCCTTGTGTCTGGCTGAGAAACCACACCGACCACTTCAAAATCTGGTTCTGCTAATAATTTTTCTAAGGTGGGAACGGCAAATTCGGGAGTTCCGAAGAATATAACACGCATATATTTTTGAGTGATTGTAAATTTATTTGTTTTTTTTAATAATAGGCAGCGCTTCGCACCACCTATTATTTTAAGCTTAGATTGATTAGAAAAAGAATTGTCTAAGAGCATTCCAAACTGCTGTGTAGAAGTTACCTTCACGGGGACGGAATAGTTCAAATTGAGAGCCAAAAGAACCAAAAAATGGTCGTAAAGTCCAAGCCATTTGACTGCCGACAAAGGCGTACAGTCCCAACCAAAATTTTAAAATTGACACCCGAATTTTGTAGTTTTTATATTCTGAAGTCTCGGCTCTAGCTAAAGCATCATCTAAGGGAAGAAGCTCGATCTTGGGTAAAAGAACTTGGTAGAGAAAATAAACTCCAATAATTCCTGTCAATGTGAATATGGCAACATTTAATAATAAAAAGAAAAAGAAGTTATCAGTTGTCACTAAAAAGAACAAAGTAACTGGTGCAAACCCAAATAGCAAGGTGCTAGTAATAGTCACAGCACAAAGTAAGATGGCTGCATATTGTTCTACGCGAGTTTTTGCTCCGAAATATACATTGAAGAAATATAGAGCGGGTAAGCAGATGGCAAGGGTGATCAGAAACAACAATGGTAATTTGGCGGCTGAAGATAAAACTTGCATCCAAGAACTAGTGGCTCCAATTAAGCCACCATAAATCGCTAAAAATATAATGCTACAAACTAGCAATCCTAAAATTTTAGACTTAATTTTAACACCATCATAGATTTCTTGGATAAACTTATCGCGATCGCTAAGCAAATCAATAAGAACTGTAAAAAATTGCATACTTTTTTAGAGAGATAATTTAGAGTGATAATTTTGAGGAATGTAGTCTGAGTGGTCAACTTTTAAACTATGCTTTTGACATTGATAAATACTAAAAGTTCCCTATGCTCGACCATTAGCGATGCCCAGATCTGCGTTAGCAATAGTCCATAGAAAAGTTTTAATTTCATAAGGTTTGAATATAATTTGCAAATCATTGGTATTGTTTGTCACCTGTGAAAATTGGTGTGAAAGCTCGATATTTTTATTTTCCATTAAATCACATTCCCAAATATTTTCCCCTAAGAAAAGACTCGATGAAACCTCAATCTTGGTTTCCGTGGTCTTACCATGAGCTTCATAAAAACGCATAATCCATCCTGTTTGATCCTGCGATCGCTTGAAAGCAGAGAGAATAATATTGGGAGCAGTAATTTGCAAAAAGCTCTGCTGAATGTTTGGAGCAATATTGGCAATAGATGAATTGTGAAGAATAATTGGATTGTTTAATTCTTGACCAAGTTGATCGATATTTGCCTCGCGCCAATCGCCTTGATGGGGAACTAAGCGATAGGTAAAATCATGGTTGCCGCGATCGCTATTGGGACAGGGCCAGTTGGTCGATCGCAATAATGTCAAACGCAAACAGTCGGGCTTCGCATCATAGCCATATTTACTATCATTGAGAATTGCTAACCCAAAATTATTGGAAGAATTCTCTGAAGAAATATCAGCCCAATATTGGGCGGGAACCTCCCATTTTGCTTTTGCTTGAGGGGTTTCACCGAAAGTACTGCGCTGAATCGTTCCCATTGGAATTTCATAGGTAGCGTAGGTTGATTCCCAATTCACAGGAAAAGCTACCTTGACTAATACATATTCTTCTAGCCAATCAACTTGATTATCAACAGTAACAAATGCTTCAAAAGCCGTTAACTTAACCTCTTGGATAAATGTGGAATTACGGAATTTATGGATGATCTGAATTGATACTAATAAACTAGAATTTTCAATAATTATAATTGATTCAAGATAAGTAGATTCGAGCTTTTTATGCTCATATTCAGGAGCGATATTCCATGCATCCCAATATTGTCCTTTGTCTTCAAAAAACTGTAATTCACTAGGATATCTCAATATATTCGCTTGTACATGCGTTGGCGATCGCTTGTCAATTATTTGACTGATCGCCCCAGTTTGAGCATCAATTGTAACTTTAATATATTGATTCTCTAGACAAAATTCTTGTTCATTACTAGTAACATTTAAAAATGCATTTGTTGCTGCAACTGCTACAGAATCAATATTTGCAAAACCTAGACTAGGGACATTTTCTAACCAACACCAAGAATCATCTGGCAACTTAACTAACTGCGATCGCGTCCAGTTCAGAAAATTCCAAGCCTGTAGGTTTAGATTAGTATCTGTTTGATTTGAAAAAATCTGCTCACAAATCTCTCTGGCTTCTGACCATGTGCGATCGGCATCAACAAACACTTCAGGAATTGATGTGCCAGTCAAAATATCGTGGAATTGATTGAATAATAAACCCTGCCATGCTTTTTCTAATTCTGCTTGAGGATAAGGAACATGGGCGATTAAAAAAGCGATCGCGCTATATTTTTCAGCATTACCGATGAGAACTTCAATTTGACGATTTTGACGTTTTTGTTCAGCTTTAGATGTAAACGTGCCGCGATGGAACTCCAAATAAAGCTCATCTTGCCAAACTGGTAAATCGGCGGGCAGTTTCGTTTTTAAATCAATCAAGAAATGCTCTATGGTGCTAGGCTGCATCGTAAAGAATAAAGGTGAATCAGCCCATTCGCGCCCAATATCCAGCATATCAGCCGTCGGACCGCCCCCATGATCCCCAACACCATAGAGCCAAGCTGTCTCCATAATATTATGTTTCTCTTCTTGCTGCGCCAGATATTTGGCGATCGCTACAGGCTCTAATCCCTGACCAATTTCATTACTAAAATAGGTAAAAATTTGACTTCCATCCACACCTTCCCACCAAAATAATTGATGCGGAAATTTATTTGTATCGTTCCACATCAGTTTCTGAGTTGCAAAAGCTTCAAAACCACTTTTCAAAAGAATTTGTGGCATTTGCCAATGGAAGCCAAAGGTATCAGGCAACCATGCGATTTTGACTTCCCGATCAAATTTTGCTCGAAAATATTCCTGTCCATACAAAATCTGCCGAATTAAAGATTCGCCACTAGGTAAATTGCCATCTGGCTCCACCCACATACCACCGATGAGTTCCCATTTACCCTTGGCAACTGCGGTTTGAATACGCGCAAATAATTCCGAATGCTCTTGTTCCATCCACTGATAGGAAACAGCAGTACTTTGATTGAAAATTAGCTCTGGATAATCCTCTTGTAAATTTAAAGCCGATTTAAAAGTCCGTTGCATGACATCTTTTGTTTCAGCGATCGCCCATAACCAAGCCACATCAATATGGGAGTTACCCAGCATATAAATCTGGCGTTGTTTGAGAAATTCGCTATATTGCAGCAATGGTTCACGGATTCTAGCTAATTGTCCTAAAAAATCTTCTTCCCCCTTCACAAGGCGGGCTGGGGGGAATCGAAACTCAACATTATCAAGCAGCAAATCTAGTTCTACGATCGCCTGTTCAATAACTTGAACATCAACATTGTGCTTAATCATAATTGGAATATAAGCTTGTAATATCCCTAATTCATCAGCAAATTTATGGGGATCGCAATCTCGATCTGGATATTCAAAAACTATTTCCGAAAGCTGTAACGCGCCAATATCATGCTTAGGGCTGTTTAGTTTTATTTCGATTAGAAATTCATGATTTGGTTCTGCATGATTAGTTAATAGAAGCCGACATTTTTGATCGAAGAGATCTCCTTCTTGTACTTTCTTTCCATTAATCCATACTTCACAAATATCCACCCACCAAATCAAATGCAATCTGATTGCTGCCCCTAACGTGGAAATTCCCCCATGAAATTCTGGAACTTGCCAAATTTGTTGGAGATGAATATTTTTCTCAGATTGCAAAAAAGATATCATCGGCTTATTTTGCTTGGAATTTACGGTTGGCAGAGCTTCCCAAACGCCAGATTGATTTTGCCTTTGCCAATTACTAAGTATGGATAAATGCGATCGCATTCTTAATATTTGAATTATTTCAGTTAGGTTTTGTACTAGATTGTTCATACGAAAATAAGATAATTAAAGCGATCGCTATCTCAGATAATTTTTTTGCTTAGGCAATATCACTATAATTAAACTATGAAACTTTCTAACTTACTGATCATTCTTAGCGCGATCGCGATCCCTATCACTATTTTTGCGGTAACTAAAGCTATGTCTGCGCCCCTGCCCGTCGGATTCCCATCACCCACCGCTCACGGAAAAATCGAAGTTAAGCAATATCCTGCCTATCGTTCAGGCACGTACACTTACGAAGGCAATCTCAGCCAAGCTACTAGCAACTCCTTTAATCCACTATTTCAGCACATCAGCAACAACAATATCTCCATGACGGCTCCTGTGGAAGCAAGGTATCCCATCTCGACAATCGATCAACCGATTCAACAAGGAAAAGCCAAAGTTTCTTTTTTGTACAATAATAATTCCATCAGTCCTTTGCAAATATCTCAAGATATTCAAGTCGAAGATCATGCACCGATGTTGGTCGTCAGTTTGGGTGTGCAGGGTGCATATGGCTATGACCGATATCAAGAAGATGTTGCAAAGCTAAAGGAGTGGTTAGATAGCCATCCTGAGTATGAAATAGCAGGAGAACCAAGAGAATTTCTCTATGACTCGCCTTTTACCCCTTCACCATTAAAGCGGCGTGAAGTCCAAATCCCCATTCGCGATCGCTAAGAACAAAGGGGTACATGAGGACGATGTATTGCCCTGTGATTCAACAATTAGTGAAGCTTGTGCGCGAAGGATGACATCATCATGTTACAGAAAGTTGCTAGCCTCCAATTCTGGGGGAACAAGAAAATAAAACTCTTTCAAAGTCCCCCAGAATTGGGGGATTTAGGGGGCTTAGATCAATCAAAACGTAGACAGAGAAACTTGTTTGTACATGGTAGCCAGAATTGGGGGCTAAGGCAAAACTTATTAAACATGCACTTAGCTTTTGGATATTGCTAATATTGTATCGCCTAATTATCACTAATCTGGGCGGCGAAATGCTCTTGGAGGAGGCGATGGATAAAGCGATAGCGTCCACCAATGCGCTGTAATAGCATCCGCTCGGTGCTGTAGTTAAGAAATCGTGCGTAGTTCCAAGGGATAGAGCCATTGCGATAGAGGAGGCAGCGCAGAATGAAGTGTTTTAGGGCTTCGTCTCCACTCATCCAAAACCCAATTATTATAGATACACCTATTCCTGAAATTAAGGGGTAGAGAATATTTGCTTGACCACCGCTAACTTGACTGATAAAAAATGTTGCAAAACTAAAAATTAGAATTGAGAACAATGCAATCCATATATTATTTTGCAAAGAAGCAAAGATACCTTGATTTGAATGTTTTCTCGACGCAAAATCAACTTGCAGCCACTTAATCACCCCAATAATCAGACCTAGAATCAGCCCAGCAATCAGACCTAGGATTAGCCCAACAATCAGACCCCAATTTATCCCAACAATCATCCCAGCAATCATCCCAACAATCATCCAATCAAGCATCTCTTGCAAAAATCCCCTAATCTTTGAAAGCGATAAAGAGAATTCAAAAGTTTCCACAGGTTCTATCACATGTTCTATAACTCCTCCAATTAGCGCACCAATTAGCCCCCAAATCAGCCCAAAATTCAGCCCACCAATCAGCCCAAAATTCAGCCCACAAATCCAGTTATAAATTTTTTGTTGAGCGCGATTCTTTAAATTTGTCGGTTGCAAGCCTTCAATGAGAAACTCATCCTTTGACTCCTGTTGTAGCTGCTGAGCAAGCCAACTCAGCCAATGTCTCGTTTGATCGGCGGTAGGCATTGGTTTGGCTTTGTAAGGGTGCGACCTTGACTTAATACGAAGATAGCAGGATAATGAGAGAATAAAGAAGGAGGCAAGAAAGAAAATGTCGGCAAAGGTAATAAGTGTAGAA
>JBIKYX010000058.1:0-26713 GCA_044355035.1 Pseudanabaena sp. | reverse complement strand
TATCGCAATCGTCGTCGTCGTTATGGATTACGTTGTAATTTAATTGCTGCTTTGTACAACTATGAATTGAATCAAGTGGCTGCTCAAATTTAATTTGCAAGAGGTCTATTACATCAAACAGTCCCAAACAGGACGGCAAAATATTATTTTTCAACCGATCTTTAATCGCCAGTTGCACCGCATCACAATCGGCAATACCTACCACCGATCCATGCTTATCAATGCCAATGTAAATAACACCGCCATCTCGATAATTTAAAAAGGCGATCGCCTCACGCTCAAAACCATCAGTCAGTTCTCGCTTATACTCAACACGATTTGACTCCATTAACTGCCTCCATGCTGCAAAGCATTGACCAGTTCTTGCTTTAGCGCATCCTGCGCCGCCTGCATTTGTTGAGCAATTTCTAAATATTCCGCCATCAACTCATCAGGCTCACCATGATTGACCATCACCTCATGGGGATTTTTGCAATCGAGATTATAATTACGCGCCGCAATCTCGGCAACCGATACTTTCCACGCATATTCATTCACCTTGCGCCCCTTGCGTGACTTACCACCCCACCAACTCTTTTCGCGATCGAACTCCGCGATCGTGAGCGGCTTCGACCGTGAATAGGACTTGTAACCCTCTGGATAGGGATGTGCAAAAAACCAGACATCCTTAGTCGGCTCACCCTTTTCAAAAAAGAGAATATTCGTATTAATACCCGTATAGGGACTAAACACCCCCTTTGGTAAGCGCACAATCGTATGTAAATTAAACTCCTCAAGCAATTCCTTCTTGAGATTCGTTTTTGTCCCCTCACCAAACAGAAAACCATCGGGCAAAACAACAGCAGCCCGTCCCGTCTCAGGCTTGAGCAAGTGCATAATCAGCGCCATAAACAGATCGGCAGTCTCGCGAGTCTGGTACTTCTTCGGGAAATTGCTCTCAATGCCATCCTCCTCCATGCCCCCAAACGGTGGATTGGTAATCACAATATCTACCCGATCCTTGGGTGTGTAGTCCCGTAATGGACGCTTCAAAGTATTGTCATGGCGAATATTCGTCGGCACATCAATCCCATGCAGCATCGCATTCGTCATCGCTAACATATGCGGCAAAGGCTTTTTCTCTACCCCATTAATATTCCTTTGCAAATTTTGTAAATCCTCAGCAGTCTTTGCCTGTGCCTTGAGATGCTCGATCGCATTCACCAAAAATCCCGCCGTACCACAGGCAGGGTCAAGCAACTTTTCGCCCAATTTCGGATCGAGAATATCCACCATAAACTGCGTAACGGCGCGAGGCGTGTAATATTCCCCCGCATTTCCTGCCGATTGCAGATCCGCCAAAATCTTTTCGTAGATGTCATTAAACAAATGGCGATCGCCCGACGAGTTAAAGTCCACATCACTCTGAATGCAGTTAATCACCTGTCGCAACAAAGTCCCCGACTTCATATAGTTATAGGCATCCTCAAACACCGCACCCACAACCCTTCCGTGTGGCGACACTCCCGCCGCCGTCGCCAACCTTTTCAACTCAGGGAAAAGCTCATTATTCACAAAATCCAGTAACTCTTCCCCTGTTATCCCTTCAGGATTTTTTGCCCAGTTAGACCACCGCAACCGCTCAGGCAATGGCGACCTGTAGCCAGAAATCGTAAATTCCCACTCCTGTTCCTTATCATCAAAAATCTTCAGAAACAGCAACCACACAATCTGGCTAATGCGCTGAGCGTCCCCATCGACACCCACATCCTTACGCATGATGTCCTGAATACTCTTGATTAACGTTGCGATCGCCATAGTTGTCCGTAAATTTCTACTTTTAAATCTAGTGAATTGTTCTTATTAAGCACTATAAAGTGATCGCTTTAACTCACGCACAGCCCTTTGATAATTATCTGATCCGCCAAAAGCGCGGATAATCTCTATCGGTGTTCCGATTTGGCTAAAAGGTACAACCGTCAAAACTTGATTCTCCTCAATCTGGGCAACTCCTTCATCAGCATACTTATCCAAGAGCGCATCTAGCACCCGCTTAGCTTGCTCACCATACTCCGTAAAATAGTTGCGTTTTTTGACCCGTTCGGCTCTCTCCTTGCGGGTTAAAGGCGGCATATCCCAAACAATATGACAGAGCAAATCAAAAGGATCGCAATCGCGACCGATTTCATCAGCCAGAGCTTCAAAGAATATACCCTCCTGTGCCAACTCATCAACGATCGCCTGTTTTTTATCGGCACTGCTCCAACATTTCAAGAAATCATCTAGAGATGCAAAATCCTTTGCGATCGCCTTGCGAGTATAGTCCTTAAGCGACTCCGTAATTAATTTCCCATTCGCATCAAAATACTGTACCCGTTCCGCTGCCACCTTGACCTCGACATTCGCCACCACATATCGCCTAAATGATGAATCAGCGATCGGTTCTGTAAAGTTATAAGCAGAATTACCCGCTTCTCGAAATCTTGTCTCACCTTCCTCAATCACATCTTGATAAACATTCACCTCATCCTCTGTCAAATCTGGCGGCACTGGTGATTCATCAGCCTTTGGTTCATAAATTTGGACTGGATCACCATCAAAATCAGGATCGGCAAATAGCTCGGTCGCCTTTTTAAAATCAATGATTGTGAAATAGAACTTGCCATAGTCCTCATTAATCCGAGTTCCGCGACCAATGATTTGCTTAAACTCGGTCATCGACTGAATCCTTTGATCTAACACAATCAACTTACATGTCTGAGCATCAACACCAGTCGTCATCAGCTTTGAAGTCGTGGCAATCACAGGATATTTCGACTCAGGAAAAATAAAGTTGTCAAGCTCATCCTTACCCTCATCGTTATCTCCCGTAATTCGCATCACATAGCGTGAATCTGCTGCCAAGTCGGGATTCTCATTTACTAAAGCCTGACGCATCCGTTCCGCATGGTCAATATTTTCACAAAACACAATCGTCTTATCAAAGCGGTTCGTAGCTTTCAGAAACGCACTAATTTTCCTTGCCACTAACTTGGTGCGCTGTTCCAACACCAAATTTTTATCAAAATCCTTCTGGTTATAAACCCGATCCTCAATCTCATAGCCATATTTATCGACCATCCCGCGATCGGGTCGCCATCCCGTCAAGTCCTTATCAATGTCAATTCGCACCACTTTATAAGGTGCAAGAAAGCCATCATTAATCCCTTGTCGTAGAGAATAGGTATAGAGCGGCTCACCAAAATAATCAATGTTAGAAACTTCTTTGGTTTCTTTTGGCGTAGCCGTTAGTCCGATTTGTGTCGCTGACGAAAAATATTCGAGAATTTGTCGCCATGCCGAATCCTCAGCCGCACTACCCCGATGGCACTCATCGATCACAATTAAGTCAAAAAAATCACGACTAAATTGCTTATAAATATTCTGGATATCCTCAGAACCTGTCACCGCCTGATACAAAGACAAATAAATCTCATAGGACTTATCCACCTGTCGCTTTTGGATTTTAGTCATTGCCGAGCCGAAGGGCTTAAAGTCATTAACCATCGTTTGGTCAACCAAAATATTGCGATCGGCTAGGTACAAAATTCGCTTCTTCGTCTTCGATTTCCAAAGCCGCCAAATAATCTGAAAAGCGGTAAAAGTCTTACCTGTCCCCGTTGCCATCACTAATAACAGGCGATTTTGTCCCTTAGCGATCGCCTCAATCGTTTTGTTAATCGCTAATAGTTGATAGTAACGCGGAGTCTTGTTAGACCCATCGCTGTAATAGTCTTGCGTAATGATACTATTTTGCGCTTCGGTCATGCCCTTATGCGCTGACCACCATAGCCACAGTAGATCAGGGGACGGAAATTCATCAAGACTCAGTTCTCGTTCAATAACTCCATCATGGGCAATTTTGTTATGAAATAAAAAGCCATCGCCATTAGAGCTAAAGATAAAAGGAACTTCCAGCATTTCCCCATAGCCCAGCCCCTGCTGCATTCCATCTGCGATCGAATGGTTATTATCCTTGGCTTCGATGATGGCGATCGGGATATTCGGCTTATAAAACAGGACATAATCAGCACGCTTGTTTTTAGCACGGGTATGTAAATGCCCTCGCACTACCACACGCCCATTAGTCAATCCAAATTCTTCGCGGATCTGTGTCGCAATATCCCATCCCGATCGCTCCAGAGCAGGAGTGATGTACTTGGTACAAATATCACGCTCAGAAAACTGCTTTTTATCCATGCTTCAGTAACTTCTTAGTCTTTGTAAATCGAACATAGATCGCGTTAATTAAACTGAACAATGCTTAAGCGTATTTGGCGGTGTAGCTACGAGCGATCGCATCACAACGCTCATTATCAGGATCACCAGAATGTCCTTCTACCCAATGCCATCGGATATTAGAAGTATTGAGCGGATCGAGTTGTTGCCAAAATTCTTGATTTTTGACTGGTTTATTATCTTTAGTCTTCCAACCATTTTTTTTCCAACCTTTAATCCATTTGGTAATGCCATCAAGCACATATTTACTATCAGTATAAAGATCTACAGGTGTTGACTGTTTGTGAGTAGCCAGAAATTCTAAAGCCGCGATCGCTCCTTGTAGTTCCATTTGATTGTTAGTTGTCTCGCGAATACCGCCACCGAGTTCCTTGGTACTCCCATCGGAAAAGTGAATGACTACGCCCCACCCTCCAGGTCCTGGATTTTTAGAACAAGCCCCATCAGTATGGATACTAATAATTTTTGCGGCTTCGGGTGAAGTAGAAATTGTAGAAGCTGGAGCAGTTTTTGCAACAAGGCTCTCTGATTTTGTAGGCGATTTTGCGCTAGAAAGAGTTTCTTTTGGGGCTACGACTGTTTGAGCAGGGCGCGATCGCGTAATTTCCACAGCAACTGAGCCTTGAAAATGAGGAATAGGGGGATGCTTAATCACGCGCAATTCAACTTGGGAGATTTTGGGATCTTCGAGAATGCTGTCAGCGATCGCCCCAGCTAAACGCTCGATCAACTTATATTTTTCAGTTTGAATTAGATTTTCGATTTTGCGAATGCAAGAAATATAGTTAACTGTATCCTCAATTTCATCACTATAGGTTGACTTCTCAAAATCAACCCAGAGGGTAGCATCAACTTCAAACCACTGTCCCAACACATTTTCTTCGGGTAAATATCCTACATACCCATAGGCTCTTACACCTTTTAAATAAATTTTGTTAGTTGTCATAATTCTTTTAATTTTCTTAGCTATTTTCTTAGCTTTAAGATGTTGAAGCTTAAATGCTATTTTAGAAAATCTCTCTTTATAAATACTTGATTTTGTAATGTCTAAAAATTATAAGGTTACGCTGCTGCCAGGTGATGGTATTGGTCCAGAAATCATGAAAGTAGCCGTAGCGGTACTACAGGCGATCGCCCCTAAATTTGGAATTAGCTTTGCCTTTGAGACGGCTCTAGTCGGTGGTGCAGCGATCGATGCGACAGGACATCCGTTGCCCGATGAAACCTTGCAACTTTGCCAAAGTAGTGATGCAGTTTTACTGGCTGCGGTCGGTGGTGAAAAATGGGACAATATGCCAGCCAATTTACGTCCTGAACAAGCATTACTAGGTTTGCGTGGCGGTATGGGCTTATTTGCCAATTTACGCCCTGCTCAAATTTTACCGCAGTTAATCGATGCCTCCACCTTGAAGCGGGAAGTTATCGAGGGTGTCGATATTTTAGTCGTTCGCGAACTTACGGGTGGGATTTATTTCGGTAAACCTAAAGGTATTGTCACCGATGAAAATGGTGTGCGGCGTGGATTTAATACGATGGTCTATACCGAGCCTGAAATCGATCGCATTGCTAAAGTTGGCTTTGAGGCTGCTCAAAAACGGCGCGGTCAGGTTTGTTCTGTCGATAAGTCGAATGTGTTGGAGGTGTCCCAACTATGGCGCGATCGCGTCACGACTATGGCTAGTACATATCCTGATGTGAAACTATCGCATATGTATGTGGATAATGCCGCGATGCAGATCATTCGCAATCCCAAACAATTCGATGTGATTCTCACGAGTAATCTCTTCGGTGACATTCTCTCTGACGCGGCGGCGATGTTGACGGGTAGTATCGGGATGTTGCCATCGGCGAGTCTGGGAGAGGCGGGTAAACCTGGGGTATTCGAGCCTGTGCATGGTTCGGCTCCTGATATTGCAGGTAAAGATCTCGCGAATCCCTTGGCTCAAGTCCTGAGTGCGGCGATGATGTTGCGCTATGCCTTTAATGAGGGTGATGCTGCCGATGCGATCGAATTAGCTGTGAATAAAGTCCTTGACTCTGGCAAGCGTACGGGTGACATTATGGCTGATGGTTGCGAAAGATTGGGCTGTATTGCGATGGGAGAGGCTTTGCTAGCCGCAATCTAGATTTAGGGCGGCGCTAAAGCGCTCACCCCTAGCCCCTCTCCCGCAGGAGAGGGGAATAAGTCTCTCTGTCTACGTTTCAGGATATAGATATCAATTATGCTTTTGCTCATTTTTTTGCCTCTTTCAACACTATAGAGGTTCCTTTTCGTTTTGCCAGATGGCGCGAATGATCTTAATTTCATCGTAGGTATATTCTTCACGCAAATGATCAAAGAGATTACGAAGAGAATCACCACCGATCGCTTCGAGAGCTTCATAAATTACAGTTTGACGCTCAGGCGGGACAAGGCGATCGCAATTTATGGCATAACCAGACTCAACTAATTGAGAGAGATGTGTCCAAATGGTTGACGGTTTGAGATTGCGATCGCGAGCTATTTCATCGATATCTAAGCCGTTCTCATACATGGCTAAGGTTTCACGTTGCGTACCTGCCTTGGAAAATTTTGATATCGATGTAACAGGTTCTGGGATTGTTTTGGTTGATTTACTTAGTTCTGTGGGAGGTTCCACAGGCGGATATTTTTCGTGATGTTGGAGAATAATCTCGATGAAATCATCGGCATATTGTTCTAATTTCTTTGTGCCGACTCCCGATAATTTGGCAAAATCTTTGCGGTTTGTGGGTTGTTGTTCTGCCATTTGACTAAGCGTGGCATTGCTGAAAATTACATAGGGCGGTACTTCCTGTTCATCAGCAAGATTTTTGCGAAGTAGGCGCAAGCGCTCAAAGAGAATACTTACATCAACGCTACGTTCGCTATTATGGTCATTTGCCTTAGCGCGATCGCCCACGCTTTGAGGTTCGGCATCGCGGACAATTGGTAATAGGACATTACGCTGATTTCGCATTACTTCCCAACTGCGATCGTTGAGTTTGAGAATGGCATAACCATCACTAGTTTGACTGAGTAAACCTTGATGAACTAGCGATCGCGCCAATTGCCGCCATTCATCAAGACTGCGATCCTTGCCAATGCCATGTGTAGACAAGTTTTCATGACCATGTTGCAAGATCTTTTTATTAAGAGAACCGCGCAAGACATCAATAATATGTCCCGAACCAAATCGTTCTTTTGCCCTTGCCACACAGGATAGGAACTTCTGAGATTCCACTGTCCAATCTTCCATTGGTTTCGGTGTGAGACAGTTATCACAATTGCCACAATCTCCTTGAAAGTTCTCGCCAAAATAACGCAGGAGAATGGTGCGCCGACAGGCTAAGCCTTCGGCATAGTCAACGACTTGACGTAATTGTTGTTGAGCAATCCTCTGTTCTGCTTCTAGTGGCTCATTGGTCTGGGGATCGACCTTTTGAGCAATCAGAAATTTGATCGTTTCTAAATCTTGATATCCCAAAAACAAGCTACAGTGCGAGTCTTCGCCATCACGCCCCGCCCTTCCTGATTCTTGATAATAGCCTTCAATATTTTTTGGTAAATCATAATGAATCACAAACCGCACATCGGGCTTATTAATGCCCATACCAAAGGCTACTGTCGCCACCATCACCTGTACATCGTCACGAATCCAGCGCGTTTGATTTTCTTCGCGTTCCTTTGCTCCCAATCCCGCATGATAGGGAATTGCTTCGATACCATCTTGACTTAGCCGATCGCTTATTTCATCGACCCGTTTACGACTGAGGCAATAGACGATTCCCGAACCTTGCAGCCGCTTGATTTGATGTAATAAATTTGCATAAGACTGCTCGTTACCTTGTTTAGGAACTACTTCGTAATAGAGATTAGAGCGATCGAAACTGGCAACATGGATATAGGGCTGCTTCAAAGCCAACTGATGACTGATATCTTCGCGCACCCGTTCAGTCGCCGTAGCCGTTAAACCGATGACAGGCACATCTGGATATAATTGGCGAATCTGTTGCAATCGCCGATATTCGGGACGGAAATCATGTCCCCATTCTGAGACGCAATGGGCTTCATCGACGGCAAATCCTGCGATACCGATTTTATTTTTGACAATATTTAGGAATTCGAGAAACTGTTCCGCAAATAATCGCTCAGGAGCCACATAAACTAATTTTATCGCTCCATTTAAAATTGCTTGCGATCGCAGATGGTTTTCTTTTCCTGTAAGTGTACTATTGAGAAACGTTGCGCCAATGCCATTTTCTTTAAGCGCAGTAACTTGATCTTGCATCAAGGCAATCAATGGCGAAATAACAATTGTTACGCCTGTTTGCATTAAGGCGGGTAACTGAAAGCAAATGGATTTGCCGCCACCTGTGGGCATAATTGCCAAAGTGTCACGCCCAGCGAGGGTTGCTTCGATGATCTCTCTTTGTCCCTTGCGAAAGGATTCATAACCAAAATATTGTTTCAGCGCTTGCTGTAAAGGATCGCCCAAAAAATTGCTATTTGTCATAGGTTAAGGTTAAATCGAGGGCTTTGCAAAAGTTTGGAATATCCATTTTGTAATTGCTCCATCATCTTGAACATAGCTTAGCTGTAAGGCTTCCTCTACTTTAGCTATGTCCAAACCTTTGAGAACTTGCGATTGCGTAATTCGACCACTGCGCCCATCAGCGATCGCAAAGGCAAATACTTCAAATGTATTAACATCAACCACCCAATATTCCTGAATTCCCAAACGTTCATAGAGCAAGCGTTTATGTCCTAAATCGTCTTGAATCGTTGTCGAACAAATTTCAACAACCAAAGACGGTAAATCAAATTTATCTAAATCAACTGAAGATTCATTGCAATTCCGAGTCGGTATCTTTAGTTCAGAACTCAAATAACAAGATATTTCTGGTTGAAATTCAGCGTCATTAATTTTTCGGTAACTACAATTTAAGTATTGATAGATGTAGATATCGTTAAAAGTAGCAAAATATTGAATCAAATTTGAGACTATTCCGTGGCTACGAGCGTGAATTGCCCCAATTGGTGACATTTCAATCCTCATGAAACTGCGATCGTAATAAAATCTTGCTTTCTCTAAACTTGGATCATCCGCAAGAGCCATAAACTCATCCCAAGATGCTTTTACCCAAACATCAGAAACAATTTCTGGCTTGGCTTTTGTACTATTCGCTGTAATATCTGTTTTTGCGCTAACCGTAATAGTCATACATTAATCCAGTTAGTTTCTCTTCTTAACAATTTTACTACAATCACTTGCCGATACAAAATCTGCTAAAAATTTGATCTAAAACAGATTCTGTGACTTCTTCGCCTGTGATCTCACCGATCGCACTAATTGCATCTCGCAAATCAATTGTCCAAAAATCGAGCGGTAATTGATCGGCAATGGTAATCTGCACATTATCCAAAGATTGCACAACCCTGATTAAACAAGCTTTTTGACGCTGATTAATGGCTATATCGAGATTTGCTGCCGCGATCGCATCCTGTTGAATGCATTCTAAAATTGCCAATTCTAAATCTTCAATTCCTTGATTTTGAGAAGCAGCAGTTTTGACAATCGGAATCACATTCTCCCCCCTTATTAAGGGGGGCTGGGGGGGATCATTAGCCAGATCAATCTTATTAATTACCAAAATCACAGGGCGATCGCATACAGTTTCATAAATCTCCGCATCCTTATCCATCCAACCAACACTCGCATCGATGACCATCAACACCAAATCCGCAGACTGCGCGGCTTGACGCGATCGCTCCACACCAATCTTCTCAACTACATCTTCTGTTTCTCTAATGCCTGCGGTATCGAGAACTTGAATGGGAATACCCCCTACAACTAATTGGGAATCCACAACATCGCGGGTAGTCCCTGGTAAATCGGTAACGATCGCCCGATCGCTACGACTCCATGCATTTAACAAACTCGATTTACCCACATTCGGACGACCAACAATCGCCACTTTCAGCCCTGTGCGTAACAACTCACCGCGATCGGCGGTTGCTAAAATTTGTTGAGATTCCCTTGATACATCGGTAATTTCCGACTTGACCCATTCCACATCAAGGGGCGGCAAATCATCCTCAAAATCAATTCTTGCTTCGATTTCGGTTAAGACATTTAAGCATTTACCACGCAAATATTTTAAAGATTGGGCAAGCTTACCGCGTAGAGAGGCGATCGCGGATTGGGCAGCCTGTGCGGACTTAGCGCCCACAAGATCGTTAATACTTTCAGCTTGAGTGAGATCGATCCGACCATTGAGAAAAGCTCTCAAACTAAATTCTCCTGCTTCGGCAAGTCGCGCACCTTGCTCTAAACAGAGATTAAGAACTTGCTGCACTGCCATAATTCCCCCATGACAATGAAACTCTACGACATCCTCACGAGTAAACGATCGCGGTGCTTTCATGATTAGCAAAAGACTTTCATCAATAACTGCATTGGTTGATGGATTTTTGACATAGCCGTAAAGAATGCGATGAGTTTCCCAAGCTTGCTTGCCACCAACGCTAAAAATTTGCCTAGCGATCACCACAGCGCGTTCTCCTGATAATCTCACAATCCCCACGCTTCCTTGTTGCGGTGAAATAGCCGTGGCAATAGCGGCGATCGTATCAGATAAGCTCATGGGTAATTACTTTGAGGTTTATATTTGAGATTTATATTTGAATTTTATATTTAAGATATTTAGACTTGTATCAAAACAAAATATTCGCAACTATTTTACGCATATTTGCTTCAGAACGCTTAAGATATATAGAGGAGAGGAATTTGAAATTTTAGATGGATGTTGGTGATCGCTTCTACTTTGTGGGTAGCCTTAGTGAATAGCTGAGGTGTGATTCCCAACGGCGCAAATTTTTTGTCTATCTTTCAATCATTTTCAAACATATTTCAATCAACTAATTTTAATCTATTTTTAGGGTGATTTCCTGTCGGGTTTTCTAGTTATGCGTACATACATTAATGGTAATTTTACAACTTATCCAGCCAAGCGAAGAAATATCTCTAGGAGTAAGTTGATTAACAAAAACTCATCAAACAAAAACTTACTTGACAATAATATCAAGGAGCTATTGGGCTTACAACAGGCTATTTTAGATAGCGCTAATTACTCGATTATTGCAACTAACGTTGATGGGATTATTTGTGCTTTTAATGCCACGGCTGAGAAGTGGTTAGGATACTCCGCCGAAGAAATGATTGGCAAACAGACTCCCGCATGTTTTCACGATCTTGGGGAAATTCAACAACGGGCGATCGCTTTAACTGAAGAGCTTGGCTACAAAATTAATATGGGGTTTGAGGTATTCATAGCAAAAGCAAAATTAAAGCAAATAGACGAGCAGGAATGGACGTATATTCGCAAAGATGGTTCACGATTTCCTGTAATGCTATCGATTTCGGTATTACGCAATGATGGGAATGAAGTAGCAGGGTTTCTAGGCGTTGCTATTGATATTACTGAGCGCAAACAGTCCGAACAGGAACTTCAAAATACCTTAAGAGAATTGGCATTTCAAAAGTTCGCCCTCGATCAATCTGCGATTGTGGCTGTTACCGATCTACTCGGAAACATTACCTACGCCAATAGCAAATTTTGCGAGATATCTGGCTATAGTCAATCGGAATTAATCGGTCAGAACCATCGATATGTTAATTCAGATTATCATCCTCCTGAGTTTTTTGAGGATCTATGGCAAACCATAGTTAGTGGCAAAGTTTGGCGCGGTGAAATACGCAATCAGGCAAAAGATGGCTCATATTATTGGACAGATAGTACGATCGTCCCGTTGCTAGATAAAAATAGTTTGCCAATGCAGTATTTGGCAATTCGGTTTGATATTACTAATCGTAAAAGGGCTGAAGAAACTTTGCAATTGCAGGAACGGGCGATCGCGTCAAGCCAGAATGGTATTGTCATTACAAACTTTCTTATCCCTAATAATCCAATTGTTTATGTAAATCAAGCATTTGAAAAAATATCGGGCTATACAGCTAGCGAAGTTATCGGTAAAAACTGTCGATTTCTCCAAGGTAATGATTTATTTCAGCCCGAAAAGGACAATTTACGAACTGCGATCACCAATGCAGAATCTTGTACTGTCGTGATCAGGAATTATCGCAAAGATGGCACATTATTTTGGAATGAATTAAATATTTCACCAATATTTGATGACCACGGTAAAGTGACTCACTTCATCGGCATTCAAACGGATATTACCGAACGTAAAGAAGCCGAAAAAGCCTTAAAAAGACAAATGCGGTTGACGGTAATGCTCAATCGTATTACCGATGAAATTCGCCAAAGTCTGGATGTCAGCAGTATTTTTCAAACCACTACCCAACAAATTCAGCTAGCTTTTCGCTCTAATCGTTGTTTGATTTACAAATTAGAATATGAAAACAATGATGTATCTACTGCACCGAAAATTTCTTTGATGTCCGAGCAGTTAGGAGAGAAAATTTTCTCGGTCAAAGATATGGAATTGCCTCTCTTAAATAGTGATTTTGGAAAGAAAATTTCTAGCCAAGATCGAGCGATCGCGATTACGAATGTATATACCGAACCAGATTTAGATAAGTTTGGTGATCTATTCTATCGAATGCAACTGCGATCGCTATTGGCTATTCGCACCTCATCACATGGCGTACCCAATGGCATTATTTTGTTACACCATTGCAATGCCTTTCATGAATGGACAATTGAAGAAATAGAATTATTAGAGTCCGTAGTTAACCAAGTTAGTATTGCTCTTTCGCAGGCGCATTTATTAGTTCAAGAAACTCGTCAACGCGAACAGTTAATTCAGCAAAATTTAGATCTTGAAGAGGCTCGCAATATTGCTGAAGCTGCAAATCGTTCTAAGAGTGATTTTTTGGCAACCATGAGCCATGAAATTCGTACTCCCATGAATGCGGTAATTGGCATGACAGGCGTTTTATTAGACACTAATTTAGCTAAAGAACAGCGCGAGTTTGTAGAAATTATTCGTAATGCCAGCGATACTTTGCTGACAATCATTAATGATATTTTGGATTTCTCTAAAATTGAGTCAGGACATTTAGAATTAGAAAAACAAGCTTTTGATTTACGGATTTGTCTTGAAGATACAATTGAGTTACTATCAGCCAAAGCGATCGAAAAAGAAATTGAACTAAGTTACTTAATTCACCCTGATGTAGAGTTGAATGTAATTGGTGACATGACGCGCTTACGGCAAATTTTAGCAAATTTGATCGGTAACGCCATCAAGTTTACCAGTCACGGCTCGGTCAATATTTCAGTTACACAAACACCGATTTCTCACTATCCGCGTTGCGAGTTAAGCGATCGCCATGAAGAGACGCAGTTATTAAGAACAATTCACTTTGCAGTCAAAGATACAGGTATTGGCATACCCAGCGATCGCTTGCATCGATTATTTCAACCTTTTAGCCAAGTCGATGCCTCTACGACTAGACAGTATGGCGGTACTGGCTTAGGACTGGCGATTAGTAAGCGGCTATGTGAACTGATGGGCGGCTCAATGTCGGTCAAGAGTGATGTCGATCAAGGCTCTACTTTTTACTTCACAATCGTTGCTCCAGCTACTGTTAATCAAGGGCTTAATCGTACAGTTGAACAACTTACCAATCAATCTATTAATCAATTTATTGGTCAAATTATTCACAAGCCAAATTCCACTAACCAAAATTTGCAAGGTATTACAAATTCATCCGCAAATTCATCCGCAAATTCGTCGGCAAATGCACCATCAAAAAACCTATCAAATTTAACCCATCCAAATCGCCAAAACTATCCTTTTAACCCACTCATGGCGAGAGACCACCCATTGCGAATCTTACTCGCCGAAGACAACGTGATCAATCAAAAAGTTGCTCAGCATATCTTTCAACGTATGGGCTATCGCGCCGATGTCGCAGCAAATGGTTTGGAGGTCTTAGCGGCGATCGCTCAACAAACCTATGATTTAATTTTCATGGATATGCAAATGCCTGAGATGGACGGGCTTGAGGCAACCAAACAAATCTATCAGCGTTTGCAAAGCGGTGACTTGACGATTCGTCCTAGAATTGTGGCGATGACCGCTAATGCGATGCAGGGCGATCGCGAAATTTGTTTGAATGCTGGTATGGACGACTACATCAGCAAGCCGATTAATAATGCTGACCTTGTGCGTGTATTACAAGAATGTGTATCAGTTGCGCCAACGACGACTAACTCCTTGTCAGTGAATTTAACAACTCTTCATGAAGTTGCCAGTGACATCGGCGGTGAAGACCCAGAGTTTCTGGCGGAGCTAATCGACAGTTATTTAGACAATGCGCGATCGCTCCTCCAAGAGATATATACTAGCTTTGCTGAGAAAAATTTTGAAGTAATGACTCGAACGGTTCACACCTTGAAGTCTAGTAGTAGTGTCATTGGTGCAGACGATCTATCCAATCTGTGTCGGGGGCTAGAAACAAATCTCCGTAATCAAAATTATGAAGATTTAGATATTAAAATTAGTAAAATTGCTGACGAGTATTCGTCCGTTCAATCTGAGTTGGAGCATCAAAAATATAATTAAAAATATAATTGAAATAGCCAAACCACTCTATATAAGCCCATATTTTCTCTATTAAGCCCACATTTCCCTGCTCAATTTATTCCAACTTATGTAATGACGACCGACGATATTAACGATCTCCTTAAGCATTCAAACCAAGAAGAACTAAATATCCCAGAACCAGCAGCTTCCGAGTTTCCTCTGATTTTGGTGGTTGATGATGATTTGTTCATGCGAAAAATTTTGGTGCGTTATTTGACTCGCGAAAATTATCGGGTAGTAGAAGCGGCTGACGGGCTAGAGGCTTTACAGATTTATCATGAACGGCGACCAGATATTGTGCTACTAGATGCCATGATGCCTGTTTTGGACGGGTTTGAATGTTGCTCACAGTTGCAAAAATTGCCAGAGGGCGACCATACACCTGTTCTAATGATCACCGCTTTAGAAAAGCGTGAGTCCGTCGATCTTGCCTATGAAGTTGGCGCTTCCGACTATATAACCAAGCCAATTCACTGGGCGGTATTGCGTCAACGAGTACGCCGTCTGTTAGAACAAGCCAACCTGCGTCAACAGCTAGAAGCCGCTAACGAACAAATGGCAATCCTCGTCAAGGAACTACAACGATTGGTGGCGATCGATGGTTTGACTCAAGTCGCTAATCGTCGCTGCTTAGATGAATATTTAGAACAAGAATGTCGCCGATCGCACCGAGAACAAATTCCGATTTCTTTGGTTTTATGTGATATTGATTTTTTTAAAAACTATAACGATAATTACGGGCATCAAGAAGGCGATCGCTGTTTGCAAGAGGTGGCTCAAGCGATCAGCAAAGCCACAAATCGGACTGCGGATTTAGTTGCTCGTTATGGTGGGGAAGAATTTGCGATCGTTTTACCAAATACTAATAGTGAAGGGGGCATGAATGTTGCTTTACGAGCCGCCGAAATTGTGCGATCAATGCGATTGCCTCACGCTCATTCTAAAGTCGCATCCTATGTGACGATTAGCTGTGGTGTCTCTACGCTTTTGCCATCGCCAGATTTTCAAGCGATCGATTTAATAAATTTAGTAAAGTCTACCGATCTCGCTTTATATTTGGCTAAAGCCGAAGGTCGCAACTGCGTAAGACAAAAAGCTGTAGTCGATGATTAATTTATTCGCAACTCATGGTACGGTCAATATTCAATATTTAATAATTTAATGTTAATCGCATAATCCTATGGAATGGCATATTACAGACGCGCAAAGCTTATCAATTATCGATCAAGAAATTGGGGAACATTCGCGATCGCCAGCCGAATATGAAATTGTGCGTCAATTAATTTATGCCACTGCCGACTTTGAATACAAAGATTTAGTCAAATTTTCCCAGCATTCGCTCGATGCAGGGGCGGCGGCTCTGGCAACTCGCGCCACAATCGTTGTCGATGTGCCAACCGTTCAGTCAGCAATTTTCCCCAGTATCTGCGATACCTTTGTGAATCCAATTTATTGTGGTGTGGAAGCGATCACTCGCCCCCAAAAAGGTAAAACTCAAGCGGCTTGGGGGATTGAGACCTTGGCAAAACGCTATCCTGACGCAATCTTCATCATTGGTGAATCCCAATCTGCCTTGGCTTGTTTAGTGAATTTAATTGAAATAGGAGAAGTAAAACCTGCCTTAGTGATTGGCACTCCTGCGGGATTTATCGATACTGATGTAATTAAATCGCGCCTAAATGATTGCCTAATTCCCCACATTCGCGTGGATGGACGCAAAGGTAATGCGATCGCGGCGGCAACTATATTTAATGCTTTGGTCAATCTTGCTTGGCAAGCCTATGGTAGTAAATAGTAAATAAATAGCAAAAATTAGGCTATAACCAGATGATTCCTATTAAATTAGCATCTTGGGTGATCATTCCCTCGGTAACTGCATCCGCAAGCTTACATTTACTTAAATTTGCCTTATAGAAATTTACCCGCGTTAAATCTGAACCCTGTAAATTCGCTCCCGTCAGATTCGCCTCACTTAGATCGGCTTCACAAAGACTAGCGCCGTATAAACTCGCAAAACTCAAATCAACCTCAGATAGCATGGCTTTATTTAGGTTGGCTCCATTGAGACTAGCGCGACTGAGATCGGCGCGTTGCAAAATCCCTTCATTTAGATTTGCACCAAATAATCTTGCATCTCTTAGCACCGCCTCACTCAGATCAGCTCGATTGAGATTGGTTTTGCCCATGTTTGCCCCAGTCAGATTAGCGCGGGGTAGCTTGGCTTTGCTCAAAACCGCTTTGTATAAATTCACTCCATAGAGCTTTGCATCGCTGAGATTTGCCTCACTGAGATCAGCCTCTCCCAAGTCGGCTCCACTAAAATTTGCATCGACGAGAGTAGCTCGGTAAAGCTTTGCGCCATTTAGATCCGCGCCATTCAGTTTGGCTCTACTTAGATTTGCACCATAAAAGCTCGATTGACTGAGGTTAGCTCCACTCAGATTTGCTTCGCTCAAGTCAATTCCATTCATATCAGTTTTGCTAAGATTAATTCCCACAAAATTCCGCCGACCTGCATGGTAACTATTAATCAGTTCACTAACTTCCATTATGTTTTTAATAGATAAATTTAGAGGAACATGATTTAGAGCGCTTTGCGCTCTAAATCATTGGTTTTGCTCGTTTAACTCAACTTCCATTGCTTCGAGAATCTCTTGTTCTTGGACAACAAAATCTTCTTCGCTAATATCGCCCAAATCAAACTTTAACTGTAAATTGGTGAGACGTTTTTGGAGATTTTCCTGTTGTTCTAATTCTTCAGTCGCCCGTTCTTCGATCTGCTCGGCAATCCAAACCAATCCATCTAAAGGGGCTGTCAGTAGTTGCCATATCATTGAATGTATTCCTCGTTATACTGCTTGTAATGTCTTGTTTTGCGCGACATTAGAAATAAAATAAAATCTATGTTAAACCTTGCTTATCGTTATGGGGTACGTCCCCTCCTATTTTCACTTGATCCTGAAGCAGCCCATCATCTAGCGATCGCCTCTTGTCGTCAGATTAGTGAATCAAAAATACTCCAAAAAATTGCTAAGTCTACTCTTTACTATAGCGATTCGCGGTTAACACAAACTTTATGGAATCTAAAATTTGTAAATCCTGTGGGTTTAGCGGCAGGTTTTGATAAAAATGCGGAAGCGATCGGGGCGTGGGAAAATCTCGGTTTTGGCTTTGCTGAGGTGGGGACAATTACTGCAAAAGGGCAATCTGGCAATCCGCAGCCGCGTTTGTTTCGCTTACCTAGAGATCGCGCTGTTCTTAATCGCATGGGTTTTAATAATCGTGGTGCAGCCGCAACGGCGGCGGATCTCCAAAATTATCTGCATACCCATAAACTAAATATTCCTTTGGGAATTAATCTTGGTAAGTCCAAAGTTACCGAAATTGCTGACGCAAAATTTGACTATGCCGAAAGTTTGCGATCGCTTTACGATTTTGGTGATTACTTCGTGGTGAATGTGAGTTCACCGAATACGCCGAATTTACGCGATTTGCAAGCTACTGAACATTTATCTGGCATTCTTGCCGAATTAAAGCCAATCAATACTGCGAATAAACCAATTTTGGTAAAAATTGCTCCTGATTTAAACGATGCTGACATTATCGAAGTTGTCAAAGCTAGCCTAGCCTATGGTGTAGCGGGAATTATCGCCACAAATACAACTATTTCGCGTCAAAATTTAACGACTACGCATTTATCAATCACGGGCAAACCTCTCACCGAAGAAGCGGGGGGAATTAGTGGTCAACCTGTACGCGATCGCTCCTTAGCGGTGATCAACTTGATCTGGCAGACTACCAATGGATCTTTACCAATTATCGGTGTGGGCGGCATTTTTACCGCCGATGATGCTTGGCAAAAGATTACGGCTGGGGCAGCGATCGTGCAGGTTTATACAGGGTTAATCTATGAGGGACCGTTAATTGTTAAACAGATCTTGCAAGGTTTGGTCGCTAAGTTAGAGTCTCACGGTTTAGATAATATTCAACAAGCGATCGGGATGGCTCATAGAACTTAGAAAAAAGTGCCGCGAAGCGGCACTTTTTTCTAGATGTGCGCTACGCCTACTTGAAAAGAATTAAGGCTTTTTAATAAAAGAAGAACTACGATTTTGTTTCTTATAGAAAGTTTTTAAACTGTCATCATCGCCAACAAAGCGCCAATGCCAAGGCTCATACATCACACCTTGAGGATTATTCATAGGAAATGACAGTTCAAATCCATATTTTGCAGCATTATTTTGTAACCATTGAAAAGCAGCCGTTTTCTCAAAACTAGTTGATAAATTAGCCGACGCAACATTAGCATCACCAATATCGATCGCATAACCCGTGTGATGTTCACTATGACCAGGGGGCGCACTGACTTTGGCACGTTGGGCAGGAGTTTGGTTGCGTTGCTTGCTGATATCAAAGAAAAGTTGCTGCTGCTCAGCGATCGTGCGAAAGCCCGAAATTACGACCAGATCAACGCCATCAGCTTTTGCAGCCGCTTCCATACTCAGGTAATTTTTTGCAGCCACCTCGCGCAGACGGATTTCATAACCATCGGCGGCTCTACCGATCGCCCTCAATTGATTGGCAGGCGCTTCACTGTAAACATGATGACCAAATAAATCAGGTGGAACGTTAGATTCCTTAGCTATTATTTCGGTGTTAGCAGCAGGATTGTCGTTGGCATTGTTACTGACGGCACTCGGAGTGGAATTTATGAACGGTGCAACATTCGGTATCGCCGAGGAAGATGCAGGTTGTGTCGCTTCGGTGGTTGTCGAAGTCTCTGTCGCGGCTGTAGATGCATTTTGGCTATTGGCATTTTGGTTACTGGTATTAAGTGCAAACCAAATACGGGTACTAACAAGCGGCGATAAAAATGCTAAAACAGCTAAACCATAAGCCCACCAAGGTACTGACTGTAGCGATCGCACAACCACATTATTAGTTGATGTATTGGTTGAGGAATTAGCTGATAGTGATTGCTTTTGAGGCGATCGCTTAGTATCAGTCAGTCTTTGGGCTACAGGAATATCGTTTTGTGTAGGCATAGGTATATAAACCTTTGAAGTTTCAACCACAGTTAAATATATATCAAGAAACCCCAAAAGTATTACTGGTCATTCGTCAATTGAATTGCAAATAAATTGCTAAGACTGTACGATTTCTAGGAGATTACCGTCAGGATCACGCAAAAACAAAATCTTCTGTCCCCAAGGCATGATCTGCGGTGGCGAAATTATATCTATAGGCATAGTGGTTTGTCGCTCACACATTTGTTCATAAACCTGATCAAGATTATCAACGCTCATGGACAGCAAAAATGGATTGCCACTAATCGGTTGTTCACCGCGATCGCCAAATAATTTTGATAGCCATAGGCGATCGTACAGCCCAATTTTGAGTTTGCCACTATAGCCTTCAGCACTATCGATTTTAGTGGGCTTGTCAAAAATAAACCCTAAAACATCACGATAAAAAATCAGCGATCGCTCCACATCAACAACAAATAGCGCAATATAATCTATTTCCATTTGTTAAAACTATTAAACACTTATGATATTTTCGCCCCATAAAGTTAAGCAAACAGCTATGATTGCCTTACGTGACTAGGAATTCTTGGCTATGAATACATCAGATCAATCGCCAACTACTATAGGTAGAAAAAGCAATAGCAGCAACACCACCACCAAGGCTATTGCTAAACGCGGGGGGCGCACACCTTTCGAGAGCAAACTAGTTCAAGGCGGACATGCAACCCCTGATCAGTTTGATAAAGCTGTTAAAGCTAGCCAAGACCAAAATGTGCCATTTCTCATAGCATTGGAAGAACTGCTAGGACAGGAACTAGCACCTGACATTTCTCGATATTACAAAAAACAACAGCTTTTTGAACTACGGGTTCTCTATGGTGTCGAGCCGATCGATCCTGATGTCGAAGTTGATAAGTTTGACATTGCCGCTCTCAGCGCTCTACTTGACTCTAACATCATTCCCGTAGCTAGTTGTCGCGATTGCGAGATGCTACCCCTAGCCAAAACTGAAAACACGATCACGATCGCCGTGGTCGCTCCCGATAGCTACAAGGTTCAAGCCGAGATTTCCCGACTCATCAAAAATTTAACCATTGTCAGGCGAGTAATTGCGCGTGAAGATTTCCAGCGCGTTTTTGACAATATAGTCCAATTTCAAGTCAACAAAGGCGCTAAGGGCGAAGGCGGGATCAGCGATGAAGACCTGCAAGTCAAGGATGATGTCTTTAGTGACGATGCTGCGGGTGCGGATGAAGGTGATGAACTCATGGTCGGTGGTGAAAACTCCGCCCCGATTATCAGTCTCGTAGATAAAATTCTGGTTAAAGCTCTCAAGGAGGGATGCTCCGACATTCACATCGAACCACAGGAAAAAGATCTCTGTGTCCGTCTTCGCAAAGATGGCGTTCTACGCGAATACTTCTTCTTAAGTGAAGGCAAGCGTTTACCGCGTAACATCGTTAATGCCGTAATTTCGCGCTTCAAGATTATCTCTAACCTGAATATTGCCGAAAAGCGGGTTCCTCAAGATGGCAAACTGAAGCGCAATTTCCAAGGTCGGCGCGTTGATTTTCGAGTCAATACTTGCCCCACTCAAAACGGGGAAAAAGTATGTTTACGAATTCTTGATAACTCCAATACTCAGCTTGGTCTAAATAAGTTGATCAGTGACCCTGAAAGCTTGGCGCTGATGCAAAGTTTTGCTCAACGCCCATACGGACTAATTCTGGTTACAGGTCCTACAGGCTCAGGCAAAACCACCACCTTATATTCCACGCTTGCGGAATGTAACGATCCAGGCATCAATATTAGTACTGCCGAAGATCCTGTGGAATATAACTTGCCAGGACTGACTCAATGCCAAGTACTTCGCGAAAAGGGGATGACCTTTGCCAGTATTCTTCGCGCCTTCTTGCGTCAAGATCCTGACGTAATTCTCGTTGGTGAAACTCGCGATGCTGAAACCGCTAAAACAGCGATCGAGGCAGCGTTAACGGGACACTTAGTTCTGACGACCTTGCACACCAACGACGCGCCAAGTTGTATTGCTCGTCTTGAAGAAATGGGCGTAGAGCCATTCATGGCTAGCACCGCCATTATCGGTGTCCTTGCTCAACGTTTGCTGCGCCGCGTCTGTGATAACTGTCGTATTCCTTACAATCCAGCCCAAGAAGAGCTAGATCGCTATGGATTACCCAGTAGTGACCTCCAGCAAACCTTCTATAGAGCTAATATCGTCAATCGCGAAACTATGTCTCCTGGGGCAAGAATCTGCCCGAAATGTAATGGCTCTGGTTACAAAGGTCGGGCAGGTGTCTATGAAATCATGAAAATGACTGAACGCTTGCAGAGTGCGATCAACAAAGGGGCAACCACTGAAGTTATCAAAGAAATTGCTGTGCAGGAAGGGATGAAAACCCTAATGGCGTATGCTTTTCAATTGGTAAGAGAAGGTGCAACCACTTTAGATGAAGTTTTGCGGGTAGTATATACCGACAAAGGTCGTGAAGCCGAAGAACGCGCCCGTCGCGGTAAAGGACTTGAATGCGAAAACTGTGATGCCATGCTCACCCCCGAAACGATTGAATGTCCATACTGCACTACACCTCGAACCTTCTAAATTGAATAGGTCACGCTTTGTGTCATCTATTCAATCAGATTTGCGATAAGCTTACTTCGTTTATTAGGATTTAATCAGGAGAAAATCTTGCTATGGTAATGGACTACATCATCGAAGACTTGATGGAAGAAGTCGTAGAGCGTAAAGGTTCCGACTTGCATATTTCCGCAGGTTTGCCGCCTTACATTCGGATCAACGGACATCTGACCCGCACCGAGCGCGATCCCCTGAGTCCTGAAGAATGCCAACGCTTAATCTTTGCCATGTTAAATAACAACCAGCGCAAAACCCTAGAGCAGACTTGGGAACTAGACTGTTCCTATGGGGTGAAAGGATTAGCAAGATTTCGCGTCAATGTTTACAAAGATCGTGGAACCTATGCAGCTTGCTTGCGGGCGCTTTCTTCTAAGATCCCCGACATGGATGATCTGAATTTGCCGCCAATTGTACGCGAACTAAGTGAAAAACCGCGTGGACTAGTTCTGGTAACTGGTCCTACGGGTTCAGGGAAAACGACTACTTTGGCAGCGATGATCCAGACGATCAATAAGACTCGCGCTGAACATATTCTCACTGTTGAAGATCCGATCGAATTTGTCTATGAATCGGTAAAAAGTGTGATCCACCAGCGTCAAGTCGGAGAAGATACTAAAACCTTTGCTAATGCCTTAAAAGCAGCTTTGCGCGAAGATCCCGATGTTATCCTTGTCGGCGAGATGCGCGACTTAGAAACGATCCAATTAGCCGTATCCGCCGCCGAGACTGGGCATTTAGTGTTTGGGACATTACACACTAGCTCTGCATCTCAGACGGTCGATCGCATGGTAGATGTATTTCCGCCAGAGCAGCAAGGACAAATTCGCGTGCAGCTTTCTAATTCCCTAGTTGCCGTATTGAGTCAAACCCTTGTTCAACGCCATAATCCGCAACCAGGGCAGTTCGGACGAGTCATGGCGCAGGAAATCATGATTGTTACGCCAGCGATTTCCAACCTAATTCGGGAAGGGAAAACCGCGCAAATGTACGGCTTTATCCAAACAGGCGGTAATCAATCGATGCAAACCCTTGAATCGGTTTTAGCAAAGCTTTATATGGATGGTGATATCACCTTTGAAGCTGCAATATCGAAAACATCCCGCCCTGAAGAATTATTGCGTGTGGTCGGTCCTAACCCAGCACCTGTAATGAAGCGTAAGGCTGTAGGAGATATTAGATCGCAAGATATGGTGCGATCGCGCTCAATCAGTGGTTAAGTTAATGGCTAAGTTCGTTAAGCTTCTTATCCCCAATTTTTTGTGAAAATTTGTAAAAAGGTGCAGTGATGGCAAAATTTCAAGGGAATTTAAAAGACTCCAAAGGTAAGGCTGTACAGCAAAC
Organism: Pseudanabaena sp.; assembly: GCA_044355035.1. Classification (GTDB taxonomy): domain Bacteria; phylum Cyanobacteriota; class Cyanobacteriia; order Pseudanabaenales; family Pseudanabaenaceae; genus Pseudanabaena. The sequence continues at coordinate 2,817 of JBIKYX010000058.1, read as the reverse complement.
GATGGTGGCTGTATCAGTCAAGGAAGCTCGTGATACTTGGAGACAAAAAGGTTTTGTTGTTCAAGATATCAAAGAAGTTAAGGGCGGCTTTGATTTTGCGGGTCTGACGATGAAGAAGGTGACAGTCAAGGACTTAGCCTTATTTTCACGACAATTAGCAACCTTGGTTAATGCGGGTGTATCGATGGTGCGTGGTTTAGGGGTCATGTGCGATCAATGCGCCAACCCTCGACTGAAAATAGCTCTTACCGAAGTACTGGATGATGTACAGCAAGGTACAAACTTTTCAGACGCTTTGCGGAAGCACCCAAAAGTATTTGACAAGCTGTATTGCGCGATGGTGCAAGCAGGTGAGACTGGTGGTGTACTAGATGACGTTTTGGCGCGTCTAGCCACATTACTCGAAGATTCTGCGCGTTTGACGAACCAAATTAAATCGGCGATGACCTATCCGATTGTGGTTTGTTCGGTCGCACTCCTTATCTTTCTGGGGATGTGTATTTTCATCATTCCTGTATTTGATGGTGTATTTAAGAGCTTGGGTGGTGAGTTGCCAGCATTTACGCAGATATTGGTAAATATCAGTAACTTTTTGAAAAGTGAGAAAATATTTATTCTGCCTGCAACTGCTTTTGGGCTTAGTTTTGCCTATAAGCGCATTTACGCAACTCCTGCTGGCAAGTTGTATTTTGATGGTCTTTTCCTAAAAATGCCTTTGTTTGGCGATCTTGTGGTCAAGACGGCGGTGGCAAGATTTGCGCGGACTTTCGGTTCTCTCTCTCGTGCAGGTGTGCCAATTTTGGCTTCCCTAGAAATTACTGGGGAAACATCGGGTAATCTAGTCATTTCTAATGCGATCGATTCGGCAAGAAATGCGGTCAGAGAGGGCGGTCAGATTGCGCCTGCAATGCAGAAAACAGAAGTATTTCCAGTGATGGCTTTACAGATGGTCAGTATCGGCGAAGAAACTGGTGAAATTGATAAGATGCTTATGAAGGTCGCTGACTTTTATGAGAATGAAGTTGAAGAAGCGGTCAAGGCGCTGACCAGTTTAATGGAACCATTAATGATCCTTGTCTTAGGTGGTATGGTCGGTTCAATTATTGTTGGAATGTACTTACCGATTTTCTCGATTATGGACAAAATCAAGTAATCAAAAAGCCCTGTAAAGCAGGGCTTTAACAACCACTAAGCCTCAGGTAAGTAATCTTCGTCAAGGACTTGGGCGATCGCAAAGGGATTCTCTAATGGAAATGTAGCGATCGCTAGCCCTGTCTCGACACTAGCAAGTTTTCGCGCTCCTTGATAGCAGTTTTCAAACTCTTGCAAGAAATATCTTTTGAGGCTAGGACTGGTCTTGAATGCGTCATCTAAGCGGCGGCGATGTTCTAACAAAGTATAGCGCCAACTATTTGAGCGTTTTTCTGGTTGATATTTGTATTTTAACAAGTGCATTAAAATAATTTCTAAATTACTTTTAACGGCTTGTTTTTCACTTTTCCCCATACATTCAATTTCTTCGATCAAGTTCTCTACATCTAAGTTTGTAAACTTTCCTTGGCGCAGTAATTCTACGGCTTGCGCTAGCCATAAAGAAAAGTCTTGCTCGTAAAGTTGGCTATGGGTTGTAGTTGGATGTGTGGCAGTGGTCATGCAAAAGTTTAGCAATCAATATTCATATTCTGACATATTTAAAATTCTGTTTAGTTCAAACAATTAATCGCCTCTTGCCAACTACTTCCCGATCGCAACCAATGTATGGGCAAGTCACCATTACCCGAACCACGAAACCATGTTCTTTGACGTTTGGCAAATTGGCAGGTGTGAGTTACTGTGAGTAATTTGGCAGTTTCTAGATCAGTTTTATTGGCTAAATAATCGGACATTTCACCATAGCCGAGCGTTCTTAAAAGTGGCAAATCTCCACCATAACGAGCTTGCAAATCGCGAATTTCATCAAGCCAACCGTCTTGTAACATCTGCTCAGTGCGATCGCTAACCAACTTACGATAAGCATCAAGATCTTCGCAATCTAAACCAATCTGCACAATTGGATAATCAGGCGGTTGCTCACCTTGTTGTGATGATAATGGTTGCCCTGTGACATAAAAAACCTCTAGCGATCGCAAAGTCCTAATTTGATCGTTAGCATGAATTTTCGTAGCACCCACAGGATCGACCTGTTGCAAAACTTGATAGCAATAGTTTTGACCTAACTCCTCAAGTTGCGATCGCAATTCTGGCTGAGGCGGCACTCTCGGAATTTTTAAGCCAGCCGTAATCGCCTTAATATACAAACCCGAACCACCAACGAGGATTGGGGTAACACCTTCAGCATGAAACTTAGCGATTAAGGTTTGGGCTTGTTCTTGATAATCAGCAAGATTTAAGGTTGTGTCTGGTTCAGCAATATCGATCAAATAATGGGGAACTTCTTGACGTTCTTCTAAGCTTGGTTTTGCCGTGCCGATATCAAAATGGCGATAAACTTGGCGCGAATCAGCGCTTAAAATTGGTGAATTTAGATGTTTGGCAAGAGCGATCGCCAGACTAGTTTTACCAGTCGCCGTTGCTCCCAAAATTACAATTAAACCGATAGAATTCATTAGTATTTCAGTCAAAATTATCTAACCTGTAGACTTGTATGCCATTGCAAATCCCCATGCGCTTTGAAAACGAACCTTTACTCTGGTCAGTAGATGACGTTTATACCAATACTTCGGACAGTTTTAAAAAATGAGAGAAAAAAGCTATTCATCGGATAAGGTGCAAGTAATGAATCAAAGCACCAAATGAATAGCATTATCGACATAGTAC
>JBIKYX010000057.1:0-26824 GCA_044355035.1 Pseudanabaena sp. | reverse complement strand
GTGAGAAGCGATGCCTACGGCATCGCGATCGGAAAATAATTTACAGGTACAAAACAATGATTAAAAACTATTTAGAGATACTAGATTACTGTCAGAGTTTCGGTTTAGAGACTTTTGGGTTTGGTTTTAAACCAGATTTTTATAACAAATTTGACTGGATACAAGATGACAGATTAGAGACTTATATCAACCGACATGATCGGGAAGTTGGTTTGGTGAGACTTGGCGGGGATGTGGGTTTACATCGTGATAAGGATGTGAGTGTAAACGTCAAGATGATTGTTTTCAAAGACTTTGACTTTGAGATTAATGGACAGCGATCAACATTAAAAGGTGGAGAACTAATTGAGTTTAGGGGGACTGACTTACATCGTGGATGGGATTGTCACTGTTTGGTGATGTGGAACAGGAAGAAAACAAGGTAGGGAGATTGAGGGGATCTCTCGTGTCAGCTTTATCTGTCTACGTTGTTATCTCTGGGGGGACACCCCCCAGACCCCCCGAAGAAAAAGAGCGATCGCCTAGAAAACTATTTTAAATTTGTAGTAATAAATGCTTGACTTTGTAGCAATAAAAGCATACAATAAGCATAGCTTAGAAATAAGTCAGGGGCGAAGCCACAAAAAAGGCGACCCCTTTCGAGATCACCCATATTACTAATCGGAGTTTACCATGTTTCAGATTTCTACAGGCGAAAAGGCGATCGATATCAACGAGCAAATTGAAGATGCTGCTAACGAGTGGGTAGCCGAAAACTCATTTATCAATGGGTCTACAAATAGATTTGAGACTTATGACGTGAGCAAAGTTTCTCATGCGATCGCCGATGCAATGCTTGACGTGCTCTCTCAGCCTGATGCATACGATCTTTTCTTCAATGATCGCTCACCTTTTGCGGGTGCGATTAGAAAGGCTTTGAAAAAAGTCGATTCTTTCGAGACTGGTGAAGTTATCGAGGTTGATTTCTCTAGCCATGAGTTAGTTGCAGCCTAGTTTCAATGGGGAGTCTCCTCCCCTCTCTAATTTTTTTCTACACAATCAAAAAAACAATCGGGTCCCGACAAAATGATTTTCCTAACTCTCGAATTAATCTCGCAATTGCAATGGGTAATTGCTGGAATCCTGCTAGGCGATAGCTTTAGTGGTCACGAAAAGCAGGATCTTTGGAACGCGCTATGTAGTGGCGACATGGACGAAGTTCGGTCTATTCAAGCTGACATCGCCTATCAATGGGAGCAAGCGAGACTAAACGATCTAAACGACTACAGATACCAATATTAATCAATCGGCTTAGGGGGAGTTAGCCGCCTCCTTTCAATCTTCTACCAGAACAAATAACAAATCTTATTCAGGACTAATTATGAATCTCTCAAATTTTCCCCATGCGATCGCCACTGCCTCTTATGAATTGCTAGCACTTGGCACAAAGATCCGCAACGTTCGATCCGCCATTCTTGATATTGAATCTGAAGTTGATTCTGCGATCGCCTTTGGTGACTTTAAAAATGATGCACAGCGCAAGGCAGGTAAAGCTCAAATGCTGAAGGATCACGAATCATATTCTGCATTTTCCGAGCAGTTGCAATCCCTCACCGATGAGTATTCTCGCGCTGAAATCAATCTCAATTTGATTAAAAACAACTTTGCGATCGGCAAGCTTACAGTTCGTGAGCGTATTGCTGACAAAGAATCTTTAGTTGCTTAAATTCTTGGCTCATGGGGATTAGCCACCCCGTTCAAATCTTTATTCAGTGAGAAAATTATGTTGATTAACTGCGATTACTGCAATGGCTCAGGTCGAATGATTGATCGGATTGTCTATGCAAGAAATGAAGAAACTAGCTTTGAAATTGCTTCAGAACCTTTTGAAACTGAATGTATTGCTTGTGATGGCTCAGGCAAGCTAGATGTTCCTGACGACTACGAAAAGCCACAAATTGAACTCGGCAATTATGACGACAATTTCTAATTAATTCCTACTGCGATCGCCTATCTATCCCACGGTAGCGATCGCTCTCTACCAGAACAAAATTTATTCACTCTCTACCAGAACAATGACAGATAAATCACTCGCTCTAATCTTGTTTGCTATTCGTGAGCTTCAAACTAATCTTGGTTATCCCTCTGTTGCCGAGCAGTCGATTGAAGCCTTGCAAAATTATTATGATGTGGCGATCGCAACCCCTGAAGAGTTGTATGAATCCCTTGAAGAATTGGCTCAATCCTTAAATTGTGGTGGCGAAAATGTCTAATCTTGTTAAATCAGAATCAGGCTCGATTGTTTCCCAGAGCATAAGTGAAGAACTTCTTGCAAAGATTGTTCAATCTGGTGATCTTGCAATGCTTTCCGAAAGCGATCGCCTTATCTATTACTTCAATTATTGTCGCCAACTTGGTTTAAATGCGTTGTCGCGCCCGTTCGATTACATTAATGAGTTTAACGAGAAAACTGGTAAGACAAAAATCTCACTGTATCCCAATGCTCAAGCCGCCTCACAGCTTAGAGATAAGCGCAATGTTTCTACTCGTATCCTTAAAGAAGAGTGCCTTTTAAATGGTGACATTTATTCTGTTCTGGTAGAAGCCCGTATAGGCGATCGCACTGAACAGGCAACAGGTAAAGTCTCACTATCTGGACTTAGTGGTAAGCATAAAGCTAATGCTATGAAAAAAGCTGAAACCCAAGCTCGTAGACGTGCGACTCTCGCTATTGTCGGCTTAGACGCGATCGGTGACGAGAGTAATCATGCCTCAGTCTCTGATATGCCCCAAGATTGCTGGACACCCGATCTTTCGGATAAATTGCTGTCTATTGCTTCGGAGCCATTGCCAGATTGGGGTAAATTTTGGGCTGCATTTTGTGGAGTCTGCGATCGCTGTCAGACCGATGAGCAGTTGAACAAATTAATTAATTGGGCTTTCAACCAAAAGGCTTATCTAGCCTATCCAGAGCATCAGATCGATGTTGAGAATAAAATCGCCGAGGTGCAAGAGAGGATCACTTTTTAATCAAATATTTGGGGATTGCCTAGCCAGTCCCCTTAAATGTATATTTTTTTGATACAGTTGTATAAATTTATGAATGCAGTTTTAGAAATGTCCGAGCTAGAAACAAACGAGTTAACCGAGTCTGCAAAGCTTACCCAAGCCCAGTTAAATGCTGTTAAAGATCGTGCGATCGCATTATGGGGCGATAGATGGTTAATACAGCTTTGCTATAAATACGCCGAGGTTTTAGGATTGGAAAAGCGATCAAAAACTTCCTTAGTGCAGAGATGGTTTAATCAAAATCACGCACCTAACTTAGAAAACTTCAATACATTATTATTGGCTGTTGGTTGCAAAATCTCGATTAGTTGCACTGAAGTTAAACAAATTTTGTAGGCTTTTTCTTTTAGTGCAAAGCTAGATTTTTTAATCACCTGTAAGCGGCTGGATCTTAGATCTAGTCGTTTTTTAATGCTCACCTTTTGCCAATCTATTTGCGATCGCCATAGTCACCGCCGAAACTTCCACACAACTCATAGCGGAAATCGCATCAGTAATATCAATATAACTTCTCTCGTCTACAGATTCACGACCATAAAGCTTAGCTAAAAACATTTCAGGATACTCATTAGCTAAACCCGCCAACTTCTCCAAATTCTCCAAATTAGGCAAATTAGCCCCGCTCTCCCAGCCAACAATAGTTGGTTGACTAACCTCTAATAACTTTGCAAAATCACCCTGAGATCGCTTACCTCTTAATCCTCTAACTCGCTTAGAAAATCTCTCTTTAAACTCTTTATCCATTTTTTGCCACCAGAAAAAAAACATATTACTACGCTTTTATTTATTTGCGTAAGAGCGCTATAGCGTATATAATAAATTTATTGATTTTATTAATAGGTTTATTGATCGATGTCTGAAACTAAACGGCGTACATTCAACACGTCACTAGCCCCTGACGTTATAGAAAGCATCAAAATTGTGGCTGCAAAACAAAATGTAAAGCCAAATATAATCCTTGAAAATTTCGCCCGAGAAGGTCTAGCAAAGCTGGCAGGTGAACCATGAGTGAGTTTTACCAAGTCACTCCAACAGTCGCTAATGCACTTAGAAAAGCAAATTTAACCGCGTCCGAGTGGAAAATTTGGAGTTACCTCGTTGAGATCGATCCTTGGGGCAATCGCTACGAAGAAGTAGAGACTTTATCGGTAATGTCTGTCTGTGGTGTGAGTAAAGCCACTTACTACAGAGCGATCGCTAAGTTTCAAGATGAAAAAATCTTTGATTTTCAAGACAAAGGTTTTAATGTCCGAAATTTGCACGGTATCCGCAGTCTCAAAAATGAGAAAACTGTCTCAGAAATGAGACAAACGAGTAATATTTCAGATTCTCAAAACTGCGAAAACAGTCTCAAAAATGAGAAAACTGTCGCAGAAATGAGACAACTTTCTCAAAACTGCGAAAATCGCGGCTCGAAAGTGGCTCCTAGTAATGATTCTGAAACGCCTCAGATCTATTCAGATTATTCAAATAATTCAAAAGATCAATTAGGAAATTTTGTTTTTTTTGAAAATGCAAATCCTGAAATTTCACGGGATGCGATCGCTGGTGAAAATCCTAAACTTGACCATGCTCAAAAATGCGATTTAAAGCCCGTTGATCAGTCGAAAGATATAAAGTCACCTGTAAAAGCGATAAATCCTGTAGAAGGTGACTCTACCCGCCGCCAGCTCGAAGATTTTATTTTGAAATCATTGCAAGTTTCACCACGCGATCGCACTGCATATTTTTCAAGATTCACCACCGCAGATTGGGAAAAGTGGGAAGCCAAGTTTAAACCGCTAGTTTCACCACCGCCGCCCCCGTTGTTTGTGCCTGAAATTGTTGAAGTTTGTGATCCAGAAATTGCGATCGCCAATCTTGCAAAAATTCGTGAAATGTTAAAGCGAGGTGGGAAATGATTGATCAACTAGATATTTTTTCGCTCCCTATTCAAGATTGTTCTAGTAGAGAATTACCAACGGCTGCACTGCCAATCAATCCCAAAGTTGAAGAAGCGATCGCCGCTTTGCGAGAAATCAAACAAATTGTTATCGCTCAGTTTCAAGTCGGAACCCGTGTAATTAGCGGTGATTTACATGGTGTAGTTGATTCTGTAATTGACGAAATACTTTGCATGGTTCACTTTGACGGTGAAGATAAACCTAGACAAGTTTTTACCGATTACCTATCTTTGGAGCCAAGTAAACCCGTTCTGGTAGAAGGTTGCACCGTGCGATCCGATTTATTCTTTAAAGGAAAAACTGCCAAGGTAATCGGTTTTGAACAGCATGGACCAGTCACGCTTGCGATCGTTGAAATCGTTTGGAATTCTGGCTATGTAGCTCAATTCCCATGTGGGATTAGTGCTTTGGAGGTAGTGGAATGATTGCTGAATCAGAGCTACCAATTGCAGTTGAAATCCTTCAACCAAATAAAGGCGATCCTAGTATCTGCAAGATTATTGAACGTGCAGCCGCGCCTGTTCTGGTAGAAGTAGCTAAGCCTGTTCTAGTAGAAGTAGTTGCGAAAGAAATTTTGCTACCCTTCGATCATGAAATTCCTGATAAAGAGAAAGGCGATGAAAACTACACACCTGATTACTTTGTAGAAGCTTGTAGAGATTTCTTAGGATGGTTTGATTTAGATCCTTTTTCTAATGCGATCGCCCAGAAATCTATCAGAGCGAAAACATTTTGGACTAAGGCTGACAATGCTTTAACCAAGGACTGGACACCCTATCTAAAGAAGTTTGTTAACCCTCCATACAGTCAGGGATTGATCGGTAAATGCATCGACAAAATACTTGAGTTTTGTGCGATCGGCGAAACAATTCTAATCGTCAATAGCAGCACATCAGCTAAGTGGTTTCAGCGCTGTAAAGATGCTAGTAGCGCCTATTTAAACCCATCCAAGCGTCTACCTTTTTACAATCCATATCGCGAGATTCAGTATTTAAACGGAACTAAAAAACGTTCTGGTAACGAATACGATCAAACAGTTTTCTACTTTGGCGATCGCCCCTTGGAATTTGCTAAAGCTATGGAACATCTTGGCAGTTGCTCTATACCTATTAAAAAATCATGCTCACTCACTACGACTGGTTTGGAGGCGTTGGAGCCTTCAGCTATGCAGCCCGAATCACCCGCAAAATTGAAACAGTTGGCTATTCAGACATCTGCAAAGATGCTCAAGCCGTCTACGGTTCAAACTTCCCTGAAGTCCCAATCTTTGGAGACATTAGAGAGGTCGTTGCACCAACAGGAATCGATATCTTTACTGGTGGATTCCCCTGCACAGGAACCTCAAACGCAGGAACCAAAACAGGACTCTTACATCCAGAATCTGCTCTCTGGTTTGAATATCTCAGAGTTATCAACCAAGGGCGACCCCGCTTCGTCATCATCGAAAACCCAGCTTCAGTTATTAATAACTCACTGCGAACAATACTTGGAGGACTCCGAATGGTCGGATATCGTTGGGACGATCCACAGGTCTTACAAGCAGCTTTCTTTGGAAGTCCCCAAAAACGGGAGCGATTGTTTATCATTGCCTACCCTGACAACCAACAAAGGAGTAAAGAGCCGCAGCAGTGGTCAGAGCAAGTGCGAGAAGTGGTTCCGAGACAAAGGACTGTTGCTAGATACCCAATGTTTGAGTCCACAAATGATGGCTGTCTTGTTCGGTTTCCCTATGGAATGGACAAAGTGCCTGTGGGATGTCCAAGGGGTTCAGACGGGCGAATTAGATCTAGATATTTGCTTGGAAGAACCATCGACGTTAACTGCTGTGCAACAGTCCTTAAACGAGTCTTGTATCTCGATCGCTGTTTCAACAGTTGACATCGATGAGGCAAATTTAGGCAATTCTGACCATGCGATCGCCACGAAACCCAGTGAATCCGTTGCAATTTCTCGCATAGATGATGTTCTGGTAGAAAGTAAAAATGTTCGAGCGCTCGATGCTCGTTATCAGTTTCTACTAGAACGCCGTGAGGAATTGATTAATTTGGGCGCTTGCCCAGATGGTGTCTGGATTAATTGCGGGAAGGTTCCCCGCCGTGATTTTAAACAAGCTGTTTGGAAGTCTGATAAACCCCGTCCAGAATGGGGTGATAAAAAATCCCAGTACATCGGTAAGTTTGGTGGTGATGAGCATTTGTCAGCGATCGCCCAACATAGGGCAGGTCAGGAGTTGAGAAAGATTGAGAGAGAAATTAGGAAGTTACAGGTGAAATCATGAATTGCTACATTTGCGGAATGCCAGCTACAAAGCTGTGCGATGGTGTTTTGTCCGAAAGGCTAATCAATCCTTTGTCTGGAAGTTGCGATCGCCCCATGTGCGATCGTCATGCAAAAACTGTCGGAACTACCTATGTTTGCCGCCGTGGCAAGGGTAAGCCGACCATCATCACTAGGGATTTATGCGCCGATTGTTTAGCCGTTTATCAAAGTAGAAAATCATGACCATTTCCACTCACTGTGCAATTAAAAACCTTGGAACAAAATTTAACGAGGTTGTCATCCCTCCCTGCGTGTTGCCTAGCAGCTTCTACCTAGATGACGATGGAGTATTTACCATCGAATTTAATGGCTACTTTTACCGCAGCCCTAACTATGAACTTCTGGTCGAATTTGTCAAGGAACGCGCCGCAAAACTATCAATGTTTGACGTTATCCCATTCTAAATTATGAATATCAAGGACTTTTTTCCGAAAGGCAAATATAACGGGTTGCCTATTGATGGATTTAAAATCTGTTTCCATCTTCACCTTTTGCGGTGGTATCTCAGACCGAGACTAGCTTGGAATTTTGGAGAACCGCACATCATTTGGATTTGTTTCACTATCAGGCTTTATCAAAGTTTTGGGAGAGAGTAATGATTGTCACTAAAGACGACTGCGAAGATTTTATTAACAAGGTCTACACGATGCGATCGCTGCAAAAGCAGTATTTCAAATCTCGCAGTATGGACATTTTGCGTCAATCCAAAGCCGCCGAGCTTGCGGTTGACAAGGCTATCCAAGAATTTATCGAGTACAAACAAACTTCACTTTTTTAAAAAACTATGGCTGGTATATCATTTTCTGTTTTTCGTGACAAAATTCTAGACGGCTCCAAGCGCCAAACTATTCGGGCAGTTCGCAAGAATCCTATTAAGGAGAGTGAGAAACTTTATCTTTGGTGGAAACAGCGATCGCCGCAGCGTGAGAAGTTGGGCGAGGCTAGGTGCGTAAGAGTTACGCGAATCTTCATTCATAGAGATAGCTTTGTGATGCCACATATCTTGGGTCAACTGCCAGAGATTCTAGATAGCTTTGCGATCGCCGATGGTTTCGACAATTGGCAACAGTTGATCGAGTTCTTTGAAAATGCTCACGGCTTACCCTTTGAGGGCGTATTGATTGAATGGGATAGCATCGTTAGAGATGTAGAACCTGAATTAACCGCCGCTCTAAATGATTGGAGTTTTCGCACCGATTACCGGGGCAATGATGACGATGGAAGCCTACAAGTCCAAGTTCAGATCTGCTAAATCTTTTAATGACAGCGTTCTAGTAGAGGCTCAAGAATTTTCAAAAGTTTCTACTAGAACATCATCAGACCACTAAATCGACAACCTTCTATCAAAACCTAAATCATGGATTCCGTACTAGAGCAACTTACCGCAGAAATCAGGGAACTAAAGCGCGATTTGCTTCCAGCTTCCAATACTCTCCCGATCGCCACAGCATTAATTCGGCTTGGCAGATCCGACAGTCCCGACACATGGCGAAAATGGCGCAATCAGCAAAAAACTAACTCGCTAGGCATTCCCCTAACCAAAGGTTTCCACTGGACAGAAATCGGCGGTGTTAATCTCAAGTTGCGCGAAGTCGAAGGATGGCTTGGTAATGATCCTAATCAGTGGGATGAGTTGATTCAATGGCGAAAGGCGATCGCTAAAGCCGAAAAAATCAGAACAAATCAGGCATTGTCGGTGAAGACTCAATAAAGCCCGCATAGTCTCTATACAATGTCTCAACATCATGTCCAGTCACCGCCGCAATCATCATAGGGCTAGCCCCGCTAGCCAAGGCGTGACTAATTGCAGTGCTTCGACACAGATAAGGGCGGCGATAGTCTATTCCTTGGATTTCTAATACTTTGCGCCAATGTCGATTCCTAAAGTTGCCAGCATCTATTTTCTGTCCTTCAGCACTGGTAAAAACATATTCGCCATTTTTACATGCAGCCTTTATAGCAGCGATCGCCAATTCTGGCAATTTAAACGATCGCTTCTTGCCACGCTTAAAATCTAATATTTCAATAATCTCGTAATTGTCGGAAATTTGAGACCAAGTCAAACAATTTACCTCCTGTAATCGCGCCCCCGTCGATAAGCAAAATTGCACATAAGGCAAATAGTGAGGCGATATCTCAGAAAATCCTATTAAAATTTTTTTCACCTCATCCTCTGTAAAGGGACGCGGTGATAATTTTGGCGGCACTTTGTGCAATTTCTGTGCAATTTCAAAAGGATTATCAATCCCAGCATACTTATAAGCCTGTGCCAACCATTCAAGTTTGCGCTTCACCGTCTCAGGATTATTGCGATCGCCTAAATACTGCAAAATGTTTTCTGGTTGCAGATACCCCAAATCTGGCAAAAATGACAAGTACTTTTTAAATGTCGCCGCCGAAACTTGCGATCGCTTAAATTCTAAAAAAGCCTGATATATACTGCGTGGACTAGCAGTGACAACCAGAGGCAGTGAGTCTATTTTCTTCGGTTTGTATTTAAGAAGAGAATCGTCAAAGTTACCAGACAGGATATCAAGCTGTATTGTATTAGCGCGTTGCGCTGCTAATTGCTGGGCGATCGCATCATGCTCTAGTAGTCCTAGCGCGATCGTGTATCTCTTTCCTTCATGCCGCCATCTCAACCTCAAGTAACCATCTTGGGAGTAAATCGCGACTTGTCCCTTTTTAGTTTTTGATGTTTTTTGCGTACCCATTTCGTACCCAAACTAGCCCGAATTAGATCGGTTTAGATCGTTTTAGCACAATATGAGTACAACTCGATCCTTAAAACCTAAGCCCTCAACGGGATTTGAACCCGTGACCTTTCCCTTACCAAGGGAATGCTCTACCCCTGAGCCATGAGGGCGTTTTTTTTCGCTTAATGATTATTACACAGTGATGTACTGTTTTTTACAAGTTTAGCAAAATATTTTTCTGATAAAATAATCACTAACTCATGTTACGAATATTCAGACAAGATTTTTTGCTTTGTTTGTAACGTTATGCGAAAAGATGCACGAATTAAACGATGATGCAACCTGATGAAGCTGTAAAACGATTTGGACTAAAGGAAGCAACAATTAATAAAATTATTGCTGTGTTTGCAAAATATACTCAAATTGACAAGATATTGTTGTATGGATAACGAGCTAAGGGAAATTATCGCAATGGTTCGGATATTGATTTAACTTTAATTGGTGATCAACTTAATTATTCACAGTTAAGTAGTATTGAGTCAGATATTGATGATTTGTTTTTACGCTATGAGAAAAGTTGCATTTCTAGCGCGTGGTTCGATGAGTTCAACCAGTTTGCGGATACAGGACAAGAAAATTTATAGCAAAATCGTTGCACTTATCAAGGATATTCAACGCGATCCATTTTCAGGTTTAGGTAAGCCAGAGGCTCTGAAGTACGAGTTGTCAGGATTGTGGTCAAGGCGTATTACCGAAGAACATCGCTTGGTTTATCGGGTGACAGATGTAGATGTTATTGTGGTGTCATGTAAATTTCATTATTAGTTTGGTCAAATCAAAAATTGCTATAAAAAAGCCTTGGGAATTATTCCCAAGGCTGTACAAAAGAGAGTGTAATTGAAGAGAGAGAAGATGTAAGTCTTACTGTGGTTTGATTTGATTGCTATCAAGTACTTTCTGAACTTCCGCACCAGGTTGATAACTATAGCCCCAAGTTGCGTTTTGACTGTCATCTATAATCCGAGGAGTGACAATGATAATCACTTCACTGCGGGTGTTTTGAGTGTTACTACCACGGAACAAAGCACCGATAATAGGCAAATCGCCAAGGAAAGGAACTTTGGTAATAGTTTCTCTATCGGTATCTTGGATGACTCCAGACAGAATTAGAGTTTGACCATCTCGGAGTCTGACTTTTCCTGAGTTCAGGGTTCTTTCTGAAAGTAATGCTTGTTGACTACCATCAGGGTTGGTAATAGTCTGAACAGCAGATGAAACGGTAGGAGAAAGGGACATATTGACAAATCCATTGTCATCAACTCTATCCACTTGAATATTGAGTGTTAGCCCTGCTTTCTTGAGTGTAAATTGTGTGCCAGTGGTTGTAACATTACCAGTAGTTGTGGTTTTAAGTTCAGACCCTCCTGGGACTTCCTGTGTTAAACCAACAGATGCGCTTTCACCCTCTTGTACTGTGAGGGTAGGATCAGTTAAAACCTTCGCACTACCACTTTGTACTTGGAATTGTAAACTCTGTAAAAACTGAGCTGGGTACTGAAAAAGAGAAGCCAATGAAGCGGTCGCAGTACCATCTGTACCAACCGTTGTGGTAACTGTTTGTCTACCAGTAGTTGGATCGGTTGTAATAGTTCTAATTGTAGGTGTCGCTCGAGTAATATCAGTCACACCTATCGTGTCAGGAGATGTGCCTAATCCTATAACACGTCTTAAGAAAGTTCCATCACCATTCGGAATAAATGTAGTCAAAACACCATCTCTAAATTCTTGAAATCCAGGTGCGGTGTTAGGTGCAGTGAAAGTACTACCTGGATTACCTGAAACATCCAGAAATGTATTAGATCCACCAAACGGATTTCGGATAGTTGGTTGAGAAGTCAGTAGCGATTCTCTGGGGGAGATAGAAGGGTTGTATCTCCCAAAATTAGCAACAGCAACACCGTCTCTAACTGAATAAAAAGAGTCATTAACTCCGAAAGAGAATTGACTGCTAAAAGACTGGGTATTTAATAACTGCACATCAACAATTCGCACATTAACAGAAATTTGACGCTTGCGGATATCTAGTCTCGCAAGTTGAGCTTCAGCGAATTCGACCTGACGGGGCGAACCAATCAAAGTTACAGAGTTACCTCTTTCTTCAGCAATGACCTGTACACCCTTGAGCAGAGGCGTTACGCCTGAAGTTTCAGTAATTGCCACTGTTTCTAAAGTTGGAACTAGCTCTGTGCTGGTATTGACGATCGCTGTTGCCGCCGTACCAATCGTTGCGGTCTGTACACCTGGAATAGCGCGTTGACGATTGACCACTCGCGAAGCACCTAAACCAGTCAAATATGCAGAAGCCTCACCTGCTGAGATTTGATTTAAGCGATAACTTTTTGTAACTAAGTTTTTCAGAGTTACAGGTAACTTAGTTGCGACAAAAATGGTATTACCAATTCGATTAGCTTCTAGACCTGTAATTCTCAAGACATTATTAAAAACATCTTGAGCAGTTTCATTCTCAATAGTAAGACTCACGGGTTGACTAATGCTGGCTGCACCTGCCTCTGGGGCTGCACCTGTTGCTGGAGCCGCACTTGCGGATACAACACTTAAACCTGCTACCCGTCCAATTAAAGTCAAAACCTCGATCGCTGGGGCATTACGGAGAGTAATCCTCGGTACACGCTCAGCCGAACCGAGATCCACAATATCAGCCCGCAACTTTGAAGTAGAAGTCGCAATATCGCCAACTGGCGGAGTCTTGAGCGGACGGAATGGCGGCGCAATTCCAGGGACTCGACCTTGTAACTGAGGAGTCACAGGATTTGTTGCTGATGGTGGAGTTGAATTCGGCGCATTGGTTTGAGCGACACGAGTTGTACCATCAGAATTGGTAATTGTAACTTTGGGCTGAAACAGAGGCTGCCCAAGTGAGGATGGATTCGCCGCAGTATTTTGAGCAGTAAGTACCTTAGTCGAGTCATTATCGCTTTTGACAACCCCAGCATCAGGCGAATTCGCTGAAGAGATAGAATTTGTTTGCATCTCTAAGCTAAACACCAAACTATTACTAGTATCTTGACGCTTAATTAAATCTTTGAGAACTTCAGGACTAGCAGCCGTAACACGAATCCTGACCTTGTTTGTTTCGTAAGGAGTAGCCTCGATCGCTGTAATTCCAGGCGCAGGATTTGATTTGGTATAGCTGGCATTACCACTACCCAATTGCAATTGAGCGCCATTTAATACCGCAATCCAATCCTTACCTTGGCGAGCATAGGTAACTTGAGGGCGATCGCTACTGGCAAAACTTAAAGTGAGGTTAAAGCGATCCCCTGACATATTGGAATTAATATCAGTGATACGGCTGGCAACAGCGATCGCTTCCGATTTGTTCGCGGATACTTGAGTCTGAGCAACAGCAGGAGCAAAGGCTAACACCTGTGGGCAAGTTGCTGCAATCAAAAACCAGCAAGCCAAAGACTTACCGCTTAGCTTCCCATCTAATTTCCCAGTCGATTTCATATTCATACAATTACACTCCTCTAGCTCCTGACGGAAACCAATACACTTAATCTTTTCGGGGACTCTCTCAAAATCCAAACTGATCCTAATTAAAGGAACAACATAACCGTGGCAGAATTGACGCGATTATGGGTTGAGAGTTTACCACACTATGTCAAATTAAAATATTAATTTCAAATTAACCTTTTAATTTTTTTACTTATTTCGGTGGAGCCGCCGCAGGAGGCGCAGGTTTAAGCTCAGCCTCAGTTAATGGCACAAACGCCTCAAGGATAAAATCTGCACCAAGTAATGGAGGCAAGCTGTCTAGCAGTTCTTTCTCTTTCCCAGGAGCAAGCGGTCTAGAAAATTTAAACTGTTCAATCGGTAAATTCTTTTTGATGAGTGTTAAATTTTTGACGACCAATAAAGGCTTTAGCCGCTCAATTTTTTGAATTGTATTCAAAACATCCTCAAATTTACCGTCAAAACCAATCGTAAATGAGTAGGTTTTGTATTGCGGTCCCACAACAAGGGGACCTGGTTGAAAAGTTCGCATTGTGCCTTGTAATTCATAGGAAAAATCTGGCGGCAAAGCGATCGTGATGGTTTTTGGTACTTGTTCTTGAATATCTCGCATCAGAGTATCGATGTTATCGACATTTGGCAAAAGTGTTAGCACAAATTCATTTTGTCTTTTTGCTTCCTCAATTTTGACCAAAACATTACCTTTAGAGGTGATCTTCTGTTCTAGATCTGTAACAGAGGTCTTTTTGGTAGCAATGTTTGTCTGTCCAGACTGCACCTGATCCCAGAGTGGGGTTACATAAGTGGTCGCCATATAGATCGCCAACCCGATACCGCCAATTCCCATGACGATTCCTAAGACTTTGGAAGTAAAGGTGAAACCAAATAGGGTTAAACCACCACCTACAACCTCTTCAGTTCCTGAAGCAGCAGCATTAGTCATTTTATTTAATCACTCCCTGTTGTTTTAATAAATTAACTCTGGCAACTAAACCATCCGCGCCTCTTTTTTGGAGTTCAGGCAATAGTTCCGCAGGGTTTTTAGAGGTGACAGCCGTCTCGACGATAAAGTTAACTAGTGTGAAGTTCGCTCCAATTGTTGCCTGTTGCAAAGTTGATGAGACTAATCTAGTCTTTTCGGCATCTAAAAGGGGAGAAGCCTTTAGCAACAATATAAAATCATTCAACTCGTTATAGTTGGTTACTTTGCCATCGACTAAGATCGATTGGGTGGGATCTGTAGGTGATGGAGATTTTTGAGTAATGGAGTTAACCTGTACGGTAATGGGAGTACGACTTCTAATTTCATTGGCGATCGCACTGGTCGGAAAATTACCCACAAATAGAGCGGCAATTTTATTTGTTCTATCTTGAACCTCTCTCAATTGAGCTTCCTGACCTTCTAAGACCTTAAGTTTCGTATTTAACTCGGATTCTTTGGCGGTCAGAGTTGCCAGTTCCTGTTGAATTCCTTCATTGGCAGCATTGAGGACAACGAATGCACCACCGACAAGAGCCAGAGCCACAAGAGCAACCGCACCGCCATAGATGAGAAATTGCGAATCAGCGATCGGGGGACGAGCCGCCGCTTGAGCCTCAGCCGCAGCGCGATCGCTTAAAAAGTTAATATCAAGGTTATACATATTTTTTTAGACCTCCCTCAAACCTAGTCCAAGGCAAACAGACATTGCCATCCGTTCATGGATAGGAATATCAACATCAACCGAGACACCCACAGTAGTAAGTGGATCGATCGCATTTGCAGCAATACCAAGTCTTTGACTAAAAAACTCATTCATCTGACCGATACAAGCTCCAGGTCCTGTAATCAATAGTTGCACAACATCCGATCCTGGTGATTGCCCTGTATAGAAGTCAATGGAGCGCCTTAACTCATCGGAAAGATCGCCAACAACTCTTAAAATTGCGGCATCCCCTGGAGTACTGCCCCCACCAGCTACTAGGCTAGCCGTATCAATCGACTGCACTGGTACAACTGTGGAACTTAACATTTCCATATCGGTGGTGCGACGGGGTGGTAAATTGATTGCTCTTAATTGGGCATTCTGAATCTGTGCTGTACCTATTGGAAATGTGCGTGAAAACTGTGGCACACCATCAACAGTCACCGTGATTTCAGTTGCTTCATATTCAATGTCAACGATCGCTACGGCTTCCGCTAAGGTGCTAAATCGAGACAGCTCGTTATACATGGAGCGAATCAATGCAAAGCTGCTGACTTCCACAATATCAACCTGTAGCTGAGCGATTTCCAAAGCCTGTATGTAACTGTCAGTCACCTCTTTGGGTGTCGCGACCATCAGGATTTCGATCCGTTCAATGCCATCATCATCGAGGGTGGTCCCCAGCTTTTGATAATCTACATCCGCATCTTCTCGCGGAAATGGCAAATACAGACTCGCTTCTTGGTTAAGTACCATATCCCGCAATTCTAGATCAGGAATTTCCGCAGGTAATCGAATTAAGCGACTCACGGTTTCCCTACCAGGAAGGGCGGTAGCGACTTGTTTTGCTTTTATTTTCTTTTCTGTTAATAGGCTACGAACAATTTCTCCCAATGCTACAGGATCGAGAATACGCCCTTCTTCAACAGTTCCTTCGGGTAGCTCCATACTGCCATAGGAAACTAACCTATAGGAGGATGGTCCCTTACGGCGAAGTTGAACAACGTTAACTTTCTCGGAAGTAATTTCTATTCCGATGCCTTTTTTAGACTTTCCGCCAAATTTTAAGCCGAACATAAGCGTGTCTTTACGAGTTTTGTAGCTTTTGTAGCACTGGGCATACTCAATGATGGAGGGATTATAGACTGTAAGTGACCATTGTCAATAGCACAACCGAAAATAATTATGACCGACCAATCTAGTGTGTGATTTTGCCTTGTTTCTTATAGACGATTTTGGTGTTTTTAGCAAATAAAAAAAGTAGGGGCGCGAAGCGCCCCTACTTTTTTAAGAAAACAAGGGGCTTAAGCCCCTTTAATTTATTTGCTACCGCGCAGTTGCATTTGCTTGGCTTGAATTGTTTTGCGTAGAGATGGGTCTTGTCTTTGTTGACGGGTAATTTGATTAAATTCTTTGTTGGTAAATCCACGACGGTGAATTTCTTTTTCAGTGAAAATGCGTAGCTGACTGCACAGATCTTGGAGGAAGTCAGGGGGTTGGGTCAGATCACAGACTTTAGTTTGCTTTGATTCGGCAAGGTTGGCGACATTAACCCAATTGGAGTTGCTCTTTGCAGATCGAAAAATTTCCAACCTTTTGTTTTCGATCGCATTTACAGCCGCCGCGTAGCGAGTCACTTTATCATCACTAAACTCAGTAGCAAATTCATCACCAAATATAGTTTGGTTGAGAATATTATTTAGTTGAACTTTGGTTGGGGAAGTCTGAGCGATCGCTGATAAGCGATCGCCATTGATTAAAGGCTCAGCCATAAATGACGTGACTAGCCCCAATGTCAAACAGCTTGCAGCAAATAAACCCTTATTTGTACTTAACTTCGTAACTAATTTCATAACTAATCGCCAAAAACTCTAGAGACGTAAACTTTCGGTTAAAAAAGATGATGGATTATGCGATCGCCAACCCAACCTACATTTAATTCCAACAGCCTTCTTATTGACTTAAACTGGCTGATTTTGTTGCCGCAGGTATGACTGAATGAACGGTTCGAGATCGCCATCCATCACATTTTGAATATTAGTTGTCTCTTCACCTGTTCGCAAATCCTTGACTAATTGGTAAGGATGAAAAACATAGTTACGAATTTGGTTGCCCCAAGCCGCCTCAACAATATCACCACGAATATCGGCTACTTTTAAGGCGCGTTGCTCTTGAGCAATGATTAACAACTTCGCTTTGAGCAGTCGCATTGCATTTTCTTTGTTTTGTAATTGCGATCGCTCTTGAGTACAGCGCACGGATATACCTGTCGGTAAATGGGTGATCCGTACTGCGGTTTCCACCTTGTTAACATTTTGACCGCCTTTACCGCCTGCTCTGGTGGTGGTGATGTCGAGATCCTTGGGATCAATCTCCAGATCAACATCTTCTTCTAGCAATGGCATCACCTCTACCCCTGCAAAGCTAGTTTGCCTCTTGTCGTTAGCATTAAAGGGCGAAATTCTGACAAGGCGATGGGTTCCTTTTTCGGGCATAAGGTAGCCATAGGCATAGCGCCCATGCACTAACAACGTGACGGATTTAATCCCCGCTTCTTCACCCTCGGATATTTCCGATATCTCGACTTTGTAGCCTTGGGATTCACAAAAGCGGGTATACATGCGTAAGAGCATTTCTGTCCAATCTTGAGAATCTGTGCCGCCAGCGCCTGCATTGATGGTTAATACTGCGTCATATTTATCGTATGTCCCTGACAGTAACTGCTCTAGATCCCAGCGATCTAATTCTTGGAGTAGTTGATTGAGGCTTTGTTTAGCTTCATTGGCTAACGATGGATCGTCTTCAAGGGCTAACAACTCGGCGATCGCTTGAAGGTTTTCGATAGTTTGATGCCAACGGGCAAATTTTTCGAGATGGGATTTTAGACCATCTAGTTCGCGCATCGTTTTTTGAGCTTGGTCGCTATTTCCCCAAAATTCTGGCTGGGCGGCGGTTTGTTCTAGATCGCTAATTTTAGCGGCGATCGCAGGTACGTCAAAGATATTCCTGAGCATTGCTCAGGCGCTGAGATAAAATCTGAGTTTGACGTGCAATTTCGGTAACATCCACTAAAATATTGCTCCTAAAGGTTGATGGTTGGATTGAAGGTTGGATTGAGGGTTGGTGTTTTTATAGAGTAGATTAGATTGGGATTAGATCAAAAGCGTGAGAGTATCATATACTTTTCGATGGTAAGCGACAGCTACTTTTTTTGGTGCGCTAATGGGCGAAACACAAGTTAGTCACACATTATTAATTACTGATGCTAAGGGGAGTCGGAAACTCTTACTTGATGGCTTAAAGTATACAATTGGGCGCGATGTGAATAATAATATTCAGCTTTATTCACGATTTGTTTCGCGGCATCATGCGGTATTGCTGCGAGTGCCTGGGGAAGGCGGTAAGTATTTGTACAAAATTATTGATGGGGATTTGGCGGGTAAGCCGAGTGTGAATGGGGTAATTATTAACCACCACATGAAGATTACTTCTTCCTATGATTTGCGTAACGGTGACGTGATTATTCTTGCGCCCAATGTGGAGTTAACCTATCTGATTACGCAAGCGGTTAGTTAAAGAAGTCGTCTTACGTTTTTTACTGACTTTTTTGACGATCATTTCTAGTTCTTGCCGCTTAGATCTGGGTGCAACAATGTCATTTAGTTCATCCGCAATTTGGCTGAATTGCATCATACATGGCAATTGTTTTATCAAGTCCCGAAAATATCAACTTCCTATTTTTTTTAGTTAAATTGGCGATCGCCATTGGCGCGATTATAATTTTGTTGCTGTTGGTATTTTGGTTGCGTCTCAAGAATATTGAGAAACGGATGTATTTTAAGAGAAGATCTCTGACTTCGCGTCTCAATTCGTCTATGGCTCCGCGATTGAAGCGATCCCAACCGAAAAAACAATCTTTAGTTACGACTCAAGTTAAGACCCAATCTGGATCACAGCGTCAGACTAGCAATTTAGTTGCAAATCATCGGCGATCGCCAATAAAGCCGTCTAAACGCAATGATCATAGTCTGTTGCCTTGGTTATTAGCGATCGCGATCGCTAGCGTTACAGGAGTGGCGATCGCGCTGATGCAGTTGGCAAATAGTTTGATTAGTCCAGAAATTTCGACATTTATCTGGTTTTTTATTGGTGTGATGCTCATTGTTAGCGCCTCTTTCATTAAGGTCGCCTAAATAGTCGCTAAACCCATAGAAAACCCCCCTTTAAGTAATATTTTTTACGGTCAAAGACTCTAAGAGATCCCCCTCAATCCCCCTTAAAAAGGGGGAAGAAGAGAGTTTAATTGATTCTCCCCCCTTTCGTAAGGGGGGCTGGGGGGATCTAGACAATTTTTTAAGGCAAAAGTCCGCCAGCACCGCCAATCCCAAAACGTTCAGCAACGCTAGAAGTCAGTGGCAACAAAGTCACTAGCATCCAGAATAGAGATACAACTCCCAAGGCTTCGCGATCGCCATCGAGTTCGGAAAGTTCATTGAGCATCGGACGCTCTAGATCGCGCAATAGGATCAAAATCAGGCTGCCCCAATAGAGTGCTAGGGGATTAATCACTGTGGCGATAACTAAGAAAATTAATGTTAGTACCGTAGTCCAACTGGCGGTACGTCTGCCATAGATCGACTGGACAATGCGTCCACCATCTAACTGACCTGCGGGCATTAAATTTAATGCTGTAATTGCTGAACCGAGCCAACCTAAAACCACTAGAGGATGAATCGAGATAAAGCTATTTTGTAATGCATCACCAAGAAACAATTTGGCTAAGGTTCCTGCCAATACCGATGCTTGGAAAATTTGACTAGGAATGTTAATACTGCCCATACCGATCGCTGATAAACGAAAACCCACGATCAACAAGAGCAGTGAGAGCAAACCACTGGTCACGGCTGGGGCGATCGCGATATCAAATAGGGCAGTTCGATTGGGCAATGGTGACAGAATTCGACTAAAAGCACCGAAGGAGCCAAGTTGAGATGATGGTAGAAAAAATGGCAAACTCAATGTGACCTGATATTTTTTTGCCATCAGTCGCATAGCTAACTCACGCAATCCTAAAACTACGCCAATGCCAAGGGCAAATGGTAATCCGATTAAATATTCTTGGGCAGTTTGGATCACAGGAATTCCTGAAACCAGCGCTCCTAAACTTAAAGCGGTATAGCCATTGGCGACAATTAAGATCGCAATCAAGATTTTTTGGGGAATCGTATTGTTTTCGGCAAAAACATTGATGCGGGTGGGGAGGACAATGATTACAGGCTTGCGGTCTTGTCCTTCGACTAGAAAAAGATTGTATTTATCACCAAGGCGATCGCGCAAGGATGTGGAGAGGCGATCGTGAACGACATCAGGTTCACCGCGCAGATTTCCTTTTAGAATTACGCCGTCTTGATAGGGAATAGTTTCGGTAACATAATAGGTTTCAATACCAAACATCCCTTGAATTAGCTTCATATCTTCGGCGGGAATCGCCTGAAATAGTTTTAGCTGACTTCTGCCCTGAGACATGGCAAGGGCGATTGGTGAGTTAACGGGTGGGGTCGTTGCTGAGGTGTTGGGGGGATTTTGGCGATCGCCGCTTGCATCTAAATCCCGTTGATTATTTTGAAGATCTTGTTTAAGTTTCTGCTCGATCGCCGATCTTTCCGCAGTCACAACTTTCCGCAACTGATTACCGATCGCTACATAGGCGATCGTTGAACTCAACAGTAAAAATAATAGCGCTGTGAAATTAATGAAAACACCTGACACAAACAAGCCAAAGTAAATTAGCCAAGGCGACATCAGCACCACAAATTGCAGCCAAGAAAGTAGTCCTAACTTGCCAAACTGACGGGAGCGCCAATATCCCCACCCTAATAAAGCGATGGTGAGTATAAATACGGCGATCGGAATAAATGGAGTTGATCTCATAAAAATAAATTACGGTGCATTACGCGAATTCTCCAAGACAAGCCACTATTCTGGGATTGAAATTCTGGGATTGATGTTCTGGGATTGATATTATAGCAAAGCGATTCTCCATGATAAAGTAGAAGCAATGTATCTCTCAGAGTTACTATGCAAACTATTCAAGCACCAATTCAGCATACAGCATCCCCACCTCAAACTAGTTATCCTAATAAGTTCAGCATACCCGATCACAAACAACTGCCAGAATCAGATGGAACTTTTGTGAAAAATTTTCAGGAACACCCACAAAGTATTATTTTAACCAGTTCAATTGATCCAGTTTTACAGAAATTACATCCCGATGGACGCTACTGTATTGGTCAAGATAGTGGAATTTACTGGCGACTAATAGAACCACCCGAAAAAGGCTCGGAAGCCCCTGATTGGTTTTATGTTCCTAACGTGTCGCCGCTTCTAGATGGGGAATATCGCCGTTCCTATGTGCTATGGAAAGAATTTATTGCTCCCCTGATTGCGATTGAGTTTGTTTCTGGCAATGGAAGCGAAGAGAGAGATACAACTCCACCGAGTGAAACCGAAAAAGCGGGTAAGTTTTGGGTTTATGAGCAAGCAATTCGCATTCCTTTCTATGTCATTTTTGACGCATGGAAAGACCATCTTGAGGCTTATCAATTGGTGAGTGGTCGTTATGTGAAAATGGAACCAAACGATCGCGGACATTTTGCGATCGCCCCGATGGCTGTGGAAATTGGAATGCAACAGCAAGGGACAACTGTATGGTTGCGCTGGTGGGATGATGCTGGCAATTTGTTATTGACTGGTGACGAGAGAGCGCTACAGGCGGAAGCGATCGCTAATCAAGCAACCATCGCGCAACAGCAAGCCGAAGCAATCGCTAATCAAGCAACCATCGCGCAACAACAAGCCGAAGCGATCGCCAATCAAGCAATCCAAGAAAAACACAAGCTAGAAGCCTATTTGCGATCCATCGGTGTTAACCCCGATCATATTTAATTGCGTGTAGCCACCTAATATGCGATTATATTTAATCAACGGTAAATACATAGGTTAACTGTGGATTTGTAAAATCTATACCATAGTTAAATTCAAGCCAAAATTTGAGGTAAGCGCGACGTGGGCATTGTTGTAGAAAATGTAAATAAGCAGTTTGGCGATTTTGTTGCTCTCGATAATATCAATCTTGAGGTCAAAACTGGTTCCCTAGTTGCGCTATTGGGACCCTCTGGCTCAGGTAAATCGACATTATTAAGACTGATTGCTGGTTTAGAAACCGCCGATCGCGGCAAAATTTTTCTGACGGGTAAAGATGCCACCGATCAAGATGTGCGCGATCGCAATATTGGCTTTGTATTTCAGCATTATGCTCTCTTCAAACACATGAATGTGCGCCGAAATATCGGTTTTGGTCTGGAAATTCGCAACCAGTCGAAAGCCAAAATTAATGATCGCGTGGAGGAGTTACTAGAGTTAATCCAACTTAAAGGTTTAGGCAATCGCTACCCCTCGCAACTTTCAGGTGGACAGCGCCAAAGGGTAGCCCTCGCCCGCGCCCTTGCGGTTGAACCAAGTGTATTGCTACTTGATGAGCCATTTGGGGCGCTTGATGCTAAAGTCCGCAAGGATTTACGCGCTTGGTTACGTCGTCTGCATGATGAAGTTCATGTAACTACGGTATTTGTAACCCACGATCAAGAAGAGGCGATGGAAGTATCCGATCAAATCGTGGTGATGAATAAGGGCAAAATCGAGCAGATTGGCTCACCTGCGGAGGTATATGACAATCCTGCTACGCCGTTTGTGATGAGTTTTATTGGTCCTGTAAATGTGGTTCCTGCTAATAGCGATCGCGTTAGTGAGTTCCATCAAATCCATAAACACAGTAATGGGGAGGATGTTTATATTCGTCCTCGCGATATTTTGATTGAGACGGAAGCAAGCAGTACTTCGATATCGGCACGGATCACGCGACTGATTCATCTGGGTTGGGAGGTGCAAGCTGAGTTGGTGCTAGGTGATGGTCAGATTTTGACGGCGCATCTGACTCGCGAACGTTTTGATGAGTTGAAGTTGCAACCGCAGCAATATGTCCATATTGAGCCGAAGGATGCTAAATCGTTTCCAATGGATTATTCAATTTAGTTATGGTGTTGCGGCAATGCAAAAATCAAGTAAAGATCAAGATACTGAAAATTCTGGTTGCTGTCCAACTGAAGCATTTGGTTGTTTGCTGTCGCTGATACTTTTTCCGATTTGTGCAGTTCCATCGATGTGGATTGCTTTTGCGATCGGACCAATGGGTTGTGCTTTTCCGTCACGATGCTCGGCTGGGGAGCAGAATGCTAGAGGGTTCGTGTCAATGGTGGTTGGGCTTGGTGGTGGTTTTGGGATTCCTTTAGCCAGTGGTGTTTTGTTGACTAAGGCTCTTAAAAGGAAAGATTAATGTTTGATGAGTTCTATTCCTAGTTTATTGCTTATTTCCAGAACATTGTTGGCGAAGTCGGTTGTACCTGCGATCGCGCCAAAGGTGATGGTGGCGGCGGTGAATAGGGCTAGTAATCTTTTTTTGAGTTTGGGAAGGTTGCGTTCTGGTGCGGGTTTCTGTACTTCAAGTTCGACATCTTCAACATCAATGATGAGTTCTTCGCGAATGTCTGACGGAAATTGCTCGGCGGTTTGACGGAGGTTGGTGATTAGTTGCAGTAGTTCGGCTATGCTTGCGCCACTTGTTTGGGTGAAGTTGGAGGCTGTAATAGTAGCGTTGTCTTTCGCTTCATTAACTAAGTTGCCGATATTTGCATTACCATTAAATTGTGTACCGATTTTATCGCGCATGACTTTATCACCTGCGATGTTGTCTCCTGAGCCGTATTGATGAATGTTGTTTGATATAGGGTTTGGCATAGGTTTGTAATGGAGTTTTAGAAGTTGATGGGCGGGTAAGGCTTGAGTGGAATAGGTTTGACCGTCATCATCGCTAAATTCGATTTCGTAGACTTCGGGGGCAAGGATTTCAACGATGGTTCCGACTTGTCCTGATTGTAAACGCTGTTGAGGTAGGTCGTTTTTTAGGGCAACGATATCAAATAGATTGAGTTTGGTTAGGGTGAGCATTGGCTTTACCTCAAGATATAACAACTATTGCGCTCGTGTTGGGCGTTGAGGCTGTAGTTCCAGAGTTTGTTGCAATCAATAAACGCTGAGTTAAGGTTCGGTAATCTCATCTAATTTTATCACGTTTAACATTATCTCCTCCAATATTGTCATTTTTGCCATATTGATGGTAAGTAATATGGTTAGTAATATTTTTTGAATTTTTATCTATATTTTCTCTTTCTTTTGCTAAATTTCGAGCAATAGTCAATATTTCATAAATCTGTAACTGATCACTAGCAATGCAACTCAATAAAATACTATACAATTCATCACTTTTAGTTTTGAATAATTTAGTTAAAGTGTCACTGCTACTGTTTTTCTCGAATCTCATTATCTTCTCTTTAAAGACATTAAAATCAACTTTATCTATAGTATGATTAGTCTTTTCTTCTAAACGTTTACAATAGATTAAAGATCTATGATATAAATCGTCAATTAAGTTGTTATCGGCTAATATAATTTTGATTGTTTGTTCTAAATCTATGAGTAGGTTTCTGAGATTATTTCTTAGATCAACATTTTCATTCTCCAATAAAGTTAAGGAGTAATCATTTTTAATATAGGGAGGTATTTCTTGCATATTTTGAATGTTTGACTGAATATTAATTAATATAATTGAACTCTTTTTTTCAAAAGCAATACCTAGCTTATAAAAACTCTCAGAAGGTATTACATCCCAGTACGCAAGAATTAAAATGCTTTTATCATCAAAAGATTTTGAAATGTGATATATATTCTGTAAATCTAGATTTGACAAGTTGTAACTTGTTTTTTGGCAAGTTATTTTCAACATTTCCTCAAGACCTTGACTGACTATATCACAGAGTGGTTTGTGGGTGTCTGGAAAGATAAGATATAGCTTATTAATACTAGACATTTTTACTGTATATCCTCTTCAACCAGAGACTTTATTTCTGATGACGATATATCACCCAATATATCTGTTATAGAAAAATCTTTGTAGTTTGGGACTATTCGATTATGTAAATTCTGACGGCGGCTAATCATTGTCTCACAACCATCTAACAGTTTACTTATATCAATTCTTTTCCTGATTTTGGGGACAAATATGGTTGATTCTCCTGCATCTTCAGCAATTAAGAGATCTTCGTAATTTAGCGGCTCAATGTTGGGATATTCAGGAATAGTCACCCATTCAGTGATACCAAGATAAGTAAAGTTTTTATGAATTCTATTAAGTTCTTTACGGATGATGGCGAGAAATTCGCGGCGGGTTTCTTTGCGTCCGCTAATGGCGATGAAGATCTTTTTGTCTTCGGTGTCAGCTTTGATACGAGCGATGTTGAAGACTTCTCCTGATTCTGGATAGGCAAGCATTACGCCACTGCGCCAGTAGATTTGATTGTGAATATAGTCGCTGGTATTGACGATAAAGCGGGAGATGATACTGTTAGGGAGGATGCGGTAATGATATTGAAATTCAAGGGTATCACCTTCTAATTCTGTTTCTGCGGGTTCATCTTTTGGTAAGATGGCAGGAATGAGAAATTGCTTGGGGGTGGAGTCAATATCAAAGCAAAGCTCAAATTCTTTCATTAATTCGATGAGATAATTATGTCGCTCGCTTGGGTATCTTGCGGGATCGAGAACACGATTAAGATCGGCAAGAGTAAAAATCCCTTTGTTTTCTTTCTTGAGGGTTTCATCGCTGAGCATAGCATAGATTCCTTCTGTCACCCATTCGGGTTTGAGGACATTGGTACTTTTGAGAATAGGATGATCGCGGAAGTTGAGAACTAAGCCGAGGCGATGGAGCAGATCGATTAATTGTTCTTGTTTTTGTTCTTCAGAAATTTTATTTTCGTGACAGATGCCAATATAGCGGTTATAGCTAATAAAATCTTCTGTTATGGCTGCGAGTTGTTGCTTGACACTAAACCACGACTGGGGGATGAGATCGTGAATTTCTTTAAGATTAGCAACTTGATCCAAAATAGCAGAGCGAAGTTCATCGATGCCAATGTTTTCTGAGCAGGAAGTTTCAATTATCGCTTGAATATTAGGATATTTTTCACGGAGCAATTTACGATTGATGTCAAAAGGTTGCTCATCTTTTTTATTGCCAACAATAATCACAGGAGACTGATCGCTAAAGCTTTCTATTAACTTCAGCCAATATTGGATGCGGTTTTCTTCTTCGCTGGTGCGGCAGTTGCAAACTAGTAGATAAAGGCTACGTTTGGTTAGGAAAAATTGATGGGTAGCATGGTAGATTTCTTGTCCGCCAAAGTCCCAAACATTAACCCGAATGTCTTGGCTATTGACTCGTACATTCCAAGTCTCAACATTGAGTCCATCGGTTTGGGGTTGATTTTTGTCATAGTGATCTCGAATTAACCTATCTATTAGACCTCTTGCAAATTAGGTAGGGAGTCGGTTGAAAGTGACTTTTTAAGAATTAAAAGTAGCTAAAAGAGTGAAAATATCAGGACTTATCCTAAAGTACATAGTCCTCATGCTTAGCAGTCTA
>JBIKYX010000056.1:0-26847 GCA_044355035.1 Pseudanabaena sp. | reverse complement strand
CTTTAAAGTCTTTGGCTTCTTTGACCTTGCCCAAGTGCTGATTAGCAACTGAGATCGATTGACCATTAATATTCTCAATACTGGCAAGCTTTATAGGAAATGCGGTGGAACCTAGCCCCAAAGACATAGATATCGGCATAGGTGAAAGCATGTGATATGCATCTAACTCACCAGCGATCGCGGAGTCACGAATTGCCGCCCAGCTAGGCATCTTCACTAGTTCAACCTTCAGACCATACTTGGTATAAAAGCCCAATGGCTCCGACATGATAATCGGGGTGGCGCAAGTAATCGGTAAGAAACCAACTTTTAAATTAGTTTTCTCTACTCCCGCAGGTGGGGTGTTTGGGGTATTGGTAGTTGCCTTAGAGGGAGTCTCAGGAGGAGGAGCAGAAGGACATCCCGTGAGCGTTACCACGGCGGCGGCGGCAGCTACTTTAATGAGAAATTCGCGCCGACGGAAGGTGCTAGATTGCAATGTATCGGTAAAGAATTCCTGTGCTTGGGGACCAAAGGCTGCATTAAAAGCTTCTTCAACACCGCCAGCCATCTTGATCAGGTCATAGCAAATCCGCTTTTGACTCTCAGAAGCATGGGATAATGAACCCTGTTCCAAAAGTTGCCATAGATCTGCTTTCATCGCGTTGGTTTCCCATGACTGCGCCATCAATTGAACGCGATCAGAGTAGTGACCCATCCGCATCAGATCATTCACTAATTCCACGGGATCTGTCGGCATTCCTTCCATAACGCTCTGATGCTGATCAGCGTTATGATCTGCGCCACAGGGACAAGCATTCCATAAGTTATTGTTTATTTGAGCGACAGAATAATCAGAAATTTGGGTAGCTATTGAGTTATTTCCTATCGCTGATGCGACCATTTGTTCTATCAATGTAGATGGCATGGTGAAGTACGACCTATTTCTAGTTATGTTTAATTCACTAAATCAAATAGGATTAAATAAAATATGTTTAACCAAAAAGCTAAATAATAATTTAATCATCTCTACTCTAGCAACATAAGACTAGCAAATCGGTATATGTCTATACGAAAAGCTTTGTTAGAGAACACAAAATACTTTTTACAAAGCCAAAAAAAATTAAAAATATTTATGATAAGATCCAAATAATTTACACAAACCAATATTGTGATTTCGGATTTTTTCCAAGTAATCAGAGATGAACTATATGTTTACAAAAGAATTTTATAAAAGAGTTAATATCTGTACAAACAGATTTATTTTTTACCAATCTTTTCTGATAGCTATATATATTTTCGTATTACAGAATAAAGTTCAATGTAGATAAATATTTATACCAGTGTAAGTTACTGTAATTACTACATAATACAAATATAACCTTTCTTTAATCTTTTATTGGTATTAACTAAGCAATGTATTGAACTATATTTAAATATATTTTTGCATGGTCAAGTATGTTAAGTAATCTTAAAAGAAGAAAGTTAGTCAAGCTGTTCACCATGTACGATGCGTGTAATAGTGGATTTCTCAAGTTTGCTGACTATGAACAAATCGTAGCAAGATTAGCGACCTTAAGGGGTTTCAAAATTGACTCCAATGAGTATCAGCTAATGATTGAGAAGTATGGTTTCCAATGGATTAAAATGCGTGGAGACATTAAGGAAATTCTGCAAAAGAAGCAGGAATCCAACGTTTCTCTCGAAGAGTGGCTTGCATACCATGAAATAGTCTTGCAGGAAAGTGACCATCAGAAAATGATTAGGGCATTGGATGAATTGGTTTTTAACACAGTTGATATTGATCGTAGTAACAACTTGGACTTAACGGAATGGAAAATTTTCTTTTCTATCTTCAATATCCCAGTTGTTTATGCAAATGAGAGCTTCCAGCATATTGATCAAAATGGTGATGGTTCAATTACTAGAGAAGAATTGTTTCCTCTTTTGGAAGAATTTTATTATAGTGAAGATGAAAACGCTGTTGGGAACAAGGTGTTTGGTCCTATTTAAAGGATTGGTATGAGTCTAATTTGCGAATTAAATTTGTATTAATTGGTATTCCAATTAGTATTTAGTAGGAGTGTAACTTTTGATTGCACTCCTACTTATTTTAGAAATTTGCTAAAACTTTGCGTAAATGTTTGAGCGCAGGAGTCACCATAGCAACGAAATATGATTCGCGTAAACGGCGATCATACACACTGCCATGCACATAGCCGATCGCACCTGCATGGAGCATTAAAGATTGCGAAGCACGAAGCGATAACTCTGAAGCAGTTGCTCTCGATTGAATTACTTCCCGCAAAATTTCCTTGCTGACAATTTCTCGACCATGCCCGATCGCTTCGGCTAAACGATAGGATTTCAAGCGCAGAGTTTCGAGTTCATCTTCCATTTCATCGGGACGATCATCGAGGTATTGATTAACATGTTGCTTAGTTCTATCAATCCTTCGCATTAAATCAATACAATTTTGAGTCAAGCCCAAGCCCATCCCCACCTGCATTAAGATAAATCCTGGTTTGATATATTCCACATAGCGATCGCATGGAGCCGCTAACACCCAATCATGACTAATAAAAGCATTGCGAAATAGACATCTAAAGGTATTCGTCCCTTCAAGAGCAATAAAATGCACATCTTGCTTTAGTTCGAGTCCTTGCATTCCACCCTGTGCGATCGCCATCAGATAGTTATCAGTTCCTTCTATTTGAGCAGATATCCCAAATAAATGCTGATCACCAATATTAGAAACCCAAGGCAATGTGCCATTGAGAATATAACCACCTTCGCAAGGTGTAGCAATGATTTTAATCTTCTCAATGCCTGCAAAGTGTTTCATCGGATTCGATAAACCTGTGCCTGACAAAAGCTTGCCTGTAGCCACTTGCGGCAGGATTTGTTCTCTTAGAAAAGGATTGTCAGTATTTTGTAAATACCAAGAGCAAGCATTGTGACACCAAGTCATAAACCCTGTACTCAGGCAAGTTTCCGAAACTATTTCGATCGCCTTTAATGCAGGTAATACACCACGCCCCGTGCCACCATATTCCGTACTAACGCCCTGCCCATAAGCGCCCAGACTACCAATATCACGCAAAAATTCTTCTGGATAGATCCCTTTTAAATCAATGTTAGTAACATCAGGGGCTAATTTTTGAGCGATCGTCTCTTTTAAACTCTGCATTAATGCTGCGTCAGTGAGCAGTTTTGCTTGAGGTTGCTTGATTATGGTGTCACTAACCTGCATTGCTTCTTCCCTTCTCGTAAACTTTTAGTATTTTTTGATTAAGCCAAAATATGCCGCGCTAAGCGCGGCATACCTTTCATTTTATGCTAGAGAAACTTCCATATCGACGGGATTACGGAAAGTATTGGCAACTGGCGACCAGTAATTTGCATGTTCTAGAAGTTCAGCAAGTTCTTCCTTAGTCGCATCGGACTCGATATCCACTTTCACACGCACGGCACTGATACCTAAACGCTTCTTGGTTAGATCTCCAATACCCCACACACCTGTGATATTAATATCGCCTTCGAGGTGTAACTCCAATTTGGAAAGCGTAATTCCACGCATGATCGCGTTAGCATGAATGCCCACGGACAGACAAGAGCCTAGACAAGCCAGTAAGGCTTCGGAGGGGTTAGGAGCAGTATCTTCTCCAAGTAGGGTTGGGGGTTCATCAATGACATGCTCAGGTAAATTACGCACATAGTTCAGGTTGCGAAATTGCCCTTCACAGACAGTTTTTACTTTTAATGTACCGATGACATTGGGGTTAGCTTGTGCTTTCGCAGCCAAGGCTACCAATCCATCTTTGCTAACAGGACGCAAGGGAGTAGTTACGGAGGCAGTCACGGTTGTAGTCATATCATTAAATATTTAGTATTTCTTAACAAACCAATCAAATAGAACGATCTATATAATTGAATACTATACAACCTACCACAATTTCTGTATCTTTGAGTACATATGTATTTGATGAGCCTGAAAAGTGCTGTCTAGCGATCGCGATATAATCTGAATATTCTAACTTTGGTCAACAAATATGGTTAGCCAATTAAGCAAAAGTCCAAGCATTAGTGAGTCTAATAAATTAGGCGATTTGCAGAGCGAAATTTTCTACCCTGAAAACGATGGGAATCCGATGGCAGATAATACCAAACAATTTCGTTGGATTTTAACAATTCAACAAAATATCGACTGGCTCTATGCCAACAATCCTGATGTATTTGTGGCGGGTGATTTGTTATGGTATCCCGTGCAGGGAAACAACAAGATTGCGGCGGCTCCCGATACGATGGTGGTGTTTGGTAGACCAAAGGGAGATCGCGGATCTTATAAGCAATGGGTAGAAGGTGATCTCGCGCCACAGGTGGTATTTGAGATTCTCTCGCCTAGTAATTCTCGGATTGAGATGTCTAAAAAGCTGCTATTTTACTCACTCTATGATGTGGAAGAGTATTATCTTTACGATCCTGATACCAATGATTTAGAAATTTGGATTAGAGGTGATCGCAGTCTGGATAGTATTTCTGATGTTCATAATTGGGTTAGCCCTAGACTTGGCATTCGATTTGATATCAGCGACGAATTGCAGATTTATCGACCAGATGGGACAAAGTTTTATTCGTACATTGAGATCAGTCAAATGCTAGAGCAAGAACGCGATCGCGCAGATTTTGCTGCACAGCAACTTGCCGAAATGGGGGCGCAACTCCAACAATATCGTGATCGCTTTGGCGATTTGTAGCCTTTCGCATTTCATACTTGTATTAGCGCCGCAATCTACGCGCTAAACATTTGCTATATTTTCAATAAAGTAATAATTAAATATTGATGACAGGTTTATACGAAATTATCGGCTGTACCCAAGGAGCAATTGATCTCCAAATTAATGGAGCATTAGGAATTCCTTTTAATGACTTAAATCGCGATCGCGCTGCTAAGTTATCAGAAATTTGTCGGTTTCTATATCAACAGGGACTCGATGGATTTCTGCCCACTCTTGTCACCACATCAATTGAGCAAACACACCGATCGCTATTTTTCTTAGCCAATGCGATCGCGTACCAAAAGCAACATCCCGATCTTCAGGAAGCCAAAATTTTAGGAGTCCATCTCGAAGGACCATTTCTACATCCCGATAAGCGGGGCGCACATCCACAACAACACTTATTACCGCTCAATCTCGATACATTACGACAGGTATTAGGTGACTACAACGAAATTATAAAACTTGTCACCCTAGCTCCCGAACTTGATCCGTCAGGTGAAACAATTCAATATTTACGCGATCGCCAGATCATCGTCAGCCTAGGTCACTCTACGGCAAATGCAGAAGAAACTAGATTAGCGATCGCCCAAGGGGCAACGATGGTCACTCATGCCTTTAATGCCATGCCGAGTTTGCATCATCGCGATGTCGGTTTATTAGGCGAAGCGATATTAAGCGATCGGGTTTGGTGCGGATTAATCGCCGATGGTGTTCATGTTTCACCCGAAATGCTCAAACTGCTCTATCGGATGAAAAAACAAATTTTTCTGGTCAGTGATGCTCTTGCCCCTCTTGGTTTGCCTGACGGCATTTATCCTTGGGACGATCGCCAGATTACGATTAAAAACGGCACTGCCAGATTACCCGATGGCACGCTGTCAGGGACTACGCTGCCCCTGATAAATGCAGTGAATAATTTGGTGCAGTGGGATATTTGCGGAGCCTTAGAAGCAATTAATTTAGCAATCAATATGCCGCGTTATGCGATGGATCTAGCGATCGATGCCGATGCGCCATCAAGACTAACTTGGACTCAAGTTACTTACTCTTGTGAGTCAAGCATTCCCATAGCGAACTATGAACCAGTCAGAAGCTACTTAGGTTGCGAAGTCAACTGGTAGAGCCAAACTTCAGAAGCTAAACTTTATAACCTAAATGTCAGAAGTTAAGCTTGGCTTGGGCATGAGATGAGCTTCAGCCTTAGACGGAACATTAAGGTGGCGATCGCTAGAAATATCAACTTGAGGTTGGTGCATTTTTAAAATCATGGCAAGATTTTGCTTGAGCTTAGTTCTGGGTACAACCGCATCCACAAAACCATGATCGAGTAAATATTCCGACGATTGGAACCCTTCAGGAATTTTTTGCTTGAGGGTCTGCTCGATTACCCGCCTCCCTGTAAAACCGATCAAAGCTTTCGGCTCTGCCAAGATCAAATCACCAAGCATCGCAAAACTTGCAGTTACGCCGCCCGTTGTCGGATTAGTTAAGATAGGAATATAGAGCAAATTAGCCTGACGATGACGCTCCAAAGCTGCGGAAGTCTTTGCCATCTGCATGAGGCTCAAAATCCCCTCTTGCATCCGCGCCCCACCAGAAGCACAAAATATTAAAGCTGGATAACGCTTTGCCGTAGCAGTTTCGAGCATACGGGTAATCTTTTCCCCAACTACCGATCCCATGCTACCGCCCATAAAGCGAAAATCCATTACCGCAAGGGCTGCGTCACAACCATCGATTTTGCCAGTGCCAGTGATCACCCCATCACTCAAGCCTGTTTTTTGCCTATATTCTTTAATGCGATCGATATAGGGCTTACGGTCTTTAAATCCTAGAGGGTCGCAGGAAGTTAAATCTGCATCCATCTCTTCCCATGTCCCCGCATCAATTAGTTGGGCAATGCGTTCATGGGCATTTACCTGATTGTGATGTCCACAGTCGGGACAAACCATCAAATTAGTTTTTAAGTCCTTTACATAGGTTAAAGCACCACAACTAGAGCATTTGTGCCACAAACCATCAGGAATTTCGCGTTCTTGAGAGTTCTGATTTAGATTAGGTGTTTTGCGGTAGTATGCTTCACTTGCGCGGGAACGGGTTTCAGCAAACCAATCAAACAGTGACATAGCGACTCACGGTTCACAGGATAGGCGTTGTTTAGTTGTTAATATTCAGGGGACAACAATTGTAACCAAAAATACAACCATAGCTTTGTCATCATACAATGCTTTGGACTTCAGAGCTTTGGACTTCAGAAAAATCCTAATAACTAAAATAGGGCGCTTTGCGCCCCATCTAAAATTATTCCAAAGTTTCACTAGGCTTTTGCTTGACGCGCTCAACTTGAGAATATTTCTCCACCACTTGAGTCACGTCAAATAATGACTGCTGCAATGGTTTAATCGCAATTTGAATATCTTCGTAAGTTGCGTCTTCAGATTCATATAAGTTCTTAAGCGCGTCCATATTTTTGAGCGTGGGTTCACGCAAGCTTTGGGTAATGACTGATGGACCGTTATCCCTGAGAATTTCTTCGACAGTACGAATCAGATTAGATGCTTGGTTTCGCATGTTCGCCAGTTCGCGTCTTGCCGAATCTTCTTCCGAATATACCTCAGCTTCCATCCGCATTCTTTCGATTTCACTAGGACTCAGACCGCCTGTATTGGTAATACTAATACTCTGCTCAACTTCAGTATCGATATCCCGCGCTGAAACCTTCAGAATACCATTGGCATCAATATCAAAGGAAACCTCAATCTGAGGAATGCCACGGGGAGCAGGGCGAATTCCCTCTAGCTCAAATTTGCCGAGAGTTTTATTGTCCGCCGCCATCGATCGCTCACCCTGTAGGACATGGATTTCTACCACAGATTGATTATCAACGGCTGTGGAGAAAATCTGGGATTTGCTAGTGGGGATTGTGGTGTTTCGCTCTAAGTTTTTGGTAAATACGCCGCCTTGGGTTTCTAAACCAATCGAAAGTGGAATCACATCAAGTAGTAATAGATCCTTTACTTCACCACCCAAAATACCAGCCTGAACAGCCGCCCCGATCGCTACAGCTTCATCGGGATTAACGGATTGATCTGGTTTTCGACCGTCAAAAAACTTGGATATCGCATCTTGTACAGCAGGAATTCGCGTCGAACCACCCACCAAAATGATGCGATTGATTTCTTTTGGTAATAATCCTGCATCTTTTAAAGCTTGAGCCGTAGGTTCGAGAGTGGCTTTCACCAGAGCAGATGTAATTTCATCAAACTTGGAACGGGGAAAATCTAGCTCAATCGTTTTCGGTCCAGCCGCATCAGAAGCAATAAAAGGCAAGCTAATTAAGGTTGTCGGTGCGCTAGAAAGTTCGATTTTGGCTTTTTCGGCTGCTTCCTTGAGACGCTGGAGCGCGGTTTTGTCCTCAGTTAAGTCAATACCTTCTTTTTCTTTAAAGTCAGCGACGAGCCAGTCCACGATCAAAGCATCAAAGTCATCACCACCAAGGTGATTATTGCCTGAAGTCGCCTTAACTTCAAAAATGCCATCGCCAAGTTGTAAGACTGACACATCAAACGTACCGCCGCCAAGGTCAAACACCAAGACGATTTGATCTTGATCCTGTTTGTCCAGTCCATAGGCAAGCGCCGCCGCCGTTGGCTCGTTGACAATTCGCAATACCTCTAGTCCTGAAATCGCGCCAGCATCTTTGGTGGCATTGCGCTGTGTGTCGGTGAAGTAGGCTGGGACAGTAATCACCGCCTGAGTTACTTCTTCGCCCAAATAATTTTCCGCATCTTGCTTGAGTTTTTGCAAGATCATTGCCGAAATTTCTTGAGGAGTGTAGCTTTTTTCAGCAATCTGCACATTGACAGTATTGTCTTTGCCTTTAACAGCAGTGTAAGGAACTCGACCGCGTTCGGATTCAGTTTCATCCCAACTACGACCGATAAAGCGTTTGATGCTGTAAACCGTATTTACTGAGTTCGTAACGGATTGACGTTTGGCAACCTGTCCCACAATCCTTTCGTTACTATCTTTGACGAAAGCAACAATACTTGGCGTGGTGCGCCCTCCCTCTGCACTAGAAATGACAACAGGTTTGCCACCTTCTAACACTGAAACACAACTATTTGTCGTACCAAGGTCGATTCCAATTACTTTCGACATAAACGTCAGTTCCGTTAAAAACTTTTCTAAAAATATTGTTAGACAGTGCAAGAAACATTTTGTTAAAGGCAAGGTACAAGAAGCATCGCTTTTTGTACCTTTAATACCCTTATTTAAGCAGGTTCAGTTGAATCATTGCTAGATGAGTTTGCGGAATCGCTATCATCGCCGTCAATTTTGCCTGAAGACACTTTGACTAAAGAGTGACGCAATACGCGATCGTCGCTGACTAGATAGCCAGGGCGTAATTCTTCCATGATTATCCCTTCTTCATACTCAGTCGATGGCTCTTGCATAATCGCTTCATGGAAATTGGGATCAAATTCTTGACCGACACATTCCATTCTTGCCACGCCAGTTTCTTTGAGGCACTTGAGCAACTGCTTGTATACCGATTGGTAACTCTTATGAATTGATGCTTCGCCATCATTTTTAGGGGAAATTTGCAATTGCGCCCTCTCAAAGTCATCAACTACGGGCAGGATTTTTTTAAGAATCTTGCCTGTGATTGTGCCTTCTTGCTCCTCTTTGTCCCGCTCTGTACGTTTGCGGAAATTCTCGAAGTCGGCATATAGGCGCAAATACTGTTGCTTGCGATCGTCTAGCTGTTCTCTCAGCGAAGTCGATTCCGCGATTAACCCATTGATTTTTTCAAGGGTTGCGGCACTCGCAGCACTAGCTCGTCCTGTTTCAGGTTTAGTTTCGTTACTATCGGTTGGTGACTGAGATGGCTCAGCGTCCCCTTCTACGGTTTGATTTAATTCTTCGGTTGCAAGTTGTTGCAGCCGTGACTCAAGCACGTCATCATCTTCATCGATGAGGTCGTCAGAACTTTGGATGTTTTCTTCTTCGATCATTGCGGTAATACTCTTTTCGCGCTTTTCAGCCTAGCAGTTAATTGCTAAGAGTTGGCATTTAATTGAAATCTAAACGTTTGGTTTTGACGATTTTTTGCCAATCAATCCGATTTTACTCTTTATTTGAGACAACATATATAAAGTCTAATGATTTTCTCTGTTTCCACGCCTTTTATACTTGTGCCATATACTACATATCAAATTTCTACCTTTCTGGTTTAATAGTTATACATAACTATAATGTTAAAAAAGAAAGAAGTTAATGATTATAAAAAATCTTGTAATTTCAACCCTAACAGTAATAAGTAGTGTTGCTATGGTTGCTTCACTACCAGCTCAAGCGATTAACT
Source organism: Pseudanabaena sp. (assembly GCA_044355035.1). GTDB lineage: Bacteria > Cyanobacteriota > Cyanobacteriia > Pseudanabaenales > Pseudanabaenaceae > Pseudanabaena. The sequence goes on along the minus strand of JBIKYX010000056.1, from coordinate 16,719 downwards.
TTACTGGAAATGGTAATTCTGGGTTCGGTGGAGTACTTGGTACTGGTAGCCTTGATATTTCAGACAATGGCACAAATATCCAAGCAACCTTTAACAAAGGTGGGGCATCATTTAATGATGCCCTTGTCATTTATATAGACTCAAAAACTGGTGGCTTTAATACTACAAGTGGGTTTAATGACCAACAAGACTCTTTAAGAAAAGGGATTTCAGGGGTTTCTACATCAGGTAGAAGCACAGTTAATTTTGCTAGTGGATTTAATGCCGACTATGCCATTGCGTTCGCACCTTCGCTAAGCTTTGGTGGACTATGGGGACTAGCTAATGGCGGTAACAATAGCTTAAATTTTCTTAAATCTGTAAATTTGACCCCTGCGACAAACCAAACTGCATCTAATTACAACTTTAGCTTCGATCTTAGTGATATTGCACTGACACCGAATTCAGGAGCTTCATTTAAGTTTGTGGCAACATATCTCAATCCAAACAATTCTTTTCGTTCCGATGAAGCGATCGGCAATGGTATAGCTTCAGGCAACCCTGGCTATAGTTCTGTTTCTTTTACTAACTCTCTTAGCTACACTACCGCTACACCTGTGCCTTTTGACTTTTCGCCAACATCTGGTTTATTGAGCTTAGGCGCTTTGTGGCTTGCAAAAAAAACATTAAAGAAAGTGAAGAACAAGAGCCAAGTAAAGTGAACCCTACTCACTGAGCTTGTATTTGATGAGAGCAAAGTCTGAAGGTTGTCTTTTTCTTCAGCCTTTAGACAGTTCACGGCGGACAATTAAGGGTCGATTTAGTAGAATTACCACTTTCAGCCACGTTACCAGAGGCGAGAGTACAGAGATATTTGCGGACATTCGGCGCAAGATTTAAAACATTAGTAAAATCGGCGGCTTCGATACTGCCAATATTTTCCACGATCGCATTGCGGAAATTAGCACCATTAAAATTTGTCCCCGTAAATTCAATTAAGACTAGTTTTGCGGCGGTGAGATTTGCGGTGTTGAGGTTGGCGTTAGAGAGATTAGTAAGATGCAGCTCAGCTGATCGCAAATCTGCTTGAGACAAATCGGCTCCATCGAGAATGGCATCACGGAGATTTGCCGCCGCTAAATTGCTGTCGCGGAGATTTGCCTTAACCAGATTAGCTTTACGAAGATTGGCTAAAACTAAATTTGCGCCGCTAAGATTAGCTGAACTGAGATCGGCTTCACTGAGATTCGTTTTCATCAGTTCAGATCTTTGCAACATTGCCGAGCCGAGTTTCGCTTGAGATAAATTTACTCTTAATAAATTCGCCTGAGTTAAATTAGCTTCGGCAAGATTAGAAAAAGATAGATTTGCATCAATAAAACTCGAATTACTGAGATCAGCGCCGCGAAGATCAACTTTTGCGAGTTTGACGTTATCTAAATTGGAATTTTTGAGGATTACTTGTCGCAAATCAATTTTTTCAATCGCCGAACCACTCAGGTTAATATTGCGAAGATCTTGTCCTTGTAAGCGATCGCCTTGAGCGCCCGTCAACTGAACATTCCGAAAATCGCGCTGCCCCTCCGCATACTTGGTAAGCAAAGTTGTTGCTGTGATTGGGGTTAGTTTGGGCGATGGTGTGGCGATCGGCAATGGGGAGTTGATGGGGGCAGAAGTTGCAATTTGTGGTTCGGGGGTTTTATTAACTTGAGGTTGTTGAGTCGGCTGATTGTTTTTGGATGTGAAGAAAATACTACTAAACACAGCCAATAAACTTAAGCCAAAGAATACAACTGGTAAGTAAGTTTGGTGATTTTTGTTGGCGGATGTGGATTCTTGCTTTGCTTTACTGGTGTTGTTAGTTGGTTTCTGCTCCTTGCCATGACAACGCAAAATTAAGCGATCGCACAAATCGCGAGTCTCATCATCGGGAATATTAGAAATTGCTTGAAATACGGGTGATAATTCTGGTTCTTGGAAATCATTTTGCCGAAAAATTAGATTTTTATTGTCTTCATGAAAGTTTACCCAAAGATTCGGTTCATTGGCAAGGGCGCGAAGGGACAGGGAAATTACGGCAAACGAAAAATCATCAAGGCGATCGCTGAAATCCTTGGGCGATCGTTGGGGCGGCTGATAGTTAGGATGACCGATTTCAAGGGGCGGCGCACCATGCAGGGCTGGGACATACATTCCGTCATAGTCCACTAGCTTTAATTCCCCCTGATCATCCACCATGATATTGCCATGCTGCAAGTCACCGTGAGCGATCCCCACCTTTTGTAAATCCTTTTGCAGTTCTTGCAATTGCCGATCTAAGCGCAGTAAGACCTGCGAATCATCCAGATATTCACCAATATAGCGATCGAGTTCCACCCCTTGCACCCAATCCATTTTTAAAATTGGATACCATTCCCCTTTCACCAAAATACCTTTGGCAATAAATTCAAAATTAACTAGGTAAGGAATTTGATGTTTGGCTAAATATTCACTAATCGCTTGATAGCGTTGCTGCACATCTGACTGTGGGGTACGAGTAAAACAACGCACAGCCCAACAGCGATTGCCTTTAGTTAGTTTATAAACCGTCGCAAAATTACCTGACCATAATAAAACCCTGCCCCGCGAGTTTTTAGAAGTAAGCGCTTGCTTGAGATCGAAATCGGCAAAGCAAAGCTGCGGATTTTGCACAGCGATCGTAAAGTCAATATTTAACGGCCATGTCTGTATATTGGTCATGGTTGGCAACGAATTTCTAACCCCAGTAGCGTTTTATCGATCATCTTGATGCTTCTTTTCGTAATTCTTCTTTAACAATTTCACAAATTTCTTCAGTCGAAAGAGCATCGGGATCGTCTTCAAGCAAATTTCGTCTTTGTCTGAGTTCTTCCCAACTTAATTTAGGGGCTTTGCTAAATGTAATGCTATCTTCAAGAATCATTAGATTTCAAACCTTCTTCTAGGAATATCCTGAGCATCTGGTTCAGCACCAAAGAGATTAAGCAAATCTTGCTTTGATGAGCTATTTATTGCTGCGTTTATTGATGTTGATCGCTCTTCAAGAACAGTGATAAACACGCGACCCGATCTAATATCTGGCTTTTCAGCCAACCACTTAACTTGTCCATCTTGAATTATGGCTTCGTAGGTTTTGAGCATTGGTTTATCTCTTGATTTCTAGGCACAATAGCGTTGTATCATCATTGGCGATTTCATGGCGATCGCGCAACTCGTTTACCCAGTTTGCAAACATATCTTGTGAGCTAATCTCATCTAATTTTACCCAAGGATCTTGATTAGCTTCCAGTTGCTTAAAAATCCAACAGGCGAGCGCATCGGTCGCTAAATAAAAGCGATCGCCAATTTTAGCAATCCCATTGATTTCAGAAAAGCATATTTGCTCTGTATTACTATATGTCCCAATTAATCTTGGTCGATTACCAAATTCTTCACTTTGTTTTAAAGGAAAGCTTTTTCGTAATTCGTAATTCGTAATTCGTAATTCACAATTCCTAACCACAAACAAACAACTATCGCCTAGAGCGATCGCTTTCCAACTCAAATCATCAAAAATCTCCAACCCCAAAAAAGTCGCAAATGCCCCTTGCCCCACCTTGCGCTTAGCAAACCAAGATAAATTTTGATTTTCTAGCCATTGCTGCCAATTTTGCTGCGATTTTATTAGCCAAGATGATTTTGGACAATCATGATTTACAAAAGTTGTAACTAGCTCTTTTGCCCATTCCTGTGAAAACGAAGATTCAGTTGCGCCATCGGATAGAGCTATGGAAAATAGGCGATCGCTTTTGCCATAATTCCAAATATCTTCACATTCAGAAATTCCATTTCCTGCTTTCTGCACCGAAAAACTTTGGATAATCTCAAAATTAGGGATTACTTTCGGTTTAGAGATCGCAGTCGAGTTATATAAATGGCGATCGCCATATTTACGATTACGATCATTAGCCTTAAAGCCAAAATTTACAGACCCATATCGATTATGCAAACCAGCAAAAGGATGAACTTGAGAAAAACTAGGCACTGTGATTTAGTGGCAAAAGCCAAATAACATTATCGTAGAGTGCATTAGCCATAGCGTAACGCACCATAAATGATTAGACAGTGCGTTACGCTGCGCTAACACACCTACTTGTAGGATTTTGATTTTTCCGAGAGGCTGATAATCACTAAGCGATCGCTAAAGACGCTAGAGGATTGGGGATTGAAGCACTGGGAGCCGTAAACTCACCTGACACCACAAATTCCAAGCGCAATTTCAGCCAACGCATTGTATTTGGATCGGTCGTGACCACTGCCGCCGCAGGTTGAGGGATTTGCTTTTTAATACTTGCTAGCTCAGGAGCTTCTAAGAAAGCAGGATTTTCAATCAACCAAAAATTAACCTCTAAATTACGGGCTGCAAAATTACGGCGGCGCTCCGATAACGTCTCACTTAAAGGTTTTCCTTCGTCTTCACACAAATACTTACGGCTTGCTGCGACAAAATAATACTGTTGGGACTCTGACATAAATTTCTTCAACTTAACAAGTAACTTAACAATGTAATTGGCTTGTAAAGCCAGATCTATGTTAGCGCCTATTTAACTTGCCAAATCTTGCGATAGATTAAGCTGCGCTGTTAACTCCAAAACATTATTTAAGACCAGATCTGCGCCATTATCTTTGAGTAAAGATGCATAGCGATCGCGCAAATCTTCTCTCACATGGGGCGGTATCACACCTACGGCAAGATACTGATAGTTGGGATCATAAATTCGCGCCTTTACCACCGTCAGCATATCCGCTACTGTGTCCCCCACATATACAACCAAACTAGGTTTAGTTTGCATAAGCTCGATTTGCTTCACAGCTAGTAAAAGTCCTGTGGGATCGGGTTTACCTGCGGCATCTTCCATCGCTATTAACACAGGATCGGCGATCGCTAAGCGCTGCAACACATAACCCGCCGAAGCCCTTGTCGCGCCACTAAAAAAGCCCCAGCCAATTCCCGCCGATGTTAACTCCTGAAAATATTCGTGAGTAGCAATCAAAGGCTCACTGGCAATATATCCATCCGACCAGTCAGAATTGCTGCCACGATACCGACCCTGAAAAAATTCCACGATCGCCTCATAGGAAATTTTGCTCTCTTGTCCTAATTCACGAAAATATCGAGCAATTAACTCCTGCGAAGCCTCCCAGTCATTATTCCAGATCCCTTCAGACTTCAGTTCATCAATTTCTTCGGATGTAGGACGGTATGCAGATCTTGTAAAAAATTCAACCGTATCTGCTAGGGCGCGGCGATATGAACCCGACACATCGCGAATTACACCATCAATATCAAATATAAAAAATTTTTTCGAGATGTCATTTAAGGTTTCAGTCATGTTAGTATCTAAGATCGCTACTTTAATATTTAGTTTAACTTTTACTTTTCTTGGAGGTAGGTAGCATTGTCCCAGTTTATTCTAAAAATCTTATGGTTAGAGAATAACGTAGCTCTTGCCGTCGATCAAGTCGTTGGCAAAGGTTTCAGTCCTCTCACCAAGTATTTCTTTTGGCCCCGTGATGATGCTTGGGATCAACTCAAATCAGAAATGGAAAGCAAGCCTTGGATTGCCGATCAAGATCGGATTGAAATTTTAAATAAGGCGACTGAAGTAATTAATTACTGGCAACAAGAGGGCAAAAATCGCCCGATGACTGAAGCCCAAGGTAAATTCCCTGATGTCATATTTACTGGCAGTAACTAAATAAGTCAACCGCATTAGCAGTTAACATATAACCACAAAAAAGTAGGGGCAATTCATGAGTTGCCCCTACTTTTTTTGTTTCACTAAAGAAGGTTTGCTTAGCAAACCTTCTTTAGATTAGATTTATTTATCAAGATCAGGCATAGATAGTACAGCCTCGGTCTTACGGTCAATACCTTTTTCAAAGCCAGCAACTGCGGCGCGGGCGCGACCAGCATGCCACAAGTGACCAACCAAGAACATGAAGGACAATACGAAGTGAGAAGTAGACAACCAAGAGCGAGGAGAAACGAAGTTAACCGCGTTGATTTCAGTAATAACACCGCCAACTGAGTTCAAAGAACCCAAAGGAGCGTGAGTCATGTACTCAGCAGCGCGACGCACTTGCCAAGGTTGAACGTCATTCTTAAGTTTGTCGATGTCCAAACCGTTAGGACCACGAAGAGGCTCTAACCAAGGACCACGGAAGTCCCAGAAACGCATGGTTTCACCACCGAAGATCACTTCTCCAGAAGGAGAACGCATCAAGTATTTACCCAAACCAGTAGGACCTTGTGAAGTTGCAATGTTTGCACCCAGCTTTTGGTCACGGACAAGGTAAGTAAATGCTTGAGACTGAGAAGCTTCAGCACCAGTAGGACCAAAGAATTCGCTAGGGTAAACAGTGTTGTTGAACCAAACAAAGCAAGTCGCGATGAAAGCCATGAAGCTCAAAGCACCGAGGCTGTAGGACAGATAAGCTTCACCAGACCAAACAAGGGCGCGTCTTGCCCAACCAAAAGGCTTGGTAAGAATATGCCAAATGCCGCCGCCGATGCAGATTAAGCCAATCCAGATATGTCCACCGACTACATCTTCGAGGTTGTCAACACCGACAATGTTGCCTTCACCACCGAAGGGAGAGTTCAGAAGATAGCCAAAGATTACAACGGGATTAATCGTTGGATTGGTAATAACGCGAACATCACCGCCACCTGGAGCCCAAGTGTCGTACAGTCCACCGAAGAACATCGCCTTGAATACGAGCAGCAATGCACCGCAACCCAACAAGATCAGGTGATACCCGATGATATTGGTCATTTGGTTCTTGTCTTTCCAGTCGTAACCAAAGAAGGAGGAATAGTTTTCAAGAACTTCAGGTCCACGCAAAGCATGGTAAATACCACCAAAGCCAAGTACAGCCGAAGAAATGAGGTGTAATACGCCAACTACAAAGTAGGGAAATACATCAACAACTTCACCACCAGCACCAACGCCCCAACCTTGAGTGGCGAGGTGAGGTAGAAGGATAAAGCCTTGTTCGTACATGGGCTTTTCAGGAACAAAGTGGGCGACTTCAAATAAAGTCATCGCACCAGCCCAGAAAACGATCAAACCAGCGTGAGCAACGTGAGCGCCCAGCAGTTTGCCAGAAAGGTTAATGAGTCTTGCGTTACCAGACCACCAAGCGAAGCCAGATGTATCTTGTGTACGCCCACCCACTCCTAATGAGTTTAAGTTAATGGTCGTTGTCACGAGAGTTGATCTCCAGAAAAAAATTTATGAGTGTTATGAGTTTAAAGTGCAAATAATTTTTAAGCTATCAGTTATCAGATAGTTAGCTGCCAACTTTTAGAGATTTGATGAAATCCATCATAATCTAAAAACCAGTAGAACCGCGCTGATATCTGATAGCTAAATTTTGCAATTTTCCTCAAAAAAATGCCTACAGCAAGCTGCAAGCATTTTTGGGGTTTTAAATTTATAGTGCGTTACCGCGAGGCAATACTTCTTCAGGGAAAATGAATTTTTCGGCTGGTTGGTCTTGAGGAGCCATCCAAGCGCGAATACCTTCATTCAAGAGCAAGTTCTTGGTGTAGAAAGTTTCAAATTCAGGATCTTCTGCGGCGCGGACTTCTTGAGATACGAAGTCATAAGCACGCAAGTTCAATGCTAGTCCGACAATACCAACGCTGCTGAACCATAGTCCAGTTACGGGTACGAATAGCATGAAGAAGTGCAACCAACGCTTGTTGGAAAATGCGATACCGAAGATTTGGCTCCAGAAACGGTTAGCCGTTACCATCGAGTAGGTTTCTTCTGCTTGAGTTGGGTTGAAAGCTTTGAAGGTGTTAGAGCTACTGCCTTCGCCATCTTCAAACAAGGTGTTTTCAACAGTTGCACCGTGGATAGCGCAAAGTAATGCGCCACCGAGGATACCTGCTACGCCCATCATGTGGAATGGGTTTAGAGTCCAGTTGTGGAAACCTTGTAGGAACAAGATGAAGCGGAAGATACCTGCTACGCCGAAGGTAGGTCCGAAGAACCAACCAGATTGACCCAAGGGGTACATCAAAAATACGGATACGAATACAGCGATTGGACCAGAGAAGGCGATCGCATTGTAAGGACGGATACCGACTAGACGAGCGATTTCAAATTGACGTAGCATGAAGCCGATCAAAGCAAAAGCGCCATGTAGTGCGAGGAATGTCCACAAACCACCGATTTGACACCAACGGGTGAAGTCGCCTTGAGCTTCAGGCCCCCATAGTAGAACTAGGGAATGTCCAACACTGAGAGGAGGAGAGGACACTGCCACAGTGAGAATATTACAGCCTTCGAGGAAGCTAGAAGCTAGTCCGTGGCTATACCAAGATGATACAAATGTGATGCCTGTGAACCAGCCACCAATGGATAAAAATGCGGTGGGGAATAGCAATAAGCCACTCCAGCCGATGAATACGAAACGATCGCGCTTTAGCCAGTCGTCAAGATTGTCAAACCAACCTCTTTCAACTTCCTGCGATCTGCCCATTGCAATGGTCATAATCTTAAATCCTGCTTTTAACGGAGGGTATTTATATGGATTTGAAAATTAGCTTAACACATCTTTACGTTTGCCTTGTGAGAAAATACTTTTATGGCTCTAACTCTATCTAGATAAAGGTTTGAGGCATATATTTAAAGTAGAAATATCATTAGGAAACCTTAAAAAAGTATTAAGTAGTGCTTATTTACGCCCTGAGGGGTACGAGTTAGCAATTTGATATATTAGTTAACAATACAACAGCCTTGAATCAAGTCCAATGAAATGACCCAAACTTCTCTTATTCCCGACTTAAATCAAGATCGATATCCTCAGGAAAAACCTCAGCCCTTGCTGTCCCCTGAAACTCCTCAACCTAATTTTTTATCGGCAGATTTTCGGCAAGAGGTAATGGCGCTGACGAAACGTTTATTCATTCAATTGCGCCGCCGCCCGACGACATTAATTGCAGGTGTGATCCAACCCTTGATGTGGTTGCTCCTTTTTGGTGCATTGTTTAGCGGTTTGCCTGAGGGTTTATTGGGAAATAGTCAGACTTATTTACAATTTTTAGCGGCGGGAATTATTGTCTTTACTGCTTTTAGCAGTGCGCTTAATTCGGGATTGCCCATGTTGTTCGATCGCGAATTTGGTTTTCTCAATCGCATCTTAGTCGCGCCATTGGTTTCACGATTTTCGATTATTGCCGCCTCGGCAATTTTTATTGTGGCGTTGAGTTTGGTGCAAACTGTGGCGATCGTTACGGTCAGTGGTTTGATGGGGGCGGGTTTACCCAGTTTGAGCGGCTTAACCGTAATGGCGCTCATCCTATCTTTGCTGATTGTCGATTTTACAATGTTGAGTCTCGGACTTGCCTTTGCGATGCCAGGACATCAGGAAATGCTTGCCTTTATCTTTTTGGTAAATTTACCCTTGATGTTTTCTAGTACTGCGCTTGCGCCGCTCTCGCTGATGCCGACTTGGTTAAAGTGGATCGCTAGCCTCAATCCTCTATCTTGGGCGATCGAACCGATTCGTTATGTTTATAGCCACAGCACTTGGGCTTGGAATAGTGTGGTGTTTACGGCTCCTTGGGGCAATATGACGATTTTGACATCTGCGATCGCTTTATTTAGTTTTGGTGTACTGGTGGCGATCTTAATCCGTGGCACTTTACGTCGAGGCGTAGCATGATTCCTGAAACAGGTGAAGTCCCTACTTTTCCTGATGTGCAACCCTTTGCCGATAACTGGTCATATCTCAAGGCGGAACTGGCTTGGCTGGATCGGGTGCTGATGCGATCGCTGGCTAAACAAAAGCAAAATAATCAAGAGGTTGATCGCGTAGCTCGGTCGAATATAGATCGGGCTACAAGTCATTGGTGGAAAGGTTTTATGGCGATTGATCCATCCAAGGGCGGTAGTGTCTCTCCGCCCCATCCCACTCCGATTAATCATCCCCTCGGACGTTATGGCGATCGCCTCGAAGCTAGTCGTCGTCAAAATATTCGCTTAGCAATTCCGACTTTGTGCGATCGCCTTGAGTTAAGTCACTTTGAGCGGGATTTACTAATTCTCTGTCTGGCTCCCGAAATCAGCCGCCGCTATGAAAAGCTCTATGGGTTTCTCAACAATGATGAAACCAATTGCAAACAACCTACTGTTGATCTGGCTTTACGTCTTTTTTGTCGCTCCGATGCCGATTGGCGCGATGCGAGGGGCAAATTCTCGACTACAGCGCCCTTGATCAAGCGCAAAATTATTCAGTTGTATTTACCAGCGAATAGTACAGCGCGATCGCTACTTGCTAAAGCAATGTTACTCAGTGAGAAAGCTGTCAATTATTTACTTAGTGAAGATTTGCCGATTGAAGCGATCGTGCCAAAACCAAAGGTAAAAAAGTAGCAGCAATTCATGAGTTGTCACTACCTTTTAATTCTGCCAATTCATGACTTACCACTAAATCAGGTTTGATTACATTCAGAATCGGTGGCTACACGCATTGATCCTAATATTGTCGAAATAATTACGCATTTTTTGCGCGTACCGCCAGATTTACCAACAAAAGTAATTCGCCCCAGTTCTCCCAAACCATTGGGAATACCTTGGGGTTTAAACTGGACTCGATATACATCTGGCTCTGGAACTGCGGTTAATTTCGTAAGAGTTGTTCTCGGTTGTGATTCTGTATTATCGACAATTCGTACTCCCTGCTCAAAATTCTCCCAAGGCAGACTGTCCCAATAGGTCTGATTTGTGGTGGTGGTTGGTGTCTTATGGATAGCGTATTGAGCAGAAGTAGTAGTATTTCTAAAGGTTGCCTGCCACATGGTTTGATCGCGCCTAGCATAGCTTTGGGCTAAACGTAAAGTACTAAAAGCCCGATTCTGTGCTGAGTACAATCTTTGGTTATTCACAAAAGATGTCCAAGATGGGGCAGCGATCGCCAATAAAATCCCGACGATCAACATCACAACTAAAACTTCGATCAGCGTAAATCCTAACTGCGTCCGATTGCGACCCCGCTTGCGATCGCTCTTCAACTTTTTAACCATAATTTTTTGCGGTTTTTAGGTGCAATTAGTCAATTGTTCATAAATTATCAGACTGTCAGATGATTTTCAACCCAAATATACATTCGTAGGAGAATGTATAGGGATGAAGTATTTGCAAGCTTGCACGCAACTTTAGTACCTAATTACAAACTGAACCACTGTCTGATTTCAATGCTCCTAGAATTGTGGTAATAGAAGTACAACGATTAAGTCCAGCATTATTGTTGACACCGATAGTGATTCTAAGGGGATAGTCTGTAAATCCAGTGCAATTATTTACATTGGTGGGGATTCCTTGAGAATTGAACGTAATTGTTAAAGGTATTGTCGAAGAAAGACCACATGATGTACCAGTTTTGGTAACAGATAAAACTCTTACACCTTGCTCTAAATATTGATATTGAGATGTGCCACTCCTGACATAGGCTCCACTGGTTGGATTGTTGCCAATCTCAAACCTAGCTGTTGTGCTACCTCTCTTGGCAGTTGACTGAGCATCTCTTAAGGCGCTAAATACACGACTCTGTGATGCACTCATGCGATTATTGGTGACAAACGACAACCAAGACGGAGCAGCGATCGCTGTTAAGATACCCGCAATGATCACGACAACTAAAATCTCGATTAGGGTAAATCCTAGATTCTGGCGATCGCGAATTTGACGTAACGATACGGTACGCAATGCTCCACAAGTTTTTATATATAACCACAGCATTTGAATAGCTCCTTAAGGATATTGCGGATTTGTGAATTATTGAAGACTCAACTTCCCGCGTCCATAAGCACGGATATTACCCGTTGATAGATTGGTTGTTTGATTAGAGACTGGTCTTTGAGCTACAGGCTGATTTGGGCGCTGTCTGGCTAACACGTTGCTGCGTAGATAGATTCTGGCGGCGGTTTGAGTGGAGTTGACACAGACATAAAAGCTAGTTAAGGTTTCGGCATCATTTGCTGAAGTTGTCTTAAATGTTTGGGGAGATCTTTGAGCGATCTGAAGTTTTTCATCGGTCGAGTCCCCGACAACGCCGACACCAATATTTGGATTAGAACAGTCTACATTGATTGTTTTGCCATCTGTATTCGTTGCGTTTCCTCGGATAGCAATATCAATAGGCGAGTTACCGACAGTGCCATCATCTTGAGTTGCGGTGTAGGGTGTATCATCGAGAAAATCAATTAGCGTTGTCAGTCTATTAGCAGATAGGTCATAGGTGGGGATAGTTGTTGTCCAAGGAGTCATTACTGATTGGAGGTCAGCCCCTGATGTACTGAACGGTCTAAATCCAGTGTCAGGAACTGTCCAATAATTAATGTACGAACTTCCGTCAGCGTTCAAATTTACCTGTTGAATTGGTCTCGGTTGATTACAGGTAGCCATATTTTTGGATTGACAGGTGGCGATAATGCCATCTCTTAACTCCCAGCGTCCCACTCTAGCTGCCCTTGACCAAGCAGGGTTACTCCCATTGGCATTGTCGTAAATCAGATAATAGGCAACCAAAGAATAAGCATATTTACCACTGCCTTGAGGTACGCCATTAACAATTGGACAACTGGCATTAAAGGCTGTTGGTGCTGGTGGTGTCGCAGGTGGGGCAATGTTGGTGGTGGACGTTCCGTATTCCAAGCATCCTACCATTTTTCTGATAGATGGATTCAGGGGATCGACTCTCATCTCATCGGTAGTATCGTAGTAGACCCGCTTCCAGAAAGCAAGGACTGGTATGCTGTCATTAAAAGAGGGAAGCAGATCTCTGATACCTTTGTTTGTAGTAGCCGTAGAAACAGCATTTAATGCATCGGCATTGTAGATATAGATCGCTTCTTGAAGATCATTACTGATGTAGCTGAGGGCTGTTTGGACTTCCCCTTGTGATTCGGACTTGGCTTGCTCAGTGCGATCTGTTTCTGTGATGTTGACCACAAAGGACAGAAGAGTACCAACGATGATCGTGGTAATCAACATCGCCATCAAGAGTTCGATCAATGTGAAACCACGCGATCGCTGCATCATTCGTCGCATTGTCCGCGAGGAGGTACGAGCAAATTTCTGATCGCCAAGTTTTCGATCGCCATGTTGAGATTTAAAGCGATCGCGTTTGAATAATTTACGAATTGAGAACATCATGGCATTCAGCTATGTAATGAAACTATGTAACCAAGCTATTTACAAACGACCCTTGATCTGAGACATGGTACTGGTACTAGGATAAACGTCAATTTTAGTTACCACCAATGGACAGCCTGGAGAAGCGCCACCACCGCCAAAAATCTGATTAGCGTTGGCGCATGACTTCTCAAAATTAATTCCCGGTTTAATGGCGGTTCTACTCTGGAAAGCATCGGCTCGATATACTCTCACACCCATATAAAAGCCCTGCTCAGTCAAATTTGTGCCGCCACTTCGCATTGGCTGAATCACTAAATCTTGGGGATCACTAAAGCTAAATCCATTACCATTGGCATCAACTTCAACCCCTGGAATCCTAAACAAACTGGCAACATTAGCGTTAGATGGCTGAGGGACATCGGTAAAGTATTGATTACGATTTACCTTACCTGCGTCAATAAATGGATATACCGTAAGCCCATTAGGTGGATCGATAATATTAACCGTTCCTGATCGGACACCATCGGTGTAACTTCGCGCCGCTTGTGAGGCTAAGTCTATCCGCCTTGCTTGTACTCGCGAAGAAGTGGTGACAACCATCATTGGCAAAATCGCAGTCATCAGGATACCAACCACTGCCACTGCCATCAGCGATTCTAATAATGAAAAGCCTGATTGATTAGAGGGTAAATAGTTGATCAAGCACTTGATTAACAACGGGTGTCTATTTAATTGTCCATTTAATCGGATATTTATGTTTCGCATAGCGGATCACCTGATGAAATTAACTGTAATTATTACAGGCAAGGGGCTTAAGCCCCTTATTCTTGTCTCGTGAGAACTGCGCGATCGCCCAATCCTCACTTCTCTGCCCTCACTCATTTACGATGTAGGAGAATAAACCCTATTAGCAGTTAAGGTATCACACTCGGATGGACGATCTTTAATACCTAGGGCGTAAGTGTTGTAGTTGGATGGTTTCGTGCCAACTCTCTGCTCAAATCCTATATTAATATTATCAGTCGTTGCATTGAGGGTCTTGGCATCAAGGATGTTTGGTGCAGGTTGCAAAGCGCAGAGCATGGTTCTTACCCACCGATCTTCTTTGTTGGTTTCTCTAAAGAATTCGCTGAAACCAGGCTTAGCTTGCGAGAAACGTTGGGCGAACAGATCGGGCTGTTGAACGAGTAAGCCAACATCAAATCCCCATAAGCGTCGTGGCGGCGAATAGTAAGGGATTGACTGTGTTGTGATGGACTGAACATATTTGGAGAAGTTGCTCAAGGACGCATTGGCGGTGGCTGGAGTTGAATTATTGGTAAACCAAGTCTGTACATCACTGCTTGTGTCAATACAGGTAGCGCGGGTGGCGTAGGTCAAACTTGGACTAGCTACACATCCTGACGTGGCTAGTGTTGTGTAAGGGGCGGTAATTGAAAATGGACCAGTCGCAAAGGTACTGCGAGTATTTTGAATAAATCCACCCGAAATCTTCAGAGCTTGTCCAGTCCAGTTTTCGGAGAATCTAACGAAGTTCTGTAGTCCGCCGCCAGTCTCAGCCGTGTAGATGGTTGCATTTGGATTTCCTGCTGTTTCTGAAGTGGTGTAAGGAACATAGGCGCGTGAAGGCGTGTTACCTGCCACAAAATAAATGTTGACGGTAGTTGTCTGAGCAGCTACTCTCTGTGTCCATTGTCCAGCGCCGTTAGTAGTACTTACAGGACCATTAATTCCAGTGGTGTATTTTCCTAAGCCATCAATTGCGGGTTGAGGGAGGACATCAGTGGGACTGGTCGGAATAGTGGCACTGACAGGCGCGTGGACTTGCAGCACGGGGACAACTACTGGCTGATTAACCGTGGTCATGGCGGTAATCATAGCGGTCGGGTCAACACCGATCGCCCGTAGAGGATCTGTAGGAGCATCAGCGAACGCTTCGCTGAGATTACGCGCTCTAAAGCCTAAGAATCTCGCACCTCTAATCGAAATCCCTCTACCATCGATAGTTTCACCGAAGTTTAAACCTGTGCTGTCGGTGGCTGTACCGCCAGTTGCAGGCATATTGCCGATAAAGTTACCAGTTAATACAGTTGTGGGGATGTTCGGAATTTGAGCGTTATCAGTGACTGCGCGTCCGATCGTCAGAGCTTTTGCACCTTGACGTGGGAATACCCAAAATACCTTATTGGGATCGACTCCTTCTAACCTGACATACAGACCATCGATAGTCACGTCCACATCGGGAGCGCGGAGTAAGAAGGTCGGATCGGGGAAGGCGGCAGTAGCTCTTAGGGTGAGGGTTTTTGATCTATCGAGAACGCCATTACTGTTTGTGTCTTCACCTGTGTCCAGATTGCCATTACCATTGCGGTCTTCACTTCTGAGGCTCTCAAAGTTGGCGGCGGTCAAGTCTAAGACATTGACCTTGGTGTTGCTGGCAGCAATGACTGCGAACTGTGTGTTTGCAGGAGTTGGCGCAACAGTGGGGACGGTAACAAAAGTTACGGGTTCTCCTGTAGTTAGAGATCTCAAACCTGTGTAGAAGTTAACGATCGCCGTGCGAGGACTGGGGGTTCCTAAAGTAGTAGGACAAGAACCAGCCGTGATGTTATTTGCGTCTATTTGTACAGATTGGTATTTGCGAGAGTTACCTGTGACACCGCAAACCGTGAAGGAGGATGCAGGTTGGATTGACCCGCCGCCATTGGGGAATAGAGAATTTGCAGGTAAGTTGAGATTGAGTGTACCGCTTGCACAGTTGCGATCGACCGTACCATCAACGGCATTGATACAAACCGTTTCAGGCAGGATTAACGGCGCGGGTTGCTCCTTGTTAAATGTGCCGTTTGCCGCCGTAGTACCAGAGTTATAGCTGGTGTTGTAAATGAATAAATTTCGGGGATCATTGTTGGCATAGCCATACCCAACTCTGCTGCTATCTCCTGTCGTGTCTGAGTTAGCGGTGCTGGTGCGATACCAGAGCGATCGAGCTACGCGCTGAGGAGTATCTTTTCTCATCCCTGGCAGCATGGGCAGATAACCACTTGAGTCATTTAAACCACCATCAAAAGCCTGTGTACTGGTAGCGGCGGTTGTGCCTCCAGTGAAGGCGCGAGCTATTGACGTATTGTCTGGCGCAACGTCAGGGAATTGGAATACACCGCCATTATTTGTCCAAACACTGTTGTTTTTATTAACTAATAGCTGGGTTGGGTTAGGAGTTGCATTTGAGTCAGGGGTAAACGGATAGCTAGTAGCTCCATATCCAGGGATGGGATAGTAGCTAGCATTTGTGTTAGGGGCGGCGGGATAAGCGGCGGCTAACAAATTAGAGGAATGGGGAGCCATTACCGAGAATGGCAATCCATTGCTAGTCTGGAAGAAGAACCTTTGCGGGAATAAAACGCCTCCAATTGGTATTGGTGTTGGTGTTGGTGTTGGTGTTGGTGTTGGTGTTCTTGTTGGTGTTGGTGTTGGTGTTGGGGTTGGGGTTGGGGTTGGTGGGCGTGGGGTTGGGGTTGGGGTTGGT
>JBIKYX010000139.1:0-8563 GCA_044355035.1 Pseudanabaena sp. | reverse complement strand
TTGTCAGTTCGATTTTTATTTTTGTGCCTTCTACACTTATTACCTTTGCCGACATTTTCTTTCTTGCCTCCTTCTTTATTCTCTCATTATCCTGCTATCTTCGTATTAAGTCAAGGTCGCACCCCTTGCCAGAAGCATTAGTTCCCACTAGAACCGTCAAATCTCCAAGGGAAAGCTCGGCATTTTTAAAACTTTTAAAATTTTCTAAGCGCAAACTCTTTAGCATTGAAATACTCAACAAGTAAAGTTATTAGAATTAAATGTAGGATGGGTTAGCGATAGCGTAACCCATAATTAATGCCTAACTAATGCGTTACGTTGCACTAACGAATCCTACAAAATTAAGCATTCCTACTTATAAGTCATTAACCCTTCGTTTTTTCCAACACAAAACTACTGAGCGATCGCTGTTGGGTTACGTTGCACTAACGAATCCTACAAAATTAAGCATTCCTACTTATAAGTCATTAACCCTTCGTTTTTTCCAACACAAAACTACTGAGCGATCGCTGTACTGACAAAATTGGAATTTGGGCGATCGCCTCCGTTGCAAAAGCATAAGTAAGTAGATTCGCGGCACTCTTAGCATCGATCGCTCGGCTTTGGAGATAGAAAATCTCTTCTGCATCCAATTGACTGACCGTTGCACCGTGGGCGCATTTGACATTATCCGCAAAAATCTCTAATTGCGGTTTCGTATCTACTCGCGCTTTACCTGATAGCAACAGATTCCGACTTAGCTGCGCTGAATCAGTCTGTTGAGCCAACTTGGCGACTTGGATTTTGCCATTGAAGACCGCGTGGGAACGTCCATCAGCGATGCACTTGTGCAACTGCTTACTGGAACCATGCGGATAATTATGGGCGATCGCCGAATGGGTATCGGCAAGCTGTTCACCATCAATAAAAGCTAGCCCCGTTAAAGAAGTTTCGGTTTGCTCAGCCATCTGATGCACAATCAAATTCTGGCGCGAAATCTTCGCTCCGATACTAATTGATTGATTCTTATAGGCACTATTTTTTGCTTGAGCGATCGCGGTGGTATTGATATGAATCGCCTGATCACCTTGCCACTGAATCTTTGTATGATTGACCTGTGCGCCTTCCGCAAGCCAAACTTCTGTTACTGAATTGCAGAAATAAGCGCAATCGTCTTTGCCGACAAAACTCTGCACAAAGGTCAAACTACTGTGACTTTCAGCAACGACCAAACAGCGTGGCTGGGTGATTAATACTTCAGTCTCTGGTTGAGATCCAGAAATTTGAGGTACAGAAATAAACATTAGCTGAATTGGATTCTCAACGATCAAATTCTTGGGGACAAGAATAATTGCCACATCTTCCATGCAAGCCGTATTCAGACTCGCAAAATAATCGTTAGCATCGGGATGTTGAGCGAGGTGCGATCGCAATTTCGGCAAAACGTGATCGCCAAGCTTAGCGAGATTTCCCACGATCAAGCCCTGTGATACAAGATTCGTGTCTGAGAACTCTTCGCTATATTTGCCATTAACAAATACAAGCAAATTGCCAATTGCTTCAGGAGCAGCATGGTTCTCAATTATTGAGTTGACATCCTCAAACCTATGAGATTGCTTGGAAAATGTCATGCTTCCTAAGGGCGAAACATCGGTATATTTCCATTCTTCATCTTTGGTGGTGGGGAAAGTAAGGGTTGAGAGGCGATCGCTAGCCAATTGACGTAATTCGCCCACGAACTCTTCCGTATCTTTACCTAGATTTTTTGCCTCAACAGTCAAACTGACAATTTGAGAAACAAACTGTTTGCTATCCACAGCCAATTTACTGCGGGTACTTAACGCGCCCTTTAACTCTTGTTGATCTTCCACTTGGTCAGAAACTTGAATAGCCATTATGCTAACACCGCCTCTTCTTCTTTGAGCCAATCGTAACCCTTCTCTTCCAGTTCTAGAGCTAAATTCTTATCACCTGTGAGAATGATTTTGCCATTTTCCATAACATGAATGAAGTCAGGTATAATGTAATTGAGCAGGCGTTGATAGTGGGTAATCACTAGGGAAGAATTGAGCGGAGTTGAGAGTTTATTCACGCCGCCAGCGACAATGCGGAGTGCGTCAATATCTAATCCAGAATCCGTTTCATCGAGAATCGCCAAACTCGGATCGAGAATTGCCATTTGCAAAATCTCATTACGCTTCTTCTCTCCACCCGAAAAGCCCTCGTTGACACTGCGACTCAAGAAAGATGGATTCATTTCTACAATGTCCAATTTCTCTTGAATGAAATCATCAAAATCGATAATATCTAGTTCTTCTAAACCCTGATGCTTTCTCAAATTATTATAGGAAAGTCGCAAGAAATCAGAGTTTGTCACGCCTGGGATTTCTAATGGATATTGAAAAGCTAAAAATATACCCTCTCGCGATCTAATTTCAGGTTCTAAATCCAACAGATTTTTACCCTTGTACCAAATCTCACCGCCCGTGACGGTATAGGCAGGATGTCCAGCTAGTACCTTCGAGAAAGTACTTTTGCCTGAGCCATTCGGTCCCATGATTGCATGGACTTCACCTGCTTTAATCTCTAGATTTAACCCTTTGAGAATCTGGACTCCTCCAACTTCCGCAGTCAAATCCTTGACTGATAAAATTACTTCACTATTTTCGACAATCATTTCTTTTTTGTTAACAGTTAGATACCATGTTACCTTAATTTGGATGACGTTGCCGCCACAAATCTACTCTGGACAATACACTATGTCTTACAGTTCTTTTACGTTACGCAGGGCTAAGGAAGAGTTAAATCTTAACTTTGTGGAGGGGGTAAGATTTTTACCCGATCTGAACCTCATTCATCCAATCATTACCGCCAGTCACAATTTAACTGAATTTTTGCTGGAAAGTATTCCCCTCGCGATCGCAATGGGTTCAGAGAAAGCACGATCAGAGTTAATTATTTCACCGATTCTCTTTGAAGTGAGAAAACAACTTAACCGTCAAATCAGTTTCTTTTCGGGAGAAGAATTTAACGTTGATGAAAGCATTGGTTTAAATGGTGTCTGTGATTTTTTAATCAGTCGCTCTACTGAACAACTTTTTGTGGAATCGCCTGTGGTGGCGATCGTGGAAGCCAAAAAAGATGACTTAAAATCAGGCTTAGGGCAGTGTATTGCCGAAATGGTCGCAGCCCAACGTTTTAATTTGCATAGAGAGAATGCTATTGATATAGTTTACGGCTGCGTGACCAGTGGAAATCGTTGGGTATTTTTACAGTTAAAGGAGCAAACTCTAACCATAGATTTAGAAGAATATGTGGTTCCACCTGTGGATTGGCTTCTCAATGCTCTGGCTTGGATGTGTAAACCAAAGCATTGAAACTTTCAAGATTGTAAATCTCACCAATAGATCTTACCAGATAGAGTCCAACTACAAAGGTTGAATCCCCATAGCCATTAGCTGCGCTAACAAACGTTCAGCCCTGTCATATTCTTGTTTAGCCCTTTGGCTTTCTTGCTCAGCCCTTTGGTGTTCTTGCTCAGCCCTTTGATGTTCTTGCTCAGCGTATCGATTTAATTCAAGAGTTGTCAGAAACTTTTGACCATCAGGGCGATAGATTTTCAAATCACCTTCCTCGATCGCAAATCGAATCTGCAAGCGTGGACTAACCCAATTATGTGTGTCTTCGATTACATTCAATCGATTGTCATTTTTGTATAAGCCATTCAGTTCATTGGTTTCAGGATCGTAAATATAATATTCTTCCACCCCATAGCGATCGTAGAACTGCAACTTTTTAGTCATTTCCTTTAGCCGATTGCCAGGAGAAAGTATTTCAAATACGACTTGAGGAGCAATATTATTTTCTCGCCACTGTTGATAAGAGCCGCGATCGCCCTTAGCTCGACCAAATGCAACCAATACATCAGGAGCAACGCAAATTTCGGGGTGTCCCTCCACGGGATACCAGAACAGATCGCCTGCCACAAAGACATCGGCGGTATCAGCAAAAATCAATTCTAAATTTTCTTTGATCAAGACGATCCAGCGAAATTGTATTGTATTATCAGCCATGGGCTTTCCATCGCTATCAGGATAGATAATTTTTGGGGTTGTGCGTATGGGTAAAGTCGTCATCGTTGAAATTCTCCGAGCCAGACAGAACTAATTTAACATATTACTCAACTTTCAAACTCAACACGATTGAGGCGATCGCCGTTTTCTAAAGGCTTGACTACGGGCTGAATAGTTGCATTTAACATGGCTAAATCACGGCGCTAAATAATGTGAAAGGTCGAGTTGATGGAATTGTCGCTGACGCAAAAGCTCTGACTGTTGATGTGTCCAAGTATAAAAGTCTTGTTCGTAAAGCATATTGTTATTCATTAGAAAAAGTAAGGACACTCAGGTTTAAATCGACCTATGCTTAGTTACATATTAAGTCTTACGTTAGTTATTTAATGCGAAATTTTGATGCGAAATACAGAAATTGTCGTGATTGGTGGTGGTGCAGCAGGATTTTTTGGCGCGATTCATGCAGCGCAATTTCCGCATACAAATGTAACTTTAATCGAAGCAGGACGGCAACCACTTGCTAAGGTGCGAGTTTCGGGCGGCGGACGCTGCAATGTCACCCATCACTGTTTTGAACCTTCGCAATTAGTACAGAACTATCCCAGAGGTGGTAAAGCCTTACGGGGAGCCTTTTCTCGATTTCAGCCTCTTGATGTCGTGCGCTGGTTTAATGCAGAGGGCGTGAAGTTAAAAACGGAAGCGGATGGTCGGATGTTTCCTGTCACCGATGATTCGGAAACAATTATCGAAGCTTTAATGTTTGCTGCCAAAAAAGCAGGCGTTGTTATTCTTACTAATGTTTTAGTCCAAAAAGTTGAGTATTTAGGAACCAATAAATTTGATATAACTCTCAAAAATCGAGAGAATATACTATGCGATCGCCTATTACTCGCTACAGGTAGTAGTCCATCAGGTTATGCGATCGCGCGATCGCTGGGACATGAACTAGAACCACCCGTTCCTTCTCTATTTACATTTAACATCAAAGACTCTAAACTCCATGAACTCGCGGGTGTCAGCGTTAATCCTGCGATCGTTAAGTTGATAAGTTCTGTTAATTCTGAGAAGAAAAAATCATCCCGCAATCAATTAGAACAGTCAGGCGCATTATTAATCACCCATTGGGGTTTGAGTGGTCCCGCCGTCTTGAAATTATCAGCATGGGCAGCAAGGGAATTGCATGAATGTAACTATCAAGCCAAATTAGCAGTTAATTGGATTCCCTCTCTCAAAGCAGAAGCAGTAAAGCAAATTTTATTGAGCGCCAAAACCGATCAACCGAAGAAGTTTATATCGAACTATTGTCCCGTTGATGTCTCGTTACGCCTATGGGAATATTTGCTCGATAAAGCCGAAGTCGAACCAGAAAAGCGCTGGGCGGATGTTTCTAATAAAGCGATTCAGCAAATCACGAATGTATTGACGGCTAGTGAATATGCGATCGCGGGTAAAGGGGCGTTTAAAGAGGAATTTGTCACTTGTGGCGGTGTGCGTTTACAAGATGTAAATTTTCAGACGATGGAAAGTAAAATTTGCTCAGGGTTATTTTTTGCGGGAGAGATATTAGACATTGATGGGGTGACGGGTGGTTTTAATTTTCAAAATGCATGGACTACAGCTTGGATTGCCGCTCAGGGAATAAATGTTAACTAAAGCGTTTTGGCTTTACAGAGAAGTGGCTTAAGCCCCTTGTTCCTTGAAATGCTCAAAATCTTGGTTTTCTCTTCCTAGCGATACAGGCGGCTATCCCTATGTTTAGGCTCTAGTCAAGGGCTACTAACGTTTCTATAATGGCTTCAGCAACAAATCGAAACTTTAAAAAAATGGCTGTTAAAAAAGAAGACCCCAAGCGATCGCGGGCGAGACTAATCGGTAATGTTCTTTTGCTGATTGGCGCTGGATTGCTCATTATAAATATATTTTTGC
Source organism: Pseudanabaena sp. (assembly GCA_044355035.1). Taxonomy (GTDB): domain Bacteria; phylum Cyanobacteriota; class Cyanobacteriia; order Pseudanabaenales; family Pseudanabaenaceae; genus Pseudanabaena. Next base: position 2,585 of record JBIKYX010000139.1, on the reverse strand, counting down.
CAAATCTATTTGCTCCCGCTTTACCGCGTGTTCCCTATAGCCTATTCGTCCATGAAGTCGAAGAAGGGCATGTATCACGAGTATATATTGGACAGGATCAAATCACCTATCAACTAAAAGGTGTTAGCCCCGAAATTCAAGGCGATGTGATCTCGACAACACCTATTTTTGATTTGAATTTACCTGAACGTCTGGAAAAGAGTGGCGTGGAATTTGCGGCGGCTCCCGTTGCAAAAACTGGCTGGTTCGGTACATTACTTAGCTGGGTGATTCCGCCATTAATTTTTGTCGGTATTTTCCAACTGTTCAGCCGCAACGGTGGCGGTGGCGCTCCTGGTGGCTTACAGATTGGTAAGAGCAAAGCCAAAGTCTATGTCGAAGGTGAAGCGACTAAAACCATGTTTGCCGATGTCGCTGGTGTCGATGAAGCCAAACAAGAACTGCAAGAAATCGTTCAATTCCTGAAAACTCCTGAGAAATACACCAAAATCGGTGCAAAGATTCCTAAGGGCGTATTGTTAGTTGGTCCTCCTGGGACTGGTAAAACCTTGCTTGCCAAAGCGGTCGCAGGTGAAGCAGGTGTTCCCTTCTTCAGTATTTCTGGTTCTGAATTCGTGGAACTATTTGTGGGCGTAGGCTCTTCACGAGTCCGTGATTTATTTGAGCAAGCCAAAAAGCAATCACCCTGTATTATTTTCATCGATGAACTTGATGCGATCGGTAAGGCTCGCTCTAGTAATGCGATGTATGGCGGTAACGATGAAAGAGAACAAACTCTGAATCAACTGCTGACCGAAATGGATGGATTTGGTGTTGATGGAACTACTGTCATCGTTCTTGCAGCAACTAACCGTCCTGAAACCCTTGACCAAGCCCTATTACGTCCAGGTAGATTCGATCGCCAAGTATTAGTAGATCGCCCTGACAAGAGTGGACGTTTAGCAATTCTCAAAATCCATTCGGCAAAAGTATCCCTCGATCCTAGCGTTGACTTATCGGTGATTGCCACACGCACATCTGGATTTGCAGGTGCTGACTTGGCTAATCTCGTCAATGAAGCGACTCTGCTCGCCGCCCGTGTTGGACGCGAAACGGTTTTACTTGAAGATTTTGCGGAAGCGGTCGAACGAGTGGTTGCTGGTTTGGAGAAAAAGAGTCGCGTTCTCAATGAGAAAGAAAAACGCATTGTTGCCTATCACGAAGTTGGTCATGCTCTGGTTGGAGCGCTTAACCCTGGTAGTGGCAAGGTCGAAAAAATTTCAATTGTCCCTCGTGGCATGGCGGCTCTCGGTTATACGTTGCAACTACCAACGGAAGATCGCTTCTTGTTGAGCAAAGAAGAAATCGAATCTCAAATTGCCACACTACTTGGTGGGCGATCGGCAGAAGAGATCATCTTCGGTAGCATTACGACAGGTGCATCTAATGATCTACAACGTGCTACGGAACTTGCGGAAAAGATGGTGACTAGCTACGGTATGAGCGAAGTTTTGGGCCCTCTTGCTTATCAAAAGCAACAAAATCAATTCCTTGGTGGTATGGAGATGGCGCGGAATGTCAGTCCTGCTACCTCTGAAGCGATCGACCAAGAAATCAAAACCATTGTCGAAAATGCCCATGCTAGTGCGCTAGCGATTCTCAATGAAAATCGTGGTTTGCTGGAGTCTATTTCTGAAAAGCTTTTGGAAACAGAAGTAATCGAAGGCGACGTTCTCACCAGCTTACTTGATCAAGTTAAAGCTGCCACTGTTAGCGTGTAATTGCAACCGAAATTCGCTACCAAAAAGCGCAATAGAAGAAAGTCACTGTGTAGATCATGGTGACTTTTTTTGTGATGATGTTCTGGTTAGATGGCGATCGCTTCACAATTATTTCTCTTTACGGCAAGATCAGTTTAGTGATCAACTCATCCACAAGATTAGATAACTGGCTGGACAGTAAGTTTAAATCCAAGCGCCTTAGCAACTTTAGTCACTGTTGCAAAAGTAGGATTACCATCAGGAGATAACGCTTTGTATAGTCCCTCTCTTGTTAAACCTGAGTCTTTTGCTAGCTTAGTCATATTTTTAGCGCGGGCGATGACGCTAAATGCATGGATGATCGCGTTCGGATCGTCTCCTGATTCCTCAAGACAAGCTTCCAAATATAATTGAATGTCTTCTTCTGTTTTTAGATGTTCGGCTGAATCCCAGCGAGTAGTAATAATAGCCATAACTCAATCCTCTAATTGTTTAACTAGTTCCTTAGCTTTATTTATGTCAGAAGTCTGAGTGCTTTTGTCACCTCCACACAGAAGTATGACAATAACAGAACCTCTTTGCACAAAATACACTCTATAGCCAGTGCCATAGAATATTCGCATTTCGCTTACTCCTTGACCAACTGGAGCAATATCACCAAAGTTTCCCATTTCCATGCGATCGATGCGTGCTTGGATACGTGCCTTAGCTTTTTTGTCTCTTAGAGGCTGTTTGAAAAGGTGGGTATACCTAGGAAAAAGCGTGAAGGGGGAATAAAGTAAAAGGGTCTACAGGAGACCCAATTTATGATAAGACCAGCATACGACACAGACCTCACAAATGATC
>JBIKYX010000174.1:0-2541 GCA_044355035.1 Pseudanabaena sp. | reverse complement strand
AAGAGTAAGGCTACTAGCATTTGTAATCACGATTAAATCCTTATATACATATAGTTTGGAGATTTAGGCATTTGATCTAGTCACTAATATCTAATATACAATACATACTAGGACAAGAGAGAGCGCCGAAGAATCACGACTCATAGTAATTGCGATCGCCTTTAGCAAATAGATTTGTGAGGCGATCGCCTAGACATAACGATCTATAGTGTTTGTTATGTATATTTTGTATTGACAACGTAAATACGTTTTGACTAAAATACAAAATATGGATGTGTATTTTGTACTAAACAGTATTAACTTCGTTTGGAATGACGAGAAGGCTCGCATCAATCCTGCTAATCATGATGGTGTGACATTTCAGCAAGCTACCGAAGCCTTTTTTGATCCATTTTTAGTAGTAGTTGACGCAAGCAGAAATGATGAGGAACGAGAAGCTGTCATTGGTTTAGATAAACGATGGAATCTTCTCTACGTTGTTTATGTTGAGCGAGAAAATGATGTGATTCGGATTATTTCAGCAAGAAAGGCAACCCGCAAGGAACGTGAATATTATGAAAACTGAAGCTTTAAAAAAACGGTTAGATCGAAATCGTCCGATGACGACGGTAACAATCCGTATTCCTGAAGATGTAATTGAAGATTTGAAAAAAGTCGCGCCATTATTAGGCTTTTCGGGATATCAGCCTTTAGTTCGAGCTTACATTGGTCAGGGACTTCGTACTGATCTTGAGAGATTGGACGGAGATACTGTTTCCATATTTATCGAGAGTTTAAAACGTCATGGCGTAAGTGACGAGGTGATTCGGGATGCTTTAAGTGAGGTTGCTTAGTAATATCGAGATCGCCAGAAAAATCACACCGCTATAGAATGGGATATCTGACCAACCCATACACGCCACCAGTTACCAATTCGCCATCATCTTTGGAGTAAGGCAATGGATTTCTAAAAGCGGTGTTTCAAAAATCTTTTTGGGTTATAATTTCGCACCAAGCTTTCTAGCTAAGATAACAGCAATGCATTAAAGATGTAACCGATGCTGATAATACCAATCGTCATCAAACCAACAAATACAGCCAACAGTTGAGGTTTTAAAACCTTTTTAAGAATCACGATTTCAGGAAGCGATAAGGCAGTAACTGCCATCGTGAAAGCTAAGACAGTTCCCATTGGCATTCCTTTATTAACCAAAGCTTCCGTAATTGGCATTACTCCCGCGATGTTGGCATAGAGTGGAACGCCCATAACGACAGCGAGTGGAACTGCTAAAGGATTGTTTGCCCCTGCGTATTGAGTAATAAACTCAGTCGGGACATATCCATGAATCCCAGCACCGATCGCAATGCCAAGTACCACATAAAGCCAGACCGATCGCACAATTTCGACAGATTGAAATCTGCCCTGCTCAAATCGCTGCTTCCAAGTTATAGCAATGGTTTCCAGATTATTTTCATCATCAGCAACCATGCCTTGACGCGATCTTTGCAGTTCCCAAACAAAGGGTTCTACCCATCTTTCGAGTTTGAGCAGTCCGATGAGATATCCTGATGCGATCGCTAAGCCTACACCAAAGCCAATATAAATCAGCGTTACCTTCAGTCCAAATAATCCCCATAGCAGAATTACCGCCACTTCATTCACCATTGGCGCTGCCATCAAATAGGAGAAAGTCACGCCTAAAGGAACACCTGCTTCCAAAAATCCAATAAACAAGGGGACTGCCGAGCATGAACAAAACGGAGTGACAATTCCCACCATTGCCGCCATGACATTTCCTGCGAAGGTGCGTTTTCCCTCTAATAACGAACGGACGCGCTCTGGTTCTAAAAAGCTTTGAAATGTACCAACAATAAAGCTAATTACGATTAGTAATGTTAAAACTTTCGGCACATCGTAGAGGAAAAAATGTAAACTTGACCCTAAATGAGAGGCGATGTCTATCCCAAAAAGTTTTGTGACAATCTGAGTTGCTAACCAGTCAAAAGGATAAAAGGGATCGAACATAGCTTTCTCCCTTTAACGTTGCAATAGTGGTTGAATTTGCTCTGTACTGATTACTTGACCTTTACTGACAACCTTGCCATTGATGGTCATGGCAGGCGTAGACATCACTCCGCGCATCGCAATTTCCACAGGATCGGTAATATGCAAAACTTCGGCAGTGAGATTGAGATTTACCACTGCTTGTTTGGCATTTACTTCTAACTGTTGGCACTTTTTACAGCCAGTACCCAAAATTTCAATTTTGATCGTATCCATGATGCTCTCCTAATTCTATGGCTCATCGACTTTAAAGGATTTTGACGATAAACCTTATATATTGATATGTATCGATATATAGATTATAGAAGCAATAGCGATATAAACTCAATTTCGTTATAGTTTCTACACATGACTATCTGACTCTAAATGACAGGGTGCGACCTTAATATAATACACTTATTAAGTGGCAACAGGAAACCCATACTGATTGAGATTTTGCCAGAATTGCTCCCAACGCGTAGAAGTTAAAACTAAAGCTCTTAAACTCAGAATTATGC
>JBIKYX010000009.1:0-76204 GCA_044355035.1 Pseudanabaena sp. | reverse complement strand
AGACTGCTAAGCATGAGGACTATGTACTTTAGGATAAGTCCTGATATTTTCACTCTTTTAGCTACTTTTAATTCTTAAAAAGTCACTTTCAACCGACTCCCTACCTAATTTGCAAGAGGTCTAATATTTTGATGAAAATATCCTATGTGGTTTGTATTACTTTTATCTAATTGTCGAATAATCTCACTCTCTAAAACATCTTCAATATCTTTTTTGTATACTTTTGAATCAAATGTTAATTTGACTGGATCAATTAAATTGCTGTTAAATTCTGAAAGATCAATTCGGAAACGATATTTCATAACAGTATCTTTCACGTGCTTAAAAATATCGCTATCAGTGATAAATCCTAAATTGTATTCTTCCATTTTCTAAAAACAATCACAAGAAAATCAACAATTACTTAGTAGTAGTAAGTTCGATTATAAAGCATTTTGGCTAATTATGAATTAGTCGAAGCTTTTTACAGTGGTTTGTGATGTGGTGGGATTAGAGGCGAGCGCTATCGATATACATCACGCCGATGACCTGAAATAATAGCCTTGCGCGTAACCTCATCCAACTTCCGAACTTCTCGCAAAGCAAAAGGCTTAAACCCAACTTCGTATGACATCTAACTAATTCCTAATTCCCTTTTTACATCCATCAAAGGGATAAAGCCATCTTCCAATAAAGCAATTCTAGCATCGGCAAGATCTTCAGCATCTTCCACTTCCTCTAACCAATCTCGTCTCAGCGTCAAAACCTTGAGAATATAATCAGAAAGAGATACGTTTAGCCTTGTAGCTTCCAAAGATAATTCTTGCTCTAATAGATTGGGTAAATCTAACTTAATGTTCATATACTCACGATCTAAATTAGTATGTTTTTACGAGTTCAAGATGATTGTACTCTAAATAACCATCTTTAAAATCAGCTTCAGTCGATTGTTGAGAACCTGAAAACATCCCAAACGACATAAACTGACTAGCAAGACTAACTGACTCAGGCTTAAAGAAAGTCACAAAAACTTGGCTCTCCGTAATATCTGGAGGGATTTCTGCTAACTCGACTTTACCGTTCCGATATATTCCTTGGATTGTCTGTAACATAATCGTTTGCGCTGGTTAATTTGAGCGATCGCCAATCAATTCTAGCACTACAACATTTTAGTTAATATTCTAGATTTCAAACAATAAAAAAGCACCCAATGGGTGCTTTTTTATTTGAATTAAGACACAAACTAGAAGTTCATTTCCGCAGCTTGAACTTTTTCGACTTGCTTCTTCTTCAGTACTAATAGAATTTGAGTGACGATTACGGAAGCAAAGAAAGCTAGTAACCATTGAACACGGCGAGGATCTTGAAGAACGATTTCGCCATCATGTTGACCAAAACCACCGACATTAGGATTTGTGGTCAGAGGTGCGCCAGCCTTAATTTCGCTACCAGGTTCTACTACAAGTTCCGCACCAGCAGGAACCTTCTCAACAGCGATGCTGCCATCAGTAGTTTGTACCGAGATTTCATAACCACCAAAGATACCTTCATCTTCATTCGGGGCGATCGGGCTAATTTGGGTAACTAGACCAGAAACAGAAGATGTGTACTCATTGTTGTTGCTCTTTTCACCAGTGGGATAGATTTGACCACGACCACGGTTGCCGCCCGCATAGACAGAATATTTCAAGAAGTGAATATTTTTATCTGTAGCAGGATCAGGAGATAGCACAGGGAAAATAATTTCTGAATTCTCATCTCCAGAGATTGGACCAACGAGAACGATATTTTCTTGCGTATCGCTGTAGGGTTGGTAATAGATATCTTTAGTTTTTTCCTTTAGCTCCTCAGACAAACGCTCTTCAGGCGCAATCTTGAAACCTTCAGGCAAGACAATAACCGCGCCAACATTCAAGCCTGTTTTGCTACCATCAGCAGCTACTTGCTGTTTGGTGTGGTCGTAGGGAAGTTTGACCACCGCTTCAAATACGGAGTCGGGAAGAACTGCTTGGGGAAGTTCCAACTCAATTCCCTTTTGGGCGAGGTGACAGTTAGCGCAAACAATTTTGCCAGTAGCTTCACGGGGATTTTTGTAAGCTTCTTGAGCAAAGTAAGGATATGCAGAGGCTGATTGTTGGTTAAAACCTAAGAACAAGGTCAAACTTGTAAGGACACAGAGGCTAATTCCAACTAGTAGACGATTAGCACGAGACAAAGCTTTTTTCATGTATAAGTGCAAAATATGAATTAAAGACTGATTTAACGAAGTTCCGAGAAAATATTAAGACCACCAAGGTGCTTCATTGGTGCGGAAGTCAGTTTCTGTCCAAGTACTAAACTGTACTACGTCATCTTCAACGGTGGCATGGGCAAGGGCGAGAGACAATGGTGCAGGTCCACGGACTACCTTACCTTCGTTGTTATACTGCGAACCATGACAAGGGCAGATAAACTTGTTTTCAGCAGCATTCCAAGGCACAACACAACCAAGGTGTGTACAAACTGCGTTTAAACCGTAGGAGGATATTTCTTTGTTCTCGGTGACGACAATATATGTGGGGTCGCCTTTGAGTCCTTGAGCAAGTTCGCGATCGCCTGCTTGATGACTTGCCAAGAATGCTGAAGCAATTACATCTTTGCCGAGAGCATCTTTAGCAGCAACGCCACCACCAGCACCACCACGAGACGGAGGGACGAAATAGGCGAGAAAAGGAGCTGCTGCCCCAAGGGTTGTTACGGCCGCAGCCCCCCCTAAAATTAGGTTCATAAACTGGCGACGACCCATGCTAGGGACATCGGCGGATGTGGATGCTTGACTCATAAATTTGACTTAACGTTGAATAACGGTTTAGCTGAGAAATATTACGTTTTATATATCACTTACTACCATGATATCGATAATCTTTGGACATAGCTCTAGATGTTTTGCAACGAAATGTTAAGCAATGCGATCGCGATCAGATATCTCCATAATGTTGAGGGTGAAGATATAGACTATTGCTTCTCCTCCTTCCATACTTTTTCGACATGATCTCAGGGCTTATCAAATTTTCATGTTCTTGCTATGAATGAAAAATCTCCTTCACAGTTATCTAAATATCGGATTTTGGGACTAGTTGGCAGAGGGCAGTTTGGCAAGGTTTTGTGTGCGCGAATGCGCGATACAGGTAAGCTGGTTGCGCTCAAAGAATTGGAAAACAAACGCTTCCCTACTAGTAAATTATTAAGAGAACTAAGATTTTTATTGACTTTGCGACATGAAAATATTGTTGCTTGCTCTTCATTGGTGCATCACCAAAATTATCGCTATTTGGTAATGGACTATTGCGAGGGCGGAACATTGCGCGATCTGATGAATTACACCACAGCCTTATCGGTAAAGCAATGCTTTGATTTGGTAAATGATATTTTGCTGGGTTTAGAACATGCCCATGCCGCCAATATCATTCATTGTGATATCAAGCCCGAAAATATCCTACTCAAAGTTACGGCTCAAGGTTGGCAAGCCAAAATTTCTGATTTTGGGATTTCGCGGCTGACTCAAGAAGTTCCCACTGAAGGCACTAGTAACACTGGCTCTCCCGGCTATATGGCTCCTGAGAGGTTTTACGGTCAATTTTCGGTCGGCTCAGATATTTATGCTGTTGGCATTATTTTATATGAAATTTTAGTTGGCAAGCGTCCGTTTACAGGTATGCCAATGGATTTGATGAATGCTCATATCAATCAAAGGATTGTTTTTCCTGATACCTTGCCCCGATCGCTTCAAGCAATTATCACTCGCGCCTTAGAAAAACTACCCCAACGCCGATATGCCACCGCCGAAGAGATGCGACTGGACTTATTAGCCACAATTCGGGCTGAGGACTTTAGCCATACTCAAACAGGACTTAGCGCCGAACTCTGCACAACGATTTTATTTGTCCAAAAAGCGCCTCATTTTGCTCAACTCGATCTGCCTGAAAAAGTTCTTAGCTTAGCGGCGACAAGCTCATCTCAGTTTTATAGTGCGAGTCTTCATTTACTTCGCCATAATTTACCGATCGCGCCAGCATTAGAAATCAGCAAAGTTAAACATGAATTTCATCATAAATTACAACAGGAATTTCTCCATGAACTTAAAATTCAGGCGATCGCTTCTGTACAGCAGACTTTATTTGTTAAAACTGACCACGGAATCTATCAATGCGATCAAAGTGATCAAGCAAAATCTAAGCAAATATATAAATCAGCGCGATCTTTTGAATGGGTTACTTCCCCCTCTGGTGATTGGCTTGCCATATCCACGGGTAAGCAATTAGAAATTCGTAATCTGGTATATGGTCGTTCCATGCGTTTGGAATTTAGCTCGCGGGAGTTGAGTTGCATTATTGCGTTTGATCGCCATCATTTAGTAGCGATCGCTAATAAGCCAGAGACTAATGAAAGTCGAGCGATCGTCATTTCGCGGCGGGGTAATATCATGTATCGACTTGCCTTACCGATTCCGATTGATTATGGAGTTGCCACATTTACGAGCGATCGCGTTCTTTTACGCGAAGCGGGTAATCATAAAAATATATATTTGCTTGATTTAAAACCCTATCGGTTGGCGCGAATTCCTTTGGAATATGACGTATCGCTCATGGTCGCGACAACTTGGGGATATGCGATCGCCGCTAGATACAATGCCAAAAATAATGAGTTGCAAACAATTTTGATTTTGCTAGATTTAAGCGGTCACAATATCAATAATTTGATTATCGATGGTGAAGTTACGGCGATCTCGCCCATTGATATGAGTTTATTAGCGATCGCTGTTTCAGGAATTTCGGGTCATAAACTCTATGCAATTAATCTCAAAAAGTTAGAAATTGATCTAGTTTTTTAAACTAACCCACAAAAAAGCCGCGCAATGCGCGGCTCTTTTTTATTGTGTAGAAGCAGAAGAACGCTTGCGGCGTGAGGCTTCAGGAGATTGTATGGGTACAAACTCTTTATAGGTTTCCCCCATTTCCGCTTTTGCATCTTTGGTTAAGTCAACACCATCATCAGCGATCGCTTCAACGGGTTGGAGACGATTTACCTTCAAGATCAAACCGTTGGCAACAGTATTTGGTAATGAGGTAGTTGCAGGCGGCTGATTAGTCTCGCTGACTTCTGGGCTGACTTCTGGGCTAATTGCTGGGCTAATCACATCGCTGACCACTTCAGAATTAGTTTCCGAGTCCGCGATCGCAGGATCAGCTATCTCAACATCGGCGATCGCATTATCCGTGATCGCCGAATCAGCGCCCTCATTCCTATTAAGATTTGCGTCAGCATAGCCGAATTTACGATCAAAATTTGGTGCATCTATGGAATTTTTGGGTGTCAACGCATTAGCAGCCCTTGGTTCCTGCCCTGGAAGCGCCACCTGCACAATCACATTGCGTGGATCTTTTGGCTCGCGATCGATTAAGACTAGGGGCGAAATACCAATCAGCGAGTAAACATCCTGCTCCTCCTCAGTCATCTCCACCACAATTACCTCTGGCGGCTCAATCACCTTAGTGCGAATCTCGCGTTTGTTAGGGCGATCGGGTCTACTTTCAGATGCCACTACGATTGGCTCAGCTTCCAAAACCTCGGCTGGCTCTTCGATTTCTTCAGTAAATGGTTTCGATGGAGAAATATTTTGGGAAATATTCGGCAGAGAGAGCTTAGTTGGTACAGCGCGATCAACAATCACATCGCGATCGATTCGTGGCTCAATCCTTGGTTCGATTCTGGCTTCAATCTTCGGCTCAATTCGCGGCTCGATTCGTGGCTCAACCCTTGCTTCAATCCTTGGCTCAAAGCGCGATCGCACATCCACAGATCGGACTTCGACTGGAGGAGTTTTTTCAACTTCACGCAGATCTCTGGATTCCTTCGGTAAAGCACGTTTGCCACGACGACGCAAATTGCTGCGTTCTTGATAGCTAGGATGATTGACCAGATTAGGTTCCAGACCACCACCTAACTCAGAATCACCCTCACCATCTTCATAGTCAGAAGTGAAATCCAGTTGATTCGATTGCTTAGTTTCCCAAGTGCGTGAGGTCGAGTCCACCATCTGCCCTATCGATTCCCCTGGCAGATGCATTAAGTGACCTAAGCCACCACAAGCGGAACAAGGGCGACCAAATAACTCATAAATGCTCTGACCTTGACGCTTACGGGTTAGCTCAACTAGTCCTAGCTCCGTGAGTTGGGCAATTTGAGGACGCGACTTGTCCGATCTCAAAGCTTTATTAAAATGCTCTAGCAATTGCATCTGATCACGGCGGGTATCCATATCGATGAAGTCCACCACAATCACCCCCGCAATATTTCGCAGCCGAATTTGACGGGCAATTTCCACGGCGGCTTCGCAGTTAGTCCATAACACCGTCTCGCGGGAAGTTTGCGACCTTGTGAAAGAACCTGAGTTAACGTCAATTACGGTTAAGGCTTCGGTTGGCTCAATAATGATGTAGCCGCCACTGGGCAGATCAACTCTTGGTTTCAGTGCCTCACGGATACCCGCATTCACCCGAAAATATTCTAAAATCGAAGTGCGTTCACGATGATGATCAAGCATTAAACCCGCAGGAATTTTGCCGTCAGCCCAACCGAGTAAATGCTGCTTAATCCGACGCAAGCCATCGCTAGTGTCAGTCACAATCCGATTTACATCATTGGCATAGAGGTCACGCAGTACACGCTGCACAAAATCTCGTTCGCGATCGAGCAAAGTCGGCTGACGCGTAGTCGCCACATCCTGCTGAATGCCTTCCCACTGACGTTGCAAATTATCGAGATCCTCAATAATCTGCTCCTCAGGCATCCCATCCGCCTCAGTTCTTACCAAGATCCCCATGCCCGCAGGCTTGACTAAAATGGCGAGGGCGCGAAGACGATTGCGCTCTGCTTCACTACGGATTCGTCGTGATAGGTTGACCCCACGCCCAAAGGGTAACAGCACCACATAGCGCCCTGGCAGGGAAATATTTCCCGTCAAACGAGGTCCCTTGTTGCCTGTTGGTTCCTTCATCACCTGAACTAACACGCGCTGTTGTGGTACGACCAGATCACTGATCGAACCAGACGATCGCCGCATTTTTAACGGACCCAAATCGGTAATGTGAATAAAGCCATTGCGATCGCCATCACCAATATTTACAAACGCGGCATCAATACTGGTTAAGACATTTTCGACAACGCCTAAGTACACATCCCCAACTTGGTGAGTTCCTGCGGCAACTACAATTTCTTCAATTTGATCTTCACTAAACACAGCAGCAATTCGATACTGCTCGGCAATAATTATTTGCTTTGGCATTCATTTTCCTCAGAATTTCTTCGATTCAAAAGAGCCAGCCTAAAAAATCAACCAAAAGCCTACCTAAAAGAGGCTTCAAAACAGAACAGACCAATAACGGAAGTAAGAAAAAAATTTCGATCGCAAATGCTTTTTATCGTCAATCAGCCACAAAGCTATGTACCGAAGCTCGTAACTGATTGCTGTGCCTGCTCTAGCATCACGATAACTAGGCATACTGCCCAGACATATTGCTTTACTCGGAATGGTTTAGATACCCAAAACTATGTCGCTCTCCTAAAAGAGGAATACTCACTACGATGCAGTATGACTATAGTTGACGGGGAGTTGGTGGGTGTTCGTTAAGAAAATAAAGTTATTTCTTAGACTGGCTTAGATTGGAGTTTATTAAACTTAAACTATCTAGAAGGTGCTTACACCATTTGCCTACAGCTAGCTTGTAGGTAAAACAGCGCACTTGATGAGTCAAGTCTATGATTATGGTGAGTAAGCTTGGTCACTTAACTAGAACCACTCGAATTAGATGCTAAAAATTAGATGCTAAAAACTAGATACTTAAATTAAATACTAAAATACTAATTAAGTACTAGTTAAATACTAATTGCATTTAATACTAATTGCATTCAATATTAAGTACATTTAGCCAGCGCCTAATTTTAGCCAGCGTCTAGAGTAAGCCTATCGCAGTATTATAGCGCAGGATTGAGCGTTACAATTTCTTAATGGTGTTTTAATATTAAGGAGCTAGGCTTACCTAAAGATTAAAACAGAACCAAAACCTGTAGATGACACTGCGCGTGCGCTACAGGTTGTCGGATTTTATATTTAATTAAGCCAACTTACTTATTGATAGCAGCATTTAAGGGAATGCAACCTATCTCTTACAATTCATGAACATGAGGGTATCATCCTGAGTACGCGAGTAGTTATAGTTCGCCACGGCGAAACCGATTTTAATGTGATCGGTAAAATTCAAGGGCGGGGTAATGCCGATCGCCCTGAATTGCAGTCTGTTTTAACCGAAAATGGTATGCAGCAAGCCAAACTAGCTGGCAAAGCCCTCTCCAATCTGAATATTGATATCGCCTATGCTAGCCCCCTAGTCCGCGCTCAGAATACGGCTCGCATAATTTTGGCTGAAAACTTTAATCCACCTGAATTAAATGCGACTGATAGGTTATTGGAAATCGATCTCAGTGAGTGGGAATTGATGCTCACCAGTGATATTAAAGAAAAATTTCCTGAAAAGCACCATAATTGGCAATATCAACCTGATCAGTTTAAACTGGGCGATCGCTACCCTATTCTTGATTTATTCACTCAAGCGTTACCTTTGTGGGCTGAGCTTTTAGAAAAACATCAAGGCAAAACGATTCTGCTCGTAGGACATAGCGGCATTAATCGGGCGTTAATCTGTTCAGCGCTCGGCATTCCAATTAACCTGTATCACAATATTCAACAAGCCAACTGTGCAATTAATGTGCTGAATTTCCAAGGCAGCAGCCTTGCCGATGGTGTACAGCTTGAATCACTGAATGTTGTTACCCATCTGGAACCAATTTCTGGCTCCCCACTTCCACCACTCCGCAAAAATCATCATGGTTCACGACTATTGTTAGTTCGTCATGGTGAAACCGAATGGAATCGTCAAAAACGCTTTCAAGGTCAGATCGATGTCCCCCTTAATAACAATGGTCATGCTCAAGCCAGACGCGCCAGTGAGTTTTTAGCCAAAGTCAAAATCGATAAAGCTTTTAGCAGCCCCATGTTGCGTCCTAAAGATACGGCTTTAGAAATTTTGAGTAAGCATGGCAACATCAAACTTGAGTTGTTTGATGAACTCAAAGAAATTTCCCACGGTTTATGGGAAGGCAAGTTTGAGCATGAAATTGAGGCTGAATTTGCAGGGCAGTTAGCTCTGTGGCAGGCTCAGCCCGAAACAGTGCAGATGCCTGAAGGCGAAAATCTCCAGCAAGTTTGGGATCGGGTGGCGATCATTTGGCAAAAAATTGTTGAATCAGTTCCTGACGGTGAAACCGCGATCGTCGTTGCCCATGATGCAGTCAACAAAGCCATTTTATGCCTGTTGTTTGACTTGACACCCGAAAAATTCTGGATATTTAAACAAGGCAATGGCGGTGTGAGTGTAATTGATTATCCTCAAGGTGCAGCAGGTCGTGCAGTTTTGCAATCTTGTAATATCACTACACACCTATCTGAGGGCATTCTCGATCGCACCGCCGCAGGTGCTTTATAGCATTGACATCAGCGCTTTGCGCTGTAAGAGAGACGCATTTTCTGCTAATTTGGTGTAAAGGATTTATTTTGGTATTTTGTTTTAGTAATCGGAGTTAAAAAAATGACTGTTCTTTTCCAACTTTTGTTAGCCGCTTTTGTGCTTTTTTCCTTCGTATTGGTAGTCGGTGTTCCCGTTGCCTATGCATCTCCTAGCTCTTGGAATCAATCAAAGCCCCTTTTATTCCTGGGATCTTTAATTTGGTTAGCATTTGTTATCGTCATTGGTATTTTGAATGCGTTTGTCGCCTAACTAATATTTTGAAAGGGCGCATGGCGCTCTTTCAAAATTAAATTTTTTAATCTTGTTTTTAATAATTAACTCTATGACTGTTTTTTCAGGTAGCTTTACCAATACCGATAGTTTGCGCTTTGCGATCGTGGTGGCTCGATTTAATGATTTGATCGTTGGTAAACTGCTCCAAGGATGTCAGGATTCGCTGCTGCGGCATGGGGTGGATGTTTCTGAAAATGGTAGTCAGGTTGATTATGTTTGGGTTCCTGGCAGTCTCGAAATCTCGATGGTAGCAAAGGAATTAGCCGTTTCAGGTCGTTACGATGCGATTATTTGTTTGGGCGCAGTCATTCGCGGTGATACACCCCATTTTGACTATGTGTCCAGTGAAGTTTCTAAGGGGGTCGCCGCCGCTTCTTTCCAAACAGGTGTGCCAATTATTTTTGGGGTACTGACGACGGACACGATGCAACAGGCTCTAGAACGCGCTGGCATCAAGAGTAATAAAGGATGGGAATTTGGGATGGGTGCGATCGAGATGGCAAATCTCATGCGTCAACTTCGTAAATAGCCCATAAATAATGCTCAGGATATGGAAACGCTCTTCAACTCGCTAGCCAACTGGTTTTATCAACTCGAACAATGGGCTGATGTCTTGGTGAATAATCAGCTTAATCAAGCCTCGTGGACAACTGTGGGGATCGTATTTTTGGCAGGGCTAGTTACGAGCCTCACGCCCTGTACTCTATCGATGTTGCCGCTTACGATTGGTTATATTGGTGGTTATGAGTCCAAAAGTACATGGCGATCAGCGTTGCAATCGGCTTGGTTTTGTTTCGGATTTGCGATCGCCCTCACAGGTTTTGGCATAGCCGCCGCGCTCCTTGGCAAAATTTATGGACAAACGGCTTGGGGATGGTCAGTGGTGATGGGCTTAATTGCGATCGCAATGGGATTGCAGTTATTAGAAGTAATTTCTTTACGTTTACCAAGTTTTGGGAATTGGGAAATATCGCAAAATTTACCGCAGGGATTGCGATCGCTGCTAGTTGGTTTGTCGTTTGGTTTTGTGGCTTCACCTTGCAGTACCCCAGTATTGGTAACACTTCTAGCTTGGGTAAGCGGCTCTGGCAATTTGCTGGTTGGTACAGAGTTTTTGCTAGCTTATGCGATCGGTTCTGTCTTACCCTTAGCGATCGCTGGCACATTTACGGGAATTATCAAACAGTTTTTAGAACTACGCCGTTGGTCAAGCTGGTTAAATTTTGGAAGTGGAATTATTTTGATCGGCTTCGGCACAATTTCTATTTTGAGCAAAATAACCTAGCTTAAGTTAAAGAGTGCCGCGAAGCGGCGCTCTTTAACTGCTAAACCTGTACTAAAGGTCTTGCACCAGTGCGAATAGGAATAGAAATACACATTCCTTCCTTAGCCATTACCGCACCCGAAAATCGCTCCTTAGCCAATATGCCAACTTCGTCCAAATAATCATCGCTATGCAAAGGATCATGGTGGAAAATCACTAGAGTCTTCACCTTCGCCGCCACTGCCACCTTAATCGCTTCTTGCCATGTGGAATGTCCCCAACCAATTTTTGAAGTTTTACTTGACCAATATTCCTCATCTGAATAAGTAGCATCCAAAATCAGCACATCCGCATTCCGCGCTAAATGCACCAAATTTTGATCAAGGCGATCGCTAAAATGTTCGGTATCCGTCGCATAAACCGCCACGCGATCGCCACAAGTGACACGATATCCCGTTGCTTCTCCAGGATGATTGAGCGCTCCCGACTCAACGGTGACACCATTACCTATTTCGATCACACTTGGCACATCCACATCCACAAACTCAAGATTTGAAGCCATAACTCGCAATGGCACAGGGAAGTTTGGGTTATGCATCTGTTCCTCAAGGCGGTCTTGAATCGTATGTCCAGTAGGGGCTATTTTGCCGTAGATTTTGAATTTATTTCCCTTAATAAAAGCAGGTGTAAAAAAGGGAAATCCCTGAACATGATCCCAATGGCTATGGGTAAAGAAAATATTTGCTTCGATCGGTAACTGCTTTAATAAATGTTGACCTAAAACTCGAATTCCCGTCCCACCGTCAAAAATTAAGCGCTTGCCTTGACAACGCATTTCCACGCAAGGCGTGTTCCCGCCATAGCGTACTGTGCTTATTCCTGGGGTAGCGATACTGCCGCGCACACCCCAAAAATGGATAGAAAATTCGCTGTCAGAAATAGACATTAGCTAACTCATTGTTAGAGAATTTGGGAGCATCGAGAAAGTTTGAGCCATGATCACAATTAGGTAACAAGTAAGGTGACAGAGAGAGCAAGTGACTAAGAAAGTAAGTGACAGAGCCAGAATATTTACTCGCCTTAACTTTACCAAATATATCTAAGTTTAGCAGGCAGAAAAAAGGTACATAGTTGGCTACCGTACTGGCTACCGTTATAAATACTTAATCTATCAATCTGGAGTTGTATATATGCTAACCCTATGTATTGCGATGTGACTATCAGCTTTTAGTACTAGCTACTCCTTTCCTAGTAAATAATTAGTAATGCGCGGTAAAGCTACGCGCCACCTAGTCACTTTGTAACGCCGATTCTTTTGATGCGAAGGAAGTAGGTATAGTAAAGCTAGGGCTCAGCAATGCAACGGACAAGTTTTTAGAAATTTTTTATAGAACTGGGATACAAGTTTGTGACAGTGACTCAATCAATGGCTCAATCAATGGCAAATGCTAAAACGAATACGCAGTTAGATAACCAGTTAAATAACTTAAATAACCAGTTAAATAACCGATCACCTTCTGCATCTTTGGCGATATCTTTAGCGATCGCGGGGATGAAGTGCGCGGGTTGTGTGGCGGTGGTCGAAAAACGCTTGCTAGCCTGTGATGGCGTGAGCGCGGCAAGTGTAAATTTATTAACCGAAAAAGCCACGGTATTTTATGGTGAGGCAAACTCGGTCGAAGATGTAGCCGCAGAGGAGCTACAACACAAGACAACTAAGTTAATCGAGGCGATCGCTAAAGCTGGGTTTTCGGCAGAACTAATCGATCAACGCGATCGCAAATCGACATCTAAAAATAATCTCCAAAATCCTCAAAAAGTTTTATGGCTGGGCGTTAGCAAAGAAATTCTTATTCCTGCGTCATTAGTGATTTTGGCGATCATCGGACATTTGGGGTTAATCGGTATAGTCGATCTCCCGTTCTTGGGAAATATGTATGCTCACTGGATGATCGCTACGATCGCACTGGGTTGGATTGGTCGCCCCATTTGGTGGGATGGATTAAAATCCTTATGGTATCGCGCCCCGAACATGAATTCCTTGGTCGGTTTAGGAACGCTTTCAGCATATTTTGCGAGTACGATCGCTTTATTTTTACCGCAATTGGGCTGGGCTTGTTTTTTTGAAGAGCCTGTAATGCTTTTAGGATTCGTGTTGTTGGGACTGGCGCTACTAGAACGCGCTAAGGGAAGAGCTTCCCAAGCAATTCACGCCCTTATGGATTTACAACCTGCTCAAGCCAAATTACTGGTAAACGGCGTTGATGGGGAGATGCAAGTAGCGATCGCGGTCGAAGATTTACAAGTCGGCGATCGCATTGTGGTTTTACCAGGGGAAAAAATTCCTGTCGATGGCGAAATTATGGTGGGCAGTTCTAGCATTGATGAATCGATGCTAACGGGAGAATCCAGCCCTGTACTCAAGAAGGTTGGCGCGAAAGTCACGGGAGCGACCCTTAATTTGACAGGAGCAATTACAGTCCAAGTTTTACAAACTGGTGCGGATACGACTTTAGCGAGAATCGTCGCCCTCGTAGAATCGGCTCAAGCCAGTAAAGCTCCTATCCAAAATTTAGCCGATCGCGTAGCAGGATATTTTGCCTACTCAGTCATGGCGATCGCCGCTTGTACATTTCTGCTCTGGTACGGCGTAGTTCATGCGGAAATCCTGTTTAGTTTGCGCTTAGCGATCGCGGTATTGGTAGTGGCTTGTCCCTGCGCGTTAGGGCTAGCGACACCGACAGCGATCATGGTCGGTACGGGAATGGGCGCGGAAAGAGGGATTTTAATTAAGGGCGGCGCAAGTCTGGAAAAGATTGATCAATTATCGGCGGTAATTTTTGATAAAACAGGCACTTTGACCACGGGCAAACCCGAAGTTATTGATGTTGTCACCGATGATTTAGTCGTATTTGGACGCAAGATTCTCGATCAAACCAGTTTTAAGACTCTCGGCGATCGGGAAATTCCTGCGTCAGCTTTGAGGATTTTACAACTTGCAGCTAGTGCGGAAGTGGGAGCCAATCACATTCTGGGTGCGGCGACCGTCGCTAAAGCGCAAGAACTCAAGATCGAACTATTACCAACTCAATCTTCTCAAATCGTGATTGGCTGCGGAGTCGAAGCTATTTTCCCCACTGGAGAAACGATTCTCGTCGGTAACGGCTCATGGTTTGCCGATCGCCATATCGAAATCTCTGACGAATTTTTAACCCGATCGCAGCATTTTGCCGAAGCAGGTAAAACCCCTATTTTCGTGGCAGTAGATTCTCAGTTGGTGGGAATCATCGCTCTGCTCGATCGCCTCAAACCTGAAGCCCCTAAAGTGATTCGTCAACTCGAAGCTATGGGTTTACAAGTATGGATGCTCACAGGCGATCGTCAAGAAACAGCCAATGCGATCGCGTTTGCACTTGGAATTCCGAACGAAAGGGCGATCGCCGAAGTCAATCCCGATGGCAAAGCCGCCGCCGTCACCAAATTACTTGCGGAAGGTCAGCGCGTAGCCATGATTGGTGATGGTGTGAATGATGCTCCTGCTCTAGCTAGCGCCACCGTAGGCATTGCCCTCAGTTCAGGAACCGATGTGGCGATGGAAACTGCCGATATTGTGTTAATGCACCATGACATCAGCGATGTCGTTCCTGCGATCAAACTCAGTCGCGCCACTTTCCGCAAAATTCGTCAAAATCTATTCTGGGCTTTTGCCTACAACACTCTAGCGATACCTGTGGCAGCAGGAATTCTTTACCCCAACTTTGGTATTTCCCTGAATCCTACGATCGCGGGTTTAGCAATGGCGCTTAGTTCGGTAAGTGTGGTGACAAGTTCACTATCATTGCGATCGCAAACTTTTGATTCAACCAAAAGCTAATTTCCCCGCGATGCGGGGAAATTAGCTTGTTTTTTTAGTCACTTAAGCGACCAAAGAAAAGTGTGTGATTTTTCGGATATGCGATTAGCCAATCCAGTGCTATGCTTCAATCACAAATTCAATTAATCCAACTACCCAATTTATTTTTGTAATGCTGGATCCAAAAGCCATTCCTTACTTGGTCGCCTTTGCGGTATCTGCGATCGCCGTGTGGTTAGGTACACCGATTATTCGTCATTATGGACTTAAGGCAGGTTTAGTAGATAAGCCCAACAGTCGCAAAATGCATACAACGCCTGTGGTGCGTGTGGGCGGAGTGGCAATTTTCTTAGGAAGTCTCACCGCTTTATTACTCGTATGGAGCGCGGGATGGTTTGGTATTTTACCGCCAGCCAGAGAATACGAAGTTTGGGGCGTAACTATTGGGGGAGCCGCTTTCTTCTTAATTGGTTTTGCCGATGATTTATTTAACTTACCACCCCTACCTCGGCTGATTGCTCAGTTAGCAGTGGCGGCGGCGGCATGGAAAGTGGGGGTGAGAATCGACTTTATTTCAGTACCATTCATCGGCATCGTCAAATTTGGCTGGTTCAGCTTACCAATCACGATGGTCTGGTTGGCGGGTATGGCAAATGCGATCAATTGGCTCGATGGCTTAGATGGACTTGCCGCAGGTGTAACCACGATCGCCGCCGCCGTACTGCTGATTACCAGTTTGTTTATGCAACAACCCGCCGCCGCCTTAATTGCCGCCGCGTTAGCAGGGGGATGTCTCGGTTTCTTGCGCTATAACTTCAAACCAAAAGGTTCTGCTGAAATTTTCATGGGTGATGGTGGTGCATACTTTTTAGGTTTTACCCTAGCAGGGGTAAGCATCATCGGACTGGTCAAATCTGTAGCTACAATCGCCCTCATTCTTCCCTATGTAATTCTTGCCGTACCAATTTTGGATGCAACCTCAGTTATGTTGCAGCGTCTTGGTCGCGGTGAATCATTAATGGCGGCGGGGAATCAACATCTGCACCATCGCCTAGTCAAGGCTGGGGTATCCAAGCGGCTGACGGTTTTATTTATCTATGCCCTGACTCTGTGGGTAGGTAGCCTCGCGATGGCGGTTTCAGGTATGCCTGCGGGTGGGACATATGCTGCGATTAGTACCATCTTGATGGCTTATGCCTGTTGGCAAGTCTGGAAACGGATTAGAGCTAACGAAGCGCGATCGCTAAAGGAATCGCTAAAAGAGCAATCTTCTAACCTCAACGATCAACTTAACGATCAATAACTATTTGTAGGGTGTGTGAGCGCAGCGTAACGCACGATCATCTGGTAGCCTATTTCAGCGTATTCCCACTGCTCAACCTTGGATTGTTCGCATAGCACAAAGAGCCGTTCATCGGTTTGGCTCAAGGAGCCTCAAAAAACCTATATGATGCATGGTGTAGTTAATACAACGTGAGTTCGACGAACTAAAAGATAGCAGGAGGTAGAGCAGGTAAGCCTTTGAACTGAAGATCTAAAGCAGGTTTTGTCTCGCGATAGGTATAGGCAACTAAACCAGCCAAAAGATTAACGAGAAAATTGAAAAAACTGCGATGTCGAGAATGCTCAATCTGAGAAATGTTTTTGAGTTGGTCATTGACAGATTCAATAATTGCTCTCTTACGAAGCAAAATCTTGTCAATCAACTTGACTAGACAGTTTTTCATGTTTTTCTTACGCTTGGTAATCAATTGCAACCCCTGTTCATAGAGCTTCTCAAACAGTTTTTTGGATATATAACCACGGTCGCCAAACAACTGTCCAAACAAGTCTTGAGCCATATCTGGAACAGGTACACGGTCATCAACATTCGCTGGTGTCAGCTTGAAAGCAAGCAATTCTCCTTTGTCGTTGATAATCAAATGCAGTTTGAAGCCAAAGTGCCATCCCACAGAGTTTTTACCCCAATTGACCATACCTTTGAACACCTTGTGGGCATGGGCGCGGCAGGGTACACAGACATTAATCGGCGTAGAGTCGATGAAAGATATCCCTGTCACCTCGCCTTTGCGCGTGTGCAGAAAGCAACATAACAACATCAATGTCCACGGCATTAGTTCGACAAAACGGGTATAGCTTACCAAGTGTGGAAAGGCTTTCCGCCAAAACGGTAATACGGTCAGGGTATAGAACTCTTTGAAAGTTTTGTATCCTGACCCATGAAAGGCAATCACGATCGTCATAACTTCACTGAGTTTCATTCTTGACCAACTTTTCCTTTCTCCTATCATTGATGGGAGCATCACTTGCCCCTCACAGTGTTTTTCAAAACTTTGGCAAAAATCATCCACTTCACAGAAGATTTGGGTGATATCCAAGTGCGATACGATATTGTCCATATTGCTGAGGCTTTTAGTTCTTCAAACCTAGTCTCAGCTTTTCTTTTACTTTTGTCTATACCATCGAACTCACGTTAATACAAATTGTGAAGCAACAATTCCCATAGTCATTATTAATGAAAAGCGCCAGACCAGATTAATTGATGCTGTAATTGATACGAATTCGAGCAGTAGAAGGCGGCAAACTCACAATTGAATTATCGCTAGATCAATAGAATCTTCAAAAAGTAAAACACTTAAAAAAGAAAACTTAACGTCACAGGAAGATTTTCAGCAGCAATTATTCCGTAACTTTGAAGAATTAAATCGTTAGATTTTAACAGGTTCACTATTAATTCGCAGCCAATTTTCCAATCTGTTCATATCTTCTTCTTGTTTTGCCATACTTGCCGCCAGATCCAGAAAAAAGCTTGCTGCATCAGTCTCTGATGCTATAAGTTCGATTCCATTAATCGCTAAAAATGTATAAACAGCGATCAGAGCAATTCTCTTATTACCATCAACAAAACAATGATTTTTTACTAAGCCATAGCCGTAAGATGCAGCTAGTTTATATAGAGTTACATCTTCTTCGTAATGATACAAATTTCTGGGTTTGAATAAAGTTGACTCCAAAGCGCCTTCATTCAAAATTCCCGCAGCACCACCTGACTCGACGATAATTTCATTGTGTATCGCGCTAACTTCATGAGTTTCCAGCCAATAAGGTTCGCTCATTTAGCCAACTCAATCAATGCGTTGCGATATTTCTTGATACCACGTCGAGCTACTTCAATTTTTTTTGCGAAATCAGGATCGTATGCAGAGATCTCATATCCAGAAGGCGTTTGTGTTGCAAAGAGGTTATCACCATCATCAATGTTCATACTGGCTGCCATTTCTTTAGGAATAATAACGCTTAGAGAGTTTCCCCTTTTTCTGACATTTAGAAGCATGGCTATTTCCTCAAGTAGATTATATTTAAGCGCTTTTTGTTTTTTGATGTTACTACAAATGTTGCAACGTTTAATACGCCACTAACTTATTGGGCAACCAAAAAAAATCCTATTTCTTCTGTACCCGAAATTATGGTAACTTAGGATACTGCAACCATTTTAGAGATGTTTTCGGCAACGAGCAAAACTCATCGCTCCTCGAAATGTTGCCCTAGAGATCCCCAACAAGTTTATTAAATATGGCAGACATTACTACTCAACAAATTCAAGAACTCCGTGCGAGAACTGGCGCAGGTATCAAAGACTGTAAAGCGGCTCTCGTTGATTCTAACGGCGATTTCACCAAGGCAACCGAATACCTCAGACAAAAGGGTTTAGCCTCCGCCGTCAAAAAAGCAAGTCGTGCAGCCTCTGAAGGCATCGTCCATAGTTACATTCACTTTGGTAGCCGCATTGGTGTGCTAGTCGAAATTAACTGCGAAACTGATTTCGTCGCCCGTCGCGAAGAACTCAAAGAACTAGCTGACAGCGTAGCTAAGCAAATTGCAGCTTGCCCTAACGTCGAATATGTCAGTGTTGCCGATATTCCCGCCGCTTTTGTCGAAAGTGAAAAGCAAATCGAAGCAGGTAAAGATGACTTAGCCAGCAAACCTGCGGCAATTCGCGACAAGATTGTTCTCGGTCGCATCGAAAAGCGTTTGAAGGAACTATGTTTGCTCGATCAGCCTTACATCAAAGATCAAAGCATTACCGTTGATGAGTTGGTTAAGTTAACTGCTACGAAACTCAGCGAAAATGTCAAAGTTCGTCGCTTTGTGCGTTTTGTTGTTGGTGAAGAAACTGCGTCTGAAACAACTTCGGTTGAAGCTCCAGTTGCCGAAGCTCCAGTTGCTGAAGCCCCAGTTGCTGAAACTCCAGTTGCTGAAGCTCCAGTTGCTGAAGTAGAGTCAGATAAAAAGTCCAGCAAAAAAGACGACAAAAAGAAAAAGAAATAGTGTGAAGTGGCTTATGACGATGCTTGTGCGTATTGATAAAGATATTAGTGATATTCAACGGGCGATCGCTGATGTCGTCAGTCGGATTGATCTAATTCATCTTGAATATGCACAGGCGATCGCCTTAGCCGCCCAGCAACAGATTTTACTCGCTGTCTTCAAATTTTGTACCCAACATTGTCCTGAGTCATTTCTGGCGATCTCATTATCAGAGCGTCAAAACTTACAGGCGGATTTACGCGAAACCATCAAGTCACTAAGCGATCGCATCCAAAAGAATTTACAAGAATGCGATCGCGATAGTCGCACCAATCAAGAAAATCTCGATACGCTCCTCAGTAATCTCCTCAACGAAAGCATGGAGACGCTGAACAAGTTATTAGTTAATCGCAAAATCACCGCCAATGACGACAAAGCTACACCTCTAAATATTCGTCTTGCCGAAATTGAATTTACCGATCGCCAAGTCATGTCCCACCGTGGCGAATTGCGAGTTTTGTCGGCAAGACTAGCGCATTTGCATAAAGAATTAGAAAAGAAATATCAACAAAAGACGATCGCGGAAGCAGAACTAGCATGGAGATCGGCATGGTCAGAATAAATATTTTTATTTGTTAACGATTAGTTAAAACTATGGCAAAAAATCGTGTAGTTTATCGTGAGTTTGGTACGCCTGAAGAGGATGATTCCGATCAAAATATAGTTGATTTGCCGCCACAGCAACAAAATCCGCGTATTCAAGTGACACGACGCGGTAAGGGCGGGAAAACTGTAACTGAGATAACAGGTTTTCAGACCACACCAGAGAATTTAGCAAAGCTCACCAAACAACTCAAAAATCAATGTGGGACAGGTGGGACTTCTAAGGAACAAGCGATCGAGATTCAGGGAGATTGCAGTCAGAAAATTTTGCAGATTTTGCTAGGTTTAGGCTACAAAGCCAAAATAAGCGGTAAGTAAAAGTTGGGTTCGGCTTTTGCAATAACAGACCGTCCTTGATGGGCGAGGGGCGAGGGGCGAGGGTTTTAAAATGTTGCAAGATGGCGTAAAAAGTGGCAGATTGAGAAATGTAAAGATAGAATAGGGTATATGTTTACCATTCCTTAACAATAATGTCAGACACACTTATGGTGAAAAAAGTGGTGAAACCAGTGGTGAAAACTATGGTCGAAGCATTGCCAATTTTAGCGATCGCACCAGCGCAACTTTTACGGGGAAATGGGATTTTATCGCAACTCCCAAAATATTTATCACGCTATGGTTCTAAGGCTTTGGTGATTGCGGGAAAAACTGCCAAACAAGTCACGGCGAATTATTTAGATAACAGTGACACCAATTTAGAGATTATTTACGCCGAGGCGATCACCGCTTGCTCAGATCAAAATCTGGCGATGCTGCGTCAACTGGTACAACAAGAAAATCCCCATGTGATCGTTGGTATTGGTGGCGGCAAGGTGTTAGACACCGCTAAACTGATCGCCCATCAGTCGCAATTACCGATTATTACCGTCCCCACAACTGGCGCAACCTGCGCGGCTTGGACAGCTTTGAGTAATGTCTATGCTGACAGTGGCGCATTTGATTATGATGTGACCCTTGATCATTGTCCCAATATGATGTTCGTTGATTATGACGTGATTGCCACTGCGCCCAAACGCACCCTTATTTCAGGGATTGGTGACGCGATCGCTAAATGGTATGAGTCTTCAGTCAGTAGTGGTAGCAGCGAAAAAACGATGGTCATCGCGGCTGTGCAAGAAGCGAGAATCTTGCGCGATATTTTATTTCAAAAGTCTGCCGAAGCGATCGCCAATCCAGAAAGTCCCGCATGGCGTGAGGTTGTGGATGCAACTGTATGTCTAGCAGGAGCGATCGGTGGTATCGGTGGCGCAAGTTGTCGGACAGTAGCGGCGCACGCTGTTCACAATGCACTGACGCATTTGGATCAAGCTCATGGCACTCAAAATCACCACACCTTACATGGCGAAAAAGTTGCCTATGGAATTTTGGTGCAACTGCGGTTGGAAGAGTTTCAAGGCAATCAACTCGCGGCTTCATCGCGTCATCAATTGTTGAAATTCTATCAAGAGATTGGTTTACCGACGACCCTCGCCGATTTGGGTTTAAGCCAAGGCACTCTGGCTGAATTAGAACATATTGCCGTGATCGCTTGTCAGCCTAATTCTGATATTCATCGTTTACCGTTTAGTATTTCACCAAGCCAAGTTCTCGCCGCGATGGTATCAACAACTAGTCCGATTGTGGCAATGGTTTAACCGAAAAGACTCGCAAAGCGAGTCTTTTTAGTATTTAGCGAACACTCGGTAATTCAATAGCGATCGCCTGTTCCTGCATTTTCTTGAATACGTTATAAAACCCATTGGCACGGGAAGGTGTGAGACTGGCTACTAAACCTGTTTCTTTAATAAAATCTGGGGTCAGCAATTCAATCTCTTTTTGGGTTAACCCACTCATACAGATGGACAATAACCCCAGAAAACCTTTACTAATCAGAGCGTCAGAGTCACCCGAAAATACCACATGTTCATTTTCATCCAACTCTGCCACCACAAATACCTGTGACACACATCCCTGCACTTTGTTGCTAGATGTTTTTAGTGCGTCAGGAAAATCGGCGAGCTTCTTCCCGTACAAAATTAACTGCTCGTAACGCTGTTTAGGATCGGTGAGTTTTTGAAATCGCTTGACAACGCGATCAATCGATTCAGGAACATTAGTCGGAGTTGAATGCATTAGCTTAGAAAAATTCAAGAAATCTTATAGTTACTCCAGTTTAATCGATCTGCGTTACAGCCTATTGGACTAAATCGGTAAGGCGGTGCTTTGCACCGCCCATCCTTAAAACTGCCTATTAAGGCTTTATGATATACATGAAGTTTTTTTTAAGGCTTATGGTAATTAAACAAGATCCCATTACCTTAGTGATCTCCGAAGTTGTTGAACCACATCTGATCACCGAATATGAAACTTGGACTAAAGGAATCAATCAATCCGCCCAACAATTTGATGGATTTATCGGTGTTGAAGTGATCCGCCCAAGGGATCATCAATATCCCGAATATGTAGTGATTGTCAAATTTGATAACTACGAGCATTGCAAAAATTGGCTCACCTCATCGGTTTATCAGCAATGGATGCTCAGATCCCCAGAATTTATCAGCAAGCGATCGCAACAACATCTTCCCGATGGATTGGAACTATGGTTTACTTTACCCAAAAGTACTATGCAGAAAATATCCCAACCCGCCTATTACAAACAAGTAATCATCGGCGTAATGAGCGTATATCCCCTCATCATACTTGCCAATTTACTTCTCAATCCATTTCTCCAAGGACTTCCATCATTATTAGGGCTATTCATTTCTGTTGTATTTGTATCGGCTCTCTTAACCTATCCCGTTATGCCTTTTTTGACCAAAGTTCTCAACTTCTGGCTCTATCCATCTAGAAAAAGTAAAAAGTAAAAAGTAAAAAAACAAATGGTAAATATTGGCTATCACACCGCAAAAATCCAAGGTAAATTCTTGCGATCGCTTTACAAATCGAATCTTTCAAATTTAGTTAGTTTGCCAATTAAACAAGAACGTCAAGTTCCGATCAAAGTCTATGCCCTCTCCTGTGAACGTGATTTACCCGAACAAGTTGCCAGTCTGCGTTCCTTCATTCGCCATGTTGGTATTCCTGAAGTATTCACAATTATGTCCGATGGTAGCTATACCAATCAAAGTATTGAACTATTAAAGCGAATTCATCCCTGTGTGGATGTGCAGCTTTTGACTAAATTTCAAAGGGAAGATTTGCCTCAATCCGTTTATGAATATGCCTCTCAGCAAGCGATGGGCAAAAAACTCGCCGCCTTAATGTCTATTCCCATTGACGGCGCAACCCTTTATACAGATTCGGATATTTTGTTTTTTGCAGGTGCTTCCCATTTAGCGGATTTAGCGATCGCCTCAGATTCCCATACTTACTATTTACCCGATTGCAAAAATTCCCTAGATCGGCGACTGATTTATGCAGATCTAGAAATGCAAGATCCGATTAATGCGGGATTTATTCTCTTTAAAAAAGCTTTGGATTGGACTGAATCTGCACAGCGCTTGGCAAAGCTGCCTGAAAAGCCCAACTATTTTTCGGAGCAAACGATTGTCAATTTGACGATCAAGCGAAATCAGGGAATTGCATTACCGCAGGATAAATATATTATGAACGTGGATGATCAATTTATGTATCCCGATCAATTTGCTGGTAAATCTCATCAACAACAAGTTGCGATGAGGCATTATGTTAGCGATGTCAGACATAAATTTTGGCTTGCGAAATTTGCTTAAAACTTCCAAAAGGTACACCATGCCACAAATATCTAGTTTTGATATCTTTGACACAGTTCTCACTCGCCTCGTGATTGATCCCACTGACATTTTTAAAATCTGTGGCGATCGCGCTATCAATTTTGGTTGGTTGGAAATTTCGGCTGAATCTTTTCGACAACTACGAATTAACGCTGAACAACGATCACGTTTGTTTTATGAAGGTGGTGAAGTTAGCCTTGATGAAATCTATCGTGAACTTGCGAATAGCTTAGAAATTCCTATAGAAATCATTGATAAACTTAAGGAATTAGAATTAACGGTCGAAAGTGAATATTTAGTGGCAGTTCCTCAAGCCGATGATTTAATTACAGAGGCAAGGCGATCGCATTCTCAGATCTTATTTCTATCGGATATGTATTTGCCGCCAGAATTTCTAGAATCGCAATTAAAAAAACATGGATTTTGGCAAGAAGGCGATCGCCTATATGTGTCGGGACAATGGCGAAAATCAAAGGGAAATGGCGATTTATTTTTACAAGTAATCTCAGAACTCAGTCTAAAGCCGTCAGATCTTATCCATATTGGCAATAATCGCCATGCTGACGTGGCTAAACCTCGCAAGTTGGGGATTAATACTGTTTATGTTGATGATGCTAATCCGAATCGTTACGAAGCCATATTTGCTAAATATGCTCAAAACACAAATGGAATTACTTCGCTTTGGGCAGGTATTTCACGATATACCCGCCTCACTGAAAGTGCGAAAACATCAAAAGAATCGATATTGCGCGATATCGCAGTTTCCGTTGCTGCACCGATTTTAACTGCCTATGTGATCTGGATTTTACGACAGGCTCAAGTTCGACAACTGGCGCGGATCTATTTTTTGGCGAGAGACGGAGAAGTTCTATTAAAAATCGCTCAAGAACTTGCACCCCAAATTTATCCCGAAGTGGAATTACGTTATCTCTATGTCAGTCGTCAGGCGCTGCGGATGCCAGGATTAACCAAGATTAACAAAGCCTTTTGGGAATGGATGTTTGATGATACAGATATTTTTACCATTGAGAGCTTACTGGCGCGGATGTGTCTTGATCAAGCAGCCCAGCCAATTTTTGAAAAAGTGGGATATCCCCGCGATCGCTGGGCAGAAAATCTATCAGCAAAGGAAAGGCTTGCACTCAGGTCAAAGTTAGAAACAAATCAAGAGTTACATAGTTTAGTTTTGGCTGTAGCAATTCAAAAGCGGGAAGTGTTAAGAGCCTATCTACAACAGGAAAAAATGTTGGATGGTAAAGCATTTGGTTTGGTTGATGTTGGTTGGCGCGGTAGTTTGCAAGTTTCTCTCGAAAATGTCTTTGAGCTATTCGGAACTAGATATCCCGTTGGATTCTATTTCGCTTTGGATAAGCCTACGGGTGGACAAAAGTTTAAAGGAGAAGCGATCGCCTATTTCTTTAACTTAAATAATTCCACTGGATTCCGCAATGAAATTGATTATCGCTATGTTTCGGCGATGGAAGTTTTTTGTGCAGGTTGTGAAGGCACGACTTTGGATTATGCTTTACAGCCTGATAAATCGGTAGTTCCAGTTCTCAAACATTCTCAAAATCAACCTGCGCTGGATTGGGGATTAAAATCTTTTCAGCAAAATATTATTGCCTTTGTGCGGAATCTGGTCGAGCGATCGCCTAATGACCTAGCGTTCACTCTCTCCCTCAATTCTCCAAAATTACTGCGTAAAGCGATCGATGATCTTTTTCTAGCTTTCAATAAATATCCCACAAAACCTGAAGCAGAAGCTTTTCGAGACTGTCCATTTTTTGATGATCCCAATGAGTTTTATCATTTTTATTGGGCGATGCCGTTTCGATTAACTGATGTTTTGAAATATGCGATCGCTAAGCGTGACGGGTTTAATGTGCATCGTAATGCATGGAGTGAGGCAAGTTTGCAGGTGAGTTCGCCCTTACTGAAGATGCTCGTACCCGTAGCGATCGCTCAGCGTAAAATATTAAAGAGATGTAAAAAATTAGTAAATTCAATCAGGAAACCGTCATGAAATGCTTATATTTTGGGGCTGATTTGCTGGTTTTGCGGGAGAACGATAGGCGATCGGCTAATATTTATGTCAAAACAAGCTATGCGATCGCTGTCACATATTCAGCATTAGGGATTGTCTACATCCTCTGTAGAATCTTCTTCCTTTGAAGCTGGAAGAGCTTTTAACTCAGGGCTACCCGTAATATTTTTTTGTGGCTGCCTGTCAAATACATCAGCCGATTTTTCTAAAACTCCTTGAATAGTCGGTGTTTCACAGGCAATCTGTTCGATCTTTTTCTGCCCAGCGACTAGCTCTTCAAATTTAGGTTTCCAATAGCCATCTATATCTGGAACAGCGCCAATAATATCGTAGGGAGTAGGCGCAATGTACAAAAGGAACGCCAAAAACCATCCTTTTGCATTGTTATACACAGGATTCTTCTTGTCAGCATCTTTAATATTATGCTCTGTCATAACTAAATCACTTACTAGTGACTGAGCCGCTTTTGTCAGCCCTTCAGTTCCATCTATATGATATCTTCGTATTGCTGCTAGGATATCCTCAACTTTTTCTATTAAGAATCTTTTCAATTCATTTGACAAATTAGAGTTAAGGATACTCTCTAAAAGAGACTGAAACTCAGTTTTGAGTTTATCTAAAAAATCTTGCTCTAAGAAAACTAGTGGATCTTGAGTATGAAAAAAATCTGCTAGCGCATCTAATGTCGTAAGAACGTTTCTACTTTCAATATGAATAGATAAAATATTCCATTCAGTTGTCCATAAATGATTCAGAATAAAAACTTTGTGAAGTTCATCTAATGTAGAAATATATCTAGAAATTTTAGGCTTATTTATCCTTAATGACTCTTCTTTCGCTTTACTAAGGAGTTCATAAAACTCTACAATGTTTTGAGGCTCAACATCAAGATTCATTGCCTTTAATAAAACAACTCCAGTTTGTTCCTTTTTATTCTCATAGGCAACTGCTTCATCAAGAATACCTTCAAGCCTTCTTAGTGCATTAGATTGTGGATTGGGTTGCTGCATTAGTTAATGTATAAGTTGATATATTCGTGATTTTATAGTCAATTATATTACATTACATTTATTTGAGAATTAAGTTACGCTAAATTTTTCACAAACCAAGGCAGCCAACGCATTCATTCGTGACTATCATCACATCCATAAAATAATCCTAATGGGGTTAAAATATACTAGACAAAGCAATTTATTCTAAATATGGAAACACAGGAGGAAATCTGGCAAGCAATCGGTAGGATTACGATTAATTATCCATTACTAGAATGTGATAAATGCGCTCTAACCGTAATGCGTTGGCTAAAAAAGCGTGGTATCGAAGCAAAAATTCTTCGGTTACGCACCAAACGCCGTAGTGAGAACTTTATAACAAGCGATCGCTATGGATTAGACGAATCAATAACTGAAAATGGGACTCATTATGGAGTAGAAGTCATGGGAAAGGTATTTGATAATTTGTCTACTGAAGGCTTGTCTCGTAAAGACTGGATAAAAGACTTTAGTTGTCTGAGTGGCTCCTTTGTAGTCGATGAACTAACTACTTTGTAATGTTTTTTGAGAGGTGCAAAATGATTGGATTATTTGAGCTTTTACAAAAAGTTGAGAAGAACTCAGGAATGTATTTAGGTCGTCAATCCGTTAGCGATCTATTTATGTTTCTAGCTGGATATGAATTTGCACGAAGTCAGATTAATGAAGAAATTACCCAAGCAGAAGAAGACTTTTATAACGAATTTCAACCTTGGTTACAGCAAAAGTTAGGCGTAAGATCCGTTACCTCATGGGCAAAACTAATCATGCTCTCCTGCCACGACGAAAAGACAGGCTTTGAAATGTTTTTTAAATTCCTGAGAGAATTTCAAGTACGTGATCGCGTTAAAGAAGCAGTAACAGCTTAGATATGTGACCGATGGGGCTTGGGACTGATGATATTATAAAAACTGCCAAGGCGATCGCTATATAATCAAAGCCAAGTTAGTTTTTTTTGATATGACACCCAATCTCTTCTCAAACCTCAATCGCCGTAACCTTAATCGCCGTAACTTTATCGGGCTTTCGACATTGTTTTTGCTTGGAGCCTGTGGAGCGCAAACCACCCAGTCCACAACATCTTCAGGCAAAACTAGAATAGTCTTTTGGACAATGCAGCTAAAGCCACAGTTTGATAAATACATGGCTGATTTAATCACCGCGTTTATGAAAGAAAACCCCACAGCAGAAGTGGAATGGGTGGATATTCCTTGGGGAGAGATGGAAACGAAGATTTTGAGTTCGGTGGCGGCAAAAACTGCGCCTGATGTGGTCAACCTTAATCCCCAATTTGCGGCAAAACTAGCCGAGAAAAAAGCCTTAGTGGATATGGGAACTGTGATCTCCGCCGATGATCAAGCTCGCTACTTCCAAAATATTTGGAAAGCAAATCAATTGGATAACACGACCTTTGGATTGCCTTGGTATGTAGCGACTGACATCACCATATATAATCGCGCTCTATTTGAAAAAGCTGGTTTAGATCCCGCAAAACCACCGAAAACCTTTGAAGAACTGACTAAAGTTGCGGAACAGATTAAAGCGAAAACTGGTAAATATGCTTTTATGTTGACAATGGATGGTGGTCAAGTATTGGAAGCGATGGTGCAGATGGGAATGAAGTTGCTGGATGCTAATGGCAAGGCAGCTTTTAATGATCCTGCTGGCAAGGCAGCTTTTGCATATTGGGTAAATTTATTTGAGAAGCAACTGATTCCCCGCGAGATCTTGACTGAAGGACATCGCAAGGCGATCGAACTTTATCAAGCAGGAGAATTAGCGATCCTCTTGACAGGTCCACAATTTTTGCAGACCGTTGCTCAGAACGCTCCAGAGACAGCAAAAGTCACCGATGTTGGCGCACAAATCACAGGCTCTACAGGTAAAAAAAGCGCGGCGGTAATGAATGTCGCTGTGCCGACAACTTCCACCAATCAAGCTCTGGCTGTAAAGTTTGCGCTGTATTTGACTAATGCGGAAAATCAGCTTGCCTTTACCAAGATTGAGAATATCCTGCCTTCAACGATTAAGAGTGCTAGCGATCGCTACTTCACCGAACCTGCGAAAGATGGCGCATTAGTCGATCGCGCCAGAATCATTAGTGCGTCACAACTGCCTCAGTCGGAAGTCTTGATTCCACCTGCGAAAAACATTGAGAAGCTGCGTAAAATTATTTACGAAGAGTTACAGCTAGCTATGCTCAAGGAAAAACCTAGCGACAAAGCGATCGCCTCTGCTGAAGAGCGTTGGAACGCATTATGAGTTTAAAGTCCAACATATTGAATATTGCTACCGATGAATATGGATTGCTGACCGATCTGTATCAACTAACAATGGGTGCTTGCTATGTGCGCGAAGGGTGCGATCGCAAGTGGGCTAGTTTCGAGTTGTTTGTGCGCCGATTGCCCGAAGGATTTGGCTATCTGATTGCGATGGGACTGGCTCAAGTGGTGGAATATTTACAAAATATCCATTTCACGCCCGAACAAATTGCTGCGCTGAAAGCGACAGATATCTTTGTTAATGCCGATCGCCGTTTTTGGGAATTGCTGGAAAACTTTCACTTTGAAGGAGATCTTTGGGCGGTTCCCGAAGGCACAGCCATATTTGCGAGGGAGCCATTTTTAAGGATTGAAGCTCCACTTTGGCAAGCGCAACTAGTGGAAACCTATTTGTTGAATACAATCAATTACCAAACCCTGATTGCCACTAGAGCCGCCAGATTACGCGATGTTGCAGGTGATCGCATTACCCTTTTAGAATTTGGAACAAGACGCGCATTCAGTCCACAAGCTTCGCTCTGGGCAGCAAGAGCAGCGATCGCCGCAGGGATGGATGCTACTTCTAATGTATTGGCGGCGCTGAAATTAGGACGGAAACCAAGTGGCACAATGGCTCATGCTTTGGTGATGGCTTTGAATGCAACAGAGGGTAGTGAATCGCGAGCCTTTACCGCTTTTCATCAAGTTTTCCCCAATAGCTCATTACTTATCGACACCTTCGACACGATCGCCGCAGCGCGTAATCTTGCCGAAAAAGTAAAGTCTGGGGAAATGCAAGTCAAAGGAATTCGCATTGATTCGGGAGATATTGCTGTAGTTTCTCAGCAAGTAAAAGAGCTACTTCCCGATGCGGCGATATTTGCTAGTGGTGATATTGATGAATTCGAGATTCGACGATTACAGTCACTAGGAGCGCCCATTGACGGTTATGGCATCGGTACAAAATTAGTCACAGGTGCGCCCGTAAATGGTGTTTATAAATTGGTGGAAATCGATAATATTCCCGTTGTCAAAAAATCAAGTGGCAAGGAATCGATCGCAGGTCGCAAGCAAATCTGGCGCAGTGTTGAGAATGGAATAATCACAGGCGATCGCCTCACCCATGTTTCCGCAAATTCCCAATTCGATGAGCAGCCCTTATTAAAACTTATTATGCAAAAAGGCGAGTTGTTGCAGTCTTTGGATGAATTTAGTGATTTAGAGGCGATCGCTGATCGTACTCGTAAATCAGTTCAGTCTCTGCCCCAATCGGTTCGCAATATTACTAAACCTGAGACAATTCCCGTAGCGATCGATATGGCGATCGATATAATGTAGCAAAGCGAGAATATTACAACGAAGCACCAGAGAACATACAAACCTATGCCACGTTATACAGGAATTTCTAGTGAAGCCTTTCGCCATCCCCTCGATCGCCAAGCCGAACAAGCCCTCCGCAGTGTCCCTGGGTTCGATCTGGTGGCGGGTAAATTCGTCGAGTTTATGTACGAACGTCCTCAGACCATCTATCACATCGGCAATAGTATTCAGGTTAGTCATCGTCAATACGCCACGATTCATCGCATATTTCGCGAATGTATTGCCGATCTCGATGTGCAGCCAGAACCAACCCTGTTTGTCTCCCAAAGTCCTGCCGCCAATAGCTATGCACTTGGCAAAGATCATCCCTATATCGTAATTAATTCGGGTTTACTAGACCTATTGACCGAAAATGAGATTCGTGCGGTGCTTGCCCATGAACTGGGACATATCAAATGTGGGCATACAACTTTGATTCAGATGGCGATGTGGGTGATGAGCATTGTCTCAACGATTAGTGAAATGACCTTTGGTTTAGGTGGAATTGTCAGTAGCGGTCTGATTTATGCATTTTTTGAATGGCGACGTAAAGCCGAACTATCTAGCGATCGGGCTGCTTTATTAGTAACCGATGAAATTGATACAGTTCTCTCCACGATGATGAAGCTATCGGGTGGAAGTTCCGCTTTTGCCCATGAGTTAAGCCTACCTGAATTTATTCGACAATCCGATGCTTATCAAGAATTAGATAAAGATAATCTCAATCAGATTTATAAATTCATGCTCTACAATGGATTTGGAGCAGGTTCAATGCTCAGTCATCCATTTCCCGTGGAGAGAGTTCACTATATTCGTGAATGGGCTAGTTCGGAAGAGTACAGCAATATTAAGGCTGGCAACTACAAGCGCGGCGACACTTCTGGGGCTGTCGATGTATCACAAAGTCCCAATGAAGAGAAGAAGTCTGAGACAGAAGCAGAGCGTCTAAAGCGACAAATTGATGAGCTTCAAGCTGAAATCAACCGCATTAAACGCCAATAAACGTCCAAAAATAGGCGGCGCTTTGCGCCGCCTTTGCTTTTCTATTTAGTGTGATTACGGCTTAAGCACATTCGCAGCAAAAGCTCCTGTCATGTTTCCTGCGGGTGCATATTGGGAAACTACATAGAAAGCATTGTAGGTAACACCATTGATTACCTTGATTCCAGAAGCTGCACCAGAACCTAAACCAACACTAGCTTTCCAAACTACTTGTGTGAAATGCCCTGTATTTGAGGCAAATTTGGCGATCGCATAATCATAGTCTTTAACTTCGTTGTACCAACTTTTAACAGCTTCAGTCGCGAGAGTAGCAACCGTAACTGTAGTTGCGGTGGTGTAGTAAACATAGATGTTTTCACCCGCATTATTGCGCTGTGCAGGAGTGCTGTGCTGAAATAATGCATTTTTGGCAAGATATTCAGCCCATTGCTGTGCTGTGGTATTGAGGCTTGCCTGACTTGCCATAGCAGGACTGTGATGGGTAGTCCGATAGGCATTATGTTTAACTAAAATTTCATTGCGTAGTGTTGTTAAATCGATCGCTGTCATGGATAATTCTGTCCATTGAAATTCAGAGGTTTAATTAAATATAAAACCCAAAGTACCCTGACGATAATTTACTTTAATGAGTTTACTTTAAAGGAATCTCAATCACAAACTCACTACCCGTACCAATCTCGGAATTAAAAGATAACTTACCGCCGTGGTTTTCCGTCACAATTTGATAAGCGATCGATAATCCTAGCCCTGTACCCTTGCCTACAGGCTTAGTGGTAAAAAACAAATCAAACAAGCGATTGCGTAACTCTTCAGGAATTCCACCCGCATTATCCGCGATTTTAATGATTAAGAATTCATCATTTTGAGAATTTGTCTGGACTTCCGTTTGAATAGATATTTGCGAAATCTTGCCATCTGGACGCACCCATTCAGGTTGATTATTGATCATCTGCCAAGTTCCATTTGCCAACGCATCTTCTTCGAGCGCATCGATCGCATTGGTCAACAGATTCATAAATACTTGATTTAGCTGTCCCGCATAGCATTCCACCTCGGGCAGATCGCCATAGTTTTTGTCAATCAAAATTTTAGGACGACTAGTGGTAGCCTTGAGCCGACTTTGGAGAATCATGAGCGTACTATCAAGTCCCTCGTGAACATCAACTAATTTAAATTTAGCTTCATCACTACGCGAGAAATTGTTTAGCGATCGGACGATTCCTTGAATGCGCTCGGCTCCGACCCGAATTGAACTAATTAACTTCAGAAAATCATCGCCAATAAAATCAACATCAATTTCTTGGAGTTTTTGGCGAATCGGCTCTACAGGACTAGGATAATGGGTATTGTACAGCTTAACTAAATTCAATAGCTCCGATGTATAGGTGTCAGCATAGGAGAGATTGCCATAAATAAAGTTGACGGGATTATTAATTTCATGGGCAATTCCTGCCACCAACTGCCCAAGTCCCGACATTTTCTCGGCTTGAATTAACTGAGACTGGGCATTTTTTAGCTCATGCAAAGCATTTTCCAACTTGGAGGCTTGGAGGCGATATTTTTCCTCCGAGGCACGAACTAGCGACTCATCCGCGAGGCGCTCTGTGATATCCCGCAAACTCCAAACTCGCCCACCCGAACTATTCCCAGAACTATGCATCGAATTTTGGGGTTGAGAATAACATTCCAAAGTACGACCATCATCTAACTCCACGATTTCAAAGGTATTTTGATCTTCATTGAGATCTTTACCAAAATTATGAAAGTGACTAGACGAAAGAATTCGGGTAATTACATATTGGAGAATATGCGAGTCATCATGGGATGTGAAAATGCGATCGGGAATACAGAGAAGATCGACAAATTTTTGATTGCAAATAATGATATTGCCAGTTGCATCTAGGACAAGAATACTATCCGCAGTTGCTTCTAGAGTTGCACCAAGGGCGGCAAAGCTTTTGTTAATCTCCTCTTCGGCAACTTTGCGATCCAGCATATTGGTACAGATATAGGTTGTGCCAATTACTTCACCTGTTGATCTTTTGACAGGGTTTACCCTTAAGGCGATCGGAATGGGTTGTTGATGGCGATCGCCCATCTCTATTTCACCCGACCAAGCGTTACCTTGGAGTAACGCGGTGCGAATTTCGGCGGCAATTTGCGAATCGATAAATAAAGATTGGAAATTTACAGATTGTTGTAAAGCAGACAACTTATAGCCAAACAATTCATTAAAAGCCGAGTTGATATAGATGGGTTTGCTAGCAAGATCGACAATACAAACAGCATCGCTAGCACTTTCTAAAGCTGTACCAATTTGATTGAATGCATCTTCAAGATGTTGACGCTCTAATAATTCTTCTTCGAGATGACGTTTCAAATCCTCAGAGGAATGGCGATTAAGATGAAGATCGCCCATGCGATCGCCTAACGGTTGACTGGCAATAATTACGCCGCCCGCCGCACCGTCATCGTTATACCAAGGCTGTACTTCCCATTGAAATAGCTTAGATTCATTGCCACGGATTACAATCTCAACTTCCGTGGAATAATGCATTTGTCCACCCGATAAGCATCGCTCCAGCCCCTGTTGATGGGCTTGGGTAATTGCGATTGAGTCATGAATATCTGTGCCAATTAACTTGAGTCGGGGTATACCTAACATTTTTACCCAAGGCTGACTCACTAATATGTAACGTAGATCGCAATCAAACATGGCGATCGGCACAGGACAAAACTCTACAAACCACCGCAGATATTTTTCTGCTTGGTTTGCACGATTTGCTACAGCACCCCATTGGAGTTTTGGGTTGGCTTTTGCCATCCTAACCTTACTCTTGATAGAAAATTTGGATTATTAATATAGGATTGTATCTGTTGATCGAATTGTAGAGTGTGTCGCCTGAACTATAATGCAAATATTTCTACAGCGTTTTAATAACATTTGGCGCGAAGGACATTTAGACGGGACATGGAAATATCCACCTTGACACAACAGTACCCAGTTTTTGGTTCGGAGATTAAATGTCCCCATTGTCGGCAAATTATTCCTGCGCTGATTTTGACTGATAGTTACCTCTGTTCGCGGCATGGTGCGTTTGAAGTGCATCCCAATGGCAAAGATTTAGTGCATTTACAATCCGATCGCCAATGGCGACTGTGGGAGGATGAGTGGTATCGACAACATGCTCATCCAGATGGAATTCGTTTTGAAATTCATGAAAGTATCGATCGCGTTTATACACAAGGGTATCGAGCAGTGAAGGTGACGATCGCCTTACGCTATGAAGATTTGGTTGCTCCCTATTTAGAAACTAGTTCAATTGATCCAAATCTGCGGCGATTGTATGGCTTAAGTGTCGAGTTCAGCCCTCCCGAATCACAGGAGCCACGTTGGGGCGTGATCAATTTCGAGATCGCGAAAGAATTAGGAACCTTAAAAGGCTATCCACATTTCCCCACTTTTTAAGCGCAATATTAAGCTCACTAACTGTCTACGTTTCGATTGATCTAAGCCCCCTAAATCCCCCAATTCTGGGGGGACTTTGAAAGACTTTTATTTTCTTGTTCCCCCAAAATTGGGGGCTAGGGGGCGATTAAAGACTTTTGCCAAGTTTGCCATCCTTGCCAGCGTCCCCGCCATCCCGCCCACAATCTTCGCCCCGACAAAGCACCTTCCTTCGGTAAAAATCTGAACCATTGCAATAAACCCCGCGACTCCCTTGTGCCGATCGCGATCGCCCATACCAAGAAAATGAATCTACGCAATGGCGATAAATAACCTAACATCGCTACCGTTTCATTGTGCGTAATATTCATGGCGGCTTGAGCATTAAAAGTATTTCTTTGATCTTCATCAAAACGCTGACCGAGAAAATGATCGACTGCTATTTGGGGATCGTAAATTAACTTCCATCCCCGTTGCTTTAACGCAAAGCAGAACACCATCTCAAAATGTACCTGTGCGCCCGATCCCCGCATTCTTTGATCGAATCGTAAATCAGCGATCGCCTCACGCCGAAAAGTCATATTCACGCCCTTAAGCACATCCACTTCACGCCCACCGCCAATACCAAGGTGATGATTGCCAGTCAAGCGCCCAAACCATGCCAGCTTACCGACCACCGCACGAGAACCTTCAGCCAATTTTGTCCCGTAATACATCCAGTCACGACCACCCACACCACCGATCTGTTTATCCTGATCAGCTAAATAATATTCTTCAATTTTGGCTAACCAATCAGGATGGGGAGCGGCATCATCATCGGTAAAAGCAACAATATCACCTGTAGATGATTCCAAGCCAATATTCATCGCCGCAATCACGCCCACCGCTGTAACCGTAGCGATATGTAATGGCAAATCACCACCTTCTGAAGCTCGTCGATCAAACTGCTCTAAAAAATCCCAAGTTGCTTGATCGGTGTCACGCACAATCACCCATAACTCATCGAGAGGACGGATTTGCAGTTTTAACGCTGCTAAACAACGAGCCAAATCTTGGGGACGCTTATAGGTGGGAACAATGACAGTTATTTTTAAAAGACTTGTTTTTAACATTTGTTTGCTCTCTTTTTAATCTTTTTTTACTCTCTTTAATGTGACCGCAAATGTACTGCCTTTGCCAACTTGACTAATCACATGAATACTTCCTTC
The DNA here is from genome assembly GCA_044355035.1 of Pseudanabaena sp. Lineage (GTDB taxonomy): Bacteria > Cyanobacteriota > Cyanobacteriia > Pseudanabaenales > Pseudanabaenaceae > Pseudanabaena. The sequence goes on along the minus strand of JBIKYX010000009.1, from coordinate 40,157 downwards.
CATCTTCTGCACTAATTCATTAGCGATCGCTAATCCCAAACCCGTACCCGAAATATTACCATCGGCTTGTCTACCCCGAAAATTACGCTCAAACAGGCGCGGCAAATCAGAATCAGGAATTCCCACGCCTGTATCTTGGACATAAATATGAATCGTATCAGGTTTCACATCTGCACCCAATAGCACATAACCTTTTTCAGGCGTGTATTTAAGCGCATTTTCGGCTAAGTTGCCGATCGCCTCTCTCAAAGCCGAAGCATTACCCAAAATCGCTGGTAACTGAGGGGGAATATTCGCTAAAAACTGAATGTTACGTTCTTGGGCGATCGCACTGGCAAAACTGGTAATCTCTTCTAAAATTTTGTTTAGATCCACATCAGTAAGTTCCATTCCCGCTTCTAACAACAACGCTTTTTCGTTCTCTGCTGGAGATAGCAATAATGGCGCTAACAATGGCGCTGGGCGATCGGCTTCGCTCAATAAATCTTGAATATGTTGGGCTTCACGCAAAATTCCCACCACAAACTTTTGGTTGGGATCGTCAGCAACAATACGGCGGGCTAGTAATTGTCCGAAGGTGCGGATGGCGGTGAGGGGATTGCGAAGTTGATGCAGTAATGATGCTAAAAAATTACTCTGTTGTTCATAATTACGGCGCTGAGTAGTTTCTAACCACTGATTTCGCCGATCAAGGGCGCAGGCGATCGCTAATGTATTCGCAATTTGTTTGATTTGGAGTTGCTCATATTCCATCCAGTCCCGATCATCCCGCCCCGTCATCAAAAAGCCTAAAATCGCCTCTTCATAAATCAATGGCAGTACAAACCGCCTCTGCCGTACTAATCCCCCAATCCCCATCGAAAATGCAAAAGATTCATGGGAAAAGGCTTCGGGTAATGCGATCGCGCCTTCTTCTGGGAAAACTGCTACTTCGACAAGGGCTGGCGGTTGTCCATCCGCCACATTTTCGGTGATATAAATAGCGCTAGCGACCGCACCCAGACTCTGGGTCAGTAACATAATTTGAGATCGGGCTAGAGCTATCAAATCAGGGCTGGCGACAAGCATGAAAAAATGGTTATTAAGTAATTGGGCAGAATATACATGATCCCCAGTATAACCGCGATAAATTCCCCGAAGACTTGACCTTTAAAGAAACCTCCAATCAAGAATCCCAAGAATCCTTTCAAAGACGTTATGTGCTACGACATCCCATCAAAGGTGTATTGTCAAACAAAAAGATATATAACTTTGTGCCGACTTTTAACTGAGTGCAAGGTTATGTATCAATATGGCAAAAACTTTAAAATTTATGTGTAATCTGTATTAGATAGATTGCAGCAAACCAATGGATAAAGAGAACGTTTATATTATCATTCCTGTACACAATCGCAAAGCGATCACTCTTCAATGCTTAGATACCCTAGAAAAAAATGGCGATCACGATAAATATCATGTAATCGTCGTTGATGATGGCTCAACCGATGGAACCAGTGAAGCAATTAAATCTCTTTATCCAGATGTAGAAATCTTGACAGGAGATGGCAATTTGTGGTGGACAGGAGCAATTAAAAAGGGCATGGAATATGCCTATGAGCAAGGTGCAGAATATCTCATCTGGTTAAATGATGATTGCTATCCTAAAAAAGATACTATTTTAAAACTAATTAATACTTGTCAATCACATAAAGACAGTATTGTGGGAGCGCAATCATTAGAATTTGATACATTTAAACCAAGTTACGGAGGAATTATAACTAAAGGAAATAATATTATTGAAGCTTATGCTTTAGAAAACAATTTAATAGAATGTGATGGACTAAGCGGTAACTTGGTTTGTATTCATAAAAATTTAGTTGAAGATATTGGTTATCCTAATTTTAAAATATTTCCTCAGTATTATGGAGATGTTACCTATACACATCTAGCCAAAAGAAATGGTTATAAATTATTGATTCAAGGGGATGCGATCGCCTTTTGTAAAAATGATCATATCAGAATTTCTTGGCTGAATCCTGATAAACCATTACTATCTTACTGGCAGGATTATTTTAGAATTGGCTCTGTATCTTATTGGCAAGCAGAATTAAGTTATTATCGAGAAATGTTTGGATTGAAAGGGCTTGGATTATATGTATATCAAAAAATTATTCGTTTTTGGCTATTCTTTATCTTTGTCAAAATCACTCCACTTTCTTTTCGGCAGTCTTTAAAAAAAAATGATCAAACTTGCTTATGATATCTCTGTTTTAGGACAAGGTTATATTAATCCTAAAGCGAAAACGGGAGTTTATCGTGTTGTAGAATCCTTGTTTCTAGAACTCCTTAAAGCTGATATTGAACTTATAGCGATTCCACTTAATCAAAGTAGTACTATTTGGGAAATCCTCAGTTCTGCACTATGTATTGAAAAACAGTACTTAGACTATGATATTAATTTTGATCTATGTTCTCGTAGTCAACTAAACCTATTGCCAATTTACAAAAAAGCTATTCAACTACAACGCCAATTGATAAATTATGCACTTACAAAATCTCCTCAACTCTATAAACCTAGTCTATCGATTCAAATCCCTTTTAAATTAATAGGTAAATTAGATATAAAATCTAAACTTACTCCTGAAAAATTTAATATTTATCATTCACCATTTTACGGCATTCCCCCCTATCAAATTACTAATAATTTACCGAGAGTGTTAACTATTTATGATCTCTTACCAATCTTAACTCCCCAGAATTTTACCAACAATATTTGTTCTAAGTTTAAATCTATAATTCATAGTATTGATTTAGAAAAAGATTGGATTACTTGTATTTCTGAAAATACAAAGCAAGACTTTTGTGATTATACAGAGATGAATCCAGACCGAGTTTTTGTTACGCCTTTAGCTGCTAGTGATAACTTCTATCCTATTATTAATCCAGATATTATCAGTCAAAAACTCATAGAGTACAATATCCTACCTAAGCCTTATTTGCTTAGCCTTTGTACCCTAGAACCACGCAAAAATCTAAGCTTTCTTCTACGCTGCTTTGCCCAGATTCTTGCTCAAGATCCTAGCCTAGATATAAATCTTGTTCTAGTCGGTGTTAATGGCTGGAAAAACAACGATATCTTTCAAACTGTTGGGAATAATTCTATTCTCAGGAATCATGTAATTTTTACAGGTTACATACCCGATCGCGATCTTAGTGCTATCTATAGCGGAGCCTTAGCTTTTGTCTATCCTTCTCTTTATGAGGGCTTCGGCTTACCACCGTTAGAAGCAATGCAATGTGGAACTCCAGTTATCACATCTAATACTAGTTCCCTTCCCGAAGTTATCGGCGATGCAGGGATCATGATTGATCCTAAAAATAGTGATGACCTCTGTCAAGCTATGCTGGATATAATTAATAGTCAATCTTTACGAAATAAATTATCACAGAAAGGTATCAATAGAGCTAAACAATTTAGCTGGTCAAAGTGTGCTGAAGAAACCATTAAAGTCTATAAAATCGCTACTGGCGAATAATTTCAATGATTTTGTAATACTTGTTCGTATAGTTCAATATATCGTTTTGCTTGCAAATCTAAAGAATATTCAGAGATAGCGATCGCACGACAGTTTTTACTCATATTTTGTCGTAATTGGTCATCTTCTAATAACTGGACAATGCCATTACTGAAGTCTTGAATGTCTTCTGGTTTTGCTAAATAGCCCGTGATATTATGACGCACTAGGTCAGGCACACCGCCAATATCAAAAGAGACCATTGGTGTTCCACAAGCCATACTTTCTTGTAGTACTAAGGGCAAATTATCGGCTCGAGTCGGAAACACAAATAAATCTGAAGCAGAAAAAGCTATAGATTTAAGGCGATCGCTACTCACATATCCCAGATTTAAGGTTTTTATTCCCACCATTTCGGCAATTTTTTCACCACCTTCTCCCAAAGTTAATAATAATATATCCGATTTTAAAGAACTTGGTAATTGTTGAAGTGACTTTATCAATAAATCACTCCCTTTACGTTGATCTTTAAGGCTCACTGCTCCAAACATTAAAATTTTTTGATTCCAACTAATACCTAATATATGACGACATTCCTCTTTATTTAGTGGTTTGTATGCCTCGGTATCAATACCATTTGGGATGTAATGAATATTAAACCGATTGAGCATACTTTTTTTAACTTGCTCAGTTAACCATTTACTAATAGTTACGATCGTTAAATTAGATTTGCTATAAACCCAATCTTTTAATTTCCATTCCAAATATGTATTATCTATCTTGATTGGGGGATAGATATCAGGATAAGGACAATTTCCACAACCATGTTGCCAGCGATCGCAGTCATAGCTATAGGCACAATGTCCCGTAAAACTCCACATATCATGGAGCGTAAAAATTGCAGGTTTATCTTTAGTCAGTTTCGGTATAGCTAAATAGCTAAAAAAGCCGCTATGGATAACATGAAAATTCAGAATATCAGAATTTATATACAAATCATTTTCAGAAATTCCAAATGAACTAACACAATGAATATCATTCAATCCCAATCGAGATGTAAATAACTTAATAAGATATTCTAGTTTTGACGAGCGAGCTATACTTTTAGAATCTAATATTTCTAAAGTTTTAACACCGCTAAGAATTTTACAATCAATGTTAGATCTTTTTAATCCAAGGTAAAGCCTATACATAGCGATCGCACCACCACCACCATTAGCAAAATCACTAAAGTTAATCTGCAAGATTTTCATAGCATTTATTTCTTGATAGTTGAATTAGAAATTGTAGTCTTCTATAGCCCAAAATCCGTCTGACTTATCCGCATTTTTTCTGATGATTTTTTTTCCATTGTATCCATATATAGATGCAATTAATTTGTTCAACTTTGGGATTTTGCGAAATCTACTAAATAACAACAAATTTCTTACAATATTTGGTTTGAAATCTAATCCTTGCCGCATATTAGTCAATGATAATTTTGCTTCTTTAATATACTCCTCAATATTTAAACTTTTTTGATTACATTGGTTCCGAAAACCACCTAAAGGTGAAATAGTACCATATAAATTTGAATGAATATAAAAACGCGCCCACAAATCAAAATCACTAGCAAGTTTAAAGTCGGTACTAATATAGCCACCAGATACTTCCCATAGCGATCTTTTCCAAAAAGTTGATTCTTGCTGAATTCCAATAAATTCTTGAGATTTCAATGGAATATAACAACCATCCAAAAAAGCTTCTAACGAAAAGCCAATTGCAGAAATAAAACCTGTACAAAAATCATGATAATCCCAATTGCCGGGGTTAAGTGTAGTCAGCCAATCAACTTGTGGCAAGTTAGTCATGATGTCGGATACTGTCTTAAAAGTCCAAGGTAAGTACATATCATCGCTATTTAACCAAGACATTATTTCTCCTCTGGAATGACTAAATCCTTTATTGATAGCATCATATTGACCACCATCAGGCTCACTACACCAGAAAGAAAGATACTTTTCGTATTTTTTAATAATATCTATACTGCCATCTGTGGAACCACCATCAATAATAATGTACTCAAGATTGAGATAATTTTGAGACAAAATACTTTCAATAGTTGCCTCTAGAAATTGAGATTGATTGAAAGATGGTGTAACAATAGAAATTAATGGTTTCTCTTTCATATCCACTCGTAATATATAAGTTTATTTCCAGGAATTACATAAGAATGCAGGATGATCCGATCTAATGAAAAACAGATCAAACTGCCATAGTGCTAGATCTTTTTCTCTAAACAAAGGATCACAAATATCTATGCATCGAAATCCCTTATTTTCTAAATATTCACATATTTTATGAAAACGCAAACTATTTTCAGCAATATTGAAGTTATATGTTTCAACAATAACTAAATTAGTTTTATTTAAAATTTCAGAAGCACCTTCAAAAATAGGTATTTCAAAGCCGTGAGTATCTAATTTGATTAAGAAAGGTGGTTGGAAGTCATGAAGCTTACACACTGAATCAATGGTTACAATTGGAACCTTAATATTGGCTCCTTGAGATGACGTATGAGAAGCAAGACCTCCAAAAGGATCAGATGCATCGAAATATATTTCACCATTGATGTCTCCTGCTGCCGCAAGTAAAAAGTCAATGTTCTCTGAAGATAATTTAAATTTTTCCAGTGAATTTAGGTGATACGGGTTAGCTTCTATTAAATAGTAGAAAGCTTTTGGAAAATATTGTTGGACAATTTTAGACCAAGAGCCATTAGAAGCACCCACATCAATTACTGTTTCTATTTTAATATCTTTGACCATGATTCTTTCTAGAGCAGATTGTAGAGATAAAGAAGGTAATGTAGGGATTTTTTGAAGTCCCACGCTTTTGAGAATGAATTTAAGAATCTTTTTAATCATTATTTTATTGATTTTATAAAAATAAAAATTGGTTTTAATTTTCCGATGAAACTAAATCATCCATGATTTGGTAAATCTGGTTTGATAGATTCTATGTACAGAGAGTCAGGTTTGTAGATATCACCATTAGTTTCAGTATCTAAATTAAAGCTAATCCAATTAGGAATAAAACTGTCATAGGCAGTTCTTTGAGTAATTTTTACTAATCCTATTTTTTCCAATAATATAGATAATGAGTAACGATCATACATCCATTGGTGGATCTCGCCACTTTGTCTAAATTGTCCTATTTTTAGAGAATGTAATTCTTGGGGGCTAAGGATAAACCTGAGAATTGCTTGACGACGATAATCATGATATCGAAATATCATATAAAGAATTTTTACAAGTTTTATAATAAATTTTTGAGAGTCAGGGGCAGGAGTTATATTTTGTGAAACCGCAATTAAATTTTGAACCTCAACTCCACAGCGTTTAACCACAAATTCTTGGTTAGAAATATTTGGCTGAGATAGAAACTTGAGCATTTCTCCTCCACTTTTCTCTCTCACTGTTTGATCATACATTTCCAAAAGCATCCATTCATAATTTTGTCCCCATTCTTCAGAACCATTAATAGCTTTTTCCAACGAATATAGATACATTTTAGCTATTTGCTCAAGGTCTGGTACTGCAATTCGCAAAATCCCTTGAGGACGCAGCACGCGATCGCATTCCCTAATAAATGTCTCTGCGGCATCTTTTGGGAAATGTTCTAATACATGAGAATGATAGACTACATCAAAGTAATTATCAGGATAGGGAATACCCTGATTTAAGTCATGCGCTATAACTCCTGCTCCCGTAGATGTAAAATTTATATTTGTCCAAGAGGGATGAAAGCGATCGCCACAACCAAGATTAAGATATTTCATAAAAATTTACATCAAAGTTTAAAATATTTGCCAAAACTTCAAAGCTTAATTGCAATTCTCCCAGTGTAATCAATTCTGTTAAGTAAAATAGGAATATTGTTTTTCTCAATATATTCGTCAGTTGCCTTTTGACATCCCTTCCAATGTCCATAATCATCAATAATTAGTACTCCTCCACTCACTAAACGAGGAAATAAATGTTCTAGTTCATGGCGAGTTGACTCATACCAATCCGTATCTAGTCGAAGTAAAGCAATTTTTTCGGGAATACAATTAGGAATTGTTTCCTCAACTTTCCCTTTAACTAAATGTATTTTCTGAGGATTATATTTTGTTGATTCAATATTAGTTTTGACTTCATCTAATGAAGAATAGCACCATATAGATTTAGAATCATCTTTACGACTCTCATTAAGAAGTTTTAGAGCTTCAATATTGGAATAAGTTACATCTTGATTTGTTGGTGGCGGCATTCCCTCAAAAGTATCGAAGAGATATAAATCTCTGTCTCGTTCAGCTAATTTTTCTAAGCTATAAGCAACAGCCATCATACTGCCACCTCTCCAAACACCACATTCCACAAAATCTCCTTCGATTTGATTTCGACTAATATAACGAGTTGCATTAATTAGAGCGATCAATCTTTCTACACTAGTCATAGTGTAATTCTTTACCCTAATAATTATTTCTCTAGCTTCTTCGTCTATATCCTCTGGAAAATTTAATTCTGTATGTTGTGATTTATCTAGTCTGACAATATCAATATTTAGATTTCTAAGGAACTTCTTAAGCATCTTTTTCATAATGTTATTACTTGTTTTTAAAGTTGTCACAAATTAACTTGACAACCATATTTTTTAAACTTTGTTTTAATTGCAAAATCTTGGATCTTAACCTTGCTACAGCAGAATTTGAGACTCTTATTTTTTTGCCACCAAAGACATAATCGAAGGTATATTCATCGGCAGTGCGATCGCGAATTAAAAAACAAGGATGAAGGATTTCATCAATATCTTGGGTCGTTAAGTTAGCAAATTGTGAGTCTTCCATAATATGCGTTCCATCTCCACGAAAGCCAATATTTGACACTAAATTAACATTTGGTAATATTGTTAACCCACTATTTTGCCAACAGGTCAAAGTCCAAGCATAGTCCCAAGTATTAGGGATACCATTTGCATACAACTCCTCAAATATATCATGCCAATATTTTACCTCCAATTTACTATCTAAAATATTGCTTAAATACTTACCATCTTTGATTTTTTGCCAGTTAGATAGACTATAGTCATACTTCTCCCAAGCACGTCGCCAACTTGCCCAACCCCAACAATGGTTATAATTAGAGAAATAATAGCTCCCATCACCGCGCCATTGCCCATCTTGAAAATTATCCCCACTAATACACCAAATTCGTTCATCTTCACGGTAATACTCTAGTAAATCTTGACAATACTTAAAAAATGAAGGATGTGGCAAACAATCATCTTCTAAAATAATTGCTTCTTCAACTTGTTCAAAAGCCCAGTTTAATCCACTGCTTACTCGTTTACGACAACCTAGATTTATATCCGAGTAATGTCTAAACACTTTACAATCCCAATCAATAACTTCAGTTATGGTGCGAGCCTGATTACATAATAAGGATTCCGTATCGTTTCGCGGACCATCAGCTATTATCAAAAGTTGTTTGGGTTGAGCCTGTCGAATTCTTTCAAAAACTTTTGCGGTCAAATCAGGGCGGCGAAAAATCAAGAAAACAACAGGGGATTCGCAAGGCATAGATATATTTCCGTTTGAATGATGAAGATATAAAGAATTTAAAGGTTAAATTTATTGAGAACTTTAATCAATTTTTTTGCTAACCAGCTAGGATGCACAAAATATTCATCTTCTTTATGTCTTTGTAATGAGACTTCAAAGGCGTTATATGGTTTTACATATTCAAAGGGATAACCATATATTTTCTGAAAAAATCCATACTTAATAAAGGCTAACTGGGAATTACTTGGTTCAGGTAATCTCCTTGTTAAAATATAGTTATGAAGTATATTTATTAGCTCGGCATGGCTTTTAGGTAAGATTAGTCCTCCCAAATCTTCGTACAAAGCTCTTCCCATTAAAATCGAAGGTTTCCCTTGATAAACAGCTTCAATTCCAACCGTGGATCCAAATGTAATTACCATGTCACAATTACTAACTAAATTATAGGTACTTACTGGAGAATCTGGCTTAATGATTTCAAGGTTAGACAACTGAGATAAGTTATTCTGAATAAACTGAGTTTGGGAATTATTCATTATAGCTAGATTTGGGTGCATCCTAAGAAAGAATCTAAGACTACTAATATCTTTAAATTCATTTATTATTTGAAGAATTCCGTCATTTTGATTTTGATAAAAAGGATTTTCCCATCCCTGAATAGAAATCATTTCATCTTCTGAAGAATTGAAAATAGCTATGTTGATATTTTGATTATTAAAACTTTGAGGAAGTAAATCTTTGTTTTGTTTATCTGTAAAAGAAATCCAAGCTTGAGGATGATTATTAGAACGTTCTTCAAACCATTCCTTCGCAGTTTCTAGCTTTTTATTATCCGACAATGATGAATTAGTATAAGTTAATTCAATCTCTTGTTTCATGAAATTTAAATCATGAGGATATATATTTGGAGTTAAACAATATTGATTTAATACTCCCGATCTTTCATGTATATATGTTTGAATTCCTAAAGATTGAGTTAATCTTAAGACTGGTCTTAGTGGAGCCATTCTACCGTTAAAAACAATTACTTCATCAGGTCTATCTCTAAGCAAAATATTCTTAAGAGAAAAATGTACAGTTACCGCAGCAACTAAATTCTTTCTAATTAGATTTAAATTGGTTTTAATATCTAGCTGTGGCTCTCGTGAATTACAAACCACCGAACCAAAAGCAGCCATGCCAATATCAGAACCTTCGATACATATATTTTTGAGATCTTCAGGTGATGAAATCTCTATAGAATTAAAGGCTTGTACAATTTTCTTTTGTTCTTTCGTCAAACAGTAGAAATTTTCAACTCGAATACGTTCTTTCCCTAGCCATTTTATTCCAGAAAATCTATGGGATATGCATCGAACACAAATACTATATTTGTGAGTGGGATTGGGATCGCATGAAGACAAATTGCCGTTACATGTTAAAAAAGTTACACTATGTCCTTCTTTTAAATATTTTTCAGCGAGTTCTAGTTCTGTTTCAAAGTGGTATGTGTAGATCGTATAAGGAGAATAAAATAAAATCTTTTTCATGATTTTTTATAATTTAGTTGAACTAGGCTCTAATTGAGCTAAAACTTTGAATTCAGGACTTTGAGATAGTAACTCATTATATGAACCTGAACTAATTATTTGTCCTTGCTGCATTAAATACAAGCGATCGCAGTTTTTAACAGTACTTAAACGATGAGCAATCATAATAATCGTTTTTTTGCCGCTCATTGCTTCTAAAGCTTCAATGAATTCGCGCTCCGTAGCATTGTCTAGCGCAGCCGTTGCTTCGTCCATAATGAGAACATCAGGATTGTGATATAAAGCCCTAGCAATGCCAACTCGTTGCCTCTGCCCACCCGAAAGCCTGATGCCTCTCTCTCCTACAAATGTATCTAATTGCTCTGGTAAATCGCATACCATTTCCTTTAACTGAGCCGCTTCTAAGGCTTCCCAAATTTGAGCTTCCACAATTTGTGATTCAGGAATGCCAAAGGCGATATTATTGCGAATCGTGTCGTCGGATAGATAAATAGATTGAGGAATATAGCCTAGATGTTGATGCCAACTAGTTAGATTGGTTTGGATATCTTGTCCATCAACGATTACCTGTCCCTTAGAAGGAGTCAACAATCCAAGAATAATATCAACGATTGTCGTTTTGCCTGCACCTGAACTGCCCACAAATCCGACTGTAGATCCTTTTGGAATTACAAGAGAAATATTTTTAAGCGATCGCCCTTTGCTGTTGGGATATTCATAATCAATATTTTGTAATTGGATTTCTCGTTCAAAACTAATTAATGGTAATGCTTGATTAGATTTAGACTTAGGTTTATGCTGCAATACTTTTAGCGCAACTAAATCTTGATAAACAGCATTAACAGAGGCTTGGAAATAACGAATTGTCGTAAGCGTTGCTAATATCCGCTTAATTGATGGCATTAAACGTAAAGCAGCGATCGCAAATAGGGATATTGTTTGGAGTAAAGCCGAGATTTCTTTCCCTTGTAAAATAGTAAAAACAATAATTAATAATAATACAGTCATCACTATAGCTTCAATAAATAGCGGTGGCAATTGATTGGCAAGAGTGATGAATAAATTTGCTTGATTTAGTATTTGATTGTTTTTAATATAGGCTTCAATAAAAAAATCCTCTCTCCCTAAAACCTTTGTTTCTTTGATACCACCTAATGACTGATTGACACTTTGAAGTAGTTTAACCGTATATTGCTTACGCAGCAAACCTTGCTCGTTAACTCGTTTACGCAGTATTTGATTAAATATAAGTATTGACAGAGATAGACTGATTGCCGCGATCGCTGATGAAACTGGCTCAAAGGTAATTAAAAGTATGGTGACAAATGTCATCACGATCATTTCTGTTAGCAAAATCAAAAATGGAGAAATTACCCCTGCAAATATCTGGCTAACTTCGGAAGTAATATTACTGATTAAATCGGCGGAGTTACGTTGGAGATGAAATATATAGGGACTATCGAGATATGCTTTTAGTAGACGTTGAGAAATATCTATTTGTTTTTGATTAAAGAAGTTGATTTGAATGTAGGCTAGAATTGCAATATAAAGTCCTTTAGCGCAGTAAAAGCCAATTAATCCGTAGGTAGACCATAACAAAAATTGCCTAGGAGAACCTGCCCCAATAAAGTTATATATACTCTGTAAAGTTGTTTGTTTAAATATTATTTCAGGATTATTGAGAATAGCGATAAATGGCGCAATTAAACCTACAGCCGATGTTTCTATGGCGGCTCCGACTAGAATCAACAAAAAAATCAGCCCAATCTGCACTTTTTCGCGATCGCTGAATAAATAAAGAATTTTCTTGAATGAGCTATACATAATTAGGCTAATAGTTCCCAATTCATCGGCGATCCTCTCTTGACATCGCGATTTACCGCTTTACCGATTAAAATATCGTAATACTTTGGTGAAATTCCCAGTCCTGGGCGAATTACCCTCAGATTTTCTGGTGTTAAGATGTCGCCTTTATTCATGTCTTGTGAAATATAAAGCGATCGCCTAAACATTAACGATTTTTTTTCCGATTCGGTCACGCCATAACTAATCTTACCCAAGGCTTGCGATGCTCTTTCCGATTCAATTACCAACTGCCGCATTTCCTCTGGCTCCATCGAAAAAGCAGCATCGACACCACCATCGGCACGACTAAGGGTGAAATGCTTCTCAATCACAGTTGCCCCAAGCGCCACACTTGCCACCGCCACACCAATGCCCATAGTGTGATCTGATAGCCCAACTTGCACACCAAACAAGTCTCGCAAGTGAGGAATCGTCAAAATATTAGTGTTTTCAGGTGTCGCAGGATAAGTACTAGTACATTTGAGCAAAATAAGATCTTCACAACCTGATTCTCTTGCAGTTCTGACTGTTTCATCTAATTCAGCAACAGTCGCCATACCTGTAGAAATAATTATCGGTTTACCAGTACTTGCCACTTTGCGGATCAGAGGTAAGTCAGTATTCTCAAAAGATGCGATTTTATAACAAGGTACATCTAAGGATTCTAGAAAATCAACGGCTGTCACATCAAAGGGTGTACTAAAACCGATAATTCCTAATTCTCTACAACGCTCAAAAATTGGCTCATGCCATTCCCAAGGTGTATAAGCTTGTTGATAGAGGCTATAGAGAGAATTTCCTTCCCAAAGGCTGGTCGGATCATTAATAAAAAATTCACCCTCATTAATATCAAGGGTCATTGTATCGGCTGTATAGGTCTGAATTTTTAAACCATGCGCTCCTGATCGCGCTGCCGCTTCGACAATTTCTAACGCTCTTTCTAGAGATTGATTATGATTACCCGACATCTCCGCAATGATAAAAGGCACATAACCAGCCACAATCTTTCGCCCTTGAATCTCAATGGTTTTCATGAACAACTACCTAAAAACTATTTTTGAAATGTCTAACTTTTTTAATTCCCAATCTGATTTAAATATAGCCATACCAATGACATCTTCATACTTATCGTTCTTTAAAATATGTTCTTTAAAATAGCTTTCCTGCTGAAATCCGAACTTGCCATGAAGTTTTACAACCGAATTGTTGAAGACAAATACCTCACAACATAACTTTCTAATATTTATTAATTTAAATGCATATTCTAAAGCTAAAAACTCCATAACAGCCCCGCTTCCTTTTGGAGCATCTATATCGCCTAGATAAAAAGCCCAATAACTTTTTTTATTAATTAAATCTATCTCAGTAAAACTTATAAGACCTATAGGATTATTCTGAAACTCACAAATTAGATACATACAAGATTGATTTTGTTTAATATTGTCAAACCAATCTAAATGTTTCTCTAGACTTATGATTTGATCCGTATACATATTCTGTCTAATTCGATCAGAATTTCTCCATTTTAGCACCATATCTAGATCGTTTTTGTCAAGACATCTCAGTTGGTAATCTTCTCTTTTCATTGTTTTAATTTCCTGTTTTGTTAATTAGGATGATTTAACGATAACGTAATTGACATAATAGTAACAAAACCAATTTTCGTCTAATACTTGATCGAGACTAGCGATTAGCTTTGTGGGAAAGATGCTAAGAGGAATCTGAGACCTATCGCTAACAATTTCTCTTGCATTCTGATAAAATTCTTCAAAAGCCTCCTGACAATATATTTTTAATCACAGAAATTCTTTGATAAATTCTGCGATCGCCTCATACTGATCGTAGTAAGTAATATACTTTGCGAAAGTATTTAGACTTAAATCAGGAAAAAATTGGCTTGAGTTTAAATTTTCATAAATTTGTTTTTCCTTGACTAAACAATAGACATTTAATAATCCATCTTCCCAATACCAAACCTCGGAAACTCCAAGACGCAAATATAAATCTAATACATTAATATTTCCACTAGTTAAAACGACTTCTATGACCAAATCTGGAATAGCTTTTTTAATATCAAAATTATAAGACTCGTCAGGCTCTTTGCGTCCACCTAACTCCCTATTACCTAAAGTGGCACTCCCACGTTTATAAAAGCGAATCCCCAAATGGCGCATATAAGCTTCTAGTAGCAATCCAATCGTACTTTTAACATCCTCATGTTCCGAACTCAAGGTCATAATTTCCAATATGCCATCCAAATAAACAAACCTTACACCTTCAATATCAGAAAAGGATGCTTCTATACTTTCAAATTGCAACCAGCTAACGCCTTGAATGGTGCAGTTTGTATCGTTAATTTTGCTTTTTTCTATGGTTGTAGTCATTGTATATCAACCTCTAACTTAGTCAATCTGGTGTGACTTCTGCAAAATATATTCGCCAATGATTCATATTGGAACCAAAAGGCTGCATAAAACAATATATAAGACTAGGCTAACATATTGAGCATTTGCGACGCAACGCGACTCGCACCGTTTCCATCAACTAACTTGCGTCCTTTTTGGCTCATATCTTCGCGCTTATGGCGATCGCCGATCAATTCCCGCACTACCAAACTAATCTGCTCAATGTTCACATCCTGATGCCAACCCAGATTAATGATCACGCCTTGTCGATCTAGCTCTGCGGCGATCGCTTTTTGATTATCAGCTATCGTAATTACAATACTAGGCAACCCCATAAAAGCTAATTCCCAATTAGTAGAACCACCTGCGGCGATCGCGATATCTGCCCAAGCCATTAGCTCAGGCATATTATTAACATTTTGTTGTAGAGAAATTGCTAAATGTGATTCTGTGTTTGATTCTATAAGAGACTGTAATTTTTTATAGTGGGGATTGCTTCCGCCAACAACAACTATTACTTCTAAATCATTACTCACAAGCAACAAAGATTGAATTACCTTAAGCGTCACATTATCAGGATCGCTACCTCCCAAACTAATTAGTATTTTAGAGGCGCGCGAATTTATTTTTTTGTGCCATTGTCGCCATTGCCAAAACTCTTTTCTGAGTAAAGTATAGGCTGTACCTAATAATAAGTTCGTATGGAGTTCACGATTGATATATAAATCTTGATGAACGGAAATATTTTGATTTAAAACTAAATCAGCATAGTAATATTCTGCATGACCATAATCATCGATAAATAATAAACTCATGCCGAAACATTTAATAGTTTTTTGATAGTCTGCTCCAAAGTTATACCCATCTACAACTATCCATTGAGCAGCAAATTGCTGAGCAAAATCCATAGTTTGTTGTGCATCTTCACTGCTACCAATCTCAACAGTTTGTTGTTCATCTTCACTGCTACCAATCTCAACTGATAAATACACGACTTTCATGCCATTTAACAGCAATCTAGACTGCAAAGCAGAAGATTTATTCGCTGATGCCAATATAAATAACACCTGCCACCCTTGCTCTTGCCCAGCCTGTGCTAAAGCTAAGCAACGCATAACATGTCCTGTGCCAATTTGAGTCGAAGCATCTGCCCGAATAATTATATTCATTTCTCAGTTTTGCCTCAACTTCATGGAAACCCTTTACCTATCGTAATATATTCAGCATCCTCGCCATATTCCAGATGATTATTGGCTTCAAAAAGTTGTGGTAATTGTTCTATCTCATCATTAACTGATTGAGGTTGCTGTTTACTCCAACCATTAAATTCCCATATATTAGTTTCAATTTGATTCCAAAATTTTGGGTTGCGATGTTGATCAATCATAAATTGTAGCGATCGCGGGGTAATTCCCAGCCATTCACAAAATTGATTCATGTAAGCCAGAGGTGCTAATTCATGCTTACGCACAAGGGCTAACCCTTGATCACGCGAGAGCCTTCCAAATCGAATCTCACGACAAGCGTGATCGGTGACTTTAGAATAGCCATGTTTATAAAGTTTTAATAGGTCATGGAGATCCATGTAATTGAAGCAATCAACGTAATCGTAGCAATCAAAAGTTCGGCGAAAAGATGCTGTTTTGTAGTCGTAATCGCGGATCATTTTTTCATGTTGGGCTTTGGGATCCCAACGCACATAATTACCGAGGTAGATGCCGCGTACACCAACTGTATGTAGATCGCGATCGCTAGGATAGCGATATTGCCAGATATCCTCTTGTTTAAGAATGTCAAAAATGGATAGAAGATCATCGGCTTCATGCCCCATCAAATCATGATCTTTGCGATAGCGGCGTGTCATTTCTACTTCGTGTGTATGGGAAAACATCCCAACTTGTTCTAGTCCTTGATGTGCGCCCCAAATGATTAGAGGGATTTTATAACGCACAGCGGTCTGTACTGGGAAAACAGTTTGCCCTGCTAAAATTGTCCAATAAATGCTACCAAAATGTCTTAATGTGGTGCGGGTTATTTTTTTGACAGAAATAGGGTTGACATTCTGATAAAGAATATCGCAATTAAATTTAATTCGTAGATTTGCTAGGTTACGGATGCCTAAAGGCGTATTGAAATATTTATTGTAGGTAACTAGAAGTGGATTTAGCCCTAGACGTTCTTTAACCAAATAGACTATGTAGTAAGAATCTTGAGAACCACTCACAGGCACAATGCAGTCATAATTCTGTCCATTTAGATTGCGATATGGCTGGACTTCGCGCTCCAATAATTGCCAACGTGCATCCCAGTCAAGGAAATCTTTTTCTTCATGAATGCGACATCCAGAGCAAA
Organism: Pseudanabaena sp.; assembly: GCA_044355035.1. Taxonomy (GTDB): domain Bacteria; phylum Cyanobacteriota; class Cyanobacteriia; order Pseudanabaenales; family Pseudanabaenaceae; genus Pseudanabaena. The sequence continues at coordinate 22,948 of JBIKYX010000009.1, read as the reverse complement.
TACCGTCCCCATCTAGGATTAATCCTAAAGGATGGGCTGTTGAGTAAAGGCATCGCTGACAAAAATAAATTTTGGAGTGCAGTTCAGGCATGAGTTAATAAGGAATGGGTTGAGTTATAAAATGGATTGCGAAGTTGGACACTCGCGATCGCCTGTTTATATTTTTGGATCGCCTGTTCTTGATAATTCAGAAAGTTACCAATTGCGATCGCCATAACATTTGGCTGAACTAATAATTCTGCTATTTGCGCTGGCTCACTCAAACCGCCAAAGGCAATCATAGGAATATTCGGCAATGGGAATTTCTTAACCAAATTAGGCTCAAAACTATTGGCTTGTCCCTCATGACACCAGTCTGAAATGAGTATTTCTGAGATTATTCCTAATTGAATAGTTGTTAAAAGTTGATCGGCGATCGCCATTCTAGTTTGAGTGCGATAGTCAAACCATTCCAATCTACCGTTCTGCCAAGATAGAGGGAGAGAGGCAATTACAGCTTGCGCCCCCAGTCTCTCTGACAGATGCTGTACCTCTTGAAGATCATCATGCAACACCGCGTCCACAACAAGGCGATCGGCTCCATACTGAATTACTTTAACGCCATCAGCAACATTACGAATCCCGCCAGCATAGATTAAGGGAGTTGATAAACCAAGTTTACCAATGCTTTCTAACAAACGAAAATCAGGTTCACTTTTTCGTCGTGAACGATCAATAACCTGTATTAAAATCTCATCAGCACCCCAGCGATCGAGATTTTCGATGAGACATTCTGGCTTGCCTAAAGGTAAGTAGTGATTATAACCAAAGGACTGTACCGCCCAGCCATCTTTAACCGTGACAACTCCGATCAAACGTTGTTTTAACATTACCAAGTCCCATAATCAAACTTTTAAGTAGCTCTCGTCCAGCATCTTGACTTTTTTCTGGATGGAATTGTAGTCCAACTATATTACCATTGCGGATCACGGCGGTGATCGCTTGAGAGTGTTGAGCGATCGCTATTTGATATTTATCTGCTCCTTGATAGGTAAATGAATGATTAAAATAAAAAGCCTGATGATTACTAGGCTCAAGCAATGAATCCTGTTGCAGACATTTAATCGCATTCCAGCCAATATGCCATTTTGACGCTGTAAGCGGGATGATCTCCCCCTCTATTAAATCTAACCCCAAGGTGTACTCAAACTCATAGGAAGCGGTGGTTAGTAGCTGCATACCCAAGCAAATGCCAATTATTGGACGTTGCTTCTCAGCTTGTTTTTGAAGATAATTCACTAATCCGCGATCGCGCATTGCTTGCATTGCTGATGGAAAAGCTCCCACCCCAGGGAGAATCAAGATGTCAGTATGATCTAAAATCTGTGGATCGGCACTAATCCGTACCTTAAAGCCCATACTTTTGAGGCTATGCATCACGGATGCATGGTTCCCCATTCCATAATCGACAATTCCAATGGTTAGATTACTCATATTCCCACGCCCACTTTAAACTTACGACTAATCGTTCCATTCGATGCTAATGTAAACAAATCTCGATTTAGAGAAGCATAAACCTGTTCCCAAAAATGCTCAACTGATATGTCAATATAATCACAAAAGCTCTCTATATATTCATCACTGCAAGCATCATCATACTTTTCGACAATAGCGATCGCCTGTTCACGAGTCATTCTACCAAGACGAATTTCTTCATTCACATAATCAGTTACGCGCCCAAACCCAAACTTATAATATTTAATCATTTGATTGAGCGTTACCCAATCTTCATCAAGGGCAGTCACACCATAAAGATCGCCTGTATTTTCGACCGTATCTTCACGTATTTCTAGTCCATTAGCACAGGCATAGGTGGCATTATTGACTAGAGACCAATCACCCAAAAACCATCCCAAATAAACAATTTGTAGTTTTGCCACCTCAAATTCTTCGGGTTGAGGATACCGATAGGGAAGCAGTTCTTGCTCTGGGAATCCTGCTTTTAGCATCCATTCTAGCGCCCCACCAGAAAGCGTATTCATGTAACGTAAATTATTGCCATCATAGCCTGTACGTCCTAAAGTTTTGAGATCTCCTAACTGCAATCCAGGGTTTTCACCCCAGAGAATCAAGGGGATATTGTAGCGAATAGCGATTTGGGGGATAGAAGCAAAGAGAGCTAGTTCCGTAGAACGCGCCCAGTTAGTAAATTTGTCGAAACTAGCTCTCAGTAAACTCCTCCAAGTCTCAGGCGCGGGTGCAGAGAGAAGTACATCGAACCCCAATTCGATTAGGTTAGAAATATTATCCACACCTCTTTGCGTAACCTGTGGAGGTGGATAACTGAGACATACTAACAGAGGATTTAATCCTAACTGGTCACGCACATATAAGGCTTGCCTAGTGCTATCTTTGCCTCCACTCACGCCGATAATACAGTCAAAATATTGACCAGATTGACGGGGAAATTGTTTTAATAAGTCATTTAATATGTCATAGCGTTCTTGCCAATCAACATCTTTTAACTGTTGAAAATAATTACAAGCAGGACAAATACCCTCATCCGTAAACTGAGAATTAGGTCGGGTATCTGGTTGCAGACAGCACTGGCAGTACTTCATAACTATTATTACTATTTAGGAAATCAAATCCGCTAATTTAATAATTCCAGTTTGTGGCAACACACAAGTTGCTACCCTCGGTGGAATTGAACAGATTACCTGTCTCCCTGATGCCAATGCGACAACCATAGCATAGGTCTGGCAGCCAACTACGACATTTGACCATGCGATCCCCTCAGCTAATGTTCGGGAACTATCTAGAGAAACATCTAAATTTTTTTGAGATTCTATCCATTGATCATATTTACCGATGGGATCGGAAGGATGGGGACGGAGTTTAATCGAGAGGTTTTCTCCAAATCCCAAAAGATTTATATTTTTGATCAAGAAGTCTAAAGCTTGAAATTCTCCTAGCTGTTCACCATTACCCCAAACTTGACGAATCGGTTCGAGAACATAAAGTAATCTTGTTGCTGCGGATTTGAGAACAGACGCTTCTTGCAAACGCACTTCGGCAACAATGTTCTCCAGATAAAGATTTGGTAACTGCACTATTCGTAAGTCAGGGAAGTAATTTTCAGCGAGTTTTTTAGCATATTCATCCGTTACCCAAATTTCGTCTGGTAAAACCTCTTCATCATCACGAATAAAGCGATCGCGGTAGTTTGTCCAATGATCAATGACGGCAACTGACTTAATTCCTAAAGATCGCGCTAATTTTCTCGCATCATGCTCCAAGTTCGATTGCCAACCAGTACCACTGATTAGTAATTTAGCATCTGATAGTGAGTTTGAAAGATTGCTGTTTTTTGAGTCAGGAAATGCTCTTAACCAAAGAGAAAGAGCGGGATCGGCAACACAAACTGTAACTGACCTATGTATTAGCTTAGTTTGCTGATTATCTAGATAGTTGAACCAAGCAATAATGTGATTTGCGGCTCCAGCGTCATGGGCGGCGATCGCTAGGGGAAAGGGTAAAGACTCAAGCATGAGAAAATTTTGCAAAATGTAAGATATCTACTGGGTTTCCATCAACTAATTCTTGCTTAATTCTGACCCCATCTGGCTGCATCCCAGAACTCAGCATAATATTAACCATTGCCATATTAGATCTTAAAGTTCCTCCAGTAATTTTCCGAAGTTGGCTCTGCTCAAAAAGTCCTTGCATTAGGGTTGTCCATGCATCTTTACCTACCCCTTTACCCCAATATTGGCGATCGCCAATCATGATACCCATATCAGCAGTTTGATGAACTTGAGAAATGTATGCTGTCATCGTACCAATAAATTTTGTGTCTTGATAAATTGCGACAAAAATATGATCGGAATTTTCAAAGGAATTGAAGTAAGCTCTACAGGTTTCTTGATTATGTTGATGAAATCTTTGATTGCTATACCTAACTACATCGGGATTATTCAGCCAGCTAATATATTCATCTGTAATATTATCGACTGAAAATCTTTGCAGTTTCACGAGTTTTCCAGTTAGAGGAAGATGCATAACTTTACTCAATTGATTAGGCATAGGAACGCAAAGCATCTAGGGAATTCCAAACTTTTTGAAATGCTTGAATAATCAAGTCTATATGTTCATCAGTTAGGTCATAAACACACATACCAATACTGAGATAGGAAGTATCATTTAGCTCCTCAGCCACAGGACAGATACCACGCTCATAGTTAACTTCACGGTGACAAATTTCTGAAGTCCAAGGAAAGCCCTTAGAGCCATAGGCGATCTTTTTTTGATACATCGGCAATAAATGTAAGTTTTGATAGCTTTTACCTACAGGAACACCCTCTGCTTGCAAGGCTTCCCAAATTTTATCGCGGCTCACCCCAAGTAAATTGACATCGAAAACCAGAGGATAAACATAATAAACATGGGTGCAATCTGGCTTGACTACGGGTACTTGCAATCCTGCTAGTTCTCTTAATCCCTCGCTTAGGCGATCGCCAAGACGTTGACGGGACTCAACCAGTCCTGTGAGTTTTTTTAGCTGCTCAATACCGATCGCACATTCAATCTCACCCAGCCGAAAATTATAACCAATCATATTCGTGAGATCTTTAACGCCCTTATCGCCAACTACTGCCTCAGCATGGTTGCGAATTAGTCGCATTCGTTCAGCTAGTTCATCGTCATCCGTAACTAAAATACCACCTTCACCCGTATGAATATGTTTATGGTAATTCAGGCTATAACCGCCAATGTGGGCTAGAGTGCCAGCATATTTGCCCTTATATATCGCCGCAGGAGCCTGAGCGCTATCGGAAATAACTTTCAGGTTGTATTTATCGGCGATCGCCATTAAAGAATCCATATCGGCTGAATGACCGAAAATATCCACTGCCATAATTGCTTTGGTGTAGGGAGTGATATTTGCTTCCACAGATTTAGGATCTAAATTAAAAGTTTCTGACTCAATATCGGCAAAAACAGGAATAGCATTCCAATGCAAAATGGCAGTGGCACTGGCACACATTGTCCAAGGACTAACAATAATTTCATCTCCTGGCTCAATAGCGATCGCGCCTACCGCAGCAATTAATCCCGAAGTCCATGAGTTAACGGTGATAGCATTTTCAACTTCAAAGTAATCCTCACAAGCGCTTTCAAATTCCTGAACCTTCGGACCACCATAAAAATCCTCGTGCCAAGTTCCCAAAAACTGGGATAGCACGCCACTCTCAATTACGTGTTTAGCGGCGGCAGCTTCTTCAACACCAATCGGGTTATAGCGCTGAAAAGCTGTTTGAATTGTTTTATCGCCTCCAAATAGGGCTAGTTTTTGGTGATTAGCTAATGTCATATTTTTCTGATTCTACACAATAGAACTGGCTTGTTTAATTTGCTCACACATAAATTGAGTGGCAAGGGCTGTCTCACCTGTGCTAAAAAGGCGATCGCCTTGAGTAATGGCTCGATAGATATTATCAATGGCTTGGGTCATGGCATGGGGATAATTACCAACATTTCTAACACTATCGGTAAGCATTCGGTAGCCTTTAAAGATGTCACTATCGACAACCTGACGACTACGCCAAAACATCCCGCCATTTTCCATTATTAATATCCCCGTTGAGAAGATAAACTGAATTTCAAAGAGCGCATAATCTTGGGCATGACCAGCCACAATATGAATCGGGCAACCATTTTCGGTTTCTAACCACATTGGCACGGTGGGATCATGTTCAAAAAAATCATGAATTGGCTTGCCAACATTGATAATACTGATTGTACCCAGCAAAAAATTTAGTAGATCTAGCAGATGCGAACCGTTGTTTAACAATCCTTTGTTGTAGCAGCCAATCACTGATCTTAGCTGCCCCCATTGACCATTGTGGATGTTTGTTTGCAATTGAGTAACGTCTCGATCCCAACGGCGGGTATAGTTTACCGCAAGCTGAATATTCAATCTCTTACATTCCCCAACCAGTCTTTCGGTTTCCGCAAAAGATGAAGTGACGGGCTTTTCACAAAAAATCAATTTGGGATTCAGACCTATTGCGATCTCAAGATCATGAGCATGACAGTGCGTAGGAGAACAAATACTGATTACATCAAACTTCTCATCGCTACTCAAGACTTCATCAATTGCTCGAAACCCGATTGGCACAGACCAAAATTCCATGAATTCTGTACTCACTAAATCATCAGGCTCTACACAAGCAGTAATATGAAAACGGCGATCGCGGCTATAAGCTCCTGCATGAGTAAAAGGCAAATCTGTTGGGGGGCGATTCATATCAAATCTACCTGCAATATTGCCACAGCCAACAATCAAAACACTTAGTGGAGATAAACTCATTCGTTATTGAATTTCCAATAATTTAAAAGCCAATTAACTTGATTACAAGGCAAAATCTTTCTTTTTCTCAAATAGCCACCAAGTTACATCATCAAAACCAGCAGAATCATAAATATGTCCCCAGAGAAATCCATAATCAAGCAACTTTACATCAAAGTTCTCAATGAATAGCTTTCCAAAGTCTCGCTTAAACAATTTATCTTTTTCTCCCTGATACTCAATTGATATTGGTGTGCGATTAAAGTATTCACCCATCAAAATATACTTCGATGAATATCGAAACATTTTTTCCAAATGATCAAGTAGTTGTTCAGGATTGATATGTATCAATACTCCCATCGTAAATACTAAGTCAAAGGAGTAATCATCAAAGGATGATTCTAAGATGGCTCCATTAAAAGCATTGACCAACTTATAGTGAGAACAGACAAAGTTAAAGGCGGGTTTACTAATTTCAATAATTGAAGGTTGAGCGTTCGGTAAAATCCTATTAATTTGCTCAATATTGCGCCCAATATTACAACCACATTCTAAAAATGTGCTTATATCTCCATCAATATTTTCAAGCATTTTCCTCCACGCTTCAGCGCCGAGATTATGATCAAACCCTTGGTTTTTTCTAATGTAATTTTCGGCGTACGTTGTTGCCCAGAACTGTTCCTGTTCGCTATTAAATGCCATAAAAGACCTTTTTAATAATTAGTTTAAAGCTTATTCGTCATAATCACTGGTGCGATCATCTCTGCACGTATCCAATCTTCTTCATTATCAATATCCTGCACCCGCCATCTAGGGATGATGATCGATAAGGAATGACGATCAAAAAGGCGCTTGCCCTCTAACCAAGCCGATGGTTGTCCCCAATAAAATTGTCCTGCATCATGGAGCGCTCTGGGCAAGTCCTGCGATCGCGTTAAAAAATGTTCTGGGAAAAACATCTCAATGCCACCATCAGGATTTTCTGTAAATGCGCGAAAGATTGGAGCAGCAAAGTCTGTTGCTGAAAATGCATAACTCCAACGACCAGACTCTAAAGCTTGTAAGCCTTTGATCAAATCTTTGACCTGCACAAAAGGGGCAGTGGCATAGATACAACAGACAGCAGAAATCGATAAACCTTGATCAATGAGCCATTGAGTTGCATGGGCAATTACCTCAGTTGTTCCTGCATAGTCATTGGACAGATTGGCAGGACGGAAAAACGGTACTTCGGCTCCATAATTCCTACCGACCTCAGCAATTTCTGGATCATCGGTAGAAACAATAATTTGGTCAAATAGTTTAGATGCGATCGCTGTCTCTATTGACCACGCGATCATGGGCTTACCCAAAAAATCCTTAATATTTTTGCGAGGAATACGTTTACTCCCCCCCCTTGCTGGGATCACTGCGACATTCATTTAAAAGTATCCGTAATTATATGATAAAGCTCCTTTCAGACCGTCAATCACTAGATCTTGCTCTCTATCACTCAACCCGTAATATAGAGGAATACTGATTGCACTTTTATAGTACCCTTCCGCTCTAGGAAAATCTCCCCACTTAAACCCCAAGTTTTGATAATAGGGTTGGGTATGCACGGGAATATAGTGCAAATTTACACCGATTCCTGCTTGGCGCAACTCTTCAAATACCTGCCGATGAGTTTTATTGATTTTGTCGAGATGTAAGCAAATTACATACAAGTGCCAACTAGACTCGGTATCAGGATGCTGATAGGGCAGAGTAATCGGTAAATCTTTGAGTAAATGATTATAGCGTTGTGCTAAATAACGCCTTTTAGATATAAATTCATCTAAACGTTGCATCTGACTTGCGCCCAAAGCTGCTTGAATATCGGTCATGCGGTAATTAAACCCTAGCTCTAGTTGTTGGTAATACCAATCGCCATGAGATTCTCCTTCCATTAAATCAGGATTGCGGGTAATGCCATGCGATCGCAGCCTGACTAACTTTTCATACAAATCCTCTCGATTAGTTAACACCATCCCTCCTTCACCCGTGGTAATTATTTTCACAGGATGAAAGCTAAATACGGCTAGATCTGAATATTCACAACAGCCGATCGCTTTGCCCTGATATTTACCACCGATCGCGTGGGAGGCATCTTCTAGTACATGAAATCCATACTGTTGAGATAATGCGGCAATTTTTTCCATCTCGCAGGATTGACCCGCAAAATGTACAGGCACTAAAACCTTAGGCAAACAGCCTTGCTTAAATGCATTGGCTAATTTCTGCTCCAAAGCTTCGATGTTCAAGTTATAAGTATGTGGATCGATATCTACAAAATCGACTTTAGCACCGCAATACAAACCACAATTTGCCGAAGCTACAAAGGTATTTGGTGAAGTCCAGAGATAATCTTGATTACCTAATCCAATTGCTAAACAGGCAATATGCAAAGCTGCGGTGGCACTCGAAACCGCGATCGCATACTTAACTCCGCAATAATCAGCAACAGCTTGCTCAAATAGATCAGTGGCTTTTCCCTGAGTTAGCCATTCAGAATGCAATACCTCCACCACGGCATCAATATCTTGCTGATTTATATCCTGCCTACCGTAAGGAATGTAAGAAGTCATACTGCAAAATTTGGATCAACATGGACTTTAATCAGATTACGCAATTCTTCAACAGTCAAAAATCGCTTATTCTGCCCAGAATTATAGCTAAAGCCCGTCTCAACCATTTTTGCGCCACTGGCACAATAGCGATCGATCAGATCACCTTGAACTGGCAAGATCGCATAATATTCACCACAATCAACTGTTGTAAAAGAATCTGAAGTCGTAATCATTTCTTCATGCACTTTTTCACCTGCACGAATGCCCACAATGCGCTGCTCACAATTAGGGGCGATCGCCGTAGCAACATCGGTAATATGGTAAGACGGAATTCGCGGCACAAAAATTTCACCTCCCAGCCCATTTTCGATCGCCCAGATCACCATATTTACACCTTCGTTTAGGGTGATATTAAAGCGAGTCATTTGTGGATCAGTAATTGGCAAGACCCCTTCATGACGCTTTTGCAAGAAAAAGGGAATCACCGATCCGCGTGAACCCATCACATTGCCGTAACGCACCACACTAAAATGCAACTCCCGCCGACCTTTGATGTTATTTGCCGCCACAAATAACTTGTCAGCACATAGCTTTGTCGCGCCATACAAATTAATCGGAGCCGCCGCCTTATCGGTTGATAGAGCGACCACCCTCTTGACCCCACTGTCTAGGGCGGCTTCAATGACATTTTCTGAGCCTAGGACATTAGTACGAATAAACTCAATCGGATTGTACTCAGCCGCAGGAACTTGTTTCAATGCTGCGGCATGAACTACGATATCAATCCCTTCACAGGCGCGAGTTAAGCGTCGTACATCGCGAATATCACCGATAAAATAGCGCAACCCTGAATGTTTTGATGCAGAAAAATGCTGCGACATTTCAAACTGCTTTAATTCATCTCGTGAGTAAATAACTAGTCGCTGAATATTAGGGAATTTTTGGAGAATCAGTTCTACAAACTTTTTACCAAAAGAACCAGTACCACCAGTGACTAGAATTGAGCTTTTTTCATTAATTTGCATATGTGGGGTAAAGGTTGAGTTATAACCATTAGCAAATTAGCGGATGTACTCTTTTAACACGCTGTTACGGTTGGGATGGCGCAACTTACGGAGAGCCTTAGCCTCAATTTGACGAATGCGTTCGCGGGTGACGTTGAAGATTTGACCGATTTCTTCGAGGGTCTTCATGCGTCCATCATCAAGTCCGTAGCGCAGACGCAAGACATCGCGTTCTCTAGGGCTAAGAGTTCCTAGTACACTCTCAAGATCCTCTCGCAATAGACTCTTAGCAACTTGATCATCGGGAGTTTCACCTTCGGATTCAATGAAGTCACCGAGGCGTGAATCTTCTTCTTTACCAATGGGCGTTTCTAGAGAGATCGGCAACTGGGCAGATTTGGCAATAAACCGCAGCTTTTCGATGGTCATCTCCATGCGGGTGGCGATTTCCTCTTCCGTTGGCTTGCGCCCCATTTCTTGGGAAAGTAATTTTGTGGTTTTCTTAATCCGTGAAATGGTTTCGTAAAGATGGACGGGTAAGCGAATAGTGCGAGATTGATCAGCGATCGCCCTAGTAATAGCTTGACGAATCCACCATGTCGCATAGGTAGAAAACTTGTAACCCTTTTCATGGTCAAACTTTTCGGCAGCACGGATCAAGCCTAAACTACCTTCTTGGATCAAGTCTTGGAAAGACAAGCCACGATTCATGTACTTTTTGGCGATCGACACGACTAGACGCAGATTGGACTGCACCATTTTGTCTTTAGCGCGGCGACCAGAGTGGAGACGTTTACGAAAATCTCCAAGGGGCATCCCCATTTTGATCGCCCAATCCGATTCCCGCACATCGTCAGGATGACAATCAACTTCAGTGGCGATTTCTTCGCGTTTTAGCTCTAGCTCTAGCAAATCGGCAATTTTTCGGGCTAGTTCAATTTCCTCATCAGCTCTGAGCAGGCGAATACGACCAATTTCTTGCAGATAGAGGCGAATCGAGTCTTCGGTAAAATGCTTTTTCTTGGTTTGGCTAGCCCGTTTTTTTGCCCCCTTGGCCTTGCCAACTTTATCAGGATCATCATCACTGTCAGGGTCTTCATCTGAATCGTCGATTAAATCGAGATCATCATCTAAATCCTCAAGATCTTCTTCAATTTCTTCAAGATTTGGACTAAGTTTGCCAATTGGCAACTTAATTTCAATAGGTAGGTCGATGGCTGCTTTGCTCATGCCAGATTCCTCAGATCCGTACTCTTCTCTAAAACTTTATCTACGGGGAATTACACCTAGACGATTGTAGCTTGACAAACTCAAAAATGGTGGTTTGCCATATCTACAATCACGAAATGGATCATCAAATCGCTTTCGCACAAGCTGATTCGTGGTTGATTCGTGATTTACATCAATCTGAAACTTGGTATAAGTTGTGTAATTCTTAAGTCATACATTTATAGCTTAACGATTTTAGGTTTAAATTGCGAAAAAATTTTTTGGGAATAAAATTTTTGTAAGTATTGGCAATCAATAGACACGTTTATTAAGTATTATTAAATATTATTAAATATTGATTATGTTTAAACTTAATAAGATATCTCTAGCTTCAGTTGGTTTGTATGTGGGCGGAATTTTGTTTGCAGTGGGTTTTGTAGCCTATGCCAAGGGTAATTCCACCTTAAATCTTGTGGGGTTTTTCTATGGATTTCCCATTTTACTGGGTGGATTTGCGTTCAAATCTTCGGAAGTAACGCCAATTCCAGTGATTATTCCTGAATCAGCTCCTGTTTTGGCTGCACGCAAGTTATCGGAAACTCCTACTCAAAAGCAATTACGCAAGGATGTCACTCGTTATCGCTACGGGATTAAGGCTCATTTAGATGAGATCTTGGAAAAATTAGGAATGAGTCCCACCGATGAGGAGCGCCCGTTATTAATTGGTATCTATGAAGAGCTATCCCAAGCTGAAGATACTAAGGATGCTTATAGTTTGGTGTTACGTTTTCGATCGCCCCTGATGAGTTTTGAATTTTGGCAACAAAAACAGGATAAATTAACGCGGTTTTTTGGTCCTGGGATCGTGGCGGTGGTTACTGAATTGGAAAATAAGGAAGTGGATTTGCGGTTGATTTCCCACAGTGCGGTGGTTACGGATTAGGAATTACGAATTACGAATTAGGAATTACGAATTATTAATTGCGAAAATTATGGCTTTAGTCTCTCTTGTGGCTTTAGTTGCAGGTGCTAGATCGGGAAAATTAGTTAGCTTTCCTACTGATACAGTGCCTGCTTTGGCGGTGCGTCCCGATCGCAGTGGTGACATTTTTATGCTTAAGGAGCGATCGCCTGATAAGCCGTTAATTTTGATGGCGGCAAGTTGGCAGGAATTTCTGCCGTTTATCGATGTCGAAAATCCTGCTTTGGTAACTTGGCAAGAAACAGCTTCTAAATATTTTGCTGGCGCAGTAACTTTAGTCTTACCTGCTAGCGATCGCGGTTGTCAGTTAAATCAAGGTTTCACGACTTTGGGTGTGCGGATTCCTGATAGTCAAACGGCGATCGCAATTTTGCAGCAGACTGGGGCGTTGCTGACTACCAGTGCAAATAAGAGCAATCAACCGCCATTACGAAAAATGACGGAAATTGACGCGCATTTCCCCAATGTTTTGACGTTGGGGGATGGTATTAACATTACCGAATTATCAGGGAGTGGTTTGCCCTCAACCGTGGTGGAATGGACGGCGGATAAGTGGTTAGTCCGCCGCCAAGGTGCGGTACGGTTTTAGATACGATTAAAAAAAAGCGGCGCTTTGCGCCGCTTTTTTTAGGTTGTTAAGCTTGCCAATCTCTGGAAAATTGTTCGATTTGAGCAGTGGTTAGGGCTTTTTCTAGCCATTGCAAGGCGGTTAGTTGATCGGGAAAGTCATAGTCGGCATAGTCTTGGAACACATCCACTAAAGAAATAGCGATCGCATTTTGCTGAGAAGCTACTGTCCAGCGTTGGAAAAACTGTTGCATGGTTTGTTCGGGGATCGCGGACTGTAAATTTTCGAGCGCCGTTACTTGCTTAGGAGATGTAGTGCGATCAAAAACTTTTACAGCTTCAGTCAGGCTAATCAACTGAAGAAGATTGGTCGCTGTGGCAACGGGTTGTGGCTCTGGTCTGAATGGTGTACCAACTACTACGGGTAATCCCCCACCTGTGGCGAGATTTGCCCAATCTTGGCGAAATTTATCCAGAGTTTGGGGCAGCAGTTGGGTTTGTAACCAACGTAGAGCCAGATTTTGATTGGACATTTGAGCCATGTTGTAGCTACTAAATGCATCATCTAAAGACGATGAAACTTGACCAGATGCAGTTTGCCACCGTTCAAAAAATTGTTGCAGCACATCTGCGGCGATCGCTGACTCCAAGTTATTGATCGCCGTAGTTTGGTTAGACAATCTAGCACGGCTATATCTATTCGCAGCATCAACTAGACTGATCGCCCCTGCGGGAAATGACTCAGGAGAGACTGTGCTGCTGGAAGTTGATGCGCTGGAAGTTGAGGTGCTGGAATTTGGAGCGCTGGAATTTGCAGCGCTGGAATTTGCAGTGTTTGCTGTATTAGTGGGAACAAAGATGGAAGAAGGTATTGCCATTGGTGTAGGTGTTGTTGGGGGGATAGGGTTTACGGGAGATGGGCTACCAAGATCGGCTACGACTGGTGTTAGTGGTATTGGTGTTACTGGGGCTTGATTTACGGCTGGTTGCGGTGTCACATCAGCGATCGCGCCTGCTTGTAATTTTTGCCAAGTTTTTTCACCGACTTTGCCATCCACCGTCAAACCATTAGCTCTTTGAAAAGCCGCGATCGCATCCCTCGTTCCTACCCCAAAATCACCATCAAGGCGACCTTGGTAATAGCCCTTTGCTTTGAGTAATTGTTGAGCTTGAGTGACAGCCGCACCCTTTGAGCCTGGGAGTAATGTTGGTAACGTATTAACTGATATCGAGTCCATAGGTTCGCCCAATTGTCCAAAGTTATTTTGATTTTTTAGTTTGATGTTTAGTGCGTGGCTTCGCTACGCACCAACATTATTTATTTAAAAGTAGAGTACACGAGCATCTAGTCCTTGCGATCGCAAGAAATGTCTTAAGGACTCGGCAGCATCGCGATTAGTATATCCACCCGCATAAATATAGTCACCACGATAGGACTTAGCTACAAATGCATTAGGAATTAACCGTTTTAGTTGCGCTAATGCTCCTGCGCCACCCGCACTCATGGGAATCGCCGTAACATAGCGATATTGTGATGAACTTCCGATATTTGAAATATTAGTAGGCAGATAACTTGGTAACGTTACATAGGGTGAAGTATTAGCAGATTGATAAGTTTGCTGAGCCGCTAATCCACGCCTTTGCAATTCTCGTGTTACAAAATCTGCGGTCTGAGCATCAAATGAACCTGCCACGATCGCGGTTCGACCATTTACTAGCGAAACTACTGGATTAGTAACTACTTGTCGGGCGACATTTAGGGTTACAGGATTATTGCCTGCCATATAGACAACTATGTTGCCCAATTGAGCGCCAGCCTCCGAGAGGGCAAGATTCCAAAAGCCAAAACTGGCGATCGCTGAAATGATGGTCTGCTTAGCAGATTTCTTTATCCACTTGGATATGTTCATCGTTTTTAGACCTTTAAACTTAAAGCGACTTAACTACTTGGGTAATTGCTCACGAACTTAAACTAAATTCTAACGTAAAGTAGGGACAAGCTCGAAGCGTTTAGCTATGCTATAAATTCCAGCCTTTAGTTAATAAATCCAAAGAAATTGACTCGTGCCATTGCTCTAGTAATTCGCCAAACTCTTCTGTATGTATACCTTTGCACCACAACATCAATGCATCCTCGCCTGTCATTTCGTAGTACTTCGGTCTGCGTCCAATTTCTTTAAAACCAAATTTTTCATATAAGGCGATCGCAATATGATTAGAGGCTCTTACTTCTAAGGTTGCCCATTCAAGTTGGCGATCGCGGGCTTTTTTTAACAAACCCCAGATAATCGATTTACCAAAACCTTGACCTTGATATTCAGGACGTACTGCCAAAACTGTAATATGTGCTTCTTCGAGAATTCCCCAAAGACAGCCAAAACCGAGTAATTCATGATTTTCGGTGGTTAAGCCTAATACACAGCTACTAGGATTATCAATTTCACGCTGATAAGCTTCTAAACTCCAAAAATCACCAAGACAAGCACAATCGATCGCCTTTAGCTGCGATAAAAATTTTTGATCAATCTCACTTAGATAGATGCGAGTCGATAGAGTCATGGTGTAATTAGATAAACTTGAAGATTCAAGTGGATTATCAACAAATGTTAGAACTTTTGCCAATTGTATATCTCAGCGTGGCTAGCTTTTTTGCTTGGATTGTTAGCACTTTAGCTGGTGGCGGTAGTCCATTCATTTTGATCCCGTTGGTGAATCTGCTCATGGGAGCCGCCTCTGTGCCGCCTGTCATTACAATCGGCATGTTTTTTGGTAATGCCCATCGAGTTTTTTTGTTTTGGCGAGAGATTGACTGGGTGCTAACGGCTTGGTATGCACCAGGGGCGATCGCTGGAGCTATCTTGGGCGCATATACTTTTACGCAAATTCATCTGGATTGGCTGCAATTAGTTATCGGTGTTTTTCTAATTGTGAGTGCGTTTTTGTTTGAGATTGAAAAGAAACCTGAGAAATTAGACGAGAAATTGGCGGAAGCACTAATTCCTGAAGAAGTCAAACCGAAATTTCAACTAAAAGCTTGGTATATCATGCCTGCGGGATTTCTAAAAGCCTATGTTTCGGGATTAGTCGGCACAACGGGACCAGTTTTAAATCCTTTTTATCTGCGTTATGGCTTAGTCAAAGAAAAAATGATTGCCACTAAGGCTGCTCACATGACAATTATCCATCTAGTCAAAATCATTACCTATGGAGCCTTTGCGGCGATGTCAAAGGAGCAGATCGTTGCAGGTTTAGCGATCGGACTTGCTGCCATTCCTGCCAATTTGGTGGGTAAATATATCCTTAGCCGCATGAGTCCCGACCAATTTCGCCAGATTGTGCTTGCATTTATGGGCGTGGGCGGAGTATGGATGCTGTGGGGACAAAAGGATCTATTTATGAATTTGTTTTAGTCTGCCTTTATTTATGGATAAGGAAGAATCTCATAGTGAAACCGCTAAACTGTAAAAATGTTCTAAGCTAATTTCTGGCGAATAGGAGTAATAAGGTCATGACAGCACAACTACTAGTACCCAGCTTGTCGCCTCATCAGGAATTGCCAAATCCAGAGATGCCCCATGCAATGCAATTTACGGTTGAGCAATTTCAACTGATGTATGAGCGCGGTGTGTTTGTAGATAGCGATCGCTATGAATTAATTAACGGAGAAATTATTGCGATGTCACCAATTGGGCTAAAACACGCCGTTTCTGTAGGGCGATTTTCTAAAAAACTTGAGTCAAAGCTAAGCGATCGAGTCATTATCTGGGTACAGAACCCTATTGAGCTTGGTAACAAGTCACAACCACAGCCAGATATTGCAGTTTTGAAATATCGTGATGATTTTTATGAAGAGGCTTTGCCAACGCCTGCGGATATTTTGTTAATTATCGAAGTTGCCGATAGCTCCCTTGAATACGATCGCGATGTGAAGTCAAAGCTCTATGGTGTCGCAGGGATTCCGCAGATGTGGTTATTTGATGTCAATACGAAAACGATTACAGGTTTTTCGCAGCCATCGGAGTTAGGCTATAAGCAAACTTGTCTTTATACTCAAGGCGATCGCCTTTCTATTCTTGCCTTTGATGATGTGGTGTTTGAGTGGCAGGAATTATTTTGACCACCTTTGCGATCGCCTCAGAATTAGCAAAGCTACTACTTTTTGGATGGTGCGTGGTGTTTGTGCCAATGTTGAGCGATATCGAGACGGCGACAGATCCATACGCGATCGCGAGTTTGGACATAATCTAAAAATCTTGCCAGCGCCGCCGCTCTCCCTGGTCTGCCAACCAAACGACAATGCAAACCTATGCTCATCATTTTCGGAGAAGTCTCCCCTTCAGCATACAGAACATCAAAGGCATCACGAAGATATGCAAAAAACTGATCACCCGAATTAAATCCCTGCGCCGTGGCAAAACGCATATCGTTATTGTCAAGGGTATAGGGAATAATCAGATGGGGCTTGCCATATTCATAATTCCAATAGGGCAGATCGTCCGCATAACTATCGGAATCATAGAGAAAGCCGCCTTCTTCTACCACTAAGCGGCGAGAGTGGGGACTGGTGCGCCCCGTATACCATCCACGCGGACGATCGCCTGTAACTTGAGTATGAATGGCGATCGCTTTTTGTAAATGTTCTCGTTCCTGTTCAGGCGAAAAATATTTGTAATCAATCCAGCGATAGCCATGACTCGCAATTTCCCAATCCGCCTCCAGCATCGCGGCGACCGCATCGGGATTACGTTCTAGAGCCATCGCGATCCCATAAACAGTCACAGGAATATCGCGATCGGTAAACATCCGATACAAGCGCCAAAATCCTGATCGACTTCCATATTCATAGCAAGATTCCATATTCATATGTCGCAGTCCATCAATGGGAGCCGCGCCAACAATTTCCGACAAAAAGGTTTCCGAAGTACTGTCACCATGCAAAATACAGGTTTCACCACCTTCTTCATAATTGATCACAAACTGGACAGCAACTCTAGCATTATCTTTCCATTTGGGGTCGGGAGTAGTTCTCCCATAGCCGATCATGTCTCTAGGATAATTCATGGTAATTGGTAATTGGTGATAGATAATTGGTGGTCAGGTTTTTGAAAATTCGTAATTCGTAATTCGTAATTACTTTTATCTTTTTACTTTTTACTTCCTAAAAGTCTCCACCGTGCAATTTCAATAATCTCAGTAATAGCCTGTTGTTTCTCGATTGTTAAAGAGTTTAAAAGTCTCTGCTCGAAAGCGTTGATAATACTCTCCTTCGTGTGGTTGCGAACGGCGATGATAAAGGGGAATGAGAACTTCTGTTTGTAATCATCATTGAGTTGTTGGAAGCGATCGTATTCTGCTGCTGAGAGTTGATCTAAACCCACAGTGGACTGTTCTTGTACTGAAGCTTCAGCCATTTTAAACTTACTGCCAAGATCGGGGTGAGCGCAAATCAATTTTAGTTGATCAGATTCGCTCATTTTGTTAACGATCTCCGCCATTACCTGATGCAGTTCTGAGATATCAGCAAAGGGACGCTCTAGCCATGCTTGGGTAGCAATTTCGGGAGTATGCTCAAAAATAGCGCCAAGATGTTCGGTAAATTCCTCTTGACTCATCTGATTAAGATTAGCAATATTCAATGTAATGGACCTCCACTGATAATTTTAGCGATCGCATTAGTCACAGCCAAGGGATCTTCTTGATCAAGTTGGTCATACCATTTTTGGGAGACTTCAGGATCTTTACCGTGAATGGTTTCGGCACGACTACGCGCTTTGTTGACAATTTCTGTAGTGCGGACTTTGCGCTCTTTTTCGTAGCGGAGTAGAGCATCAGGAACACTCAAATTAGTGGATACCAGATAGTTAGCCAAGACTAAACCATCTTCCATTGCTTGGCATCCGCCTTGACCGAGATCGGGACAGGTAGCATGGGCGGAATCACCGATTAGGGCTACGCGACCTCTTACCATCTGCGAAATCGGACCAACATCATGGATATCTACCCGCGCCACGGTGTCAGGATCGAGGCGATCAATTAGCAACTGCACGGGTTCCGCCCAACCTTGGAAATGTTCTTTCAACTCTGTTCGATAATTAGCGCGATCGCTAGTTGTCCCTTTGGCTAATGGCACATCAAAAAAGAAATAGAAGCGATCGCCTGCTACGGGCATTAGGGAAGCACGTTTATGCTCACCCACATAGATCGCCCACATGTCATCAGGGGCAAGGTCTTCGCTCATGGGAACTAAACCATTCCAATTCACATAGCCGCCATATTGGGGTTCTATTTTCTCACCGAGAATATATTCCCTTAAAATCGAATGCACTCCATCTGCTGCGACTAATAAATCACCTGTGGCACTGCTCCCATCTTCAAATCGTGCGGTGACATCGCGATCGCTTTCCTCTACCCCAATACATTTTGCGCCAAGGGTCAATTTGCCCCCCGAAGCCTGAAACGCATCTAGGAGAAGGTTTTGTAAGTCGCGTCTTGCTACGGGATAGGGACGCTGACCGACGGCGGCGATTAACGGTTGCAGGGAAATTTCATTGAGTAAATTTCCTGATAAATGGCGATATTCCATGCGATCCATCTTTCCGCCGATCGCTGCCATTTTGTCGCCTAAGCCAAGGCGATTCAGCACCTTAACTCCATTTGACCAGAGCGAAATCCCCGCACCAACGGGGCGCAACTCGCGAACGCGATCATAAACTTCGACATCATAGCCAGCCTGTCGTAGGGCTATCCCTGCCGTGAGTCCGCCAATACCTGCACCAATTACGATCGCTTTTAAGCCGTACATTACTAAAAATCCCAATAAATTCCAATAAATTGTATACAGTATACAGAGTCCCGTTTTTCTGTTGTATATCAATAAACACAATTACAGCAATCTCGTCTACAGCAATCTCGTCAGTACTAAAGCCGCAGCCTCAAATTAGCATTGGCACAGATTATCTCCGAAATATAAACAATTTATGATTTTTCCCTAGCTAAGTTAACCAGTTTAACGTTTCGTAGTAAAATAAAAGAATAAGATTATCGAGAATTCTCATGACTTCTCAAACTGGACGCATTCATTCCATTGAAACCTTTGGGACAGTTGACGGACCGGGAATAAGATTTATCGTTTTCACTCAAGGCTGTCCCCTGCGATGTCTCTATTGTCATAATCCCGATTGTCGCAAGGCAACTGATGGTAAAGAAGTCACAGTTGATTATATAATTGAAGAAATCACCAAATGTAAATCTTACATTCGCAAAGGAGGCGTAACTGTAAGTGGTGGTGAGCCTCTAATGCAGCCTGAATTTACTAGAGAGATATTTAAGCGTTGCCGTCAACTCAACTTACATACAGCCCTTGACACATCAGGCTACTGCGCGATCGAGACAGCAAAGCCCGTTCTTGAGGAAACCGACTTGGTTCTTCTAGATATTAAGTCTTATATTCCCGAACTTTATTACAAAGTTACCAATGTTTCTATCGAACCAACTTTAGCGATCGCCAGATATCTCAGTGATATTCATAAACCTGTATGGATCAGGTTCGTTTTAGTGCCCCATCTCACCGACAATCTGACTAATATTAATCAACTAGCGGATTTTATTGCCACGCTCAAAAATGTCGAAAGATTGGAAGTTCTCCCATTTCATAAGATGGGCGAATATAAATGGGAGCAGTTGGGATTACCCTACGACCTCAAGGATGTTCCCCCTGCATCCCCAGAACTGGTACAGCAAACGGTTAATATATTTCGCGATCGCGGCATTAATGCACTTGGAGCGATTGGGATTTAGCTAGTTAGCATTGACAATCTATTTGCCTGTGCATACAATGTAATTACTTCCTTTTCTTAAGTTCTCCAAAACACGATCTAAGTTATGCGTACAGCTATTAAAACTCGAATTGTCAAAATTGGAAATTCTCAAGGTGTGCGTATTCCTAAACTGCTCCTAGAGCAAACTGGGATTCATGCAGAGGTTGAGATCGACATTGAAGGCGATCATATAACTATTCGCAAAGTCGTACATCCACGCACAGGTTGGGAGCAATTTTTTGCCGAGATGGCGCAAAATCATGATGATGTGCTTTTAGATGAAATTAGTACAACTGTATGGGATCAGGTTGAATGGGAATGGTAATTAAGAGATTTGATGTTTTCTTGGTGAATCTTGATCCCACTATTGGTAGTGAAATTCAGAAGACACGCCCCTGTGTTGTCATTTCCCCAGACGAAATGAATCTCTACATTGCCACAGTAATAATTGCTCCGATGACGACAAAAGGCAAGACTTATCTTACTCGTATTCCTTGCCAGTTTCAGGGTAAAAATGGGCAAATAGTTCTCGATCAAATCCGCACTATTGATAAAACTCGATTGGTCAAGAAATTGGGACAAATTAGTCAAGATGAGCAAAGAGTGGTGCTTGATACCTTATCTAAGATATTCGCTGAGTAGGCTCTTTCTCCAAAGATATTTCTAGATGAACATTTACAAACAAAATCCAATAAGGAGAAATTCAAAAATGCAAGTCGTTAATAAAGTTACGAATGTCGAAGAATTGGAATTGCTGATTCAGCGAGTAAAAGTTGCTCAAGCTGAATATGCTACTTTTACTCAAGAACAGGTCGATCGCATTTTCAAACAGGCGGCGTTAGCAGCCAACGCGGCGCGAATTCCACTCGCCAAAGCGGCGGTCAAAGAATCGGGAATGGGTGTAATTGAAGATAAGGCGATTAAAAATCACTTTGCTTCGGAGATGATTTACAACAAGTATAAGAATGATAAAACTTGTGGCGTGATTGAATCGGACAAGCATTTTGGCTATGAACGCATTGCCGAACCCGTGGGAATTTTGGCGGGGATCGTTCCTGTCACCAATCCCACTTCAACCGCGATTTTTAAATCTTTGATTGCTTTAAAGACCAGAAATGGCATTATCTTCTCGCCCCATCCCCATGCTAAAGACTGCACGATCGCCGCAGCTAAAATTGTCCTCAATGCAGCCGTAGCGGCGGGTGCGCCACCAGATATTATTGGCTGGATAGATGAGCCAACCGTGCCGCTATCTCAAGCCCTGATGCAAAACCCAAATATCAAGTTGATTTTGGCAACGGGAGGACCGGGGATGGTCAAGGCAGCCTATTCTTCGGGACATCCTTCGATCGGGGTTGGGGCTGGGAATACGCCCGCGATTATCGATGAAACCGCGCATATTCAGATGGCAGTCAGTTCGATCATTCTCAGTAAAACCTTTGACAATGGCACGATTTGCGCTTCCGAGCAGTCGGTGGTGGTGGTTGATGCAATTTATGAGACGGTGCGCGAGGAATTTATTAAGCGCGGTGCGTATTTTCTCAATGAAGCAGAACGGGATCTAGTTCGGAATGTAATTCTTACAGATGGACATTTGAATGCGGCGATCGTCGGACAAACGGTAATTAAAATCGCTGAAGTTGCGGGATTTGCGATCTCCGAAAATACGAGAGTCTTGATTGGAGAAGTTGAAGCAATTTCTAAAGAAGAACCCTTTGCCTACGAAAAACTTTCGCCAATCCTTGCCATGTATCGCGCTCAGGATTTCCACGATGCTGTGGACAAAGCCGAAGAGCTAGTGCTATTTGGAGGGCATGGACATACTTCGGTTCTCTATACCGCCGCTAGCAATCAAGACCATATCCGCTATTTTGAGCATAAGCTGGAAACTTCGCGGGTGTTGATTAATACCCCCGCTTCACAAGGGGCGATCGGTGATTTGTATAATTTCCGTCTCGATCCTTCGCTGACATTGGGTTGTGGTAGCTGGGGCGGCAACTCGATTTCTGCAAACGTGACTCCTCACCATTTACTGAATATCAAAACCGCCGCCGAACGCCGCGAAAATATGCTCTGGTTTCGCATCCCACCAAAAATTTACTTCAAAGCTGGTTGCTTGCCTGTCGCTTTGCGGGATCTCATGGGTCGAAAACGCGCCTTGATCGTCACCGATCGCCCTTTGTTTGAATTAGGCTTAACTAAAGAAGTCACCGATAGCTTAGAAGAAATCGGCATTGCTCACTATACCTTTTATGATGTCGAACCCGATCCTTCCCTTGCCACAGTCCGTAAAGGTTTAGCGATCTGTAACAGCTTTCATCCCGATGTGATTATTGCCTTTGGTGGTGGTTCGCCGATGGATGCCGCCAAAATCATGTGGCTGATGTACGAACATCCCGATATCGAATTTGAAGGCTTGGCGATGCGATTTATGGATATTCGCAAACGGG
>JBIKYX010000055.1:0-27341 GCA_044355035.1 Pseudanabaena sp. | reverse complement strand
TGCCTTCTACACTTATTACCTTTGCCGACATTTTCTTTCTTGCCTCCTTCTTTATTCTCTCATTATCCTGCTATCTTCGTATTAAGTCAAGGTCGCACCCTCATACATACTGTTAAATGTGCCACTAGGGGAAAGTCTCACACCTACGCGATCGCTACCCCAGACATTCACCACCGCTTCCGTTACTTCCAATAGAAGACGAGCGCGATTCTCCACAGAGCCGCCATAAATATCGGTGCGATGATTAGTATTGTCTTGCAAGAATTGGTCTAATAGATATCCATTTGCGCCATGAATCTCCACACCGTCAAAACCTGCGGCGAGAGCATTTTCTGCACCAAGGCGATATTGCTCCACAATCTGCGGGATTTCGGCTAGTTCCAATGCACGCGGTGTGACATAGGGCTTCATACCTGTGAATGTCGCCACTTCTCCTTCAGGGGCGATCGCTGAGGGAGCGACAGGAATCGCACCATTTGGCTGTAAATCTGGATGGGAAATCCGACCCACATGCCATAGTTGCAAAAAGATTTTGCCGCCCTTAGCATGGACTGTATCCGTAACCAAGCGCCAACCTACAATTTGCTCAGGTGAATGAATGCCTGGGGTATTGGGATATCCTAAGCCTTCTGGACAAATCTGGGTTGCTTCCGTAATCAATAATCCTGCTGATGCTCTTTGTTCATAATGCAGCGCATTTAAAGCAGTGGGGACATTGCCAGCCGCAGCACGATTACGGGTTAGAGGAGCCATCACAATTCGATTTGGCAAGGTATAGCGACCGAGCTTGACTGTCGAGAGAAGAGGAGCGCTCATAGGATTTTTATTTGCAGTTAAGAAGTTTGGGTAAAGTTTATATTTCCGTATTTCGATTATATACGAACTATCGAAATAATCGCAAGAATATGAGACAATTAGTTAAAAGCGGAAAATGCTTACTTCAAATAATTATTCAGCAGTTTGTAATGCGTCAATATCAACATCCCGATCGCGATCGTATTTCCTTAACGGGAGTCCTCTATGGACTTAGCGATCCGACACGCTTGCAAATTGTGAAAATGTTGACAACTAAGGAAGAGATTAGTTGTGGGGAATTTTGCTTGGAAATGAGTAAATCTACTCAATCGCATCATTTCAAAGTCTTACGCGATACGGGGATTATGTATACACGTCTAGAGGGAACTTTGCATTACAATTCCTTGCGGCGAGAGGATTTGGATGCGCGGTTCCCCAATTTATTAGATGCGATTTTAAATGCTCTTGAATAAAAACAGCGCCAATAAAAACCAGCGCTCTTGCTACCCTTATTTATCTTGCAGAACCGCGATAGATGCGATCGGCTTGTTCGGGCGGTAGCCATGAAGGTAAATCACCCGAATTTTTAGCCTTGCTCGGATGTGTCTCCTGCGGATATGCCGAAGAAATGGGTGGAGCATCGGTATGCACAAACTGCTCGCTAGCTGGGCTGTTGATATTTGCCAACAAGGTCTGAGGAACTTCAAAATCATCAGTCTCAGGGTTATAGGCAAGGACTTCACCTGTCTCGATATCATAGATCCAACCATAGATCGACATCTTGTTTTGATGCAACTTGGAGCGGATTACGGGATAGGTTTTCAAGTTTTCGATCTGGGTGACAACGTTTTCCGCCATCGTAATCGCCATCAATTCTTCACCCTTAATATCGGCATAATTTTCTTGAATTAAGCGGCGAGTTGATTCAGCATGTTGTAACCATTCATAGACAAGGGGCATCTCTGTCCGTAGCTTTTCCAGTTTCAGCAAGCCTTTCATTGCGCCACAGTTGGAATGACCGCAAATAATCACTTGCTCAATACCAAGGGCATGAATGGCATATTCGATCGCTGCACCTTCACCACCATTCGCCGCACCAAAGGGGGGAACTAAGTTTCCTGCATTACGAATCACAAATAATTCACCCACGCCTGACTGGGTGATCAAATGGGGGACAATCCGAGAATCGGAGCAGGTAATAAACAAGACACGCGGTTTCTGCCCCTCGGCAAGTTGCTCAAAAATTTCTTGATTGGCAGGGAAATAGGAAGATTGAAACTTGTGTAAACCCTTAAGTAGCTTTCTCATATAGCGATTGACGAATGATGCCGCGATTTATTGCTGATTTTTGATTTCTTATATTTTTAGTGTATAGCGGTTTGAGGCATGGTCAAAGTTAAGATTGTCCAAATTTGAGTTTATTTTGTTATAGCAAGATCTCACCCGCGCCTAAATCGTCAATTCAGAGCTTTTCGCCACTGATAATAAACATGGGGCTGACGGCGGCGAAAACTTGACGATTACCGCGAGTTTCTAAGCGGTTAACTGACGACTGCACCACTTCCACATTCCGAGCCTGTAACTTGGCAAAGCTCTCCGAAATAGAATACAAACCTTCAAGACTATTGGTCGTAGCGATCGCCCTACCATCTATCTGCAAACGCTCCCAACCATATTCTAAAATCTCCGACACCGATCGCCCACCTTCGATACAAATGCGATCGGGATCGGCAGTCAAGCTGGTGAGACATTCTGGCGCACTGCCAACTTTAATTTCGACATTATTTACCGCAAATTTTTTGCAATTGACGGCGATCAAGCCTGCTACATCTTCATCACGCTCGATCGCCACAATTTTACCGTTAGGGCATAGCAAACCCGTCTCAATCGGAATTGTGCCTGTGCCTGCCCCAATGTCCCATAGTACTGAATCTGGTTTGAGACGCAACTGACCAATGATTAACAAGCGTGTTTCGCATTTGCTCATAGGGATTCCCGGCAAACGCTCAAATAGTTCGTCAGGAATGCCAGGAGTAATGTAAGACCAGATGGGTTCGGACATGAGCTTAGCGCACACGGATGGTTAGGTATGCTCAATATAGCGCTTTTCTGGCAACAGGCATAAGTAGCTAGGCGCAATTAAATATAAAACCCCAAAAGCAGAAGTGTGCGCTAATGCTTTTGGGGTTCTTTTTTAGGTTTTATGCTTACGACAGCGATCGCTACAATACTTCACTTCATCCCAACATTTCGCCCATTTCTTGCGCCATGTAAAAGATTTGCCACAAACTAAACAGTCTTTGCTCGGTAGAGAGGATTTGTTACCTTTGAAAGCCATGATTTACTTTCAGCCTGATGCTAACCCTCGACCTTACCGCGATATTCGCTGGCGGACATGGTATCACTTAGCTCTTCTAGATTCTCAATATTGACCTTAAGCAACCAAGACACACCGTAGGGATCATTACCAATAACTTCTGGTTCATCAACCAAAGCCGTATTTGATTCGATCACTGTACCTGTCACAGGTGAATAGATATCTTCTACGGCTTTGACGGACTCAATTGTTCCGAAGGTTTGTCCTTTTTCCACCCTTGTACCGACTTCTGGCAGATCGAGAAAGACAATATCACCTAGCTGATCGATCGCAAAAGCCGTAATTCCCACTGTGGCTAGATCGTCTTCAAGGCGAATATATTCATGGGAATTGGTGTATTTCAAGTCTTCAGGATATTCAAACATTTTGTTACTTTTCCTTTTAGTTATTTAGCTTTTAGTTATTTAGTTTTATCAGCGATCGCTTCAATTTCTGTTAATTCTACTAGAGGTTCGCGTTTGGAAAATCCCCATAAAAAAACTAACCCAATGCAAGTTAACATCGACCACTCTGGAGGCACAAGACTATCGGAAAACACTTTGATAAATAGGCGTAAACCTACAAGTAAAACGATCAGATAACCAGCCGACTCAAGGTGTGTAAATTCTTCTAGCCATTTGATAAACAGCCCTGCCAAAAAGCGCAATGTGATAATTCCCGCCACACCGCCGATGAGGACTAGCCAAGTTTCTTGAGCCACTGCCACGGCTGCGGTTACACTGTCCAGCGAAAAAGCCAGATCTGTAAGCGAAACTAAGGCAACAACCTGCCATAGCTCCGTTGCCATGCGGACTGGATGTTGGGTATCATGACCATCTTGAGACTTTTCTAAGAAAAATTTGCCAGATAACCACAGTAAATACAATGCGCCCGCTAATTCAAACTGCCAATATTTAATTACCCATGTGGCGGTAAAAATCAGAATTACTCGCAATACAAAGGCTCCGATCAAACCGTAGCGCAGCGCCCATTCTTCCTGCTTCGGATCTGGCAGACTGCGGACGATCGCGGCAAGAGCGATCGCATTATCCGCCGACAAAAT
Source organism: Pseudanabaena sp. (assembly GCA_044355035.1). Lineage (GTDB taxonomy): Bacteria > Cyanobacteriota > Cyanobacteriia > Pseudanabaenales > Pseudanabaenaceae > Pseudanabaena. Next base: position 23,127 of record JBIKYX010000055.1, on the reverse strand, counting down.
CGCTTCTAGCAGAATTAATACCACCAAAATGGGGATGACTTCGACTCGAAAGAAAGAAACATCCGTATTTAGAAACTGCTCGAACATTCAGTGCGATCCACAACAAAAAATCAACAAAACACTATTAGTATACAAAAGATTAGGCTATCGTAACAATTCCAAAAGATAGAGGTATCTCACAGCGATACCACTTTGTAATACTTATAGGACTTACACAAAACAACCAAACGTGGGGACAATTCATGAATTGCCGTAAGTTCTAAGTAGCTGGTTGCAATTAAATATAAAATATGCGTGGAACGGGCATCTTGCCCGTCAACAGGCTAGAAGCCTGTTCCACTATCTAACAATTAATTAAACCTACCTACTTACCTTAGTTGTTAATTGTTACATTTTGCTGTGTTTAAGTAGGAGATGTTGTGATAACAATTAATAAGGGATTGCTAAATTTAGGTGCTTTTTTATGAAGTCAATAGCCTTTAACTCCGTGACCGCGATCGCTAGTACGATTATCGCCAGTCTGTCAATCGGTTTAACCAGCGTGCAAGCGCAAAATGATGATCATCTTACGGCTCTACTAGAAAATCGAACATGTCAGCGCTGTGAACTTAGTGGTATTGAGGCGGCTGGAGCAGATTTGCGTGAGTCATTTTTGGATGTTGCCGATCTGCGTAAAAGCTCTCTTTCGGGCGCAGTCTTGGCTTTCAGCACGATGTATTATGCCGATTTTCGGGATGCGGATTTGAGCAATACCGATATGAGAAACACTTTTTTGATCAATAGCGATTTGATGCAAGTAAATTTATCTGGCGCAAATGCACGTAATAGTCGCTGGAAATATGCGGATTTAACCGATGCGAATTTAGAAAATGCGAATTTGATCGATATTGAGTTGGTTTATGCCAAGCTGAATCGCGCTAATCTCAGCAATGCTTCTTTACGAAATGCCAGTCTCTACGGCGCAGATTTAACTGGGGCAAATCTCAATGGAGCAGATTTATATCGTACAGATCTTTCTAAAGCCAATCTTACAGGTGTGGATCTGACTAAAGCTAAGCTTTGTCATACAACCATGCCCGATGGTTCCACTTCTATGCAAGGGTGCATGGAACCCAAATAGTCGAGAAAAATTATATGACGATCGCCCCATCATCAGATCCCAGTTCAAACAATAATCTAGAGCCGAAATCAACCCAAATTCGTTGGCTACAAGTATGGTGTCTTGCTTCAGTGCAAGGGGCGATCACCTTGTCTTGGATTGCCTATGGTGCTTATTTGCCCAAATTTATTGAACAGGTCTTTGGCTATCCCCCAGCTCAAGCGCTGCAATTTTCGGCTTTATTATTGGTACTCGAAAATGCGATCGGCGTAATTGTGGAACCATTATTTGGCGGATTAAGCGATCGCTGGCAGCGTTGGTACAGTTCACGGATGCCTTTGATCGTGGCTGGGGCGATCGCTTCTACCGCTTTCTTTATTGGTCTGCCTTCACTAGTTATTTTTGGCGGCGCAAATGAAGTCACGCGCTTTTTACTGCCCTGCCTTGCGGTATTGTGGGCGCTGATGATGGCAAGCTTTCGTAGCCCTGTGATGTGTTTATTGGGCGGTTTTGCGGGATCATCGCAATTACCAATGGCGGGTAGTGTGCTGACTTTGGTGGGTGGGGTGATTGGTTCGATTAGACCGTTTGCGACTAACTTTATTTTGAGTCTGGGCGCACCGATTACCTTTGCGATCGCCTCTTTTGCGCTCCTTGCTGGTGTAGCCAGCCTACGCACCGCCATGATCTATATGCCGAAGAAACCCAGTTCAGAAGCAGATGTGAGTAACCCAGCCCCAATTCCAGCCAAGATTAAAGATTTCTTGAGTAATTTAGCGATCGTTTTACTGGTGGGCGCTTTAATTGGCATCGGAATGCGTTTGCTAATGGGAGAAGTTTTACAACGTACTCTCAAAGCCGAAATTGTTGGTTTTACAGGATTACCAATTGGCACATTATCGGGTTCTATCTTAATTTTTCAAGCTGTAATTGCCCTTGGAACAGGGAAGCTCTGTAAGGTGATTGATAACAAACGCCTGATGATGATTAGTTTTGGAGTGATTGCTTTTGGTTTAGGCTTGTTATCTTTGAGCTACGGAGCGATCGCTTCGATACTTGTAATTATCTTGCTACTAATCTGTGTCAGCGCCGTGAACAATGGCATGGTTGCCTTTGCGCTGACAATGGTTCCCAAATCTCTGAGCGGCTTGACAGTGGGGCTGTTCTTTGGTGGTCTGTCTGGGGCGATCGCCGTTTTTGGGTATTTAGTCCCTAAACCTGCGGAGATGATCTCTAACTCAAACGTAAGTTTGTTAACGGCGATCGCTTTTCTGAGTGCGGGTATCGCGATCGCTTTTGGAGAGAGGATTACCAGACACTTAAACGTTGATTAAATGCCGATCTTTAACTTAATTTATGATTTGTTAATTTCAATAAAATTTATTTGCGTAATGCCAAACGTTATGTTACTTTAAAGGGAGTATTATCCGATTTACATCAGAATCATATTCTAAAAACATAAATTAAGGCAGGTTAGTCAACTGCACAGTGAAGTCAAAACTGTTGCCGTTGCTTGGGGGGAAATAAGTGCTGAAATTTATGTTTTCAAATTTACTTTTGAAGTCTATTCTTGTCGCCAAATTCAGGCGAACACAAGATTAAAAAATTTAGTGCAGTAGAGAAAATATTATGCTTGATAACCATAACGCAAGCCCTAGCTTTGCTATGGGCAGTGGGGGCGATGCTTCGATTTTTGGTGTAAACCAACTTCCAGACATTCTCGGTATTGTTAAATCAAAACTCCAACAGTCAGCCGCCGATTCTGAATTGTTTGCAAAGGTTTTTGGAGACAAAGCCAATACTGCTGAATTACAAGCGGTGCGATCGCAATGGGCGATCGGTGATTTTAGCCAGTTACCAACAGTCCAAATTATTGCGGCTGAGAGTGCAAATAGTGCTTTAGGTGCATATTCCAGTTCTACTCAAACAGTCTATTTGTCCGATGCATTGTTGCAGCCTACTGCCGCGCCTAGCAATTCATTATTTGGCGCAGCAGGGGTTTTAGTTGAAGAAACTTTTCATTGGTTAGATGATCGCGTAGGTGGGGATACTCAAGGCGATGAAGGGGAATTAGCCAAGAACTTATTGTTTGGTTCAGATTTGAGTGCTTCTGAATTGGCTCGGATTAAGAATGAAGACGATCGCGGATTTATGCAAATTAATGGTGATTTGCTCTCCGTGGAACAGGCTACAACTCCAGTTCCCACGCCAATCATCTCTTTGCCTGTAATCACTATTGCCACGAGCGATAATGCTGCGGCTGAGACAAATACGGGTGCTGTGGTTAATGCTGGACAATTTGTACTGACTCGCACGGGATCACTCACCAGCGCACTCACGGTTAACCTCGCGATCGCGGGGACAGCGACGAACGGCGTTGATTTCAGGACTATTCCTACAACAGCTACATTTGCCGCAGGTTCGGCAAAAGCTCTAATTAATGTTAGCGCCATCAATGATTTTCGCTTTGAAGGTACGGAAACAGTAGCTGTCAGCCTGAAAACAAGTACTGCTTATAGATTAGGTACAGGCACTTCGGCGACCATCAATTTGCTTGACAATGAGTTTGACAATGCGGGTAATACTCTTGCTACCGCTAAAGTTCTCGCAGGTGGCGCTCAACAAAGTATTAATGATTTTCTCGACAGTAAAGATGTGGACTTTTATAAGCTCAGCATCAATGCTACTAATCCCGCCTACGATTTGAGCATCTCATTCAGTCAGTTAACTAATGATGCCCACATCGCGTTGTTGCGTGCTGATGGCACAGTAATCAATTCCACTGGCGTTTATTTCCCATCGGGAGCAACTAGCACACCCGTAGCAGCATCCAAGTTATTTGCTGGTGTCAAAGGTGGTGAAACCTATTATCTCAAGGCTTCTTCCAGTGCTTTGAATGGCACGGCTTACAGTTTAGGTGTGTCGCTAACGCCCATCGCTGCTCCTAAAGCCGATTTAATTAGTCTTGGGCAAACCACAACTGCACCTGTAACTGTCGGTAGAAACTTGACTGTAAGTACAGCAACCAAAAACATCGGTAACGCTACAGCCGCCGCCAGTACTACCAAATATTGGCTGTCCAACAATACAACCCTAGACAGCAGTGATATTGCCCTTGGTTCAGTGGCGATCGCTAGTTTAAGTGCAGGTGCGCTCAAAAATAGCAGTTTGACCTTTGCCTACAACAGCAGTTGGGGAACGGGTACAAAGTATGTCCTATTCCAAGCTGATAGTGGCTCTACAGTTTCAGAAAGCAACGAGACAAATAACATTGCTTTTGCAACTATCAACGTCAGCGCTCCTCCCGTTCTTAGACCCGACCTAACGCTGGTTAGTCAATCTGCAACTAATGCTGTCACCGTTGGCGGTAATGTCAATATTGCTGTCGGTACAAGGAATATCGGTAACGGTACGGCTGTCGCCAGTACTACCAAATATTGGCTCTCGACCAACACCACTCTAGACAGCAGTGATATTGCCCTTGGTTCAGCAGCGATCGCAGGTTTAAGTGCGGGTGGAACCCAAACCAGTAGTTTGACCTTTGCCTACAACAGCAGTTGGGGAACTGGCACAAAGTATGTCCTATTCCAAGCTGATAGTGGCTCTACAGTTTCAGAAAGCAACGAGACAAATAACATTGCCTTTGCAACTATCAACGTCAGCGCTCCTCCCGTTCTTAGACCAGATCTAACGCTGGTTAGTCAATCCGCAACTAATGCTGTCACCGTTGGCGGAAACGTCAACCTTGCTGTCGGCACAAAAAATATCGGTAACGGAACGGCTGCCGCCAGTACTACCAAATATTGGCTCTCGAACAACACCACTCTAGACAGCAGTGATATTGCCCTTGGTTCATCGGCGATCGCAGGTTTAAGTGCGGGTGGAACCCAAACCAGTAGTTTGACATTTGCTTACAACAACAGTTGGGGAACGGGTACAAAGTATGTCCTATTCCAAGCTGATAGTGGCTCTACAGTTTCAGAAAGCAACGAGACAAATAACATTGCCTTTGCAACTATTTTTGTTACCCCTCCCCCAACGGGCGATTGGTTTAGCCAAAATATTCAAGATGTTGAATTGCGGACTATTGCGCGATCAAAGTTTACCGATGGCAAGCTTGATCGGAATGAGATGATTTCCATTTTTAAAGATGCTGAAGATGGCAGCACGATTAGCGCTACAGAACTGCTCGATCTTCGTACGCTTATCACCAATTCTAGTTATTTAGGAATTGCCGATTATGTGAAGGTTCTATCTAACAAACTGGTCAATGGTGATGTTGCCAATACTAAATCTGGGATCGGCAACTTGAGCGCGAATAGCAGTGCATCACAGATGACAAGTCTAATTGGTAAATGGTTTTTGGGTAGCGATCGCCCTGACACCTCTTATACCTATCAATATGCTAGTGGTTCATTGTTCCAAAATGGCGTTAGTTATCAAGATATCAACCAAGGTAGTGTTGGGAACTGCTATTTCTTAGCTGGGCTTGCCGCAACAGCGTTTCGTACCCCTTCCACCATTCAAAATATGTTTATCGACAATGGCGATAACACCTACACCGTGCGTTTTTATAACAATGGTGTGGCTGACTATGTGACCGTAGATCGATACTTACCCACAACCTCTTGGGGAACATTCATTTACGCGCATCAATCAGCATCGGATTGGGGCAAATACAATAGTGCTACTAATGAGTTATGGGTCGCCCTTGCGGAAAAAGCCTATGCCCAACTCAATGAATCTGGCTGGATTGGACAAGACAATACCAATTCCTATGCAGGGATTTCGGGCGGATGGGAAGGTGCTGCTATTAAGCAAATCACTGGGCTGAGTGCTAGCTATAAATCCTTAAACTTTGATTCGATGGTCACAGCTTTCACTAGTGGTAAGTTTATGACTTTTGCTTCTAAGGATAGCGGTGTCGCCGCTAATGTCGCGGCAAATCACGCCTATACAGTAGTAGGCTACAATTCCACCACCCAAAAATTCAAGCTCTTTAATCCTTGGGGTGTCGATAATGGTAGTTCCAAATCTGGAATTTTGGAGTTGGGCTGGAGTGAGTTGACTGCTAGTTTTGGTGGTTGGACACATACAGTTTAGGGCGTTGATCGCTTTACTTACGGCAAGCCCCTATATGCGATGCCAATTCTGCTCAGTTTCAGCATCTGCTGGAAAAAGACATTCAATTCTAATTTCCTGAAGAGTAATGTCGTAGGGAGTCCCTAGGGTGGCGATCGTCGAGAAAAATCGTAAATTTAGCTCATTATGCTGGAAGTGCGTTGTCAAAATCAAATCATTGTGAGTGGTACGAATGGAATTGTGCCAAAGCTCGGCAGCTTCGGGATAACTAATGAGTTCATTGAACAGCAAACTAGACTGTCCGCTTTCAATGGATGAGCCTGCTTCGCAATATACACGCTGAAGTAAATGCGCCGCCACTTCTTGCCAATTAGCAATAAATGGACGCAGCCCCTGCGGGTCAAAGGTGACTCTCATTAAGTTAACTTTTCCATCGACACAGAATCGACTCTGCAACTTTGCGGGATCGATGAAGGTGTTCAGAAGCCGATTTGCGCTTTGATTGGCTAGAAGCAAGTTCCAGTAGCGATCAATCACGATCGCAGGATAGGGTTCTTGCTGACGCAACATAAAGGCGATCGCCTTACTAATTGATGTCATTTCAGGAGCCGATAGATCTGTTTCTGCATGAATGGGCGCAAATCCAGCCGCACTCAACATCAGATTTTGGTGTCTGAGTGGAACTTCTAAAACAGTTGCCAATTGCAGCACCATTTCCTGGCTAGGTTTGGCACGTCCTGATTCTAAAAAGCTGATGTGACGTTGAGAGACTTGGCTGGTAAGGGCAAGATCAAGCTGACTAAGGCTACGGCGATCGCGCCATTGTTTTAGTAATATGCCAAATGTTGTGGTTGGTTTATGGTCGTATGCCCTTTGCTGCATGACACAACTCCAGAAAAAAACTCTAGAATAAACGACTTTGATTACCTGTGAGGTAATTGCTTGGATTATCTGCATTTGGCATGATGATCGCAATCATATCTGAGTAGCTAGGCATAAGTGAACTAAAACCCTGCCTAGCTACTTGGAAGTTTTTTTCTATTGGTTTAACAGGAGTAGCAACAAAATGACATTATTACGCTCTTTTCTATCTATTTGTACAGCACTCATTTTCACAGTGTCAATTTATGTCATTGTGACCCTAGGCTTTAATTGGATAGCTATCTATTTCAGTGATTTGCTAAAACTTGACTGGCGATCGCAGTTCAATACAGATCTTTTGATCTATATTTCCCTCATGACAATCTGGGTTACATGGCGAGAAGGCTTTACCCCTAAAGGTTTTCTATTTGGCTTTTTGAACTTTTTCTGTGGGGCGATGTTCGCCTGTCCCTATTTACTATTTTCGACTTACAAAGCCAATGGAGATCTCAAGTCAGTGCTTCTGGGTGTGAATACAAATTCGTAAGAGTTATAGCATAGGGGCAGTTCACGAATTGCCCCTACTTTTGGAGCATCATGGCGATCGCGAAAGGACAAAAAGCGATCGCCTTTTGTCAGGGAATGCGATAATTGGATGATCATGAAAATAGTGCCTGACTATGCACTTAAGGTTATGCCTCCAGAAAATCCTATCCAAAACCCCAGCGATCTTCAGTTTAATTCTACTGAATTATTACAATTTTACTTCACCCAAAATTATGATCTTCTATCGGAAAAATTAATCAAAATTATCGAACATTTCGAGCAGGTGACTTATGTATCCCTCACAGCCGAATCTCGCTATTTTGTTAATGCTTTCGTTAAAAACTTTTTATACATATTTACACAAGCTGACTATGTATTAAGCGATCGCTATGTCACGAAGTTTATTCAATTAAATTTGACGATCTCGAATTTGGTTGCCATATCTGATTTCAAGAACACCGATCCCTATTTAGAGATATTAAAACTACAACCACAAAATTACGCCAAGCTACTAACTTTATGCTCAGCTAGAAATAATTTCCCAATCGATCGCCGTGCTTTTTTTGAAACTAGTCCAGAATTAGCAAGTTTATGGTATTCCCATTATTTAGAGATTTATCGGGGAGGATTAGTCAATAAGACTGTATATCAAAACTTACGCGAACATCTTATTTATGAAGACGATCGCTTAACTGACTTTTATAAAATTGACGATCTCTACTTTGGCGCGACCTATATTGACGGAGATAACGATCGCCTTCTCAAATCCAAAATAAACAAATCAATTCAGAATAGTCACCTAATTAAAAATATAGTTGTTTCTAATCAAGCTAACCCGAAAAAAGTTGCTATAATTTCAGGCTTTTGGTTTCCACAGCATTCTGTTTATCGGATTCTCTCTGAATGTGTTGCTGCATTAAAAGATAGTTACGAATTAACATTGATTCATCTAGGCGATCGCAATCTGGATATTGATACGCAATATTTCCGAGAAGTAAAATATTTACAATTTCAAAATGGAAAGTTTGATATTAGTTCTCTTTACAATAACGATTTTGCGGTTATCTACTATCCTGATATTGGCATGTTGCCAGAGAGTATTTTATTGTCAAATATTCGCATTGCTCCCATTCAGATTTGTGGGTTAGGGCATCCTGTGAGTACATTTGGCAGTGCGATCGATTATTTTATCAGTGGTAATGACGCTGAGATAAATCGTAATCCTGAAGCTAATTATGGAGAACGTTTAGTTTTATTAAACGGTTTAGGCGCGGTAAACAATCGTCCTAACTATCCACAGCCTTCAAATATATTCGTTAATGAAAATAGCGATCGGCATAATTTCTTAAAGAACAAGTCTCAATTTATTATTAATTGTCCTTGGTATGCCCAAAAAGTAAATTATCCACTCTTAGTTCTGCTCAAAAAAATTGCCCAATCATCAAATACATCGGTTCTGTTTCGTTTCTTCTCAGGAGGTGCGTTAGTCCGCAAAAATGATTTTATTCCCTTTGCCAAAGATGTCGAACAAGCATTAGGTTCCGAACATGTTTATGTATATCCTTATATGCCATATTCTGAGTATATGGCAATTATGCAAGAGGGCGATATTTGCCTTGATTCCTACCATTTTGGTGGATTTAATGTCATTGTTGACGGTTTATATTTACAAAAACCATCGGTTCTATTTGAAGGTAAACGTTGGTATAGTCGTGCAGGTGCGAAGTTGATGAAAAAGTTAGGATTGGAAGAGCTTGTCGCTAAAAGTCCTACGGAATATACACAGTTAACCCTGAAATTAATTAATAATCCTGACTTCTATCAAGCAATGCAAGACAAAGTAAGGCAGATTGATTTGGAAAAAATTGCTTTTCGTTCAACCAATGGACAATATTTTAAGAAAGCGATCGATTATCTGATTCAAAATCACGAACAGTTACAAAAAGAGCCTACTAAAAAAGCAATTAGGATTTCTTAAATACCTCACCTTAACAGGTGGAAGACTTGCCCTCACCCCCCAGCCCCCTCTCCCGCAAGGCGAGGGGGAGCAAGATTTAATTATTTTCTTGTTCCCATCTCCTGCGGGAGAGGGGTTAGGTGTGGGCTTTGCCCACCCTGATTGCTATGGATAGAAAGTAAGCTTCGGTAAAGCCAGTGACTCTTCCCAACCCATCATGATGTTCATACATTGCATCGCTTGCGCCGCTTGACCTTTCATCAGATTATCGATCGCTGAAACTACAATTACTCGCCCAGTGCGCTGATCAACTTCCACGCCGAGATAACAGAGATTTGTACCTAAAGCCCATTTGGTTTGCGGGAAAATATTTTTAGGAAGAACTTGTACCCATTCGGAATTACGATAAAAAGACTTGTAAATCGTCAGCAAATCATCTTTGACCAAACCTGGATCGCGTAACTTTGCATATACCGTTGAAAGGATACCGCGAATCATGGGAATCAAATGGGGTGTGAACTGAACTAAAACTTCCTGTCCCGCCATATCACTACAAATTTGTTCAATCTCAGGTGTGTGTCGGTGACTGGCAATACCATAGGCTCCGAGCGAACCATCGGCTTCAGCTAGCAAGAGATTCGTTTTCGGTTGACGACCACCGCCTGAAGTGCCAGATTTGGCATCAATGATAATTGTACTGGGATCGACTAGCCCTTGCTTGAGTAAAGGTTGCAGAGCTAATAAACTCGCGGTGGGATAGCAACCTGCACAACCAACTAGATTCGCGGTGGCAATGCGATCGCGATAAATTTCGGGCAGTCCATAGACGGCGGTAGCATTTACATCAGCATCAGTCCGCGTCTCTTTGTACCAAGACTCATACACTTGGAGATCGGTGAAGCGATAATCGGCGGACAGATCGAGGACTTTGCAGCCTTTAGCTAAGAGTTTGGGGGCGATCTTGCTGGCTAAACCATTGGGCAATGAGAGAAAGACAATTTGGCAACGATCAGCGATCGCTTCAGGTTCTAGATTTTCGATGGGCAAGTTTACGGCATGGGCAATATGGGGATAAAGGTCGGCAAAATTCTGTCCAACAGAACCACTTCCGCCCATATAGGTAATCTCCACCAATGGATGCTCTAGCAGCAATCTCACCAATTGGATACCACCATAACCTGACGCGCCGACAATACCTACTGGGACTCGATTCTGTGCGCTCATAAACTTACTCCATCAAAATATTGAGAATGCTTTTCGCATTTGGGGTAACAACTTAACACACCTTAGCCAAAAATTTCCGCAGGATCAGCAGATTGGACTTTGCGTAACGATATCGCGCCTGAAATCACGCACATAAACATCGTCAAAATCATGACAGGAATTGCTTTATCCCAAATATAGAGCGGTAGCAATGTCGCATTTTTGGTGAGGTTATACAGCCCAAAGGAAATCCCTAACCCAGGAATAAATCCCAAAATCGATAATACAAAGGCTTCTTGAATAACGATTTGGGCTAAGAACAAATTCCCATAGCCCATAGCCTTAAGGGTCGCATATTCGGCAATATGATCGGAAACATCGGTGTAAAGAATCTGATACACGATCACAATACCGACAATAAAGCCCATCACCGTCCCAAGTGTAAAGATAAACCCGATCGCCGTACTTTTTTGCCAATAACCTTTCTCAAAGTCGATATAGCCTTGAATTGTCATGATCCGAGTATCATCGATCGCCGCATCCTGAGTTTTTTTGAGATCATCAGTTGTCAAATCAGACTTAGAAATAACTACTTTATTCTTATCTTCTTCGTGGGCGATTTTTCCATCCGCACCGATATGATCTTGATATAGATTACGAATTCTTTTACCGTCGGGAAGCAACTTTTCGCGAGGCAATATCACCGTGTTGCTTGGTTGACTGAGGATGAAATTTCGCATCGCTTCAAAAGGAGAAACATCTGGACGCAGGTTAATCAGTCCGACATTAATCAATCCTGAACGGCGGTTATCAAAAATTCGCAGGAAATTTGTGTCACTAGTAATTGCAGCTCCGTCAGCCGCAAAGGAAGCACCCAATTCAAACAAACCACCTACCCTTAATTTTCGATTCGCAACTTCTCGATTAACCAAATTCTTGCAGGTGAAAGCATCATCACTAAAACTGGTTTTTAAGGCTAATGTTCCGCATTCATCAACGATTGGTCCAAATTCCGCACGAGAAGCACGGTCAAAAAGAATTACGTCTTCGGTTTTAACGCGATCGATATTAGCGATCGCCCCAGGCATTTTAAAGACATTCGCATCTGGATTTGCGCCCAAGACCAGAATATTGCGAGTTTGTCCCGCAGGATCTTCTTTAATTTTCCATGCGCCAATGCCAATGTAAAGAGGATTAACGGATGCGACTTCTTTCATGCCAAGAGCTTGATAGAGTCGGCGCTGTGAGAAATTTCGCATTCCCACCAGATTGGTTGACTGAGGGCTGATGATTACCAAATCACCAACAAGATTACTTTGCAGGCGAATCGCACTGTTAAAAAGCGCGTCACGAAACCCAAGCTGCAAAAACATGAGAACCACGGCAAAGGTAATCCCCGCGATCGCCACCAATAGACGACTTTTTTCGTAAGTAAGTTGCAACCAAGCGAGAGGTACAGCAAGAATCATAAATTTTCTTCTTCCCCCTTTTCAAGGGGGATTGAGGGGGATCTCTTAGGGGTTTTGACCGTAGAATTACACATCTACCTTGACTCTGACTTGCAAATTAGTAAGTCCTGAGACTTTTTTGCTGTCATCCAACTTGATCTTCACTTCGATAATCCTTGCATCAGTTTTAGCGGCGGGATCAGTTCCCAATACATCATTTTTGGCAATTCGCAACCCAATGCGATCAACCTTACCTGTAAGCTCTCCCTCAAAGGCTTCACTCTCAATCTTTGCCGATTGCCCAACTTTAATTTTGCCAATATCCGTTTCGTAGATTTCCGCCACTACATACATCTGGTTCGTGTTACCCAGATCAATGACTCCATTCGTCTGACTAACAACTTCACCAATTTTAGAGTTGATTTTGAGAACTTGTCCATCGATCGGAGCGCGAACTTGAGCAAGATCCAGATCAACTTCCGCTTTCTTAATATTGACGATCGCCGTTTGTAGTTGCGCTTCCGCAAATTCCACATCCGTTGGACGAACTTCCCTTACACTGCTGAGTAATCCCTGCGATTGACTCAATTGGAACTGCGCTTGTTGAACTTGTTGTTGGGCTTGTGCTAACTGACCTTGTAGGGTTTCGACCCTCAGACGATAGGAATCCAGCAACGTTTGCGATACTGCTCCCTCTTTGTAAACCTGTAGGAAACGGTTGTAATCTCTGCCAGCAATTTCTAATTCAGCGTTAATTCTGGCGACATTGGCTTCAACAGCCTTAATATTAGTGGCGGCTGCAAGGACATTTCCTTCTTGAGCCGCGATATCACCACCCTTTGCCCCTGCCCGAACTTTGGCAAGATTGCGCTCACTTTCTTGGGCTTGGCTTTGGGCTTGGAGTAGGGCGGCGACCGAGCGATCGTAACTATCGAGAATGGCGATCACCTGCCCTTGTTTGACGGTATCGCCTTCCTTGACCATGAGTTTAACAATTCGTGATGTCCCAAGAGCTGAGGGTGAGGCAACTTTGAGGACTTCTCCCTGCGGCTCTAAACGACCTAATGCACTGATTGCCCTTGCTTGTTCTTTATTACTCGCGGCGGTTGTTGCAGCAGTTTGGGCGGTTGGGGCTGTATTGTTAGAGCGTCCCAGCACAAGCCAAATGCCCACACCTAATCCAGCAAGGGCAAGGGCGATCGCAGGGATTAAAAACTTGTTGCCTCTCTTTGTTTCTACGCCGCTTTTCATATTTATTGTTTGGTGGCTTGAGTGATTGTTTATTGGGTTAATTGTAAGCGCAGAGGTAGGTTTATCCTTTCTCAAAAACTACATTAAAAAAATTAGCCAATAATCTACATACTTATACCAATTTGCGTGCGGTCGATACATCATGCACTTAGGTTAATATTTCACAATTGCCAATTTATCCCTGTCAACCACGAGAAGAACTATGAACAACTTACTTGATCAAATCAACGATGAAAAACTCTCTTGGGAAGACACTTATAAAGAAATGGCTCAGGAACATGAAAATTGGCAGAATTTTGAAAATACATGTCTAGATGGACTGGAAGTAAATGAAGTCGCACCCCAAGGGGTATAAAATTTATTTTGCTGACCTCAACCCTAGTATTGGCAGTGAAATCAGCAAAATTCGCTTCGCGCTTCAAGGTTGGGAAATTTAAGGAACAGCTACATCACCTAATAATCTCTCAATAATCTTTTTGGGCGATCGCCTACCTGCCGCCATAATCCGATGCCCCAAAACATAGGGCGCGAGAAACTTGATATCATCAGGGAGAACATACTCAGACTTACGATTAGGATCAAGTGCTTTTTGAATTAAGGCATAGCTTTGAGCGGAACGTAATAATGCTGAAGTACCTCTAGGGCTTACGCCGAGGGTAATTTCCTCATCATTGCGAGTGGCGCGGACAACATTGACAATATACTCGCTAGTCGCATCGCTCACAGGAACTTGCGCCGCCAGTTGCCGAATTTCTAATACTTCTTCAGGGGTGATACAAGCTTCCAATTGCGCCGAGCCAATTTTACCCACTTGCATCCGTTTGAGCATCTCTAATTCTTCAGTTTCGCTAGGATAGCCGATGCTAAACGACAGGGCAAAGCGATCGAGTTGGGCTTCGGGCAAGGGAAAAGTGCCTTGGTATTCGATCGGGTTTTGCGTAGCGATCGCAAAAAATGGTGAAGGAACTTGGCGCGATATGCCATCAACGGTGACTTGGCTCTCTTCCATTACTTCAAGTAGAGCCGACTGAGTGCGCGGTGTGGCGCGATTAATTTCATCGGCTAGCAACACATTGGCAAATACTGGACCAGGTAAAAACTGAAATTCACCTTTTTGAGGATTCCAAATATTTGTCCCCGTAATGTCGGTTGGCAGTAAATCAGGCGTACATTGCACGCGCTGAAATTTACCAGAAATCGAGGCGGCAAGGGATTTGGCAAGTAAAGTTTTGCCGACTCCAGGGACATCCTCTAGCAAGGCGTGACCGCCCGAAAACAGCGCCACTAGGACTAGTTGGATCGCCTCTTCTTTGCCCACGATCGCTTTCGCCAGATTGTCAACTAACTGTTGGATTTTGAGTTGCTTTTCCATATTCCCCATCTAGCTTATGAAGATCGCTTTTTGAAATATTTGCAATATTTGTCATATTAGCCTAATTTGTCATACTACCTGTTTCATGGGTGGGATCTGCTAAAATCAACGGCGTGAGGATAAAGGAGTTGCATGGCTGGATATACGCTGATTTTAGCGATTTTGATCTTAGGCGGTATAATTGCGACGCTTGGCGATCGCATTGGCACTAAGGTTGGTAAGGCGCGACTTAGCATATTCAACCTCAGACCGCGTGACACAGCGACTGTCGTGACGATCGCCACAGGTGGCATGATCTCTGCCTCGACATTGGGGATTTTATTATTATTTAGCGGACAGTTAAGAGATGGACTATTTCGCTTAGAAAGCATTCGTTCAGAACTAGCCAGCAGTCAGCAACAAAAACAAAAAATTGAAACCGATCTCAAGGCGGCTCAAAATGAACAGGAAAAGGCGCAGCAACGTTTAAAGGAAATCAATACATCTTTAGTTCAAGCTCTGCGTAAACAATCAGAAACCCAAGCTTTATTACAGTCGGTCGAAAGTAAATTTGACAAGGCTGATGAAGAACTGCAAAAAGCTTCAAAACAGGAGGCGGATCTGCGTGATCGCATTCAAAGTCTGACCCAAGAACAAGAAAATCTGCAAACTGAAAGTAGTCAACTGAAGCAAGAAAAAGACCGTATTTCTGACGAATTAACCAGTATTTCCCGCGATCGCGAAACCCTCAAAGCCAAAGTTGATGAATCAGAACAGCGCTTAGTGGCGATCGACAAACAACGCCTTGATCTCACCTCCGAAATTGCCTCATTAGAATCCGCCCGTGAACAACTACTTAGCAGTCTTGCGGCTCTCCGCAAAGGCAATGTGGCTATATTTGCCGATCAAATTTTAGCGGTTGGCGTGGTACGCCCCAATCTGACGGATTCCGAGTTACGCCAAGCGAGTATGCAACTATTCACCCAAGCCGAACTGAATGCGCGGGAATTTCTGGCTTTTCTCCCCGATCAAGCTCCCAAGGAACCAGTTATCAAAATTACTGACGCGCAAATCGAGATATTATTAAATCGGATCAAAGATGGACAGAGCTATGTGATTCGGATTCTCTCGGCGGGTAACTTTCTGAAACGGGAAACTAAAATTGCGATCGCCGCCGATGTCACCCTCAATCGGCAGATCTTTGCCAAGGGTGATGAAATTGCAAGTTTGCAGTTCACCCCCAATCTTTCGCCACAGGTACTAGCTTCTAGAGTTGAGCAGTTATTTCTGCTAGTCAGCTTTCGCGCTCGTCGAGAGGGTGTGTTAGGTGATCCGATTACGGGTAAGGTTGGTAATTTTCCGCCTGATGCATTGAACGAACTTTTTAAAGTTGTCAGCGAACTGAAATCCCCCTATGAAATTAAAGCTGTTGCCAAGGATGCAATTTTTCCTGCGAACACGCTAACCATCGAGTTAGTAATCCGTCAAAATGGGATAGAAGTCGCACGTTTTAGCTAGCTAAATCGGGTAAATGTTTAGAATATTTTAGAATATATTTATGGCAAAAATTCCCCTTTGCGATCGCTGTAACTTTTATGCACATACAAATCTGTTGGTTTGTGCGGTGCATCCCTATGGACCAGAGTGGGGGCATTGCCCAGATTTTGTGTCGGCGGAACTCTGGGAACCCGATGATCCTAAAAGTTACGATCCCGCGATGGAAACCGAATATGGCTGGCATCCTATCTTTACAGGCAAATGCCCAGAATGTCGCACCGCGTTTTCACGAATGCGGCTACCACCAAAGCAATGGCGCTGTAAATGTTGTGGCTGGGAGGACGATCTCTAATAAAAATTTGCGGAGCAAATTTTTATTACTCCTTACGATCGCTCCAAATATCACGACCTTTGACATTGCTAATTGTATTTAACACCGCCGCCGAAGCCGCCATAATATCGCGCTCCTCACCACCAAGATATAAGCGCCCAAAACTACCGACAGCCACAATTTCCAAAATATTAATCGAAGCAGCTTTTTCGGCTTCATTAGCCGCTAGTGCAGCATAAGCCGCAGGCTCCACCTCCATGATGTAAAGGGTCTGCCCTGACAACAACATTTGTCCGCGTCGAAACCGATTAATTAACTGCGTTTGATGCGCGTCTACATTGCGGATAATTTGACTAGAAAGCAATCGGGGCTTGATCCTTTCTTCTTCGGTTACGCCTAGCATTTCTAAAATTGCGCGACCCGCCGCTTGGGTTTCGCCTTGACTAGCTGAATGAATTTCTAATAAGCCATACAAGCGCTCCACAATCTGCACCCCTGGGCGCACCGAGGTTGCTTTGAGGGCGACATCAGTAATCCGATTAATTTCAATGCCTGGGGAAATCTCGATCCAAAGGGACGTATCACCTGGTAATGGGAGAAAACCTTGTGCGATCGTTCCTAGATAAGCAGCATGTTGTCGCTGTAAATTGTCTAGATAGACGTAGCTGCGTAAATCGATACCCAAAAAATTTAGCTCCCACGAGGCTTTTACATTTAGATCGCCCAAGTAATAATTTTATAGCAATAGATACAGAAATAGAATACAGCGCCACACACTATCTTTTATTTGCTATAAACCTGCTTGCGCTTTCGCCACAACTTGACCATCTTTAAACTCAACGATCGCATTACTACCATCTGCGTTTTTCCAAGAATAGACTTGACCAACACTGTCAAGCATATTCGTCTCAGCAATGATTCTGCCAGAGATTCCCAAAATCCTCTCAACCTGTTCAATGCTCATCCCTTTTTCGACAAGGTTAAACTTTTCTAAGGTGACAGTTTGCTCTTTTTGGTATGTGGTTGAGGGTAATGGCGATGAACTAATCGGTAATTCAGAAATATTGGGAGTTGGGGTTTCTAAAACGTTGTAAGGACTGGGGTTAACGGGACTGCTAGAGGCAGTTGGGGCGATCTCTAGGGCTGGAGCAGTTGGGGCGATCTCTAGGGGTTCAGGAGCCTTCAGCACCGACAGAGGTTTTTCTGCTAAATTTTTGAGAGTTGCGGCTCTGACTACTGCCCCAATTCCTAGCCCCAACAACACAATTGAGCCGCCCACCAACAACAATTGCCAATAATTATTATCGATCGCCTCTTGATGTTTTTCCTTACTATCGGGCTTTAACGCAGCAACCGATACCCTCACATCGCCTACACTCGCATCCCCACCAACTTGACTTAGAGGGATTTCCAACTCATCAATTGGTGTTAGAACCTCAGCTACCAAATGTTTTTTGGCGTGATCACTAGTTGCTGCAATTTGGGCGATTGCCTGTTGTAAGACCGAATGTTTTGATAATTGCGGCTCGGAAGCTCTTGTCTCTGGAAGTTTGGCTTCTGGAATTTTTGTTTCTGTAATTTTTGCTTCTGGCGATCGCGAATTGTCAAACGCTAAATCCAAATCTTGCCCCAAATCTTGATATTTAAATAACCGTGAAGGCTCTAACATAAACTGCTCCGTCCACAGAGGACTGGGCTGAATAAGCTCTTCATCAGTGGTTTGATCAAACTCTTCATCTTTGCGCCAACAGTGAATCCTAACTTTTGCCACTGATTCTATCTGCAAATTTTGCAATTCAGTACGGACTAATGTCAGCAATTTTTCCTTGTCAAGAACAGAGTTTGTATGGATTTGCAGATCTAAGCTGCTATCGTCAATGCTCGCCTTAACCTCAAGATCTGCTATCCCAATCCCCTCTTCTAGGTTTTCTGTATTAAGGCACTGCAAATGATGCCGAACAATTTCGGCGATCGCTTCTGGATCACGGTGATGGGCAAGTCTGACAATCGGAAGCATACTTGACTAATTGTCCTACGCTAACTAGTTAAAAATACTTAAAGTACTCTTAGGCTATCTTAATCCAATACATTACAATCATCAATTTAAAGATCCTCTCCGCTAAATCGCGTGAATACTGAAAACCCAAAGAGGGTTGCGGCGCAAACCTCTAGTAAAGAAGAGCCGCTTTTAGAGATTTATCTGGGTTTTCAGTCAATGCAAAGCACTGTATGTATTGCTTGACACATAGAACCGAACGAATTTCGGTCGCGTAGATCACAAGTGAGGCAAATCCTGATAGGGTTGATCTGGAAACTGCAACTCAAAGTTTTTGTAAGCTACAGAATTCATGAAAGTACTGGTAATTGGTGGCGACGGTTATTGCGGATGGGCGACAGCTTTACATCTTGCTAACAAAGGATACGAAGTTGGTGTTTTAGATAATTTGATTCGCCGACATTGGGACAATGAGTTAGGCGTGGCGACTCTGACACCGATCGCTTCGATACAGGAGCGCATATACAAGTGGCAAGCCGTCTCAGGTCAGCAGATTGACTTGTTTATTGGTGATATCACTAATTATGATTTTTTACAGAGTGCGTTTCGCCGTTTTGAGCCAGAGGCGATCGTTCATTTTGGTGAACAGCGCTCCGCCCCCTTCTCGATGATTGATCGCGAACATGCTGTACTCACCCAAGTTAATAATGTCGTTGGTACACTCAACTTACTTTATGCGATCAAAGAACATAATCCCGATTGTCATCTAGTCAAGCTGGGAACAATGGGCGAATATGGTACGCCGAATATTGACATTGAAGAAGGCTATATCACCATTGAGCATAATGGTCGCAAAGATACCCTTCCCTACCCGAAACAACCAGGTAGTTTTTATCACCTCAGCAAGGTTCACGACAGCCACAATATTCAATTTGCTTGTAAGACTTGGGGCTTAAGGGCTACCGATCTGAATCAAGGCGTGGTGTACGGTGTACTAACCGAAGAAACTGGTTCCGATGAATTGCTAATTAATCGTTTGGATTATGACGGTGTATTTGGAACCGCCCTCAACCGTTTTTGCATCCAAGCGGCGATCGGACATCCTCTGACTGTCTACGGCACAGGTGGACAAACTCGCAGTTTCCTTGATATTCGCGATACTGTACGTTGCATTGAATTGGCGATCGCTACACCTGCGGAAGCGGGTAAAATGCGTGTCTTTAACCAATTTACTGAGCTTTTCTCAATCCGAGATCTGGCTTTTATGGTACAGAAAGCGGGAGCAACTCTTGGGATTAAAGTCGAAGTTCAAAATATCGAAAATCCGCGTGTGGAGCTTGAAGAGCATTATTTCAACGCGAAAAACACGAATCTGCTCGATCTTGGCTTACAACCTCATTTCCTATCCGATGCCTTACTTGACTCATTACTAAACTTTGCCGTCAAATATCGTGATCGCATTGATCATAAGCAGATTCTACCCAAAGTTCAATGGCGTAGGTAAGCTCTATGGCGCTTTGCGCCTTGATTTCAAAAAGCCATCTGCTTTGCAGATAGCTTTTTGAATGTTTTTTTGAATGTTTAGTCCCTACGGTAGAAGCTTTAAATCAAGAAAAGAAGTATCTTTGATTACATAAAAGCGTAACTGTCAAGCCCTTCTTACCGAACTTACCATGACATCTTCTACAAAAACATTGCGCGTTTTGGTGGTAGATGACCACGAGCTGACCCGATGTACCTTACAACTCGCTCTTTCATTACAGTCTTGCATAGGCACTGTAGAAGTTGCGACCAATGGCAAAGAAGCGATCGCTAAAGTACACAAACATAAACCAGATGTTGTGGTCATGGATCTACATATGCCCGTGATGGATGGCTGGACAGCCTCCAGTGAAATTAAAACTCAATACCCCCACGTTAAAATTGTCGCCTATTCCGCAGCCGATGGTGGCAAGGCGCAAGCAGTTTCTAATGGCGCGAATATCGATGCTTTTTGCGATAAAGGAGCCTGTACGCGCAGTCTCTTAGAAGCAATTAGAAACGTTGCCTAACCAATTAAACAAAAAAAGCGGGTGCTTTGCACCCGCTTTTTTTATGGGACGCTTTTGCTTGGTGATAATAACTTCGCCGCAATAATACCGCCGATAAAGCCAAACAAATGTCCTTCCCAAGAAATATAAGATCGGGTTGGCAATACCCCCCAAATTAAACTGCCATAGGTGACGGCAATTACAAGGGAAATGGAGATCGCTACAAAACTCCGCTCAAAGTAACCACGAAATAATAAATAGCCAAAATAGCCAAAAATTACGCCGCTTGCGCCAATATGTACGGAACGAGGATCACCAATTAGCCAAGTTCCCAGTCCTCCCACCAACGCCGCTATGATTGACACAAAATAAAAATCACTAATATTTCGTAACATGACTAGCCAGCCCAACACAATAAATGGGACTGTGTTCGCCGCCACATGATAAAAACCACCATGTAAAAATGGGGCAAACAAAATACCTCGCAATCCGATAGGGTTATGAGGCAAAATTCCCAGCGAGTTGAGACGACCTCTCAGAAATATTTCATTAATAAAGGTGATAATCCAAAAAACTGCCACTAAACTTCCCAAAATCTTGGCTTGAGTTTTTAGTTCACCACCGATTGTTTGCATTTTTTGCTTCATGGCTTTACTGATTACACTATACAAGCAGATATTTAATTTTATGTTAGTGTTTTTATCTGAGACTATACGCGGTCATAACTTAATTATATGTTTTTAAATTTTCATGTAAGTGAATATATTTTCTGGTAAAAGTAAAATTTTTATGTCTAATCAAATCTTTTCTCTAACTTACAGCTAAAAAACAGTTGTTTACTCCTTCAATCTAGATAATTTAAGTCCTATGACGCATGGGTGATGCATGGATACAGATAATCTTGCCGTTTATAGTCTTGTAGAACAGTTGAGGGGCTACGGTCGTAAGCAGTTTACAGGCAAACTAGAACTTCATAATTCTAAGGACTTTAAATGGAACATCTATTATTGTCATGGCAGACTGGTATGGGCTTGTGGTGGGATACATAATCACCGCCGTTGGCGCAGGTTGATGGGGCAGTACAAGGTAAAAATTGACTTTAATCGGATTTCCCTGCGTACCAATGAAGAGGTCAGGCTATGGGACTATCATGTGTTGGTGATCCTCATGAAACGGATGGTCTTAACCCGCGAACAGATTTCGCCGATTATTGAAAGTTTTGTCCAAGAGGTTTTGTTTGACATCATCCAATGTGCCGCTAATGAAAAGATCACTTATTACTGTGATTTTGAAGATGAAATTACGCCCATAATTTCGTTAATTCATTCCGAACAGGCGATCGATCGCGCTCATCAAGAGTGGCTAAAGTGGCGCAAAGCAGGTATTGCCGATCTATCGCCGAATATTGCGCCTTGGATCAAACGTCCTGAACAACTTAAAGAGGAAGCTTCGGAACTGACTTACAAAACTTTAGTGACGATCCTTGATGGCAGGCGATCGATGCGCGAGTTATCGGCTTGGATGAAAAAAGACCTGCTCACACTAGTACAGTCACTCTTAGTCTATTACCATCGCGGATTGGTGGGACTGACAGAAGTGGCTGACATCGAAGCGCCAATTTCATCTGTATTTCCAGAATCAACAACATACGAAGCAGTTATTTCACAGGAAAATAATCAAATTCAAGGTCTTTCCAATCATCAAACCAATCGTCAAACCAAGCGTCAAGACAGCCAAAATAACCACCAAAAAGACTCGGAACTTCCAAGACCTCTGATTGCTTGTGTGGACGATAGTAATCAAGTATGTGCGACAATCGAACGCATCGTTACAGGCTTTGGCTTTGGGTTCTTGGGGATTCGCGATTCGATTAGGGTATTGCCATTGTTAATAGAACATCAACCTGAACTAATTCTGTTAGATTTGGTTATGCCAATTGTGGGTGGATATGAACTTTGTAGTCAAATTCGTCGTATACCCGAATTTAAAAATACACCGATTTTAATTTTGACCAGTAACGATTCAATTATCGATCGCATTAGAGCGAAAGTTGTTGGTTCTACCTGCTTTATCTCAAAAGCCGATAGCCATGAAAAAATTGGCGAACAAATTAATAAATATCTAACTGGTTCCCAGAATAGTTCTCAAAATGGGTTTAAAGAGACATTCGATTTAGAATCTGACTGAATTCTAATAGACAGGCAAAGTAAAGCCGTCAGCGTCATCATCGCGTTCCAATCAACAACGTTCCTCAAACACTCGATTACAGACGATTTCACGATAACAACCAACTGCCATAATGAAATAAGATTGGTATCAGCAATAAAATTGGAGGATAGTGCAGTGGCATTAAATGAATCATCAGATGTAAGAAACCATTTAAGAAGTCATCGGGGTGAGATCTCGCAACATTTTACGGATCAAAGCCAAGTAAATAAACGACTCTGAGGACTTCTCATAAAACTCATGATCCTT
>JBIKYX010000054.1:0-27420 GCA_044355035.1 Pseudanabaena sp. | reverse complement strand
TCATTAAATGGAAATAGCCAGCCAAAAACTATGCGCTTCATAAATCCTAAAACTGACTATGCTTTCAAAAAAATCTTTGGTTCCGAACAAAGCCATGATATTTTGATTAGCTTTCTCAATGCCATGCTCTACGAAGGCAATGACAGAATTATTGAGATCGAAATCCTCAATCCGCATCTCACCCCACGCATTCGAGGATTCAAAGATACTTATCTAGATATCAAAGCGACGATCGCTGATCGCGATCGCCAAAACAGCACTGTAATTATCGAGATGCAAGTGTTAAATGTAGAAGGATTTCAGAAACGTATCCTGTACAATGCCGCCAAAGCCTATACTAATCAACTCGCAATTGGTGATGAGTACACCGATCTCCAACCCGTGATTGCCCTTACCATTGCCGACTTTGAAATGTTTCCCGAACTCGATCAACTAATATCACGCTTCATTCTTAAAGAAAAAACCTACCTCACCGATTACCCGATCTATGACATCGAGCTAGTATTCATCGAACTACCAAAATTTCAAAAACAACTTGTAGGACTGGAAACCCTTGCGGACAAATGGATGTATTTCCTAAAAACCGCTAGAAAACTTGAGTCTGTACCGCCAAGCATGGAATCTGTGCCTGAGATAAAACAAGCTTTTGCGATCGCCAATCAAGCCAACCTCAGTTCCGAAGAAATAGATGAACTTGAACATCAAGAAATCTTCATTCAAGATCAACGGAATGTCGTCAAAAAAGCTCTAAATCAAGGTATTGAACAAGGAAAGCTAGAGACTCAACTAGCGATCGCTCAACAACTGCTTGATGTTTTAGACGATACTGCCATCAGTCGTACTACAGGGTTAAGTACTGAGCAAATAGCCAGACTTAGAAGCCTATAATTAAGTCGATATGGAAATAGCTAGCAAAAAACTATGCGCTTCATAAATCCTAAAACTGACTATGCTTTCAAAAAAATCTTTGGTTCCGAACAAAGCCATGATATTTTGATTAGCTTTCTCAATGCCATGCTCTACGAAGGCAATGACAAGATTATTGAGATCGAAATCCTCAATCCGCATCTCACCCCACGCATTCGGGGCTTCAAAGATACTTACCTAGATATCAAAGCGACGATCACCGATCGCGATCGCCAAAACAGCACTGTAATTATCGAGATGCAAGTGTTAAATGTAGAAGGATTTCAGAAACGCATCCTGTATAATGCTGCCAAAGCCTATACTAATCAACTCGCAATTGGTGACGAGTACACCGATCTTCAACCAGTGATTGCTCTTACCATTGCCGACTTTGAAATGTTTCCCGAACTCGATCAACTGATATCACGGTTCATTCTTAAAGAAAAAACCTACCTCACCGATTACCCGATCTATGATATAGAGCTAGTATTCATCGAACTACCAAAATTCCAAAAACAACTTGTAGAACTGGAAACCCTTGCGGACAAATGGATGTATTTCCTAAAAACCGCTAGAAAACTTGAGTCTGTACCGCCAAGCATGGAATCTGTGCCTGAGATAAAACAAGCTTTTGCGATCGCCAACCAAGCCAACCTCAGTTCCGAAGAAATAGATGAACTAGAACATCAAGAAATCTTCATTCAAGATCAACGTAATGTCGTCAAAAAAGCTCTAAATCAAGGTATTGAACAGGGCATTGAGCAAGGAAAGCTAGAGACTCAACTAACGATCGCTCAACAACTGGTTGATGTTTTAGACGATGCTGCCATCAGTCGCTCTACTGGATTAAGTATTGAGCAAATAGCCAGACTTAGAAACTTATAACAAGTCGATGCTTGGCGAGCTGACAAAAGAGAAAGGATAGCTAGTTCTATCCAATCCACACACCATTGGCATAGTCTAACCAATACTGCACTAGCCAAATACCTGAAAAGCCTAATAGCCACAACAGTAATTTAGTTACTTTGCGTGTTGGGAAGCAATTACTTACATAGGCGATCACTACAAAAAAATAAGGTGTGCCAAATATAAAGCGTCTTAAGCTTGTTAATTTTTGATCACTAAAAACAATAATTATTGAATGTATTAGAGCAAAGTAAACACAGAACCAAAATAGGTAGCTAGTGGATATATTTTTAGCTGCTTGAGTGAGATTAATCTCCTTTAGATTAGTTGACCTATGCGAAGAATTAATTTTTTTTAAATCAGAACTATAGAATGCCATAAATGCTGGTGGATATGCAAAAAGCAAGATCCATTGCCATAGTTTTGGTGAAACAAAATCTAGTTTTCTGAAATTAATGGATATACAAATAAGCCAAGATAAAATTAAGGCTATAATGGGTAAATATATTGCAGTAAAATCGGCAGATGTTAGAGGTATAAAAAATAGTTGAGGATAGATTCCCAACTGTTTTCCCCAAGCCTTTTGATCGTGGAAAGGAGCAAAAAAGTCGCCTCTAGTTTGTAAGCAGTAATAGCCATACACACAATATCCCACCACTGTACCAAGGCAAATAACAAAAGTATTTATACCGTAAATTTTAAAATATTGGTTAAAGTTTTTATTGTTTTGAAATTTATTTATTAATAAAATTGAAGCTAATGCAAGGACAGATGAAAAAACTGCTTGAATGATAAATGGTCTTGTTAAAGATAGTAAAAAAGAACTGAGAAATATAAATATTAATGTAGATATATATCTAATTGATATTTTTGAGACTGGTTTTAATTTGCTTAAAAGAATGAGGAAAATCAGGCTCAGAACAGAAAAAATACTTTCGGTATAACCAATCATTCTAAATACTGAAAGAGGATTTATTGCATATAGTCCAACAATTAAAAATGTAATTTTATAACTTTTGATATTTTGTTTTAAAAACAATATGAATAAAGGAATGCTCATCAAAGATAGTAAGCTACCAACAATACGAAAATAGAATGCTGCATCATCGACTGTTTTG
The DNA here is from genome assembly GCA_044355035.1 of Pseudanabaena sp. GTDB lineage: Bacteria > Cyanobacteriota > Cyanobacteriia > Pseudanabaenales > Pseudanabaenaceae > Pseudanabaena. The sequence goes on along the minus strand of JBIKYX010000054.1, from coordinate 24,490 downwards.
GGTGTCCCTAACTTACTAATTAGCCACGGCCATAATGGGTAAAATGCATTACAAGTGGGATTTATGACCAAATTTGCATAATGCTCAACATCATAAAATAGTTTTGATGGAGTGTTTGAGAAAAAACTAATAAATATGTGTGGATTTATAATAGTTGCAATAGCTGTACAAAAAATAAACGCTAAAAAGATAGGAACTGATCCTAAAAACACACTAAATTTCATAAATACTGAAAGTTGATTTGTATCTGGATAAGGAGATCGCCTACCACAGCTTTACTTTTTGGTAAACAAATGAGTTAACTTAACAAAATAACCTGCTGCCTTTGGAGCGATCGCACATCTTCTAAACTAGACTGATCAATTGCCTGATCAATACCCTCATTAACATTTTGCAAAATTTGAGCAACGGATTGTTTTTTATCTTGATTATGATCACAGGCAATCAAAAACTTCCATTCCAAATCACTAATTTTGGCAACTTGATAGTTGTAATCAAAAAACTGAGGACCATCTTGCCAACTGGAAATACAAGGGCTGGGTTCAGGAATAGCCGCCAGTAATGTCTCGTCATTGTGCCAATCCTGCTTCGCGATCGGGCTACGACCTAAAAAGAATTCGTAATGGGTAATTGTTTGTGGATCGAGGAGTTCTATCAGACGATAACGTTGTAGATCTGTAAGATGTTGCGATCGCTCAATTAGGTCTGGAGCTTTGCCAAGTAAGCGATTTAAATCCCAAACTTGTGGATTGGAGAATCCGAGAAATTCTAAACCCGATGCATTGATTAATTCAAATAGAGAATTCACATTGTAATCAATCTCTTGGGGATGCACATACATATCCGCGAAACATGCATCTTTCTGATTTTCCCAAGACCAACGCTCCTGTTCTCTGCGTCGCAAAGAATTCGTTTCTGGCAAATTCGCAAATATTTGTCGTCCCACCGATACACCATCCTTGTAGTCGCCACGTTGTTCACCCTGTAATAAAGCGATCGCCTCCTGCATCAACCGAATTTCCCATCGCCCCAATTCGCTATACACAAAAATATGCAGCAAACCACTGGGGGCAAGCTTATTGGCAAGGGCTTGAATCCCCCGAATCGGATCGGCGGTATGGTGCAGCACACCCACAGAGTTAATTAGATCAAACTCGCCCTCTAACTGGTCAGCATCAAACAAACTGAGATGATGAAATGCCACCCGATCTGCCCCCTCTCGCTGACAGCGCTCTTTTGCCACAGCCAGCGTACCTGCACTGAGGTCGATCCCCACCACCGTAGCTTCAGGGTTGAGATGCACTAAATATTCAGTACTCACACCCGATCCACAGCCAGCATCCAGAATCCGCACATTGTTTTTAGGAGACTTTTGACCAGTACAAAAGCTATGGGCTGCCTGCCAATTCCAGCGCCAGTTATAGCCTAGAGGTGGCTCATCTAAAATCGGTTCAGGAGGAAATGGGTAAGTATTATAGAGTTGAGCAACGGCTTCGCTGACTTTGGGATCTGACATAACTGGGATAATTGATGACCTAATATATACACCCTAGCTTTTTAAGGTGACTTTTTTATAACAGCCTAAAACAATGTCATAAAGGTTGACACTTTCCTGCGCGAATTAAGCCGACTCGCTTGGCGATCGCCTCACCTTGAGAAGCAAATCCGCCCCAAATTTCAACCGCATCATTAATTTCGTCTTTGTGATTACTTTTGACGATTTCACAAATATTATTGTCGCGCTTGCAAACAAACCATTGCTCAGAAGCTAAAGTGTCTACCAAATCTTCGCCATTATTCGACATATATCAATACATTCCATAGAGTGCGGTTAATGACTTATACAGCTTCACTCCTGTCATCATTTCTGTAGTGGGTTGCATAATATACCTAAACTATAGTAAAAGATGTCATGTAGTTTGCAGTGACTTTAAAACATGGCGCAAATTTTTGGAGAATTTACAGACGACTTTTCTGATAGAAGCGAGTTTTTAGTCTTAGGATTTTCGCCATCTACCCTGTCAATCCAACAGCGCTGGAAGACAAATAGTCTCTCGGCTGACTTCCTTGGCGATTATGTCAAAAATTTCTTTCCTGGAGATACAACTGCGGCTTTAAGCAAACAAACCGAAATTCGATTTGCGGTTAGTTTTGTGGCGAATGAATTGCTGGAAAATGCAATGAAATATAGCGACATAAGCGCAGATCAACCGATTAATCTAGAAGTGCATTTATTTAGCGATCGCCTCTTATTTTTATCAAAAAATAGTTTGCCACAACCATCAATTGCCAATTTCCAGTCTTTTTTACAAGAACTTGCGACTGGTGATGTCAGTGAAATGTATTTTAATCAAGTTGAAAAAAGTGCTGAAAATGATGATTCAGGAAGCTCTGGACTTGGTTATTTTACGATGATCATGGACTATGAAGCCGTCCTAGGATGGAAGTTTGAGCAAGTTGAAAATGATGTGACCGTGGTATCAACAATGGTACAGTTGCCACTTTAGTTAAAATCCAATCAAATAATGACCAACCAAAACAGCGCAAATCTCTATCAGGCTTATATCAGGAGTTATTAAATAATGGAAGTTAAAGGAGATGATTATCGAGTTTGGTATGAGCCAGCAGACACTTGCATTTATTGTCAAGGATCATTGCGATTAGCAGGATCTGAAGAATATGCTCCGATTGTGCAGCTCTTAGAGTATGTGATTGATCAAGAGCCTAAAAGCTTATTTCTCAATCTCTGTCAGTTAGAATTTTTAAACAGTTCAGGCATTAATGTTTTATCCAAATTTGTAATTAAAGTTAGACAAAAAGATACAGTCACAATTACGGTTCAAGGCTCTGAGGGTATTCCTTGGCAGGGCAAATCGTTAAAGAATTTACAGCGACTAATGCCGACTTTAAAGCTCGATTGGGTCTAAGTTACAGCGCAATTAAATATAAAATGTGTGTGGAACGGGCATCTTGCCCGTCAACAGGCTAGAAGCCTGTTCCACTATCTAACAGTTAATTATGCCTACCTACTTAATTAACTCTATAATTTTTGAGTCTTCGGATCGTAAAATGACGAATATTTTCTAGAATATTTATGATTTGAGATGGTGATACATGACCAGTATCGACTTCGCGCCCCGCAATCTGCGACAAAAAAGTCAAAATCTGAGATGGTAACTTCAAAGTCAAGCCATTTTTCAAATGCATTTCCAACTTGCGAACACCCGTTGCCAACGGATAGCTGCTGTATTGTGACAAGCCAGCGATCGCCTGTCCCCCCCTATCAAAATAAATTAGTTGTACCGAGCGACTATTAGGCGGTTGAATGCTGCTATAGCCATCTAGCTCCAGTCTTACAAATTCAGTAATATCTGGCAAATTGTGGGCTTGAGAAAATAATAAACATTGCTCTAAGGCTTGAGTTAGGGGCAACTTAGCGATCGCATCTTCTGAGTCCAGACGCAATTCTAAGGCGGCTAATATGTCCTCAAGACTAGGAGACTCTAAGCAAGATTCTGGAACTAGCATGATGTTTGTATAATTCACAGCTTGCCATCTCAAATGCTGAATCTAGATAGCAACTGTTAGAATGAAGGTTAAATTTATTTTTACACAAAGTCCATGCTCACTTCCGATCGCAATGTTACCGAAAACATAACAAAAGACATTATTGATGTGGACGTACCCAAACGCGGGATGCCAGTTACGATCATCACAGGCTTTTTGGGTAGCGGCAAGACTACTTTACTAAATCATATTTTACAAAATCAGCAAGACTTGAAAGTCGCGGTTTTAGTGAATGAGTTTGGCGACATCAATATTGATAGTCAGTTATTGGTGACTGTCGATGAAAATATGATGGAACTAAGCAATGGTTGCATATGCTGCACGATCAATGATGGCTTAGTTGATGCGGTCTACAGCATTCTCGAAAAGGGCGATCGCATTGACTACATGATCGTTGAAACCACAGGTGTTGCCGATCCCCTGCCGATCGCGCTCACCTTTTTAGGCACAGAATTACAGCACTTAACTAGACTAGATTCGATTTTGACCGTAGTTGATTCCGAAGCATTTACGGCTGAGCATTTTGATAGTGATGCGGCTCATGCTCAGATTATGTATGGCGATATTATTATTCTGAATAAAACCGATCTTGTCACCGAAGAAAAACTTGAAGATCTCGAAACTTACATTAACAAAACTAAAACTAAAGCGCGTATTTTGCGATCGCATTTGGGCATTGTTCCCCTGCCTTTGATTTTGGATGTCAAGATCGATCAATCAGCGATCGCTTCTACCGAAACATCTGCCAAACATGATCATCATGATCACGATCATCACGATCACGATCATCACAACCATCATGATCACGCACATCACGAAGCCCACGATGAAGATTGTCATGATCCCGAATGTACTCACGAAGATCACCATCATCACCATTCTGAGCATTTAGCAAATGATGGATTTATTTCGATCTCATTTCAAAGCGATCGAGCCTTTAGTCTTGATAAGTTTCAAAACTTTCTCGATAAACAATTACCGATTGATGTGTTTAGAGCCAAAGGTATTTTGAATTTTGCAGGAATCGACAACCGCTATGTTTTCCAGCTAAGCGGCAAGCGCTACGAACTCAAAACCGATGATCGCGAGAAGTCCCTAAATAATCAGCTAGTAATCATCGGGCGGAACTTGCACCGCGAAGAACTATTGGCTCAACTTACAGATTGCCTTTCTTAGGTTTCAAATCAGCCTTAAATTAGACTACTTGGGCGGCAAAGCCGCCCTGTAATGCTAAGCATGAACCGCAAGACGCTCGCACAAAGGAGTAGCTTGCATTACGCCCTCAATGCGATCGACAGGCGCACCATCTTTAAATAAAACCATAGTTGGCAAAGCCGTAATCGAAAACTTTGTAGCAAGTTCTGGATAGTTATCTGTATTGATCTTCACAATCTGTACCTTATCTTTCATAGACTCGCTTACCTTATCGAGAATGCCTGTCATAAGCTGACAAGGACCACACCAAGGCGCATAAAAATCGACTAGAACAGGTAATTCTGAACTCTCTAGCAATTCATCAAAACTACCAAACTGTTTTTTGACTGACATGGGGCGATCGCTCCTGTAAAAACTCAATTCTATAGCAATTGCTATAAAAGTAGGAAGGGACGCACTAGTTTTAGTATTTAAGATTTTTTGTCGCAAAGGTTACATCTCTACGCTAAAATCATTTTTGGCTATTACTCAATTTCCAATGATCTCCAGTAACGAATTTCGACCCGGCGTAACAATTGAACTTGATGGCGAAGTCTGGCGTGTAACCGAATTCCTACACGTAAAGCCTGGTAAAGGTTCAGCTTTTGTGCGTACCACTCTAAAAAGTGCCATGACAGGCAAAACTCTAGACAGAACCTTTAGGGCTGGCGAAATGCACCCTCAAGCCACCCTAGAGAAAAGCTCTATGCAGCATACTTATAGAGAAGGTGAAGATTATATCTTTATGGATATGCAGAGCTTTGAAGAGTCAACTTTAACTGCGGCTCAGATTGGTAGCCGTGTTAAGTACATCAAAGAAGGCATGGAAGTAAATGTCGTGCGTTGGGGCAGCAAAATTATTGAAGTGGAATTACCCAACTCAATTGTCCTAGAGGTGATCGAAACCGATCCAGGTCTAAAGGGCGATACGGCTACTGGTGGTAGTAAAGCCGCCAAAGTTGAGACTGGCGCGACAATTAACGTTCCTTTGTTTGTGAATGTTGGCGATCGCATCAAAATTGATACTCGCGAAGATACCTATTTGGGGCGTGAAAACTAGGTGGAATTTAGCATAGAGCAATTGCGTGAATTGGTCACGATCCTAAACCAGACGGACATCACCGAACTGACGCTAGAATCGGGTGATCTGCGTTTGAGTATCCGAAAGAGCGAAAATCGCGTTATATCATCGGTGATGCCAAGCGCTCCTGTGTCTATGTCACCTGCCCATACCAATGCGATCGAACCGCCGCCTCAAAATGTCGCAACCCAGAATCCTGTAGCCTACACACCGACGATCGCCGATGCTCTTCCTGCTAAGAAATTAGTGGACATCGTCTCGCCAATGGTTGGGACATTCTATCGCTCTCCTTCTCCTGATGATGCGCCATTTATTGAGATTGGCGATAATATCAAGAAAGGCGGCACTGTTTGTATCATTGAAGCGATGAAGCTGATGAATGAAATCGAGTCTGAAGCTACAGGAAAGATAGTGGAAATCTTGGTAGAAAATACTCAACCTGTCGAGTACGGTCAAGTCTTAATGCGAGTCGAAGCAAGTTAGCTCACAATTTAGATCAAAAAAGGGGCGGTGCTTTGCACCGCCTTTTTTTTATGATGCACGAACATTTTTAATCAACCAATTAAACTTAGCCTCAGCTAGCTCCAAATTTCCCAACATCGCCTGTCCAAACCCGCCAATATGCGCTTCTAACTCATCAAGATCATATCCATACCCAAGACGACTGACCGTACCGCGTAGTCGATCTGATAAACAGAGACAAATCGCTCGATAAAATCGTGAAGCAAAATTAATATCCTGTTGCAGCTTTGATAATAGTTGTACTCTTGGCAACGACAATACTACTGACTCTTCTCGCGATCGCACACTAGCAAGGGGAGGACGAGTATCAATAAAAGACACCTCACCGACAATTTCACCTTCCGAGATGATCGCTAGCTCCGTTTGATTTTGTGATTCTATGGCAACACTAAAGGAGCCACTCACCACGATGTAGAGTGCGTCACTAACATTACCTTCCTTAATCAATAAGCGATCGGGCGGGATTAACTCCTTTTTTCCTTTCTGAACAAACCAGTCAAGATCGCCATTATTAAGCTCACTAAAAAGTAGCAATATTTTCTTCATATTTCACCTTTATCAATAGACTGCAACTAAGAAATCCTATTGTTACAAACTTTTTCATAAAAACAACATTGTCATAAGAAAACTTAAAAAGCCAAGCGATCGCTACGAGGTGAGTTATGTGAATCTATTTCCTAAAAACTTAGGTATTTTAGCTTTAAGTCATTTATTTTCGGAAAGTATAGAGACAAGTAGGCTATATCACTTGCAACGATCCCCCCAAAGATAGACAATGTTGATATTCAAAAAAATTTGCAACTATAAAAGCCAAGATAATCACAAATAAATTATGAAAAACGTACTGGCTATCATTTTGGGTGGCGGACAGGGAAGCCGACTATATCCCCTCACAAAGACCCGTGCTAAACCCGCCGTCCCCGTAGCAGGCAAATATAGATTGATCGACATTCCTGTAAGTAACTGTATTAACTCAGGCATTGAAAAAATTTACATCCTGACTCAGTTTAACTCCGCATCACTTAATCGTCACGTTAACCAAGCCTATCGCCCCGCATCCTATTCCGACGGCTTTATTGAAATTCTTGCCGCTCAACAAACTCCCGACAGTCCAGAATGGTTTCAAGGCACAGCCGATGCCGTGCGTCGTTATGCATGGCTATTGGAATCATGGGATGTCAGTGAATATTTGATCTTATCTGGCGATCATCTCTACAACATGGATTACGAAAAATTTGTGGAGCATCATCGCGAAACAGGAGCCGACATTACCCTGTCAGTGCTACCAGTCGATCAGAAAAAAGCTTCAGCCTTTGGACTGCTCAAAACCGATAGTTCAGGTAAGGTGATTAATTTCCTTGAAAAGCCTAAGGGTGAAGCATTGGATAGTATGCGCGTTGATACCACTAAACTCGGTTTAGATGCGAATGAAGCTTTAGCTAATCCCTTTATTGCTTCGATGGGGATTTATGTGTTTAGCAAGCAGGCAATGCTGAAGTTGCTGACTGAAAACCCTGAATACACGGACTTTGGGAAAGAAATCATTCCTGCGGCGATTCAAAGTTTGAATGTACAAGCCTATTTATATAATGGCTACTGGGAGGATATTGGAACTATTGAGTCTTTTTACCAAGCCAATCTTGCCTTAACTCGTCATCCTGCCACAGGCTTTAATTTCTACGAAACCAAAAAACCCATCTACACTCGCGCTCGTTTTTTACCACCTAGCAAGGTAAATGATTCTAAGATTAAAGACTCCGTAATCGGTGAAGGGTGTCTCATTCTCCAAGCTGCCATTACCAACTCGGTTGTCGGTATTCGGATGCATATTGAGCCGAACTGTACGATTGAAGATACGCTGTTGATGGGATGTGATTTTTATCAGCCTCAAGAGGAGCGTCAATCAGATCTTGAGACAAACATCGTACCGATGGGCATTGGTGAAAATACGATTATTCGTCATGCCATTATTGATAAGAATGCGCGGATTGGTAAAAATGTACAGATCATCAATAAAGATCGTGTCCAAGATATAAATCGTGAAGATCAAGGTTATTGCATTTGCAATGGCATTGTGGTTGTAGTCAAAAATGCGATTATTCCTGACAACACCATCATCTAAGTTTCAATGCAGCGCTTTGCGCTAAAACCAAACACAGAGAAAAGTTTAAAAATGCTGCCAAGCGGAACTTTTAAACTTTTCTCTGAAATACTTGAAAACTCAATAGGCTGTAATCTAATGGAGCCAAATAATTTGCAATTTCAAACTACTGCTCAAGAAGCCTGTTATGAAAAAGTAGTGACGTGGATGCAAGAGATATTTGATAAATGTCCTTGCGCTCGTCAAGACGTTCCTGGAGTAGGGCTATTTATCGGTTCAGCTTTAGTCGAAGTTCTTGTTTTTCCTTGGGATGAAAATGATGCGGTTATTAACACGCGATCGTATGTGGTGGTTGGTGCGGAGCTAAAACCAGATTTGTTGCGGTACTTGTTGGAAGAAAATGCCAAGATGATTTTTGGTGCTTTTGGGATATCACCTGATAACGAAATTCTATTTGAGCATTCTATAGTTGGTTCCACTTGTGATATGAAAGAATTAGAGTCATCAGTCAAGGCAGTGATGGATATAGCTGATGAATATGACGATCGCATTGTCGATCGCTGGGGTGGTAAGAGAGCTTTAGATCGGATACATGCAGGTACATTGTCCAGTAATGGCTGGTCGATGTAACATGCCAATTTTGGCTCGATTTTGGCTCGATTTTGAGATATTCTCGATTATCTTTATAAGTAATTCTACTTATTAAAAAATCTAGCGATAAATCTGTTTTGAGATGTTCTCGATTATCTTTATAGGTAATTCTACTTATTAAAAAATCTAGCTGTAAATCTGTTAAAAAATGTTGCCAAGAGTTGCCTTGAATCAGCTTTAATAGAAGGAGCGATCGCAAAAAAGCATAGGAATTCACGGTATTAATATGGGGATTGCACGGCGACAATTCTTACAGGCAGGGCTGACTAGTCTCATCGGCTGGCAGTTTCTGAATCGCGATCGCGTGGCTCTTGCTGCCGAGCAGTATTTACAGCAAGCATCTATTTCGGGGCATCGCAAAAAAGCCCTATTGATTGGGATCAATCAGTATGATGCAAAAGAAGATAGTTCACCAAGTTCCTCACAAAATTATTCGCAAAATGGCTCGACAAATGGCTCAACAAATGGATGGCTGCCATTACATGGTTGTGTTAATGATGTGGAGTTACAAAAAGAACTCCTAATCTATCGATTCGGATTTGCGCCACAGGATATTGTTACGCTCACCGATCATGATGCGACTCGTCATAACATCACTGAAGCGATCACTGAACATCTGACCGCTCAAACTTTACCTGATGATTTAGTTTTGGTTCACTTTAGCGGTCATGGTTCGCGGCTTGGCAATTACAATACGCTGGTTCCCGTTGATAGTGGTTTGCCTCAAAATCTAGAAAAGTTGCAAGATATTACTGAACTAGAATGGCGCAAGGGTTTACAGGCGATCGCTACAGATCGGATTTTGTGTGTCATTGATGCGGGATTTTATTATCCGAATGTATCGGCAATCGGTAATTTTCGCTTGCGATCGCGAATTGGGCGCAGTGATTGGCAATTACCACCCGAATTAGAATTTATCGAAAAACAGGCGATCGCCGCAAATTCTGCTGCAAATCATGCCGCAAATCCGATTAGAGCATTCTTACAAGCCGCTTCAGGGGATATGCTCTGCGCCGATGCTCAATGGTCTGGTTTTAGTAGTGGTGCGTTTACCTACTCCTTAGTGCAGCAAATGTGGCAGATCACCCCCGCTACGACAATTTATTGGGTGATGAGTAATCTGGTAACTAATCTCGATCGTCGAGTTTTTCATAATGAAAATCTCTCAATTGATAAACAAATCATGGAGATGATGGAAACTAATGGAGCCAAATCCAAAGAGATTTCCCCGAATACCTTTGCTCCATTGTTGCCAGTCCCTGATTTTGGTGCTGATGGTGTGGTGACAAATATTAGTAGCGATCGCCTTAATAGCGATCATCGAAATGCGGATGTTTGTCTGGCGGGTTTACCGATTGATATTTTAAGTAATTACATGGCTGGTTCTATTCTCCATGTGAATAATAATGTGAATAACAATCTAAATGGAACTTCGCAAACCACGGTACAACTAAAATCTCGAAATGGATTTAATGGCAAAGTGGAAGTCCTAAGCGATCGTAGCGCTATTCCCAAATTACAATCAGGAGATTTACTACAAGAATCTATTCGTGCCATTTCTCAGAATCTTAAATTAGCGATCGCCCTTGATATTGGACTAAGTAAAATTGAACGAGTAGATGCCACTAGCGCCTTCTCAACCTTACCAAATATGTTTGGGGTCAAGGCTAACGAGCAATGTGCAGATTGTCTATTTGGTGTGCAATCGGCAAGTTATGGCTTATTTACAGTTGGACATACGCCGATCCTTGGTTCTTTTGGTTCTGTGGGTGAGTCGGTGGGCGTAGCGATCAAACGCCTACAATGTTTTCTCGAAAGCCTTCTCGCTGCTAAGTTAATCCGTGCTACCGAGAATCAAGCAGCCAGCCATCTTGATGTCCGGGCTACGCTCAAAGCGATCGTCGGTATTGATGAACGCTCTGTGACGATCTCTAGCAAATCAGCAGCCCGTGCAGCACGCATTCCCGTTAACGATACTATTAGCAATATCGTGCGGACTAAGCCAATCAATATTGGCGATCGCCTTGAGTGCCAGATTGAGAACTTTAGTGACAAGCCTTTATACACGAGGATTTTTTGTCTTGATCCCCGTGGCAAAGTTCTCACTCCCAATTTTGTTAGCACACCCTATGCTAATGATGGTGTGATTCCACCTTCTGAAACCCTCACGATTCCCTATCCAAAAGCGATGATGAATTGGGGTGTATCTGCCCCACAGGGCAATGTTGATGTCCAAGTTGTGATTAGTCAAGCACCGCTTTTGGAAGTTGCCAAGGTACTAGAATTATCACAGCGTCAGGCTTCGTCAATTAATGGATTGATTGCGATTCCCAATCCTTTACAAGTGGCTCAAGCACTACTTGTCGATCTTGATCGCGCAGGTAAATTTTCTGAACTTGGTAATTTGATTAATGTCAGTGATGCATGGATGTTGGATGTGCAGCAATGGGCTACGTTTAACTTTAATTATCAAGTTGCATGATGTGATTTTTAAAAGCGGCGCTATGCGCCGCTTTGTGGATATTAGGTGGTGTACTCCGCGTTGATCTTGACGTAATCGTAACTGAGATCACAGCCCCACGCCGTGCCATCACCAACCCCATCACCGACACCAACATTGATGATTACGGTGTCATTTTTGAGATAGTCACTGGCGGCGGCGCGATCATATTCCTGTGGTGTGCCATCCTTCATCATTACAAAATCGCCGAGTTGAATATTCAAAATATCTTGATTAAAATCCACACCCGATCGCCCTGCGGCGGCGGCAATTCTACCCCAGTTAGGATCGTTGCCAAATACTGCGGATTTTACGAGTGATGAGCCGACAATGGTTTTCGCAATTTGACGCGCCGCTTCCGTGCTAGATGCGCCAGTTACATTGACTTCGATCATGCAGGTTGCGCCTTCACCATCACGGGCGATCGCCTTAGCGAGACTCATGCAAACTTCTTTTAACATCGATTGTAAAGCGATCGCCGCAGGTGAGCTTTCATCATCAATGCTTACGCCCGATTGTCCATTACAGAGCGCTAACACCATATCATTCGTACTGGTATCGCCATCAACTGTCACTTGATTGAAACTCGCGTCAATGGAACTGGATAACATTTTTTGCCAAAGTTTTGGCTCTACGGCAGCATCACAGGTGACAAAGCCGAGCATGGTCGCCATATTTGGATGAATCATCCCCGAACCCTTACAAATACCACCGATTCTGACGGTTTTTCCATCAATTACCGTTTCTAAGGCAATACTTTTGGGAACAGTATCTGTGGTCATAATCGATCGCGAAGCATCTTCCCCACCGTCAGCAGAAATCAGCGTGGCAATTTTGGCAATACCTGCTCGCATTTTGTCCATCAGCAATTGTTTACCAATTACACCTGTAGAGGCGACCAAAACTCCATCGACCGTATTTAACGCTTTTTTGACCAGTTCTGCACATTCCACCGCGTTGCGCCAACCTTCGGCTCCAGTGCTGGCATTAGCTTGCCCTGCATTACAGAGGATCGTGCTGATATAGCCGCCCTTTGCCAATACTTCACGGTTAAAGTCTACGCAAGCCGCTCTGACACAGGATTTGGTGAAGACACCTGCGGCGATCGCGGGTACATCGGATGCGATTAAAGTTAGGTCGGGTGCGCCAGATGGTTTTAGTCCTGCGGTCATTCCTGCGGCTTTATAGCCTTTTGCGGCGGTCACGCCGCCTGTAATTACCTGCCAATCTGCCATGATGTTTTTGGTTCCTCAATAAATTTGCTATGGGGCAGCGCTTCGCGCCGTCCCAGCTTAGTTTTAAATGCCAGTTAACTTGGCGATCGCCCCTTCTAACGAGCTAGGTAGCGATCGCAACAATTTACGTTTTTCAAAATCTACAGCCACGAGAGTGACAACTGCTGTTACACATAGATCCGTTTCGGTGCGAATTTGATATTCCCAGTTCAAACGAACTTTGTCGGCTACGAGTTTAGTCATCACCAACACATCATCTCCCATCCGTGCCGAACGATGATAACGCAATGACATCTCCGCCACAGGTAAGTCCACACCCGCGCCAATTAACTCTTCAAAGCTCATGCCCACAGATCGCAAACATTCGACTCTAGCTGCTTCCATCCAAGTCAAATAAGTGCCATGCCAAACAACGCCTGAATAGTCGGTGTGGTGAGGATAAACATGGACAGGATAATTAAACCAGCCATCGTCTTGATTTTCATTGGTTGGTTCAAACTTCGTAATTTCGCTGGACAAAGTATTAGAAGGTAAATCCGTCATTTTCATAGTCCCTCAAATAAACTCAAACTTGTTAGGGAATAGAGGTAGCGGCGCGAAGCGCCGCCAATCTATTTTGGATTACAGTAAATTTTCTAGCCGACGGCGCATCATGGCAATTACGGGATCTTCGACTTCAATTTCATCCTCTGGCTCGAAATTATTCTTGTTACTGCTTTTGTCGCGATCGCTATCCCAACTGGTTTTATCAACATTTTTTTCAGGTGGGACTAGGAGTGCCTCGGTTGGCACAATGTTTAAGTCATAGTTTGCGTCACGACAAAATTCTTCTAAGTCTTCCTTGTCGATGCGTTCAACGGTAGGCGACAAGAAATCTTGGGCTTCCAGCAGCCCAGCATAACGAATGGCATCATCTTCTTGCTCAAAGGCAACAATAATATTGTCGCCCTCAATTTCTAGAGTGTAGATACCCTCGTTATCGGTGTTCGCGTTAAACAGCAATACCCAAACTTGCATAGATCAAACTCGACCATTCAAAAAGCTTTCAGTATTGTATAACACTGTTTAACATGCCTTACTCAGCTATTGGCAAGTTCATGTAGTGATTTGTGCTGAGCCAAGAACCAGATAATTAAGTAAAATTGTGGCAAAGCCGTATTGACTCCAAAATTTTGTTAGTACATTATAGATTCGTACAGAACGAAACGTAGGGGCAATTCATAAATTCCCCCTACGTTAGAATCTTAAATTCACCCTATATACATTTTGCTGCTCTTAAACCCATTCCATAAAATATCCCTCGTAAACCGATGAGAAATCGATTTCCTTGGTTGCGATCGCTACTTGTTTTAGGCTGTTCAGGGCTAGCAATTTCGTTCATCGTTCCCTTACTCGATCGCATTATTCAAATCTATCAACTTGTCGCCACATCTTCGCCAATTTTGGGTGGATTTGTGGTGTTGTTGGTGATTGGTCTGTTGGCAGGGTTATTTTTTATCCTCTGGCGGTATTTGCGCCTATTTCAAGCAGAACCATCTAAACCGCGTCCGATTCCTGAAGCTCCTACCGATAAGATTGAGGCTGCTCAAGATAGTCTGGAAGCTTTAAAAAAACAAGTTGAGCAGATCCAAGATGAGGTAATGCGCCGATCGCTGGCTGAGCAAACGGAACAACTTAAACAGAATTTTATCCGTCAAGAGTTACGAGTGGTTGTATTTGGAGTAGGTTCCGCAGGTAAAACTTCTTTGGTAAATGGATTATTAGATCTGTCGCTGCAAGAGGTAGAGTCTAAAGGAGAAGTCGGTGCAACAATGGGAACTACACAACTGGGTAAAGTTTATGCTCCCGTTAGATTTGCGAACTTAGATGTGCCGATGCAAATTACTGATTGTCCAGGAATCTTAGAGGCAAGTGCTTTAGGGAGCGATCGCGAGCAAGAGGCGCGACAAATTGCCACGGAAGCAGATTTGATTGTATTTGTAGTCGATGATGATTTACGACGTTCTGAGTATGAAGTGCTTAAGGCTCTCACCGAAATCGGTAAACGGACAATTCTTGCTTTCAATAAAATTGATCGTCTCACTAAAAGCGATCGCGAAATAATTCAAACCAGTTTGCGCTCGCGAGTATTGGATTTTATCGCTCCTGAAGATGTCGTAGCGATCGCGGCTAGCCCTGCACCGATAACGCTAGATTCAGGTGAAGTGATTAATCCTAAACCAAAAATTCAGCCATTACTAGCGCGTATTCTCGATATTCTCAGCTATGAAGGCGATGAACTGGTGGCAGATAATGTGTTATTGCGATCGCAACGTCTAACGGAAGAAACCCGTGAAGCGTTGTCGCAACAGCAACAAATGGACGCGGAAAAGGTGGTGGAGAAGTTCCAATGGTTAGTTGTGGGAGTGGTATTCGCTACGCCTTTACCTGTTGTTGATATGTTAGCAACTGCCGCGATTAATGCTCAAATGGTGGTGGAAATTGGGAAAGTCTATGGTTGTGAAATCAATATCGATCGCGGTAAAGAGTTAGCAAATTCTCTTACCCGTACTCTCGTGAGCCTCGGCATTGTTAAGGGCGTAGTCCAAATCATCACGACAGTAATTTCCGTAACTGTAGTGGGATTGGTTCTCAAGGCAACGATTCAATCAGTGACGGCGGCTTATCTGACTCGGATTGCGGGTAAGAGTTTTATTGAATATTTTAGTCGCGATCGCGATTGGGGTGATGGCGGTATTGCGGAAGTAGTGCAGCGTCAGTTTCAGTTAAATCGCCGTGATGAGTTTCTCAAGGCTTTTGTACAGGATGCGGTAAATCGGGTGATGGTTTTGGTGAAGCAACAAATGTAAGATATCGCGATCGCCTATTCTCTGATTTGCAATGCGATCGCCCGATAAATCAAAATGTCACCCCGTTTCGAGTTTTGCTTTGGCTGCGTCATAGTCGATCGCTACCTAATAGAATAGCTCTATTTGAGCAGTCGATGGGTCTCATTGACAATTTGGAATTGTCACGATATTAGATATCCAAGGGTAAATAAGACAATTCTTTCTAATTCTGCGATCTCGTTTATGTCTAGCTGTCCTAATCTCTTAATCAAGCGAGTTTTGTCAACTACTCGGAGTTGATGGCAAAGTGCAACTGAATCTTGGTTTAACCCGCCTTGACCACTAGAAATCAGTAAACAGCTTGCACGGCGCAAATTAGTTGTGAGGGGAATTGTGATAATCGTGCTGGTGAATTTCGAGATTGTATTTTCTTGAAAGATGATAATCGGACGAGTGCCTGCTTGTTCTGAACCTTTGGTGGGATCGAGATTGGCAAACCATATTTCACCACGTTCGACTTTCATTTTATGTCCTCACTATTCAAGAGTTCGGAATATTCAGAAATCCCTGCTTCGGCAAGTTCTCGATCTTCTTGTGCAAATTCTTGGTAGAGGTCAGCAAATTGACTAACATCTGTTTTCTGGCGTTTAAATTTGGTCTGAAATTTGATAAATGCAATAAAATCTGCAACTTGTTTCAGTTGTTCATCAGTGAAGTGGTCTAACTCTTGTTTGAGAGATTCTTTAGTAATTGTTGTCATTGATTATTCTCCCTTTAAAAATTGGTAGCTTTGATAAATAATCACTTGAGGGGTTGAACCAAATGCTTTGTTTTTTGCTCTATTGAAATATTAGCGATTACTTTATCATGCTAATTAAAATATTTTGTATTATAACTCTTAAGAATTATCCTCTAGGTTGTAAATCAAGGCTTCTATACGACTCAGTAAATCATCATAAGTAATAACCTTTACTAATCGATTTTGATTGTTGTGAAGCAGGATTTTTTTATCATCTTCACTCATGCTAAGACTTCTTCCAATTACTACCAAACCTTCCATTGGCAGAGAACTATCTAACGGTTTTGGTATTTGATTTGGATTCTCCCTACACCATCTTAACCAGTCTCCGACTTGCTGAATAGCATGGTTGACATGATATGTCTCTCTTTTAGCTTTTGTAAATATTGGTAAACTAGCTTTCTCTAACTCAACGAAAACAATTCGTTTGTCGTTAAATTTATACTCTAGAACTAGATCGGCTCTATAATCATTTCCAAAGCGAAATTCAGACAAAATATTGAAGTTGTATGTATCTAGGGAGATTGGATGTTGTAAAATAAATTTATGTAACTCTTTCTCTTTTGTAGAAGGACTTTGTATAAGCATAGAAAGTCCAAAAAAAAGATCATATAAATCTGGATTTGGCTCTTTTGCAACTATCGTATTGAGTCTTTTGTCTAAAATCTTTTTTTTCTCTTCCTCTGTTTCCAGTTCAGATGGACGAGATTTAGGAACTTTAGCAACTGTAATCGGTGGAACCAATTCAATTCCTCCAATACAAATTGTTTTACAAGTATTGATGGGATATTTACCAAGAACCACACAGGGAATACTTTCAATATTTAATGAACGATAAGAAAGATAGGTAGGATAATCATCACTCATAACAAAATGATTTTCATTCCAATATACTAATAAACGATTTTTTGGGATATTTTGAATAGTCTTTTTAAGCTCTTGCCCTATATTAAATTTTTCTACAATTTCTAAAGGGTATGAAAGACAAAAATCGATATCATAAGGAACAATTAAAGACAAAGGGATTTCAGCTATTGAACAGTTTATGATGCCTATCTTTGCTGATTTAAGAAGTTTTATAAGCTGATCATCTACGGGTGGTGAAGGGAAAAATCTGCCATGACTTATGTTTTCTTTACTGATCTTCTGTGGTCTAGTTATTTTGACAATGAAATTTAGTATTTGAAAAACTAAGGTGGATAGATAGCCATCATCATAATTTTGAATATTAAAAGTTTGCCAATCACAATCCACGAATGTTGAAAACATTGGGTTAGGATTATTTTTACTGGCACGAATCTCAAAAACCCCAGAAAATCCTTTTAGGAAAGATTCTTCACTAATTAATATCAGTCTATATAAGTATCCACTATCAGACTTGTCATTAATTTCCTGACATTCTACTAAAAAGCCTAAACCTTGTGGAAAATCTTCTGGACATTCATTTATTTGAATAAATAATGTATTTTCAAGAGGATATATTTCAAGTTCTTGCAATATAACATTCAAATTAAATGAAGTATCTATATCAGAATATTTTACATTGTAGTTTGATTTTATATTAAGTATATTTATGAGACAGTTAGCAGAATAAGCACTTGATTGTGTGTGTTTCAAAAGAAAGGATTTGTGTTGTCTTTTGTCAGAGATATAGTATTTCTTGCCTGTCATTTCCTCAAATAATTTTAACTTGAGCCTTCCCAATAAGCTTTGGCTCAAATTTTCTTTTACTTGGTCAGACATTTTATCCATATTTTGTGAATATATAGTAGTTTATACAATCATATTGCAAACACTAGGCTAATAACGCCTCAATTTTGCAGATCGCTTCATCAATAATACTTACAGAAGCCTTCTCAATAAAATTGATCCTTCTCGCTTGCCAATCCAAACTCTTAATTTGATCGGCAAGAATCACTCCCTTAGTCTTAGTATCCGTGAGTAGAACCTCAAACTTCCATCCCTTAGTTTTAGAAGTAATCGGACAAAGCAAAGCCAAATTTGACCTTTGATTATAGGCGATCGGCGAAATCACAAAAGCAGGACGATGCCCAGATTGTTCATGCCCAGCCTGTGGATCGAAATCTAGCCAAACAATATCACCACGATCTGGAATATATGCCTTTACCATGCTTCATTACCAACAGAAACACCCGTAGAAATTTCTGCATGGGGATGATCGGAGGTCATGCCATCCAGTAATTCATCTAGAGTATATTTTTTACGCTGATGCGGTGTCAAAACAATCTTGCCATCAATAATATCAATACTGATTTCGCTTCCTGCTTGAATTTGCACCTGTTCAGCTATAGCTTGCGGAATGCGTACAGCTAAACTATTACCCCACTTAGCGATCGCGGCAGTCATAAAAATCACCGTCAATGTATCTACATTGTATATATATTAGCTTGATTCACGGTAAATGTCAGCATTAGTGGAGATGAATTTACGATCTTTGGTTTCTTTGCGGCGATCGCCTCCATGTTTTTTATGGTTGCGCTGGTGCAACGGCTCTACTCGCATCGCGATCAACTGGCAGAATCAACGGCGTATTTTGACCATTACCCAAAACGATGATTTTGGAATTGGGGGATTATGGTTTTAGTGAAAAATTAAAAATTTGAATGTAGGGGTAATTCATGAATTATCCCTACATTTTTTGTGCCGAATTCAACTGAAAACCGCTATATTTGCAGGTTAGAAAATGAGGCTGTTGCTGACAGAAGCAATGCTAGCGTTGTTTACTGTTAGTAAATTAACCAGATTATTAGCATTCCCTAAACCATCGGGCGAAACTTGAAGAACTGTGTTTGTGCCGAGTTGTTGGAAGCGGACAATACCATCAGCGATCGCATTAGTACCTGTGTAATTAATCGAGCTAAATACACCTCCAAGTTTAATCGCATCGCCAGTACCGAAATCGAGAATCGTGTCACCAGATTCGTTGATATTATTAAACTGGAAAGTATCGTTACCTGCTCCACCGACAAGAACATCATTACCCTTGCCGCCGATCAGGATGTCATTACCTGCGCCGCTCGAAATAAATTCACTCGCGTCTGTTCCTTGTACGGTGTCACTCCAGCTAAAGCCGAAGATTGATTGGGAAGTTGTCGCGGCGGCGGGGTTGCTGGCATAGTTAATCAAGGCTTGACCCATATTAGTCGATCGCCAATCTTTGTTAGCCGCCATGACGCGATCGAGGGTGTCAGCAGCGATAGAAGCATCACCTTTAACACGGAAGATAATATCGTTGTAGTCGCGATCGCTAACTCCGTCAAGGCGTTGATCTTCAAGGGAAACTACAAAGGAGCCATTACCGACATCGGTTTTACCCATTTGGAAGCTGCGGCTAGGATTGTTATCTAGCATGGAGAACAGAGGACGTTTAGTTCCATCGATCGCAGGGTTGGCGATGACTTCATTAATTGTGCCATTGGGAACTTGGATGACACCGTAGGAAGTATTAGGAGCAAGATTAAGGGTTCTCGTGCCTTTGTAGGTTCCCGAATTAAAATTAGATTCCCAATCTAAACCACTGGTAAACTTAGCAGCATCGGTGGCATCGCTTAGTAATACATAACCTTGAGTCGAGTTGCTAGCTACACGGCGAGCAGCCTCAGCAATAAAAGCGGCGGAACCAGCAGCATATGATTCCATGCCATCAAGACTGAAAATACCGACATCACCTTTGTAGTAGCCACCATCGTAGAGAAATTCCACTTCGAGCGTACCAGATTGTCCAGAGCTAATTACACCTTTGTCATATTCAGCCCGATTGGAATAGCTGAGTAGCTGTTGTCCAGTAGTAGAAGTGCGCCAGTCGCGTTCAGGATTAACTAAAGCATTCATCAGAGGTACATCACTAGTCGCGCCTTTGACTTGAATCACGATGTCGTTGTAGTCGCGATCGGAAATGTTCGGCAAGTCTAGACGATTATCTTCAAAGGCATAGGTGTTCTTACCATCGACATTGACCATCTGCCCGATCGCTGTGCCGAAGGGATTGGCTTCAGGAATCGAGAACATTGGTAGGTTGCCAGTTTGATTGATGCTGCTGATGTCATTGGCGATCGCGGCTACGGTATTGTTCTGTACCAACATGAAGGCAAAATGTCCACGAGGAGCCATGTCGAAGGTTTGAGCGCCCTTGTATACACCAGAGTTAAAGTCGGCTTCCCATGCCACTGTATCCGAGAATTTCCCTGCATCAGATTGATCTTTGGTGACGACATAACCGAGATTGGATTGAGTTAAAGCACGGCGGGCTGCTTCTTGAACGAATTCCGTCGATCCAGCTTGGAAATTTTCCATCCCATCAAGACTGAAGATCGCTAATTCGCTCTGATACCAACCACCATCGTAGAGAAAGTCAATGCGAACTTTACCAGATTCGCCTGTATCGAAGATACCGCCGCTATATTCAGGACGGGTGACATACTGTATTAACTCTTGACCGACAGAAGAATTGCGCCAATCGCGATCGCGGTTCACATTAGCATCCATCAAAGGTGCAACACCCGTAGCTCCCGTAAAGCGGAAAACCATATCGTTGTAATCTTTGTCGGACATGGTTCCCCAGTCAGTACGCACGTCTTCCATACCAAAAGTATCGCCTTTGCCCGTGACATCAACGATTTGACGAATGCTGCTAGGTGAGCCGATATTCGCTTGGGGTATTGAGAAGATGGGTAAGCGATTACCAGACCACATTTTGGTAACATCATTGGCAAGTTCCTGTACGGTGCTGTTTTGGATGAGCATTACCGCAAAGTCTTCACCCGCATTCATGGCGTAGGTTTTCACACCTTGATAAGCTCCGCCGTTAAAGCCATCTTCCCATGCAAATTTAGCGGTATATTTTGCGCTTTCCGTGCGATCTTTAATCACGACATGCCCTTGAGTAGAGCCACTCAGAGCGCGGCGGGTCGCTTCTTGGACAAACTCATTGGAATCAACCTGCAAGCCTTCCATTCCTTTGAGACTAAAGATTGCCATTTCTCCTTGATACCAGCCGCCATCGAAGAGATAGTCCACACCGACTTGTCCCGATGCATCAACGCGAAACACACCCGAATCGAAGGTAGAACGGCTGGCATAATCTGTGATTTGCTTACCGATCGCCGTATCTACCCAATCTTTAGTCACAGCCCCGACATCACTTAGCGCAGGAATGTCATTACCTTCGGCTCCCGTTAATTGAAATACGACATCGTTATAGTCATAATTAGAGCCACCCTTGAGGCGAACATCTTCCATTGCAAAAAGATTGCCTTTACCTGCAATATCCTCAACTTGAGCGAACTGATTGCTGAGATCGGGGTTCGCAGCAGTGATAGAAAATAAAGGTTGTCGGTCGAGTCCTAGATCTAGTCCACTAGCTAGCGTATTAAAAGTTTGGCTAACAGTTCCATTAGAAATCAACATGAAGGCAACGCGATCGCCTGCTTGCATGGAGAAATTTTTGATTCCTTGGTAAGCACCGCTATTAAAATTGGCTTCCCAATCGAGTTCAGCGCTAAATTTTGCACCTTCAGAACTATCAGAAACAAGAATTCTTCCTTGAGTTGAGTTTGTTAGAGCGCGGCGAGCAGCTTCTTGTTCAAAGGCAGCCGAACCGACTTCTAAACTTTCCATTCCCTTTAAGCTAAATATGGCGAGTTCACCTTGAAATTTACCGCCATCAAATAGAAAATCAAAACTTAATTTACCTGTTGCCCCAACGATGAATGTTCCCTGTAATGCGCTTAGTGATGTTGCTTGTAGTGTCATGATTGTTTATCCTTAACTTGTTGCTCTGTGACTCGTTCTTCTCTGTTTTATTCTTTGGGGGTGTTTTCTCTCGTTTGGAGCGATGTCTTATCCCATGTCACACAGATTAGGGCTTGAAGCTAACTGCAAGGTCAAGAACCCAAAAATCAAATATCCTATTAAAAAAACTTATCAATCATTTCATGGAAGCCAGCGAACCCGTTCAAAATATCGCCCGTGGTTGGCTGATCGGCGAACTAAGCCGTTTAGTCGAGATCCCCGCGCCCACAATTCGCTATTACGAACGCTTAGGTTTGCTGGTCGCGCCAAGGCGATCGCCACAGGGTTATCGACTCTACGCCGCCGATGCCCTAGAGCGTCTCTTGTTTATTCAAAGTGCTAAAGCTTTCGGACTATCCCTCGAAGAAATCAAACAATTACTAGATTTGCAAGCCGCCCAAACCATTCCCTACGCCACGTTTAAACAAATGGTGCTGCAACATGTCAGCAAACTCGATCTGCAAATCCAAGAATTGATGACCCAGCGTCAAAATGTTTCGCAGCGCCTCGATCGCATTGCCGAATCCCTCCCCGATCACGACTTTAGTAGCTCTGAGCTAACCCAAAATCCCCTGCTCAATCTCATGAGTGAAGCTACCGATGCGGTGGCTTTGGAATCAAATCAAGGCGATCGCCCCAATCTTGGTAATTTGTTTAGTAATCGCAGTCAGGAGGTTTTATATCTGTATTCGGTGGGTAAGCGCAATTTTAGGCTGATGAATTTGGTGAGCGCTAAACTCAATGGCGCAAATTTGAGTGGTGCGGACTTTACCAATGCCAAATTGATGTTGGCGGATTTATGTGAGTTGTCGGCGATCGAGACAAAGTTTGTCGGTGCAAATTTAGCTGGGGCGATCGTGAGTGAGGCTTGTTTGCAAAGAGCAAATTTTACGGATGCATTATTACTTGGTGCGGATCTCAGTGGTGCGGATCTCGAAGATGCTAATTTCACCGCCGCTAATTTGGGTGGTGTGAATTTTACGGGGGCAAATCTGCGGGGCGTGAACTTTAGTGAGGCGGTTTTAGCGGATGCCGACTTTACGAATACTAATATGGAGATTTTAAAATGAATGCAGTCGAAATTGAAGAAGCGGTTTCTCGGTTGGCGGAAGCACCTTTTGATGGGTCGGAATTTCCTTTTGCGTTTCTAGAGGCTTTTGGCAATAAGGCGACTACGCTCAAGCGGCTCAGGAGTGAGCAGGGTAGCTCGAATCAGTCGGATGTGGGCGGCGTGCTGCAACGGAATAATATTCATTTGAAGGTTTGCGGGTTGGGGGATGTATCGGCAACTTTGACGGCTTTGCGGGAGAGTTCTGCTACGACTAAGCACAAGGCGAAGTTTATTCTAGTGACGGATGGGGTGGACTTTGAGGCGGAAAATTTGGTGGATGGGGAGACGATCGCCTGTTCATACCCAGCGTTTGCAGATCATTTTGGCTTTTTCTTGCCGTTGGCGGGGATTACGACGGTTAAGCAAATTCGCGAAAATGCCTTTGATATTAAGGCAACGGGGCGGCTAAATCGGCTTTATGTGGAGTTGCTAAAGGATAATCCTGATTGGGATAAGGGCGATCGCCGTGAAGATTTTAATCATTTTATGGCGCGGTTGATTTTCTGCTTTTTTGCGGAGGATACGAATATTTTTCATGGGGATGGGCTATTTACGCAGACGATCGCACGGATGAGTGATGGTGAAAATACCCATGAGGTTTTGGCGGAGTTGTTTCGGGCGATGGCGACTCCGCTACAGGAACGAGAGGCGTTAGGGATTCGCAACTGGGCGAATGTGTTTCCCTATGTGAATGGGGGGCTGTTTGCGGGTGAGGGGCAGGTTCCTCGTTTTAGTAAGATTGCGCGATCGTATTTGTTGCATATTGGCAATTTGGACTGGAAGCGGATCAATCCTGATATTTTTGGGTCGATGATTCAGGCGATCGCTGATGATGATGAGCGCGGCACGTTGGGGATGCACTATACGAGTGTGCCGAATATCCTGAAGGTGCTTAATCCGTTGTTTTTGGATGATTTACGCGCTCAGTTAGAGGCGGCGGGGGACAATGGGCGGAAGTTGTTGAATTTGCGGCAACGGATGGCGAAGATTCGGGTGTTTGATCCTGCTTGTGGGTCGGGGAATTTTTTGGTGATTGCTTATAAGGAGATGCGATCGCTTGAGGCGGAAATCAATCGGCGGCGGGGTGAGG
>JBIKYX010000008.1:0-76847 GCA_044355035.1 Pseudanabaena sp. | reverse complement strand
GATCATTTGTGAGGTCTGTGTCGTATGCTGGTCTTATCATAAATTGGGTCTCCTGTAGACCCTTTTACTTTATTCCCCCTTCACGCTTTTTCCTAGGTATACCCACCTTTTCAAACAGCCTCTTAGATAATGCTTATCAAAAATTAGAAAAAGCATGGACTAATTGGCATCAAAAATGGGAAAATAATTTTCCAAAACAATAACTTACTAAAATTCTAACTAACTTAGCGGTAGCAATGAATGTTAATATCTGATGCGGAAAAGCCACTTTTGGGTAAACAAACTTTCTATATCTTGAGGGGTTTGGCTTATTGTTTAATGTTTTTGTTTTTGTTGGATCTTGCTTCACTTCTAGCCCCTCCAAGATTTACCAATGCAACTTGGGAATTAAATCTATTTGGGCAAGTGATAGAGAGAATTCCACTTTTATTATTATCTTTCCCGTTGGCTTTCTTTGGTGAATATAATCATCGTAGAAATTGGGAAAAGCTGATCGTAAAAATTATTTCTTGGCTAGCTATGGCGATCGCCGTAATTATGATTTTCGGTATCCCATTGACCATCGTCAATACAGTTCGAGTCCAGGCGTTACAAGAAGCGGAGTTATTAGCTAATGTTGCAAAACAAAGCGTGCCTATGCAAGAAGTTTCTAATCGATTAAATAAAGCCGAAAGTGATAGTGAGATCCTTGAAGTTTTAAGAGTTCTTAATCCTCAACAGAAATCATCAATTGACAAAATTGATGATCCCAAGGCTGTTAAAAGTAAACTTTTAGGCGAACTTACCACATCATTGACAAAAATAAACTCAGAACTAGAGTCTCAAAAACGAAGTAACTTTATCTATCTGTGGAAAAATTCTGTTAAATGGATCATTGCAGCTTTAGCATCAGTGATATTTCTCATATACATTTGGCAACAATCAAAATGGTCTAGGAACAGAAAGTGGTAAATCACTTTTTAAACCGAGGTACTTACTTAGCCGATCGCAAGCTAAACTATACATAACTTTACAATTCAAAAAACCTTACCAAAAGTTTAGCTGCCATGATTGCCAATACGGTATTAGAAACATTATCAGAAGACGATTTCAACCTTGGGAACCCTAAAAATAATGATTCTCGGTTACAGATTTTGCCTACGGGTGGGTTGGATAGCGATCGCTTTGATTGGCTAGAGGCTTGGTATCCCGTCTTTTATACAGAAGACTTAGATAAAGCTAAACCCACTAAATTTACCTTGCTAGAGCGTGATCTGGTTATTTGGTGGGATCGGCAAACAAATGCATGGAAAGCCTTTGACGATCGCTGTCCCCATCGCCTCGTGCCTCTATCGGAAGGCAGAATTGCTGAAGATGGCTTATTAGAATGTCCCTATCATGGTTGGGCTTTTAAGGGTGATGGTAGTTGCGATCGCATTCCCCAACAGCCTGAAGGTGGAACTGCTCATACTTCTAAAAGAGCTTGTGTGGATTCATTACCAACGGCTGAGCGTCAGGGTTTACTGTTTATATATGCGGGTAAGCCTGAAAATGCTCCGCAAGTTAAAATTCCGATTATTGAACCATTGGAAACAGAAACAGAGAAATGGACTCTATTTGGAACATTTCGCGATTTACCCTATGACGCAATTACCTTACTAGAAAATGTGCTGGATGCTAGCCATCTCCCATTTACTCACCACAAGTCAGTCGGCAATCGTGCCAACGCAGCGCCGATGGTATTGGAAGTTGTAGAAAGTGGCAAAAATGGCTTTAATGGCACATGGGCAGAAGGTCCGAGACGGGGCAAGTTAGGCAGCCAAGACACCACTTTTATTGCCCCATCGTTGATGTGGCATGACTTAACTTCTAAGCAATTTGGTCGGACAATTACTGCCGTCTATGCAACACCTACTCGCAAAGGCGAATGTCGGCTGTTTGCCAGATTTCCGTTTCAATTTAGTTCTGCAATTCCCAGATTTTTCATTGGGATTACACCGCGTTGGTATTCACATATCGGACAAAATAGCATTCTTGAAGACGATCAAATTTTCTTGCACCATCAAGAACGTTATGTAGAAAAGATGCTAAATAAAATGGAAGATAAAAATTATGCCAAGGCTTTCTATTTGGCAACCGCAGCCGATACCTACGTTTTGGAACTGCGAAAATGGGTCAGTCACTATCAAGCCGATCCCTTTGTAGGACAGCAATTAACTGCTCCCTTCGCCAAACAAGTTCTATTGGATCGTTATCATTCCCATACAGTCAACTGTGCGAGTTGTAGTCAAGCTTTAAAAAATGTCCGATCGCTGAAAACTGCAAGTATGGCGATCGCGGCGATCACATGGACAATTAGCCCTTTGATTAGTTTTTGGTTTGCACCAACAAATTTATTGGTTATTTTATTGGGAGCAATCCCTACGGCGATCGCTATAGCTTTATGGCTAATCTGCAATAATCTTGAACGAAAATTTATCTTTGGTCAAGAGACTCCATTACGCAATCTTTAAATCCGACAAATGTGATTTGATGTGATTTGACGTGATCAGAAAAAAGTTTAAGAATGTCACTTTGCGATATTCCTAAACTTTTTTCGATTAAAGATTCAATAAGCTTCAATAAGCTATGAGTGTGATCGTAAAATTAGAAATTATATCCAAGCCCCACCAACACACCAAAATCAGTAGTGTCTAGAAATGCCACATTTGCTGTCACATTGATCGTGAAAGTCGATGTCCAAGGGATATCAATACCACCTGTAATCATGGCTCCGTAACTACTACTAGAACCTGTGCTTATGGCAATTCCCGCCCCTACATAGGGAGAAAATCTGAAATTGCCAAAAGCCTGTTGTGGCTCCAAATCGTAGGTGACGGGAAGTAGGAAAGTTGCAGATTCCCCTAATATTAAAGCACTCGGACGAATAGACATCGTTTCGTTTAAGCCGAACTTACTAATAATCACTAAACTCTGACCACCTAAATCACTGTTGCCAGTTAAGCCGAAGTTTGCCGCTACACCAATGTAACTAGGACCAGAGCGAGTAGCCCTGAATATGCGATCGCCATTGCTATTAGTGATCGAACCAAATTGACTAATCAGATTTTCAGGGGTTCTAATTGTGGCTGCATTACCTTGAGACTTAGATGTTAAAGCCGACACAGTTGATATTTCGCCATCAGATAATCGCAAATTAAGTTTAACTTGTTCTGGTTTTGTCGGTTTTGTCAACAGAGTCGATGAATTGGTAAGCTCTGTTTTAGGCAGTAAAGTCGCACAAGTACTTATCTTTTCACATTTAGATTTTTTAATTGTTTCTGCTTCTACTCTAGAGATTGGGTTACTGATCATCAATAAAGTAAATCCACTTAGAAGACTAAGTTTGATAAAATGTAGTTTCATTGTTTAATTTGATTTATTTGCGTTATTTGACTTGATTTATAAGAACTAGTTTCCTCCTTTCATGTTGGAAATTATGTATAAGTAAACTAAATCATTGAATGACTTGTATAAACTGATTTAAAACAGTTTAAATCTTTACAAATATTAGGCTTTACTGCTAAGCACTGTATGATTTATATTAAGTGGCGATCTGCGCTGACTATTCTTGTCTATATGTGTGCGAATTTTGAGATTGATTAGATTTTATGCGAATTCTATTAGTAGATGACGAAGAAGAACTTGCCGAACCATTGCAACGAATTTTGACCAATCAAAAATATGCCGTAGATGTGGCTAATAGTGGCGATCGCGGTTGGGAACTTGCTCAAAAAGGGGGATACGATTTACTGATTTTAGATTGGATGATGCCCGAAAAGTCAGGGGTTGAAATCTGTAATCAACTGCGTCAAAGGGGAGACAGCACTCCAGTTCTAATACTTACAGCCAAAGATACTCTCGATGATCGCGTTGCAGGTCTGGATAGTGGAGCCGATGACTATCTCGTAAAGCCTTTTGAGTTGCGTGAATTACTGGCAAGGGTAAGAGCTTTGCTCCGTCGCGCTCCCGTTGTCACAAATAATGACCTTTCGCGTAATGAATCTTTGCAGTTAAGTTATGGTGATTTACAGCTTGATCGCCAAAATCAAGTTGTCTATCGTGAGCAGATCGCGATCGCTTTAACCGAAAGGGAATATCAACTTTTAGAATATTTCATGTTCTATCCCAATCAATTACTTAGTCACGAGCAAATTTCACAACATATTTGGAAAGAAGGGGAAGATATTCCGACTAGTAATGCCTTAGCCGCCCAAATCAAATTATTGCGCCGTAAAATTGATCGCGATCGCGACATCTCTCTGATTAATACGGTTTATGGTAAGGGCTATCGATTTGGCTAGTTTTCTAAACCGACATTGCTTGCACTGGAACAGAATCCGTCCCCAATACGGGTAAATCACAACGATCTTGATACACACTTAGATCGAACCAGAAAATACTACCAACCCCAACCGTACTCTTGATGTGAATTTCACTATGATGCTTCTCAATAATATTACGGACAATTGACAGCCCTAAACCAGTCCCCTCCAGCGTGTGAACCTTATCCTCAACACGGAAAAAACGATCAAAGATGCGATCGCAATCTTCCGCAGGAATGCCATAGCCCGTATCCTCAACCTCGACCCGCACATAATTGACCGTGCGATGGGGCTGAGTGGTGGTTTGATCTTGCCAAGGATAGATCCGAATCGTGACTTTACCGCCAGTTTCCGTAAATTTGAGCGCGTTACCGACGAGATTTGATAAAACTTGCAAAATCAAATCATAATTACCCCAAATTCTCTCAAGATTCGGCGCAATTTCATGGATTAGTTCAACGCCCTTAGAGGAAGCATTAAGTTTATAAGTTCTCACTGTTTGTTCAATTGTTTCTGATAAATCGATCGCCGAGAAATGAAATTGCCGCCCCGACTCTAAACGCGAAAGGTCGAGTACATCATTCACAAGTCGCGTGAGGCGATCGGTTTCACTATTGGCTGTGCCGAGAAATTCTTTTTTCTGGTCGTCACTAAGTTCATCGCCGTATTCATGCAAAGTCTCGATAAAAGACTTAATGTTAAACAAAGGTGTGCGTAATTCATGGCTAACATTGCTAATAAATCGACTCTGCGCCGCATTTAGCTCCACCTCACGGGTGATGTCTTGAATCGTGATCGCGATTCCCTTAATCGCATTGCTGGTGCTTAATACGCTGGTAATCCAGATCCGAAAAGCATGGGCAAGCACTGAGTCTTTATCCCCCGAAGCCATAATCCGAAACTCGCCGCCCTCGCGATCGCCTGTCGCAATTTGCATTAGTGATCGCCCTAAATCTTCACTGAGGCGATCGGGCAGAATATTCAGAATACTTTTACCTTTCCAATCGTTTTGAGCTAAATCCTGATCCCAGCCCATGATTTTAATCGCCGCAGGATTTGCCAACACGATTCGCATATCCGAGTCGAGTAGTAAAGCACCATCAGCGATCGTGGATACCAAAGTTTCTAACTTGGTCTTTTCTGCCGTCAACTCCTCAATATTTTGTTCTTCATATTTTTTGAGTCGTTGCGCCATGTCATTAAAACTGCGGATTAACTCCCCCAATTCGCCGCCAAAAGGCAAATCAATTCTTTGTTTAAAATTACCGCTAGCAATATTTTGTACCCCCGCCACTAATTCGCGCAGTGGGCGCGTGATCGTTACCGCGTTCGAGGCGGCTCCCAAAATCACCATCGCCCAGATAGATACAAATACGGCTGTTGTCACATCTAATGTCAACCCCGATGAAGCCACAGCCGTTGGATTGGGATTAATCCCGATCGCAATAATCCCCAGAGATTTACCATCATGCTGCAAATTTACAAATACATCGGTCACTTCCCCCTGCGGGGTAATATGCTGACGCACTAAAGGGCGATCGGGTCGCATCATCGGATCTTCAGGGAGTTGAATGCGTCTCCTGATACTTAGTGAATTTTGTACCTCATTAGATGTGAAAGGAATCCCATAAAAAATTTCCCCATCAGGATCAGCGTAGAGAATATAGCGAATACTGGAACTACTATCGTAAAATTCCTTAGATAGTCGCGTTACTTCCTTAATATCGTTTTTGGCAACTAATGGCGCAACATTGGCAGCAAGCAACAGTCCCAAATCTTTACCAAACCGCGTATCATTAAGACGAGCATCGGTCTGAATATCATTAACCGCCCAAAAGGTGACAGCACTCATCAACAAAGAAACTAATAGCGTAATCAAAGCCATTAACTTCGTCTGTAATGAAAATTCTGTCCACCAACGTTGGGGCTTAGTATAGATTTGCAGGAAAAAGTTCATCTTTTTGTAGGCTTTTGTTAGTTATTTGTAGAGCTTTTCGTTTAATATGTGCGATCAAAATGCAAGGATGAGGATATCAAAATGGATGAGGCTAACATCGTCAATGCGTTACAAGCAGATCTACAAGACTACAAGATAAAACCGCAAATTCGTCGTAAAGACTCGCAATTACATGTACTGATTACCCGCGCCGAGGGTGATGATTTAGATTATGCCACCCTCTACGATATTGTCAAAAACCGCATAGACAAACTGTCGATTGAAGGAGCTGATAACCTTGTAATGTATGGTCGGTTAGCTGGAGCCAAACAACCTGAATGGCAAAAATCTAGCAGTATTAAGCCACCCTTACCATTAATTGAGCTTGATCTTGAGGAATTAGATGATTTTGGTGATATCGGTTCCATCAGCAGTTTGATGAAAGATTCTACCGATGATGCCACCGAAATTCAGGATGATAATCTGTGGTTAGATAATGCGGGGAGTGATCTATCAAGTACTTCGGATGAATTAGAGCAATTTGAGCAGGATCTGGATGCGGATCTTAAACTTAGCACCCAGATTAGTGACCAGAGAGGGTTCAATAATAAAACTAGTGATTTTGAGTTAGGAGATCTCAACTTAGAAGATCTCGATTTAGACGCTTTTAAAGCTGACAAATTGCCTCTAAAGGATTTGGATTTAGATCCCCTTGAGCTAGATACTTTTGGTGGAGGTGTATCTAACAACTCTACCGCAAACAACAAAACCCCTGTAAGTAGTGGTAACGATTGGGGTGATGAGGATGATTTTAATCTAACCCAAACCACTACCGTAGCAGCAAAACCTCTCCCTTTACCACCCCCACTTCCACCGACCAAGCGCCTTGTGCGTCAAAATGACCTATCGCAAAGTGATATCCCTCAGAACGATATTGAGAAAAATGGTGTCCAAAAAAATGATGTTTCCAGCGATGTTTCCAGCGATGTTATTCCTAAAGCTGACCAAACACTGGAATTCGTGATTCAAAGCAAAGAGAAGCCTAGTAACAAATCTCTGTTTTTGTCTGTTGGGGTAATAATCTCAGCGATCGCCGTTCTGGGGACTTGTGGCTGGTTGTTATGGGATCGCTCTGTCCAAGAACAACATTTAGTAGATGCTCGCAGTCTTGAGAATCAAAATATTGATCCTAAAAAAATTACAAAATTAGACTTGCTTGCCGAGAAACGCAATCAATTACAAACAGCAGTTTCGCAGTTGGAATCAATTCCCGATCGCCCTGCTTCGCTATATAGCGAGGCTCAAAATGGTTTACAAGGGTTGCGTCCCAAATTAGCAGAGTTCGATCGCAAGGTCACAATTGAGCAATCAGCTAATAAAAACTTGGAGTCAGCTAAGGCGATCACTTTGGAAGCGGCTAAATTAAGCCTAAACCCCCCACACAAATCAACCATTTGGAAATTAGCTCAAGAGAAGCGCCAACAAGGGGTGAAGATGTTAGAGTCTATCCCGCCCGATTCAATCCTATATGCCGATGCTCAAACTCGCCTCAAAATCTATCGTGCTGAGCTACTGCAAATTACTAAAGTAGCTGACCTTCAGAAAACTGCCGAGTCGATGGCGAGTGAAATTATTAGCCCTGCGATGGTGAGTCAGCTTAAACAGTTGAAGTCAAAATCTCCAGAAAAGCAAAAGTTTCTGCCCCAATGCAAACCGCTTCTCCAAACTGACATTTCTGAGGCGGATGCGAGAAAAGTGGGCTTGCAGATACCGACTTTAACCGACTACCTATGTGCTTATTATTGGGATTCGTGACATCTAAAAAGCAGTGGCAATTCATTAATTACCACTGCTTTGCTATACGCATTAAACTAACAAAATAATAACTCTTCAGATAATTGGCTAGCGCGATCGCGATGATCTTGAGTCATTTGTTCAGCATTCTGCCCACCACCGATGCCATAGGCTCTGTGAATATTTTCAGTTGTTAATACTTGTCGCGGTGTACCAAAATCAATTAAATGACGATTAAGCAGTAACAACTTGTCATACCGCTCAAGGGAGTTGCCCCACTCATGACAGCTAATCAATAGAGTTTTCCCCTCCTGTCTTAGCTCATGATAAATTTGCCACATTAACGCTTCCGTTTTTTTATCTACGGCGGTCATTGGTTCATCCAACAATAAAATATCCGCCTGTTGCGCCAAAGCTCTTGCCAAAAATACGCGCTGCTGCTGCCCTCCTGAAAGATTTTTGATTGGGCGATCGCGTAATTCGTAAAGTTCAACGCGCTCTAATACTTCGCGGACAATTTCTCGCGATCGACGGCTCACGCTGCCAAACCATCCCGTATGTAAGGTGCGCGACATCATCACCACATTCCAAACTGTCACAGGGTAGTCCCAGTCAATTTGCGATCGCTGTGGGAGATAGGCAATTTTTTGGCGATGCTGCTTGAGGGGATCTTGCTGATAAAAAACTTGCCCTGATTGGGAAGGGATCAGTTCGAGCATGGCTTTGAGTAAGGTGCTTTTACCTGCACCATTAGGACCTATTAACCCCACTAATGATCCCGCCGTGAGACTAAAGGAAATATCCGACAGCGCCGTTAGGTCGCGATATCGTACTGATAAGTTCTGCACTTCAAGCATAGATTTCCAGCAGAGATGCTCAAGAAATGATAATCGTTATCATAATTATACTCACATAAACCAAAAAAAAATGTTTAGTTTGGCTTGTCTCAGCAAAACATTTTGGAGCTTTAGTGAACTACCAGACGCTGATCACTTGGGCGGGACAGCGCCCCTTAGTTATTCATTGGTATTGAGCCTTTCATAAATGTTAGTTAGCAGTTTCTTAAAAACTTCATTTTGAAAATCTGCGTTGTTCATGAATTGTGTAAAGATTTTTTCGTTACCTTCCATGCGTTCGACAAATAGATCTTCAAGGTGCTTTTGTAAGACTGGGGCAAAATTATCTTTGCTGTTGACTTTGGCGGCTTGTTTTAGTGAGTCATTAGCGATCGCTGTTTCGGTGATCTGCTCGAAAAATAGTTGATCGGCGATCGTGAAGTCTGTGCCGAAGCGATCGTTAAGGGAATTGATGAGATCGGTTAGGGGAAGATATTTATCGGCGCTACCAGTGCCGACGGCGGTAGCTCCTTTGAGCGGGTCTGCTGCTTCGCCATCGTTTAAGTTAATGCTGCCTTCACTGACTTTTTCAAGTCGATAAAATTTGAGTTCGATGTCCCCTGATAGATCTATTTTGGGAACTTCGGCATTGCGGGGGATTTTTTTGAGGAGAAAACGACCGTAGGCATAGAGTTTTTCTAGGTCAGAGTCTTGATAGGGAATGATTTGGGCTAGGAATAGATAGAGGTTGCGAAAGCTGGTGAGTTGGTTCTTGAACTGCTCTTGGTCTAATTCTTCGAGATTGAGATATTTTTCAATGATCGCGTCAAGGAGGCTATTGAGTTTTTGGTGTTCGCCGCCTGTGAGAGAAATTTTCGGACGGAACCAAATTTCACACCATTGATTTACATCATCGTAGCTAAAGAGTTGCCATGCGTAGAGTTGAGATGATAGGTCGTTGAGTTGCTGCGGGTCTGCACTTTCACCAATTGGGGTTTCTTCGTAATAGGGTTTGAAGGCTTTGTAGATATCTTCTTGGCTATTGACGAAATCGAGGACAAAGGTATCTTCTTTACCAGTGGCGGTACGATTGAGGCGCGATAGGGTTTGGACGGCTTGCACTCCTGCTAAACGCTTATCGACAAACATGGTATGGAGTAAAGGTTGATCGAATCCTGTTTGAAATTTATTAGCAACCAGTAAGACTTGATATTCATCGCTTTCAAACTTTTCGGGAATTTCCTTGCTCTTAATGCCGCCATTCATACTGACTTCGGTGAAGGTCTTATCTGAGTCATCGAGGGATAGTGAGCCAGAGAAAGCGACTAGACATTTGATGTCGGTATAGCCTTTGTCTTTAAGATATTTATCAAAGGCGAGTTTGTATCTAACGGCTTGT
The DNA here is from genome assembly GCA_044355035.1 of Pseudanabaena sp. Classification (GTDB taxonomy): domain Bacteria; phylum Cyanobacteriota; class Cyanobacteriia; order Pseudanabaenales; family Pseudanabaenaceae; genus Pseudanabaena. The sequence goes on along the minus strand of JBIKYX010000008.1, from coordinate 66,539 downwards.
TCGCGGGAGCCAGTGACTACCATTGCTTTAGCACGTCCGCCGATTTTGTGGCGGGTATGGGTGCGGAAATGCTCGATGATGATTTCTACTTTTTGAGCGATGTTATGGGGATGCAGTTCGACAAAGCGCATCAGAGCCTGTGCTGTTTTGCGGCGCGGTAATTCGGGATCGTCTTGTGAGAGTTTAATGAGTTCGTAATAGCGTTCGTAGCAGGTGTAGTTGGCTAATACGTCTTTGATGTAGCCTTCTTCGATCGCCTGACGCATGGTGTAGAGATGAAAGGGCGCAGAGCCTGTGTCGCTGGGTTCATCAAAGACTAATAGGGTCTTTTGTTTGGGAGTGGCGGTAAAGGCGAAATAACTGAGATTGGGTTGTTTGGTGCGTTGCAGTTGTTGTCTGAGCAGTTCTTTTTTTGAGGTATCGCTGAGATCTTCTTCTTCGAGGTCGTCTTCGAGGATTTGGTTGACGATCGCAGCTTCGATGCCGTCTTGGTTGAGGATTTTGCGGAGTTCGGTAGCGGTTTCGCCTGTTTGAGAGCTATGGGCTTCATCAACAATGATCGCAAAGCGTTTATTGGCAGTATTGATGCTGAGGGTTTTACCTTTTTTCTCTAAGGTCTTGATGGCTTGGGTGATGAAGGGGAATTTCTGGATTGTAGAGATAATAATCGGTACGCCGTCACTGAGGGCGGTAGCAAGTTGTTGAGTATTTTCGTCGATTTTCTGGACGACTCCTGCTTTGTGGTCAAATTGGTAAATGGTGTCCTGTAGTTGTTGATCGAGGATGGTGCGATCGGTGATGACGATGACGCTATGAAATATTTTTTCGTCTTGTTCGTCGTGGAGGTTGGAAAGGCGATGGGCAAGCCATGCGATCGAGTTGGATTTACCTGACCCTGCGGAATGTTGGATTAAATAGTTATGCCCTGCTTTGTGTTGTTTTGTATGGGCAATTAGTTTGCGGACGACATCGAGTTGATGATAGCGCGGGAAAATGAGGGTTTCTTTGGTGTGATATTTAGGGCTGCTTTCGGATTTGGTTTTGATTTGTTTGGTTTGAATATGGAGGAATCGCGCCAGAATATCGAGGATGCTGTCGCGCTGGAGGACTTCTTGCCAGAGGTAGCTAACGCGGTATACTTCGCCATCGGTGGGATTTCCTGCACCATGTTTATTGCCTTTGTTGAAGGGGAGAAAGTGGGTATTTTTGCCATCGAGTTTGGTGGTCATGTGGACTTCTTCTGTACCGACAGCAAAATGCACTAAGCACCGTTCTTTAAAAACAAATAGAGGATCTTTGGGATCGCGTTCGTTTTTATATTGATAAATGGCATTTTCGGCGTTACTGCCTGTGAGGGCGTTTTTGAGTTCGAGGGTGGCGATGGGTAAGCCATTGACGCTGAGGATAATGTCGGGGATGCGTCCTGTTTTGATTTTGACTTGACGAGTACAGGTGAGGCGATTTTGTTGGTACTGGGCAAGGGTGTCGGGGTTAAGGTTGGTGTTGGGTTGAAAGTAGGCGGCTTGAAATTTTGTGCCATAGCATTTAAAGCCGTTGCGGAGGACATCGAGCATTCCTCTGCTTTTTAGTTCTTTGGTGAGGTTATCGATCAGGACTGCTTCGGCATTTTGGGGACTGGTTTTGCTGAGTTTGTCCCATTTTTTGGGTTGGGTGGTTTTGATGAAATCGATGATTTCACTGGGAAAAAGGGCGGTTTCGGGGTCGTAGTTGGTGGGGTTGCCTTGGTGGTAGCCGCAGTCGGTTAGTAATTCGCGTTCGATGATCTCTTCAAAGTTGGTTTCGAGGTGCATGGTGGCTATTCCCAGCTAACGAGGTTTGATGTGGGTTTGACAATATCGCCAATGGTTTTAGTTGTGTCTTTGCCAGAACCGAAGGCGGCTCTTTTCTTTTTTTCGATGGGTGGGGTTTGTTCGTTTTTAGGATTGGCAAGGGGGCGCTTAGATTGAGATAGATCAAGCATATCTATGATGTCTTCTTCGCCATCATCAAATTTTTGATCAAATTCTTGAGCGTTCATATTAGATTTTGTCTACGTTTTAAGGTTTAGATCCCCCTCAATCCCCCTTAAAAAGGGGGAAGAAGAAAATTCTCGCTGGGGGGGATCTTTGATAATTTTTGCATAACATCAATTATGATTCATCGGCTAATAGTTTTTCTAAGATTTCTTCGGTTAAGCCTTTGGCTTGGGCATCTCTGCCAATCTGTTCAAACACTTTTAACATATTGTCAGATCTAACGGTTTCAACTTCTTGGGTGATGTCTTCTATGGTTAGTTCATCGGTTTGAAATTCGTTAAGGAATGTGTTGATTTTTTGGGTGCGATATTCTTTTTCTAGAACTTTACGGAGTTGTTGTTTTTCATTGTCAGATAGTTGGTCAAGCAGATTTAAAATCTGTTGAAAGTTTGCTGAGGGTTGAGTAATTGTTGATTGCATGGCTTTTCTCCTTGAATGGGTTAGTTAAGGGAAACTTGGCGCACGTCGATTTTGCCTGTGACGGCATTGGTGATGAGGGCGGTGCGATATTCTTTTAATCGCTCAATCGCTTCTTGAACTTTAGCTTTTTGTTGGTCAATATTGGTAATTTGTTGATCTAAAAAATCAATAATTTTAACTTGTTCATCAATAGGAGCTATAACTGTGAAAAGATTACTAATTCTTTCAACGTTTAAATTTAACTGAGTATTTAAAACAGCCGTTGATAAAAATTGTTTTCTCATTGATGTAAATAGATAATATAAAAACAAAATGCTAGTTTTATTAGATGATAAGAAACCAACAATACTATCTGGGAAACAAGCATTAAAATTGAGTATAGCCATATCGCCAATATTAGCGGCAATAGTCATTACAAGTGTTCCCGATGGAAATTCTTTACTTACTGCGTAACCTTCTTCATTGAGTGTTTGACTATATTCAATAATGAATTTATTAGCATTCGCAACATCTCCAGTTTGAATAAAAGCATATTCACCATCATATAATTTTGGGTCATTTCTTGGTCTGTGTGAAAATTTTCCACGCAGAATTTTTGTTAGATGTTTTACTCTCAAAACTTCCCAATGTTTAGGAATAGAACCTAACCACTCAATACCAGAATCTTTCATCGGGACGGTGGGATCTAGACCTTTCGTGACTGCGTGGCTAATAATCGCCGATCGCTTTTCATCGAGTTTAGCGAGGAGGGCTTCTTTTTTGGCGATCAGGTCATCTATTTGCTTGGTTTTGCGGTCTAGGAAATTGGCGATCGATTCCTGCTCATCAAGGGAGATTTGAGGAAATATAAAGTTTTTTAAAGCCACAAAATTAAGACCTTCACGACCACTTCCAGTCTGCTCTATATCAATTTGTTTTTGCCCTAAGCTAGACCTGAAAAAAAAGTATAGAAATAGTGTGCTTAGATTCTTATTTGGGCGAATTATACATACGTGTTGGTTTACATTAGCATCACCTAAACTATCATCAATGTAAAAACAGCGCCCAATTGATCCGCCTGTAATATTTAATAAAACATCACCATTTGAAACGGCACTATTAGACATCTCTTGATGTATTTCTTCACTAATATAAGCAACATCTTCAAGTCTTAATCCATCGAAATGAATATTTTGACTTCTTAAAAGCGGTATTCCTTCTAATTGATAAATACTAGATCCACCTTTGGGAGTTACACCACTACCAACTTTAGTTACTAAGTGTTTAAGCTTTTTTACTTCCCAATGCTCAGGAATCTCCCCCAACCACTCAACCCCAGAATCTTTATACTTCTCGTAAGCCTGATAATTACCCATTAAAAACCTTTCACTATTCTTCTAAATCAAGAATTGATTATTCAAATTTAATATCTGCTTGCTTTTCAATTGATTTCAGCGTTCCAATTGGTAAAACCTTACTTGTATGGATTGGCACGATCGCAGTCTTGCGAGTCTCAGAATTGAACAATTTAAGATGAGATCCACTTTGAAAAACCTCAACAAACCCCGCATTCTTTAGCTGAGATATAACCTGTTTAGCATTGAGCCGAGGCGATTTTGGAGCCATAAACTTAGATTGCTAACTCAACTATTTTTGATGGTTTATTAGCCAATAAATCATCTGGCAGAGGCTCCAGCATCAACAAAATCGCATCTTGCAAATTAGCGATCGCCTCATCTTGAGTATCACCACAAGACGAAACAAAATTTAACTCAGGACAAGTAGCAGAATAAGCCTGTATCTCCTCATCCCACTCTAATAATGCTCTAATAATCATTTTTTATCTTTAGCTCATTTTTAACTCTAGTTTAAACCACAGCCCCCAACATCGCCATAATATCCGACTCAAGCGCCTTAATATCCGCCTCAATATCCGCCAAATCCCTCGGCGGCTGATATACATAAAAATGCCGATTTAACGGAATTTCATAGCCTACTTTAGTCTTAGTAAAATCAATCCACGCATCAGGCACATGGGGCAGCACCTCCGCCTTCAAATATGCCAAACAATGCGACCTCACCAACTTTACCAACTCCGACACATCCGCATCCTTGCCATAGTCCAAAGGTAGCGGCAAATCTAGATCGTCAGGCAAAGGCACAATCTCCGTATCTCGCAGATTCGCATCAGGCTCAGGATTGCCCTTCTTATCTCGACAGATTTCCGCATCAGAGTCAGCCTCAGACAACGCCGCCAAAATCGCCTTCCGCACCGTCGCCGCCAACTTTACCCCCGCAGCATTCAAAACGCGATCCAAATCCTTCTCAAATACAGTCCGCGACAAATACAACTTATCCGCATCAAGCTTACTCAAAGCCTCAATGATTTGCTTTTGTAGCTTCTGCCCCTCCTCAATTTCTAGCTCCTGCTGCTTAGCATCCTTACGCTTCTGACTCGTTGCCAAACCCTGAAAAGCTGACTGCTCCTTTAACAACTCAATTCGCGCCAATGAAGCCTGAAAATTTAACCGCAAAGGACGCTCCACCGTGATCTTGAGAAACCCAAAATCCTGATTATCAAAAATCTTTGAGCAGACTCGCTGAGTTTGAGAGCCATCTACTAGCACCTCACTCAAACCATCCTGCCCAAAACCGCCATAGAGACGCACCAACTCCCCAATATGATTAGCCGATAACTCATTGCGCTTATTCCCCTGACTCTTCTTCATTTTCTGAAAATGGCGCGTTCCATCAATAAGCTGCACCTTACCCTTGCGGTGATGCGCTTTCTTATTCGACACCAACCACACATAGGTAAAAATCCCCGTGTTATAAAACATCTGGTCAGGCAAAGCCACGACCGCATCAAGCCAGTCATTTTCAATAATCCAACGGCGAATATTACTTTCCCCACTGCCAGCATCCCCCGTAAACAGAGGCGAACCATTAAACACAACCGCAATCCGAGAGCCATCTCCCCCCTGCGCTGGTGATGGATTCATTTTCGAGATCATGTGCTGAATAAACAACAACGAACCATCATTAATTCTCGGTAAACCCGCGCCAAAACGACCATTAAAGCCTGATGTTTTATACTCATCTTCAACAAAGCTTTGTTCGGGTTTCCACTCCACCCCAAAGGGCGGATTCGCAAACATATAGTGAAAATGCTTATCAGGATGACCATCACGGGACAAGAAGTTATTACTTTTTTGTTTGGCATCCTTCAGCCCCAACGTATCCCCATAGATTAAATTCTCAATCGGTTCATCCTTAATCAGCAAGTCAGCACAGCAGATCGCGTATGCCTCTGGATTGTACTCTTGCCCAAATAAGCCTAAATTTACCGACGCATTTTGTCGCCTAATAAACTCCTCCGCCACCGACAGCATCCCGCCCGTTCCTGCGGTTGGGTCATAGATAGTCTTATAAATTCCCGCGTCAAATACATCGGACTCCCCACAGAAAGCGAGATTCACCATTAGCTCAATCACTTCGCGAGGCGTAAAGTGATCCCCTGCCTCCTCATTAGCTTGCTCATTAAACTTTTTGATTAACTCCTCAAACACCTTCCCCATATCAAAGTTAGACAACCTTGCAGGAGACAAATCTAAATCTGGGCTGCAAAAATCCTTAACGATCAAATACAGCCGATTGCTTTCCTCTAGCTTGTCAATTTCCTTATCAAACTCAAACTTCTCAAAAATATCCCTAGCCCTTGCCGAAAACCCATTGATGTAGTTTCTGAGGTTATTGGCAATCCCATCCGAGTCATCCAGTAACCCCTCAAAGGTAAATTCACTCAAATTATAAAAGGGCTGTTTGCGATCGCTACCCAACGCAACCTTAGCGATCGCCTTTTCAAACGCCGCATCTTTGAGATCCATCGCCTCATATTTTGTCTTCGCGGCAAGCACTTTATCCTTAGTAGGTTTTAATACTGCATCCAAACGCCGCAACACGATCAAAGGCAACATCACCCGCCGATATTGGGGCGGACGATAGGGACCCCGTAGCTTATCCGCAATACTCCAAATAAAACCGACTAGATCTTGATGATTAGTTTGCTGTTGATTTTGTTCGGTTGTGGTCATGGTCAAAGTTTTGGAGTAAGGCATTAATACAGAATACATGGTGCGATCGCTTAAACGGATAGACTGCGAAACTTCCCGTTCGCCTTAGTTAAATTTTTTTGCTAACTGCTACGGAGAGAATGCAGAACTACAGCCATATCACCGTTCAAAATCGCCTTTATATTTAAGCGTAAGCCCTCAAATTCGCGACTATGAATAACTCCTGCGTCATCGGGAGTTAACTTCTGATATTTACCATCTTCTAAAATGAACCAATCAATTTCCCGATCCAATGTCCGCCAAACAATATATTCTTTTACGCCATTACGTTCGTAGACACGTTTCTTAGCGTGCAGATCATAGGAAACTGTACTCGCGGCTATTTCCACCACTAACTCTGGTGCGCCCGTGATATAACCATCATCATCAATCTGAGCGTTAACGCCTAACCGAAACAGGACTGCATCTGGTTGCGGTTCATTGTCTTCGTCAAGCCTTACTGTTGGCTCGATCCCGACTTTTAAATTATTTAAATCAATAGCAGTGGCTTGATATGCAATCAGCCAGCCAATAATGCGCCCATGAGGTTCAGCATGGGGAGTAAAACGTAAGGGAGAAGCCACATGTACCAGTCCTTCGATGAGTTCGGCTTTTTTGATGTTAGAGGCTGTGTAACGGCGTTCAAATTCTAGACGATTCAAGCGATCGCCATTTTCGAGAATAGTGAATATTTTGGGTGAATTGGCAATAACCATAGTATTGACATCCTGATAAATAGACTTTAAATAAGAGTGCCGCAAAGCGGCACTTTTATAGATTTTTTAGGATGCGAAGCTAGCGATCGCTTTATCAACAATTGCTAGAGCTTGATCAATCTCGGCGGCGCAAACAATTAGAGGAGGCACAAAGCGCACCACTTTAACCCCAGCAGGAACTAATAGCAAACCTTGCTCGATACCTGCGGCGACTACATCACGCGCTTGGATATTGCTAGATTCTTGTAGTACTAGACCATCGATTAAGCCCCAACCACGGACTGAGGCGAGATGCTGGGGATAGCGATCGCATAGAGCTTGTAAACCAGTCCGCAATTGTTGACCGCGCTCTCTGGCATTGGCAATTAGATTATCCGTGACCATCGTATTGCAAACAGAAAGAGCCACCGCACAGGCAAAGGGATTGCCGCCAAAGGTACTAGCATGATCGCCTGCTTCAAATACATCGCAAGTTGACTTGCACATCATCGCGCCAATGGGAATACCGCCGCCTAAACCTTTCGCTGAAGTGAAAATATCTGGTTCAATACCCAGATTTTCATAACCCCAGAGCTTACCACTCCGTCCCATACCCACTTGCACTTCATCGATAATGAGGAGAATTTTCTTCTCGTCACAGATTTCACGCACACGCGCAAAATAAGCGCGATCGCCAGGATTAACGCCGCCTTCACCTTGCAAAGGTTCTAGCATGATTGCACAAAGCCGACCTGCATATTTTGTTACGGCAAGTTCGAGAGCGGCGATGTCATTGTAGGGAATATAATCAAAACCCTGTACCAATGGAGCAAAATTTTTGTGATATTTAGGTTGCCCTGTGGCGGTTACAGTCGCAAGGGTACGACCATGAAAACTAGCATTGGCAGTTAAAATTAGAGGATCTTCGATGCCAAGTTTCGTGTGGGCATACTTACGAGCTAGCTTGATTGCACCCTCATTAGCCTCTGCACCTGAGTTGCAGAAAAAGGCTTTGTCAGCACAGGAGTTTTGGACAAGCCATTTAGCCAATTGACCTTGTGGCGCAAAATAGAACAAATTGGAGGCGTGATGTAAAGTTTGGATCTGCTCTGTTACCGCTTTTACCATTGCGGGATGGGCATGTCCCAACGTACAAGTAGCAATGCCAGCGACAAAATCTAAATATTCCTTGCCATTGCTATCCCAGACTCGACAGCCTTCGCCACGCTCAAGGGCGATCGCAAAGCGAGCGTAGGTACTCATTACATATTGATTAAACTCAGCGATCGTGTCAGTACTTGGTTGATGATCGTTTACCTGATGATCTACCTGTATTGGAGATTGCACTTGCAGTGTAGTTGGTGACATGGATAAAAGTGTGATAATGCTGTTAATTTCATTATCGATGATATATGAGTTTTCGTGGATACTTCTGTAGTGGAATTAGCGTAAACGAATAAATAGCTGACGAATAGCGGACAAACATCGGATTAATTCAGGGTTAAATATATGCCATACATCATCCAAAACCAAGGAAAAACCCATGAGCGCATTTGTGATCTGCGAATTGGGGTGAACACAATTGGTCGTGGACTCGATAATAGTATTGTCGTGGAAGATGATGCGCGTAGCCTTTCCCGCCATCATGCTGAAATACAGGTGACAGAAAAAGGTGTATTTCTTACGGATTTGAATAGCAGTAATGGCACATTAGTTAATCAAGCCAAAATAGTTCAACAAAAGTTAAATAATCAAGATTTGGTGCAGTTTGGCAGTGTTGTGTTTCAGTTTTTTGATGAAGATCGACCTGTAGTAGCCAATTTTGCCGCTAATGTAATTGAGGGTGTCACCAGCCCCAGTGGCGGTTTGTCAATTGTGATGCGTGTATCGCCTGAGCGATCGCGGGTGACTATGCATGATCTGCTGCAACAACAGCAGCTATTACCCACAGGCTCAGTCTTGATGATTCAGGGCAGTGATGAGTCGCAACGCATGGCGGCAAAGTTACGAGTTTTATTGGAGGTCAGTCAAGAACTTGCCTCTCCCGAAGGTTATGGAGCTTTACCCGAAAAAATCCTAGAATTATTGCTCAAAATCATGTCAGTTGATCGCGCTGTGTTGTTGCTTGTCGATGAAAAAACAGGAAAACTAGAGCCAAAGGCTTGTAAATTTAGCGATCCCAATGCTACAGCCGACTTAGATTTTTATAGTCGTAAAATCACTAATTTTGTTTTAAATCAGGGTGATGCGATTATTAGTGATGATGCTTCTCTCGATCGCCGTTTTGATAGTTCCCAATCAATTATTCAACAGGCGATTCAAGCGGCGATGTGTGCGCCCTTAAAACCGAGAGACAAGGCGATTGGCGTACTCTATGTGGATAATTTATCGCGTGGTCATGCTTATCAAAAAGAAGATTTAGAGTTCTTGAGTAGTCTTGCCAACCAAGCAGCGATCGCGATCGAGAATGCCAATCTCTATCGAAATATGCAATCAGAAGTGATTCGGCGCACTAAACTAGAACGATTTTTCCCCGCCGCAGTCAGCCAAAAAATTGATGAAGGTTGGGACTTAAACTGGATTATCGAAACGGAAGTGACGGCTCTATTTTCGGATATTAGCGGCTTCACCGAAATGACGGCGGCGATGCAGCCCCGCAAGGTGATCGAGTTTCTGAATGAATACTTTAAGGTCATGGTCGAAGATACGGTCTTTCCCTTTGGTGGTACTTTAGAAAAATATATTGCTGATGCTCTGTTAGCAGTATGGGGTTCGCCCTATCAAAAAGATGATGATGCGATTAGAGCCGTAAATGCAGCGATCGCGATGCAATGGTCGATGAGTAAGTTAAATGAGCAATGGAAAGAACAAGGGCGTGATTTGCAAATCCAAATTCACATTGGTCTAAATACTGGCATGGTGGCTTCGGGAAATATTGGCTCCAAAAATCTGATTCAATATACAAACATTGGCGATACGATGAATGTGGCGAGCCGCATTTGTTCGGAAGCGAAGGCTGGGGAAATTTTTATTTCTGAAAGCACAAAGACAAAAATCGTTCCATTTAATTTGCCATTAGAGAAGTTGGAACTGATTAAGGTGAAAGGGAAAGATGAACCATTACAGTTATATCGAGTGCTTTGGCGCAATATTGATGTGAGCGAATTGATCAGCAAAACCAACATAATTTTTCCCAGCGAATGAAATTGAAGGTTTTATAGGCAAGGGGCTTAAGCCCCTTGTTCCATATCAAAAGTATTGCTTGACTAATGTGAAAATCGCGGTATTGTGTTAGATTTATAAATCAGCTTAGAAAATAGAACTTAATGTCAAAAAAAGTCTTTATTACTGGTGCAAGTGGTTGCGTTGGTCATTATTTGATCGAAATGCTCTTAGAAAAAACCGATTATGAGCTATATCTGCTAGTACGCGATCGCCGTAAATTACAACTCAAATCGTCAATTCAGGGGCAAATTGATTTAAGCGATCGCCCAAATGTGCATATCATCGAAGACTCGATGCAAAATATTGGCAATCATCGCGATCTGCTCCGCACGATGGAATTTGTAGTTAGTACTGCCGCAGGTTGGGGTGGTGAAGAAGCTTTTGTGGTAAATCGCGACAAAACCATTGAGCTATTTTCCATTCTTGATCCAGCAATATGCGAACGGGCGATTTATTTCTCAACTGCGAGTATTCTTGATTCCCATAATCAGATTATCCCTGAAGCGGGAGAGATCGGTACAGATTACATTGCCTCAAAACACGCTTGTCTAGAAAATTTAGAAAATTCAATTATTCGCGATCGCCTAATTACGGTATTTCCTACTCTGGTTTTTGGTGGTGCTGCTGACAAGCCCTATTCGCATTTGTCTAGGGGACTCAAGGACATTCTCAAGTATGTTCCCTATGCGAGATTTCTCAAAACCGATGCCAGTTTCCATTTTGTCCATGCGATCGATATTGCTCAAATTATTACGCATTTGCTCACCGCCGAGTCTGCTCCAAAATCTCCAGCCCGTTTGGTATTAGGAATGGAACGTTTGACAGCCCAGAGTCTGATCGCTCAGTTCTGTGAACATTTAAATTTAAAAGTTGGTTGGCAATTTGAACTGACTCCATTTCTGATTGATGCGGTGATCAAACTATTTCGGATTGAAGTGGCAGCATGGGATCGTTTTTGCATCGCTCAGCGTCACTTTACCTATGATGTGGTTTCCCCTGAAACCTTTGGTTTAGTTTCTAAATATCCCCGTTTAGCAAATTTGCTTGATGAGGTCAAATAGTCAAGAATTATTTCTGGTTGCCATAAACCATCTATTTAGGTTATGATCGGTAACTGTCGCGAATTGTATTAAATTTTTAGACTTACCTTACCTCTACATCACCTGATAGAACCGAAATGGCTAAAAAAAGCATGATCGAGCGCGAAAAAAAGCGCACTAAATTAGCTGAAAAATATGCAGCTAAACTTGAAGCTCTTAAAGAAAAGTTTGCCAGTCCTGAACTGACACAACAACAAAAAGTCGCAGTACATCGCGAAATTCAACAAATTCCTCGTAACGCTAACCCCACTCGCCACCGCAACCGTTGCTGGATGACGGGTCGTCCTCGTGGCTATTACAAAGATTTTGGTTTGTGCCGCAACGTTTTGCGTGAGATGGCGCACCAAGGCTTATTGCCAGGTGTCGTTAAATCTAGCTGGTAGTTTGATTAACAAAAAAGCCGTTGCCAACTGGTGACGGCTTTTTTATTTGGCGATCGCCAAATAACCTTGACATGGTATGTCTAGTGAGGGGAAATTTTCACACCCTAAGCCGTTTAGATAGTTACATTATGAACATTGTTGATCAAAAAATTTTGATAACACAGGCGGACTATGCCAAAAAATTGCGCCCATTACTTCCTGCTGAAGCCTTTGTGCCAAATATTAATATAGTCTGGATCTTATTGATTAATATCTTGATCTTAATTGTGGGGTGGGCGATCGCATCGTATTTAGATCGTTGGAATCCCTATTATCTTTGGCTATACTTACCGATCTCGGTCACTATGGCAAATAGTATTATTGTCTTGCTATTCAGCACACATGATCTATTGCACAGCTCTGCTATTAGTAATCCTCGGTTGCGTCAATTAGTAAGCTTATTAGGATTTACAATGCTATGGATGCCACCGACATTATGGAAATCTGTTCATAATCGCGAGCATCACAATAAAACTAATTCTGAACAAGATCCTGATCGCAACTATCTATATTCACAACCAAATAATTGGGGAAAGTGGATTCAAAATATTTTCGTACCATCATCAGAAGTGAACCCATTTTTATTAACAATTGGGATGGGTCATGCTTGGGGTGTACATGTATTTCGTAATCTTACATCGGTTCTATTTTTCAATAATAAAAATGCACAGTATCCAGTATTTGCATTTAGCATTAGTGAGAAAGAAAGATGGAAAATTGTAGGGGAACTTATAACGATAATTAGTTTACATATAGCTATTTTATTAAGCTTACAGTTTTCTCCTGTCAAGCTTTTACTTGCTTACTTTCTTCCAATTTGGATTGGACATGCGGGTTTGATGTTTTATATTTACACAAACCATATGCTATGTCGGATGACATCGGTAAATGATACCTTAATCAATAGTCTTTCGATTCGTGTACCGAAAATATTTGACCTGCTGCATATTAACTTTTCTTATCACACGGAGCATCATATTTTCCCAAGTATGAATCCCAATTACTATCCGATGGTGCAAGAATTATTGTTAACACACTATCCTGACCGATTTAATCTGATGGATGCTGACAAAGTATGGAAATTGATGCTGCAAACACCGCGCCATTACTTTAATGAAACTACATTTACAGATTGGTCAAACAGCAAGATAGTACCTTGCCCTGAATTAAGTATCACTACCGCTAAGGGATCGGCGATTTAATAAGTCCTCAGCTTAATAAAACCCCGACCAAAAAGAAGCTGATTCGCCTGCTTTACGGACAAATCAGCTTCTTTGGATTTTATATTTGGTAATTACACACCAAGCGTGCAATTCTAACTACTGTTACCTTCGCTACGGAAGTAATGTTGCTTTTGAAGTGAGATCAAGATTTACAGAAAATCAAAATCTCTCCAAATTACAAGTCAAATCACCCGCCTAATAACCTATGCCTAGCTTACCAAGCACGATTTATCCCATTGGCGCTTATAACCTTCACGGTTTAGTGTGGCAAACTGATGCAAGTACCGATGATACAAATACTGGTGCAAATCAAGGCAAGCCCTACGCCCTTTGCGTAGATGCCTATCAAGGACATTTGCTGAAAATTGATCCCCTTTCTGAAGGTGCAACGGTACTTAATAACTACACCGCAGCGCAGTTTCGCGATGCAACGGGTTTAGCGATCGCGGGTGAGACACTTTGGATTACTAAGGACAATGGCATTTATTACTCCAACATGGTTGATTATGATCTTCAGCCATTTATGGAGCTACCCAATAAAATCGATGGCATCGCCGTATCCGAGGGTGGGGTGTATGTAAGTTCTAAAGAAGTTGGCAAAATTTTTGTGTTTGGACGCGCCACACGCACTTTACTACGAATTATGGATGCGCCTGGGGCAGGGTTTGAGGCGCTGACATTAGTGGGTGAAGAATTGTGGGTCAGCGATCGCACTGAAGAAACCGTGTATCGACTCAATGCCAAAACTGGTGAAGTTTTACATCGTGGATTGACTCCATTTCCTAATCCGTTGGGTTTAGGATTTTTAGGAAATGATTTATATGTGGTTTATTCAGGGGATGAGAACTACATTCGCGACAATCCTAATGATTTAGATGAGCCATTCTCAGTGGCTGCGCGGGAAAAAACTTTTATCCATCGCCTCAAGTTCGATCAATATCAAGATGGCAAGTTAAACTATACGCTCACCACTGGCTACAAAGTGGAAATGATCTATCTAGAAGAGCTTTCTGCCGAAGAGCCAACTTCTGTCTATAACCTCACATGGCGAGTCGCCTATCCCACAGACAACTATCGCCAAAAATTATTAGCGATCGAGCCAATCGGAATTCCCTTTGAAGAAGAAATTGTCGATGGTCAGCGTGTCGCGGCGTTTAAACTTGGTAATCTCAAACCAGAAGAAGCGCGAATGTTTGGTTGGAAAGCCACCCTAGAAATGCATGGGATTAAATATGAACTAAAGGATAGTGAAGTGGAATTTGTTCCCGATTTATCTCCTGAAATGCAAAAGCTTTATTTAATTGATGATGATGGTCTGAGTATGGACAATCCCATGATCCAATCCGCAGCAAGGGACGCAGTTGGCAATGAAACCAATATTCTACGGAAGATGCTCCGCATTCGGGATTATGTCTACGACAAACTGGAGTACCGTGTCACACCTTACATTGCCGCTCCAGAAGAAGTCTTAAGCAGAGGTACAGGCTCTTGTGGAGAGTATGTTGGTTTATTGCTGGCGCTTACGCGATTAAATGGCATTGCTTGTCGTACGGTTGGAAGATATAAATGTCCCCATGATGGCGAACTGATGATGAATATCCCTCTCCATCAATACTACAACCATGTTTGGATTGAGTTCTATATTCCTAGCATCGGTTGGCTACCAATGGAATCTAATCCCGATGATACTGGCTATCGTCCCTATCCGACTCGATGGTTTATGGGACTGCCTTGGTATCATGTGGAAATTGGCAAGGGCATCTTTTTTGAAACGATTCAACCCCAACCCTATTCGATTGGCGAGCTTGCGCTCAATCATGTGCGATTTAAAGTGTTAGAAGAAATTTAGCCCATAGAGTCTTTGCCATGCTTTAAAGTGTAGGCTTATTTGCTGGGAAGAGATTATCTCAACAACAATTACGGGATTTGATATATAATCAAGTTAAATTTTGTAAAAAATTCAACTTATACATGACCATTACCATTGCGCCCGAAACCGTGACTCTTAAATACGAGATTAAGGACATTTCCCTTGCACCTCTAGGCAAACAACGTATTGAATGGGCTAGTCGTGAAATGCCCGTATTGCGTCAGATCGGCGATCGCTTCGCTACTGAAAAGCCCCTTGCTGGTATTCGGATTGCGGCTTGCTGCCACGTTACTACCGAAACCGCCAACTTGGCGATCGCCCTCAAAGCGGCTGGAGCCGATGCAGTTTTGATTGCGAGCAATCCACTTTCGACTCAAGATGACGTTGCTGCATCATTGGTTGCTGATTACGGGATTTCGGTATTTGCGATCAAAGGCGAAGACAACGCTACCTATCATCGCCACGTTGAAATGGCTCTTGCTCATCGTCCCCATATCATTGTTGATGACGGTAGTGACGTAACTACAACTTTAGTACTACATCACGCCGATCAAATCCCTGAGATTATCGGTACTACGGAAGAAACCACCACAGGACTAGTGCGCCTTAATGCCATGTTCCGTGACGGCAAACTGACTTTCCCTGCGATCGCTGTTAATGACGCAGAAACCAAGCATTTCTTTGATAATCGCTACGGTACTGGTCAATCCACCCTTGATGGCATCATCCGCGCTACCAATATTCTCTTGGCTGGCAAAGTAATTGTGGTCGCTGGCTATGGCTGGTGTGGTAAGGGCGTTGCTCTTCGCGCACGCGGTATGGGCGCAAATGTAGTCGTTACCGAAATTAATCCTGTGGCGGCAATTGAAGCGGCTATGGATGGATTCCGAGTCATGACTATGGATGAAGCTGCTAAAATCGGCGATATCTTCATCACGGTAACAGGTAACAAGCATGTCATTCGTCGTGAACATTTTGAAACCATGAAAGATGGCGCGATCGTCGCTAACTCTGGTCACTTCGATCTAGAAATTGACCTTGTTTCCCTTAACGATCTTAGTGATTCTTCTAGCTTTGTCCGTAACTTCACTCAAGAGTATCAACTCAAGACTGGCAAATCGATCATCGTTATCGGTGAAGGTCGTCTAGTTAACCTTGCTGCGGCGGAAGGACATCCTGCTAGTGTCATGGATATGAGCTTTGCTAACCAAGCTCTTGCCTGTGAATTTCTAGTTAAGAACAAGGGTAATTTACCCGCAGGTGTTGTGCCAATTCCTAAAGCGATCGATCAAGAAATTGCGCGTTTGAAATTGCAAGCAATGGGAATCACGATTGATACCCTTACTCCTGAGCAAGTTCACTACCTCAATTCTTGGACTGAAGGAACATAATCAAGAAATCATTTAAGAATTGTATAGATCCCCCCCCAGCCCCCCTTACGAAAGGGGGGAGAACCAATTAAATTATCTTCTTCCCCCTTTTTAAGGGGGATTGAGGGGGATCTCTTAGAGTTTTTGACCGTAGAAAGTAATTCTTAAATGGTTTCTAAAAGAAGCAAACGTAGGGGCAATTCATGAATTGTCTCTACGTTTTTCGGCTCTGTTTTTTAGCTAAACCCCAATTAAGAGTTTGCGATCAATAGATCTTTAGCAGCTTCTGCATTAACAGGTCTAGAAAATAAATATCCTTGGTAAAGTTCGCAACCTAAGTGCTTTAGCTGTTCCAACTGCTCCTGTGTTTCCACTCCCTCAGCGATCGCTGATATATCTAAACTTTTAGCCACAGCCAATATTGCCCGAATAATCTCTGTATTTTCTCCATTATTGCCAATTCGCGTAATAAAAGACCGATCTATCTTTAATTGATCAATGGGCAGGCGATGTAGATAACTTAAAGAAGAATAGCCTGTACCAAAATCATCAATACTTAGCTGAATATATCGGTATTGCAATTGTTCAATAATCTTCACTGCAAACTCAGCATTCTCCATAATGTCACTTTCTGTAATTTCTAATCTTAAGAAATTTCCATCAATTCCTGTCTCCTGAAGAATTAGATCAATCTGCTCCAGCAAATTGAAACTCATGAAATGTTTGACGGATAGATTTACACTGATAGTGAAAGATTTGCTTACCAATCCTTCGTCCAGCCATTGACGCAACTGGTGACAAGCTTGGCGCAAAATAAATAGATCGATCAGAATGACAATCCCCGTTTCTTCCGCAATCAAAATAAACTTATTAGGAAACACAACCCCCTGATCTTTTCTATTCCAACGTGCCAATGCTTCAAATGAGACAATTTGATTGGTGATTAAATTCACAATTGGCTGATAAAAAGCTTCAAATTCTTGACGAGCTAGAGCTTGTCGGAGATCGGACTCTAACTGAAAGTTATCCAGAGCGCGGCAATGCATTCGCGGCTCAAATATTTGATAACAAGCCTTGCCATTGGCTTTAGCCTGATACATGGCAGTGTCAGCATCTCGCAAAATATGTTCAGGCTGCTTGTAGAGACTGTTCCCCATCACGATGCCAATACTAACATTTGTAAATATTTGGTAGGAAGAAATGTGAAAAGGTAAAGATAATTCCAAATTTATATCATGAGCTATATTAATTGCTTCCGAGGTATGTTCAAGATCCTGTAGTAAGATGGCAAACTCATCTCCACCAAGGCGACAAAGCGTTGTCCCAGGACGTAAACATAATTCAATTCGGCGGGCGATCGAAACTAATAACTGATCACCTACTAAATGCCCTAGAGAATCATTAACCGCTTGAAAGCGATCGCAATCTAAAAACAGCACTGCAAATTGATAACTGGATTGCTGATTAATTTGTGGAAGTAGCTGCTCCAATCGTTTCATAAACCAAGAGCGATTTGGTAAACCAGTCAAGACATCGTATAGGGCTAAATGTAGTAGGCGTTCTTGAGCTTGTAAACGCTCAGAAATTTCTTGTTCTAACTGAGCAGTGCGTTGACGCACACGCTGTTCGAGTTCGGCATTTAGTTGCCGAATTTCTTGCTGAGCAGCCCTTAAACTTAAGTGGGTTTGAATACGCGCTAAAACTTCATCTAATTGAAATGGTTTGGTAATATAGTCCACGCCACCAACGCTAAAGGCTTTCACCTTATCAATTACCTCATCCAAGGCACTTAAGAAAATTACAGGAATATCACGAGTTTGTTCATTGGCTTTCAATCGCTGACAAACTTCATAGCCATCAAGGTTGGGCATCATAATATCCAACAAGATGAGGTCAGGTTTCGCCGCCTGAGCCACTGTTAACGCCATCAAACCATCGGTGACACTGCGTACCTTATAGCCTTGCTCTGTCAAAGTTGTTGATAAAAACCGCAAATTATTGGGCATATCATCAACTATTAATATGTCACCATTTCGTTCTCTAGTCATTAGTTAGCTATTACTCATTAAGGTTTCTGTCTTTTTCAAGAGCTTGCTTGGTAATATTCATGATTTGATTGTAGCAAAAGTTGTCCATAAGACTGATTAATGACTGAGATAAAACAATATTACTGGCTGGAATATCTTTAATAAGCTCAAGGATGAGGTCATTGTCTGCCAACATGGCAGCCTGATGTAGTTTAGCCGTCCAAGAATGCGGTCTTTCTGGTAAAGATACCTGAAGATTGCTTTCCAATATATTTAAATCGATAGGTTTCTGATTAATATCATCATAATTGTAAATTTTAGATTCATATAGATAAATAACCCCCAGATAGTCTGCCAATTTATCAAATATAAGAGACTCGCGGAACGGCTTCCGCACAAAATCGTCACAACCTGCGGATAGAATGAGCGTCTTCTCTTCTTCTAATGCACTAGCGGTCAAGGCGATAATTACTGTACCCTGTCCATTTAAAGTTGTTTTGATTTGGCGAGTTGTTTCATATCCATCCATTACAGGCATTCGTATATCCATCCAAATTAAATGGGGCTGCCATTCTTGCCAAATCGAGATCGCCTCCGCTCCATTTTCCGCTTCCCTAATTTGAAAACCGACAGACTCCAATAACTTGACGAGTAAATGCCGACTTTCCCACCGATCTTCTACAACAAGAATCCGAAATTCTGGCTGATTGGGGGCTAAGCCGATAATTTGATTGTTTTGTAACTCGCTAAATGAGTTGCTAAATATTTGATCTGGTCTACTTACAGGTGACTTTATCGGCTTAATTACAGGAAGATTAACTTCAAAAATACTTCCTTCACCGAGAATACTGCTAACTGTAATTTTTCCTCCCATTAATTGGGCGAATTTAGAACTGATTGATAAACCTAAACCAGTTCCTTCTGAAGCTTTTCGACCGAGATCCGTTTGCTCAAATGGTTCAAAAATTCTTTCCAATTCATTATCTGGTATCCCTTCGCCAGTATCTTGTACCACAAATATTAGATTGATTTGATTTGCTGTTGTTATTTGCAAGTTATCTATTTGCAAGTTATCTATTTGTAAGTTATTTACTTCTACAGCTAAAGTCACTGCGCCGCGATTTGTAAATTTAATCGCATTACTTAACAAATTGATTAAAATTTGGCGCAATTTTGGTTCATCGGTATTAATCCACTGCGGGACTTGAGGCGATCGCTTAAAGTTTAATTGCAAAGCTTGCGTATTAGCTTTTAGGTAAAACATTTTTTCGAGATCGTCGAGAAATTGATAAAGATCAAAATCATTGTGATTGAGAGAAATTCGCCCCGATTCTATTTTGCTCATATCTAAAACATCATTAATCAGTCCTAATAAATGTTCACCACTGTTATGGATGATTTTGAGATAGGAATGATGACTATTTTCAGGTGTGATATCTCGCAATATCAATTGGGTAAATCCCAGAATCGAGTTGAGAGGAGTGCGAAGTTCGTGACTCATATTTGCCAAAAACAAGCTTCTAGCTTTGTTTGCCGACTCAGCCATTTTGGTTGATTGTTTAAGTTTTTCTTCTGATTGTTTACGGTCGATCGCGAGGGCGATCGCATTACATATATTATCTATTAGACGAATATCAGTATCTAAATGAGTCTGAGAAGCTAAGAACATTACGCCAATTACGCGCTCTTTGACCATCAAAGGATATCCTTCAATAGCCATAATCCCCTTGCTTTCTAACCACAATTGCTCAGATCGCGTTAAACTTGCTAGAATTTGATCAGTTACAAGGGATTGAAACATTCCTTGGGCTATAAATAGAATTTTCTCTTTCCCAATCAAATTACGCAGGCGATCGCTATCGGCACTATTAAATTGTCCTGCCGAAGCTTGGGAATCCAGCCCATTCCCCAAAGTATTAATTGTCCAAATATGAGCAAAATTTATAGACAAATGTCGCCATAGAGATTCGACAGAAGTTTGAATTAATTCTTCTAAAGTGCCAGTGTAAATAGAAGCAGAACCGATTTCAGCTAAGAGGATCGATAAATGTACCCGCTCTAAAAGTTCTATTTCAAACTGCTTGCGATCGCTAATATCAAAAATCGCACCATCTAGCCAGAGTAACTGATTATCTTCAGTAAATACACCGCGCCCTTTGTCACAAAACCAATGAATGACTCCTTGAGCATCAACAATCCGATATTCCAAACTATAGGGCTGTCTACAAATCAAGCTTTCAGTAACAACCCGATCCACCATTTCGCGGTCTTCGGAATAGATAATGCTTGTCCAACTACGGTTCTGATTGTTGATAAATTCTTTCGACTGAAACCCAGTTAGTTCGAGAACAGCTCCCCCTAGAAATTTCATAGTGCGATCGCCAGCACAACGATAGACAATTCCTGAGAGGTTTGCAATCAAGGTTTGACACTTTTCTTCAGATAGTTCTGAATTGCTTAATTGCAGATTCGGATGGTGATCAATATCCATAGTAAAAGCTCTTAAGTCCAAATGATTAAGGCTGCGCTTCGCGCAGCCTTAATCATTCTTTTTGAATTTAGTCTTCTGGCTCAATCGTGCTACTTAAACCTTTACTTTGCAGTCCTTCACAATAAAACTCAGCATGTTCTTGGACACAAGTAATTACTAGCGCACATCCATCGGCATGTGCTGCCATCATGATATCTACGGATTGAGGTTGAGTAAGTCCAACTACCTCCATTAGGGTTTGAACAACATATTCCATAGAGTTAAAATCATCGTTATGTAATAGAACTCGATATCTTGGTGCAATTTTGCGTATAGTTGTGGGACGAGTAATAGTTTCGGTAGACATAGTATTTAGATTGCCTCTAATAAGGACATTTTTTTAGGACATTTTTATAGATTTCGATAACCGATTAGGGTTTGTGGGAGATCTCTTTGAGTTTTTACCCTTAGAAAGTAATTCTTAAATGTTTTCTTACAGGTAAGACAGTAATCATACCTACAGCGCCCTATACATATTATAGGGATTATTCCCAAAAATGTGAAGTATCCCAACAAAAGAAAAATCGCCCACTATGTGGACGATTTTTCGTGAGCGATTTTTTGAGTTTTTTGAGTTTCTATTTGGCTGCGGGAACCTGATAATATACGCCAGAACCTGAGTCTGGAACGAAAATACAGTCTTTTTGAGAGGTAAAGAAAGATTTCCAAATCGGGACATTGGAAACCCGATAATATTTGCCTAAAACGGGTTTGATTGCTTCCGTGGCGGTTTTTAGGTGATAGTGGGGAATGCCGATGAAGATGTGATGGGCGACATGAGTACCGATATTGTGATGAATATCATTAAAAATACCGTAGTCACGATCAATAGTCGAAAGCGCACCCTTGAGAAAATACCAATCTTTGCCGCGATACCAAGGGATATCGGCTTCGGTATGATGGAGATAGGTGACAAGATCGAGCCATACCACAAAAATAAGGTAAGGAACAATATAAAACTTGAATAGGAATAGGAACCCGTAGGTGAAGCCTAACCAAGTTAAGAATCCTACCATCGCGATCCAAAGTGTGGTGCTAGTAATGATATCGGCGGTTTCTGATTCGCGAAACAAATCGTTATTGGGGACGAAATGTGATGCTGTCGTCCGCGCAGGCGATCGCTTAAACAAATATAGAGGATAAGCGAACAATAGGGCATCAAAACGAATGAATTTACCAATCCAATCCATTTCTTTGTACTGAGTTTCAGTAACGGGATACCAACTTTCATCGGTATCAATATTGCCAGTATTTTGGTGATGGGTGCGATGACTGATCCGCCAACCGTGATACGGCACAAGGATCGGAATATGGGTGAGATGTCCAACCACGTTATTTAGTAATTTGCTACGCGAGAATGAACCATGTCCGCAGTCATGTCCAACCACAAAGAAAGCCCAAAACATCGTGCCTGTGGCAAACCAGAAAATCGGATAAAACCACCATGCATCGATATAAACGGCGGCGGCATATAGTCCGACAATAATCGCGGTATCGGCAAAAAAATAGGCGAGCGATCGCCATACATTAGGAGCAAAACATTCCGCAGGGATTGCGGCTTTTACATCTTGAAAAGTAAACGGAAGCTCAGTTTGAGATGTCGAAGATGTATCGGTAAGCGGGTTTTCGAGATTAATCCGATGAATAGTCGTAGACGACACGTATATTTCCCTGTTGTTAAGAAAAATTAAGTCAATACTTAAATCTTAGCAGGGAGTTAGACCATAAATGAGATGTTACTATTCAAAACCAAAAGCATTTAGTAAAAAAGCCCAACGATCGCCCCTTACCTTGATATAAGCTTGCATTTGCGCGATCGCACGTTGATCCCCGTCAAGTTTAATCTTGGGATTTCGATCTAAAATTTCATATTCAAAGGGATCATGCCAAATTAAATTACCTGCGCGATGTAACAATCCCAACGCGATCGCGGCATCAGGATGTAACTTGGTCGCTTCGGCAAAACTACCTTTGCGCGGTAATTTCGGCAAGATTGACAGGGCTTGCTGTTGCAGTTTTTGCTGCTGGTGCAAGAAAAAATCGACTCTCTGGCGATCGCTATTGTCCAGCAAACCTGTTGGTTCACTAACTAACATCAAAGCTTCCGCAGGTTGATCATCGCGTCCCGCCCGTCCAATTTCTTGAATATATTCCGAAAGAGTCAAAGGCGGATGAAAATGCAAGACCCAACGGGTGTCGGGTTTGTTAATTCCCAAGCCAAACGCTGAAGTGCAAATTACAAATGGATATTGATTTGTGAGCCATTGTTTCTCTATGTGATTGCGCTCTTGAGGCGGTAAACCTGCATGGTACGCCGCAGTTGCAAAGGAATTCTCTTGCAGCCAAGTGGCTAACATTTCTGCATCACGGCGACTTCGCACATAGATTAAACCTGACTGCCCTTTGCGATCGCGAATAAATTTGAGGGTGCGAGATTTGCGCCCTGCGGGTGTCCAAGCAATTTCCACTTTGAGACTTAAATGCGGGCGATAGGGACTAGTCCTCACAATGCTCGGATTTTCGAGATGTAAACAAGCTTGTAATTCGGCGGTTGCCTCTAAATCTGCCGTAGCTGTAAATGCCGCGATCGCAATTCTAGGATGATCATCAGGCTTGTTTTGCATCAGTGCCTTTCGTACTGCTCCTAAACGGCGATAGCTAGGACGAAATGAATCTCCCCACTGCACCAGACAATGGGCTTCATCGAGCATTAATCCTGTTATTTTCAAACGGCGATCGCTGAGTTGTGACCAGACAGGTGGGCTTAAAAGTGTTTCTGGAGAAATGTATAGCAGACGAATATTGGCGAGATTGCGTAATACTTCACGGCGTTGTATTTGCGATAAATTGCTATGCAAACAAGCGGCGGGTAAATTGCGAGCTTTTAAATCCCTAACTTGATCTTCCATCAGAGCTAATAAAGGCGAAATCACTAAGGTCAAACCATCTTTGAGAATGGCAGGCAACTGAAAACAAATTGATTTGCCTCCGCCCGTAGCCATAATCGCAAGGCTATCTCGTCCTTGGAGTAAAGTCGTAACAATTTCCCTCTGAGATTCGCGCAAGTGATCATATCCCCAAACCTTTTTAAATGTTTGTTGAACTATTGACAATGTATTGGGCGTATTCCCAAAAATTGGCTCAGCCATGAGGAGATTTCAGCTAAGGTGAAAGTATTACCAGATAGAGTATTGCCACATCGCAGAAACTTAAGATAAGGTATCTATAGAAGCAATGTGTAACCATATTTGCATGATTAAATTAAAACGGTCAAATCAACAGCCGCAAAAGCGAAATAAATATTAAATATCGCATTAAACACCGCAATTTTGAATTTGTCCAAGACAACTTTAAAACTACAAAATTCATGCTTTTGTTTTGTGTTTTCGCCTTGTCTATGCCCAACCCCAAGCCGTGATAATTAGATTAGATTACAGATCGTTGTAAAAGGAAGCTATACAGGTGAGCCTAGAAGATTCATCCACTCCAGACACTAAAGAGCCGCTTCATCACGTCCTTACGGTTGAAGATCCCAAAGGCTTTCGTAATTTCCTACTGCACAACATGACCTATTCGTTAGGGCGGGGGGTAGAAAACTCGATCGTGCTTCGCTCTAATCTTGTATCGCGCCAACATGCGATGCTATTAACGATCGCTAGCCCTCAAAACTCATCTTATTTTTTTCGGATCATTGATGGAAATCTAAACGGCACGAGAAGTACCAATGGCATTTTAATTAATGGCAAAAGACGGCTCTCCCATATACTTTGTCAAGGGGATGAAGTTCTATTTAGTAAAGATACGCGAGTGGTGTATCAGGTAATCAGCGCGATCGCTAATGCTAACAAAGAGAAGATCAAAAGCAAGCTAGAGGATAAACTCAAAAGCAATCTTTATGATGGAAAGAATGTCATTGCCAGCGCTCAGGGAATCAGTGAAGTTCACTCTATTCATTCTTCCAAGTTACAGTTAATTACCAAACAAGATTTATCGGTTAATATGCGGGGAATGGTCGAGCAGTTTAGCGCCTCTCCCCAGCTTAACCCGCAGCCAGTAATAGATCTTAGTCTAGCGGGGAAAATTCTATATCTCAATCCTGTGGCGCGACAGTTATTTTCCGATCTCGATACTTTGCGTCTAAATCATCCTTTGTTACAAGAGTTGTTAAATCAATTAAGTCCTTTCATTACTCTCAACAACGATTTCTTTATCCGCGAAGTACGAATTAATGACAAAGTATTTGAAGAAGTTATTCATTTCAAGGCTTGGAATGATGTAGTGCGCGTGCATATTTTCGATATCACCAAACAAAAAAAGTCGGAAGAAATTATTTCCTATCAAATTCATTTTGATAATCTTACAGATTTACCTAACCGTAAGTATTTGCATGATCATTTATTTGAAATCACGGAAAAACCACAGGATAAACAACAAAGATTTGCGATTTTATTCCTCGACATTGATCGGTTCAAGTTAATTAATGATTCTCTCGGTCACGGAATTGGGGACTTACTGCTTAAGGCTGTTAGCGCTCGCCTCAAAACCTTAATCAAAAAAGGTGATTTATTAGTGCGTTGGGGTTCCGATGAATTTGCGATCGTCACCAAGAAAATTGAATCTACGGATGCAGTTGTCCAAGTTGCGGAAAGTATTATCCAAACCTTAACTTTACCTTTTTCCTGTGGTGGTCATGAGCTACATATCACGACCTGTATCGGTGTCAGTATTTATCCAGATCATAATACCGATGTGGAGGAATTGATTCGCAATGCTGACATGGCGATGTATCGAGCTAAAGCGAACGGACAAAATATATTCCAGTTTTATATTCCGAATATGCAAGAGCAGAGTTTTCAGAAGTTAA
This sequence comes from Pseudanabaena sp., assembly GCA_044355035.1. Taxonomy (GTDB): domain Bacteria; phylum Cyanobacteriota; class Cyanobacteriia; order Pseudanabaenales; family Pseudanabaenaceae; genus Pseudanabaena. The sequence continues at coordinate 40,666 of JBIKYX010000008.1, read as the reverse complement.
TTATGGAAAACAATTTGCGAAGAGCATTAGAGAATGAGGAACTAGAAACATACTACCAACCTCAAGTCGATCTAATTACTAATAAAATTGTTGGTTTAGAAGTTTTATTGCGCTGGAAACACGTTACTTTAGGCTCGATTTCTCCCGCCAAATTTATTCCTCTCGCCGAAGAAACAGGCTTAATTATTGCGATGGGCAGTTGGGTATTAAAGCATAGCTGCTTACAAGCGATCGCTTGGCAAAATATGGGTTTATCCCCGATTCAAATTGGTGTAAATCTTTCCATCAAGCAACTACAGCAAAAAGATTTTCTGGCTTCTTTAAAACAAATCTTAGAAGAAACAAATTTTGACCCCCATTTTTTAGAGCTAGAAATTACCGAGGGAATTATGATGGATAATGTGCAGGAAAAAATCAAGATTCTCCATCAATTTCGAGCGATGGGGATCAAGTTATCCATTGATGATTTTGGCACAGGCTATTCATCACTCAGTTATCTTAAAAATTTACCCGTAGACACGCTCAAAATTGATCGCGCCTTTATCGAATACATTGCCCATAACGAACAAGATCAAGCGATCGTTACTTCTCTGATTAACTTATCCCATAGCCTGAAATTAGTCGTCATTGCCGAAGGTGCAGAAACAAAGGAACAGGTTGATTTATTAAGAACATTTGGTTGTAATCAAGTTCAAGGTTATTATTTCTACAAACCGTTACCCGCAGACGAGATTGAAACGTTGTTAAGGGCGCAAGAAGAAGACACGCCCACAAAGACACAAGAAAGTTCTTGAAAGTGAGGATTTACGTAAAAAACAAATGTAAGGGAGATTCATGAATTGCCATTTCAACTGCTGCCCTAACCAAGATACTAAGCTTCATAACGGTCTAGTTGAGCCGCCCCAGACAAACTTTAACTTTTACAGATCGCCTTTTAGTAGTCGGCTCCAACGCATTGTTAGACGGCTATTTTAGGTTGTAACGAAACCAATTTTCTCCCACTTGCAGCTTGTTTTTTCTGCCAATCAGCAAATATCGCTTTGAAATTATAGTCAAAAGATTTAGCGTGTTCTTCACGAATTTGATGTATTTCTTCCAAAATTTCATCTTGCCACATACTCTACTCTCCCATTAGTTCGTAAGGTGTACAAATAGTCGGTAACTTATAGCCAAAGCTAATGCTTATCTCCGCAAGCTTTTTCTGGATTTGGGCATTTGCAATATGCTTACAGTTCCAAGTTAACACATAGTCCATCCCATGAACTGTTGCCGCAGCTATATGAATTGCATCATCAGAGGCTTTTGCAGGCATACTACTTTTCGTCAAGAATTGTAAACCTAAGTCTTGCACATTCTCAGTAAGTTCAAGTACAAAGAGGCTTTGCAGGACTTCAAGCCTTTTTGCTGACATCTCTGGATCGCCCTGTGCTGCTTCATCTAAAACCACCTGAGAAACATAAAGTGTAAATTGGCTGCGCCGAGTATTCCACCACTTTCGCGTCACCTCTTGGTTTGCCATCATAATCAAATTATTGCTGGGTCTAGCTGTTAGGTAGCTAACCATACTGGTTTCAATGTATACAGATTCGGTCATACAAGATACTCTATTAACTCCTGTATTTTACCTGATATGGTTGGGAAATCGCTGACAGAAAAACATCGATCCACTGACCATCATAAGCAAAAGCTCGGTAATTACAACATCTACTGTGGTGCGTAAACTTGCCGAAAATGCGATCGATGCAGGGCGCGTTATAATCTAAGATATCAGCTTCAATTAAGTTTCACCATTTTTTACACCATTTTTAAGTAACCCGCTATGAGTACGACCGAACTTCCCAAACAATATAATCCTCTCGAATCTGAAGCCAAGTGGCAAAAATATTGGGAGGAAAGTGGTGTATTTGTAGCAGAAAGTCAAAGCGATAAAGAACCCTACTGTATTATGATCCCGCCCCCAAATGTCACGGGCAGTTTACACATGGGTCATGCCTTTCAAGAAGTCTTAATCGATATTCTAATTCGTTACCATCGAATGCGTGGATTTAACACCCTCTGGCTGCCAGGGACAGATCATGCCAGTATCGCAGTCCAAACTATTCTTGACAAACAAATCAAAGCTGAAGGGAAAACCAATCAAGAAATTGGTCGTGAGAAGTTTCTGGAACGGGCTTGGCATTGGAAAGCGGAATCGGGCGGTACGATTGTTTCGCAATTGCGGCGCTTAGGTGTATCGGCGGACTGGACTCGCGAACGCTTCACGATGGACGAAGGTTTATCTAACTCAGTCACCGAAGCTTTTGTTAAACTCTACGAAGCTGGTTTGATTTATCGTGGCGAATATCTCGTCAATTGGTGTCCAGCCTCGCAATCCGCAGTTTCCGACCTTGAAGTTGACAGCAAAGAGGTCAATGGTCATCTCTGGAATTTCCGTTATCCCTTAGCCGATGGAACTGGTTATTTGGTGGTAGCAACTACGCGCCCAGAGACAATGTTGGGAGATACCGCCGTGGCTGTCAATCCTGAAGACGATCGCTATAAGCATCTGATCGGGAAAACAGTTATGCTGCCAATTATGAATCGCGAGATTCCAATTATTGCCGATCAATATGTCGATAAAGCCTTTGGTAGTGGCTGTGTAAAAATTACTCCCGCTCACGATCCCAACGACTTTGAGATGGGAAAACGTCATAGTTTACCATTGATTAATATTCTGAATAAAGATGGCTCGATCAATGAGAATGGTGGTGAATTCCAAGGACAGGATCGCTTTGTTGCAAGAAAGAATGTACTTGCGAAATTAGAAGAACTGGGGTTAATGGAAAAAATTGAGGACTATACCCACAGCGTTCCCTATTCGGAACGTGGTAAGGTTCCAGTCGAACCGTTACTATCAATTCAGTGGTTTGTAAAAATTAAGCCCTTATCAGATTTTGCATTGGAACAGTTTGACAAGCAGAACTCGCCAACTTTCGTTCCCGATCGCTGGGGTAAGGTGTATCGCGATTGGTTGATTCGTCTCAAGGATTGGTGTATTTCGCGTCAACTCTGGTGGGGACATCAGATTCCTGCATGGTATGCCCCTGATGGCACAATCTTTGTGGCAAAAACTGAGGCGGAAGCCTATACCCAAGCAAAGGCGAAATTTGGTGAAGATGTGGTATTGGAGCGCGATCCTGATGTACTCGATACATGGTTCTCATCGGGGTTATGGCCATTCTCGACTTTGGGCTGGCCAGAGCAAACACAGGATTTTGAGACTTTCTATCCGACTAGTGTTCTTGTTACAGGTTTTGACATTATCTTCTTCTGGGTGGCGCGGATGACGATGATGGCGGGTTATTTTACTGGCAAGATGCCTTTCCATACGGTCTATATTCATGGACTAGTCCGCGATGAAAACAATCAGAAGATGTCCAAATCCAAGAATAATGGCATTGATCCTTTAGTACTGATTAACAAGTATGGTGTAGATGCCTTACGCTATTCCTTAGTCAAAGAGGTCACGGGCGCAGGGCAAGATATTCGCCTCGATTACAATCGCAAAACTGATGAATCTACAACCGTAGAGACAGCAAGAAATTTTGCGAATAAGCTCTGGAATGCTTCAAGATTTGTGATTATGAATCTTAAATCGGAGTTTTATCCTCTACTTCTAGATAGCTCAAATGGCGCAATCGTAGCTCCTACAGGTAGGGAATTAGAGTTGGCAGATCGCTGGATTTTGTTTCGTTACTTTCACACAGTTCTTCAAGTACGTGAACAACTTGATTCTTACAGTTTAGGAGAGGCAACTAAGAGTTTATATGAATTCTTTTGGGGGGATTTTTGTGATTGGTATATAGAAATGATCAAATCACGTTTGCAGGAGAATGTCAAAGCCACATCTCGTGAAGCTGTTGAACACACTCTTGTTTTTGTATTGGATGGAATTTTGCGTTTGTTACATCCATTTATGCCTCATGTCACCGAGGAGATTTGGCAATTGCTTGCATATGGAACCAGTGAACCCACAATCGAGCATCCTGTTCTGGCAATCCAAGAATATCCTGATATAATGAGAGATACATACACAAAATTTTTAGCTTTGCATCTTACTGCAAATGATAGAGAATTGGACAAACAGTTCCAGTTATTGATTGGCACAATCCGCACCATTCGCAATCTTCGTGCTGAGGCAGAAATTAAACCTAGTGTAAAAGTCAAAGTGATTTTACAATCCGATAGCGATCGCGAACGCACGTTACTAGAAGCAGGAAAAAACTACATTCTCGATTTAGCCAAAGTTGAAGATTTAGCAATTGTGGCTTCCGTAGATGTATCGGCAACGGAAGAAGCGATCGCAGGCGTAGTCGGGACTGTACAGGCGATCGTGTCTCTGGTTGGTGTCGTGGATATTGGTCAACTGATTGCCAAATTAGAGCGCACACTTAAGAAACTAGAAAGTGCGATCGCTTCTGCTCAAGGACGTTTAAACAACGAAGGCTATGTCAAAAAAGCACCACCTGAAGTTGTGGAAACTGCTCGCGCAGAATTGGAGGAATCGCTGAAACAGCAAGAGATTCTCAAGGCGCGTTTGGCTCAGTTACAGGGCAAATAGTTTAAGGTTAAAACGGGCAAGAGGCTTAAGCCCCTTGCCAAGCCTTCATTTTGTCAGGATTCATTAAGCCGTATGGATCGACCATGCGCTTGAAGTTTAGCTGATCATAATCTACGGTCTTCATGCCACCATCTTCGAGAATATAAGTATGGGGATTGGCGATAAATACTCCCTGCGATTCGTGATGTTCGATGATCTCGTTAAGGCGATCGCTATTGGTAAAACGCACTACTTGAAGCGCCGCAGGAATTACCACTCCATTTACTTTGATAAATTCCAAATGCATCATCACTTCATCGCCATAATACGCATACATTCGCTGTACAAGTTCCAATTGGGGATCATTTAAAAATAGGCTTTGGAGATAGGTGAGAGAAGGATCGGCTGCGCGAGCATGGAGCGTGGTGTGATTCCAAGAAAATTCAACTAAACTGATACCTTTACTGGCTTCCTGAGCATTTTTCTCATAGCTAATTTCTCCTTGAAACTCCTGCACTAGACTCAGAAATGGTTCGCGATCGCTTTCTGCAACCAGAACTAATGCACAATGGGAATCTGTCGGAATTTCGCTGCGTAAAGCTGTGAAATAGTTGGGAATGGGTGCAGCGTGAACGCTAATCATCTTTTTGATGATTCCATCACTATTGCCAAGGGCTTGTCCAAATCTGGCGGCGGTCATGAAATCTTTGAAACCAATCACAAATTCTGACCATCCGTAAGCAGTGCCAAGGGGAACTTCTAGTTCCGTAATAATTCCATTCGTGCCATAGGCATGGGCAACTTTTTGGACATCATCACCGCGCAATTCAATGATTCTAGGTTCGTCTTCGAGAGTGACTACGCGCACGGCTCTCAAGTTTCCGCGATCGCGCAATTGTCCATATAGAACTGAGCCAATCCCACCACTTCCGCCAGCAATAAATCCACCCACCGTAGCACTTCTATAAGTTGAGGGAACCATGCGCGATTCCCAACCCATTTCTTGAGCTTTTTTATCGAGCGTACTAAATTTTACGCCAGCTTGCACACGAGCCAATCCTGCTTTAATCCATTTGATTTCTTGCAGGCGTGAAGTTTCTAAAATTATTCCTCCCCGCAGAGGTGTACATTGTCCATAGTTACCAGTACCACTTCCCCGCACCGTGAGGGGAATTTTATATTTCACGCTAGCTTGAGCAATTCTTAATACTTCGCTCTCATTACTAGGTCGAAATACGACATCTCCAATTTTACCAGCCAGTAAAGGTAAAAGAACTGGGCTAAAATAAGCATAATCTTCCGAAAGTTTCGCCACTTGCGTTGGATTGACAATCGCTTCGATACCTGATAGTTCTTCGAGTAAATTTTCTAAAGATATTTGCATGTTTCCGTATTATTGTATTGACACTCTTGTCTTAAAGATACATCTTTCACTCATGTAGGTAAATAGGTGAAAGGAGGTATAAGAAGATGCTCAATCGTCAAGCAACTTTCATCCACTTGATTTTGAATAGAAGAGAGATCGTGATTGAAAAGATCAATTACGCCCAGACATGATACACTTTAGACGAAATTTAGGGACAAAAATAATTAACTAGATCAATTTGAACCATAATGAACCATCTCTCCAAGTGATCGCTGGTTTCAAAATTAGTTGACATGAAACGAAAGCACAGCCAGTTATTAGAATGAAATCTGTTAATTTTCAAGAAGAACTTAGTTTACTGATTCGCTCCAAATGTCCGATTATTTATGTTGTGACGTGGGAAGAAGAACGTGCCGAAAAGGCGATCGCTCAGGTTGCACAGGAATGTGGTCCGCCGCGTCAAGTCCTTTATTACGACATGGTAAAGGGGTTTGAGCATAATCAAGAGGGCAAAAACAATTTATTACAGGCTTTGCAAATTGTCGAAAATAGCGATCGCCAAACTGCCACGATTTATGTATTTCGGGATTTACATCGCCGCTTAGCCTCACAGCGTCTGGATGAGATTTTGGTGCGGCAACTCAGGAATCTCTATCGGAGTTTTCGCAACTCGCGCAAGACTTTAGTTTTGTTAAGTCCATTACTAGAGATGCCGACAGAACTGGAAGAGCAAATTTCGGTTCTCTATTTCCCATTGCCTGAAACGTTGGAAATTCGGAATATTATTGAGCAAATGGTTCCATCGGAACAGTTACGCATGGGGGGCAATAGCCTTGAACAACTGATTAAAGCTTGTATGGGCATGACTCGCGATCGCATTTGTCATACTCTGTCTAAATCGATGGTACAGAAGCATTATTTGAATGAATCAGATATTGATAGGGTCTTAATTGAGAAGCAAAAGCGAATTCGTCAAACCGAGTTTTTAGAATTTTTTACTCCCAGTGAAACCCTTGATAGCATTGGCGGCTTAGATAATTTTAAGCTGTGGTTGATGCAGCGTCAGCAAGCCTTTTCAGATGAGGCAAGGGCGTTTGGGCTACCGAATCCACGCGGCGTATTACTGCTCGGTATTCAGGGGACTGGTAAAAGTCTTTGTGCTAAGGCGATCGCCAATCTGTGGCGATTACCATTATTGCGATTGGATGTGGGGCGTTTATTTGGTAGCTTGGTTGGTCAGTCGGAAAGTCGCACCCGCCAGACAATTCAGCTAGCCGAAGCCCTTGCTCCTTGCATTCTCTGGATCGATGAAATTGATAAGGCATTTGGCGGTATTGCAAATAGTATGGGCGATTCGGGAACTAGTCAGCGCGTATTAGGGACTCTATTAACATGGATGCAAGAGAAATCTAGCCCTGTATTTGTGGTGGCGACCGCGAATAATATTCATGCTTTACCGCCTGAGTTATTACGGAAAGGGCGCTTTGATGAATTGTTTTTTATTAATTTGCCTACATTTAAAGAGCGTAAAGAGATATTTTTATTACATCTTAAACGCTTTCGCCCGATGGAGTTACGCAGTTTTGACATTGAGCAAATGGCAGAAATATCGAAGGAATTTAGCGGTGCAGAAATAGAACAGGCGATCGTTGAGGGGATGTATCGGGCTTTCCATGAGCAGCGAGATGTGATCACCGACGATATTATCGCCGCGATTAAGGAAACCTATCCATTGGCTAGCACTGCTAGAGAACAGATTAGTTTTATGCAAGCATGGGCTGTCCAAGGTCGAGCGCGAAGTGCCTCAAGTGGAGAATTAGTTGAAAAAGCACGCAGTAAGCATCGCCCTCTACCATTGCCACCATTGCCACAAGTTAAATCCAATGGAGAATAATGCAGAACTATGAATATGCAACCTGCCTCTTCCTTTGATAATCCCGACTTGCCACAATTGCAGGCGATTAAAGCCCATTTGGATTTAGTCTTGCTTGCCCTTGAAGCCCTGACGGGGCTTGGCTCCGATGAAATGCTGGCGGTTGCCGAAAAACTTGGCTTAGAAGAACTCTTGAGCGATCGCATTACTCTGTGGCGATTACGACAAGCTAGCCCATTACGCAAGGGCAAGGGGCGCAAAAAACTAGATGTGGATGAGGCGCGAGCGATGACCTTAATTAGTTGCACGCTCGCCGCCCAACAACAATTCGCGATCCGTAATGCTGTTGCTCAATTAGAAAAAAGTACGGCTCTCAAGCGTCCACCTTACCGCGAGCCAATTTTGGGTGATTACCTTGATCGCTTTAATCAGCTTTACCAAGAACGCATGGCGGAAGAAGATCAAGCGCAACCTGACACAATCCAAAAATTAGCGTTAAAATTATTAATAGATCTCTTATTTTACAGTTCTCAAATCGGATCGCGCCGCCTCTGGGTCGCCCTGTTCGAGCGCAGCCAGTGAAAGTTAAAAATTGTACGAAGTACAATTTTTAACTTAAGAAACTAATCCAACTTGTCAAATACCTTGTCAACTAAAGTAAGCCGCCGCTACGAATTACCAACCTGTCTGTTAGAAGTCTGGACAGAGCGATCGCCATTGTCTGAGTGGCAATCACAAATCGTGGCGCAAAATTTACGGTTTCGACTGCAATTGTCCTCTAGCAAAAAAATAATTAAAGGCAATCAGCAACAAATCACTAACTTAATCGAAGCCGTCACCACCTATTGCGATCGCTGGCTTGCCCAAGATGATTTTACTAGCCTCGACCATGCGATCTCTGTTCCCCAATTATCCAAAATCAAACTCTCGACCTTACAGTTATTTGATTTATACGAAAGTCTGGAACTCTGTGCCAATGAGTTTGTAATTCTGCCCAATGTCTTATTAGAAGTGCGCCGTATTACCCCGAATTGGCTGAAGATCTTGGCAGCCGCGATCGCAATTGTGGGAGTTAGCATTGGGACAATTCGTTTGATTTCGCGTGAGCAACCCAATTATCAAATCGCATCCACACCCGCCGCATCTGCTCCTGAAATTGCTCCCAAAATTGTTACCGAAAGTTCTCGTGAAAAATCAGCGATCGCGCCATCGGCAAGTTTGGAAAATAAATCAGACTCGTTAAAGTCACCAAAACAAACTCCCTCGTCAATTAATCCCAATGAGTTTCAAGAAAATCCTGCTGTGAGAAATTCAGCACCCACTCAAAGCTCACCTCAAATAGCAAAGAGTCGTGAGCGCTTGGATAGTGGGGCGATCGCCCCTGAGCCAATGATGACAGGTCGTGCTAATACTGAACAAAAAACAGCATTAGATCAGATTGCACCTCAAAGTCAATCTCAAAAGCCATCTCAAAAGCCACCAATATTTGATGGTACATTGTCAGATCAGACATCGGTTAATTCATCCGCCCAACCAAGGCGAAGGGAGGAACCTGAAGCTGCTGATAAAGATTCTGAGCAAATAGGTGCGATCGCTGAATCTTCTAAGCCATCGGCTCCATCAGCAAAAATTGCCGCTCCATCACCAACTTCTCGTTCGGCAGATTCTCATAGGGCGATCGCCACGAATATTAAAGTTATCCAAATCGAATCGGAATTACCTAGTGATATAACTACGGATTTAGTGCGTCATATCCAAGCCAAACCTCTTTCTACGGCTAATTCGGGGACAATCGCTCTAGAGCTAGAAATTTCAGGCGATCGCATCAGTAACATATTCATCAGAAATCGAAATTCGACTTTAACCGACATTAAGGCGATCGCTGAACTCGAAAAAGTGATTTTGGCATGGCGATCGACTAATTCTGTAACAGGAAAAATTTATCTACTTCTGCAATTATGATAGTTCTCTTGTCAGAGCTAACATGTTCCATTTAGAGGTTCCGATGACCAAGAAAACAATTATTACTTTTCTTTCTTTAATATTTGTCACCCTATACGCGATCGCAGGATGCAATTTTTCATCACCGATGCTTGAGCAGGGAAATATATCTACTAAAGCAAGTATACCTATGGTCAAACAAGAGAATGCTCAATTAACAGTTTCAGCAGCAGCTAGTCTCAAGGAAGCACTAAACGAAATCACTGCTTTATATAGCAAGTCAAAATCCAATGTTACTATTCGCAATAACTTTGGAAGTTCAGGCAATTTGCAACAACAAATTATTAATGGTGCTCCCGTTGATGTTTTTATTTCCGCCGCCGCTAAGCAAATGGATGAATTGCAAAAAAAGGATTTAATCGTTGCGGATAGCCGCCGCGATTTATTGAGCAATCGATTAGTACTCATCGTTCCTGCGGACAAAAGCGATACTAAAGAATTAAAAGATTTAACCAATGCTAATATCGAACGAATTGCGATCGGTGATCCACGCAGCGTTCCCGTTGGTGAATATGCCGAGCAAGCCTTAACTAAACTAGAATTATTCAAAGCTCTGCAATCAAAATTTGTCTTAGGAAATAACGTGCGTCAAGTCTTGCAATTTGTCGAGTCGGGCAATGCCCAAGCAGGAATTGTCTATGCAACTGATGCGAAAACTTCCACTAAGGTTAAAGTAGTCCAAGTCATTGATGCTAAACTTCATAAACCGATTGTCTATCCGATCGCCATTATCCAAAAAAGCTCCAACCAATCGAGCGCTAAATCTTATCTAGAATTTCTATCCAGCGAACCAGCCAAGAATATTTTTGAGAAATATGGATTCAGTACCCTTTGATTTCTCTCCACTTTGGATATCCCTCAAAGTGGCAACTACTGCCATCTTTTTTACGTTCTTTTTAGGAGTTACCGCAGCCTATATCCTCCTCGAATATCGCGGCAAATGGAAGTCTGTACTTGATAGCATTTTCCTTGCGCCATTGGTGTTACCGCCCACCGTAGTCGGCTTTCTCTTACTGCAATTATTTGGACAATATGGCTGGATGGGAAAGTTTTTACAACTCTTCCGTTTTAATATCATTTTTACTTGGTATGCAGGCGTAGTCGCGGCAGTAGTGGTCACTTTTCCACTTATGTACAAAACTGCACAAGGTGCATTCGAGCAAGTAGATAAAAATTTACTCGGAGCCGCGAAAACCCTTGGTGCTTCGGAATTACAAGTCTTTTGGCAAATAGCCTTACCTCTTGCCTTGCCTGGGGTGTTAGCAGGAGCGCTGCTTGCCTTTGCTAGAGGCTTAGGCGAATTTGGCGCAACCCTGATGCTAGCAGGGAATATCCCTCAGCAAACCACTACTATTCCCCTCGCCATTTATGCAGCCGTAGAAGCTGGCGCAAATCAAGAAGCTTGGCTGTGGACAGGGATTATTTTGTCAATGTCTTTTTCGGCGATCGCTACTGCACATCTCTGGTCAAACAAAAGAGAACAGGGGAGGGGTAAAGGAAAAAGGAAAAAGGAAAAATTTTCTTCAAATTACGAATTACGAATTACGAATTATCAGGAGGGTTTGGTAGTTGATATTGAGAAGCAATTATTTGAGTATGATTTGCAAATTAGGTTGCAATGTGTTGACAAATCTGTTGGTGTTTTGGGCGCTTCGGGTATGGGGAAAAGTATGCTGCTTAAATGTATTGCGGGAATGGAAACTCCATCAAGTGGACGGATTATGATTAATGGGAAAATTTTATTTGATAGCGCTAAAAATATTAATTTACCTAGTCGCGATCGCCATATTGGTTTTCTATTTCAAAATTACGCGCTGTTTCCCCATCTGACGATCGCGCAAAATATTGCTTTTGGTTTACCTAAAGGATTAACAGATTTACAAATCAAACATAAAGTCTCTGAACAATTAGATAGTATTGACATGCAAGGATTTGGCGATCGCTATCCCCATCAACTTTCTGGCGGTCAGCAGCAGCGTGTGGCTCTAGCGAGAGCGTTGGTTAGTCAACCTGATCTGCTCCTACTTGATGAACCATTTTCGGCACTCGATACGCATCTGCGTAGTCAAATGGAACGGGAGCTAATTTCTATGCTTGGCAAGTACTCAGGAACCACTTTATTTGTCACTCACAATATTGAGGAAGCCTATCGCATCTGTACAAATCTGTTGATTTTAGATCATGGTCAAGTTATGCGTTATGGCGAGAAAGCCGATGTTCTCGAAAATCCTGCTAATATAGAAACAGCAAGGCTTACTGGTTGTAAAAACTTCTCACGAATTAAGGCGATCGCGCCTAATCTAGTTGAAGCTCTAGATTGGGAATGTAAGCTACAGCTTAACTATGCAAATGCTAAATTGCTCACTCATGTAGGAATTCGCGCTCACCATATTACCTTTCTAGAGAATTCAGGCAAGAATGATCTGCCAAATATAATTCCCTGTTGGTTAGTTCGCACGACAGCAACACCACATCGTATGACTTTGTACATCAAACTAAATACTCCTCCCAGTCACGATTGGGATTATCATCTGCAAGCAGAAGTATTTAAGGAGAAGTGGCTGATGGTTGAGCAGTATTCTCAACCTTGGCAAGTTTATCTCGATCCTACACAACTATTTTTGGTCTAAAAGATGTCGCTCATAGGGATTTAAAGGGATTTAAACATCTCAATTCATAATCTACAATTGATAATTCACACCTTTCCCGCCCGTAATTCATAATTCGTAATTCACCCATGATTTTCGCCTCAGCATTATTTTTATTTCTATTCTTACCGATCGCCTTAGCAGGATATTTTCTGATTAGCTCAAAGCTGCTGTATCTAAGGAATATTTTTCTATTGATCATGAGCTTGATCTTTTATGCATGGGGAGAGCCAGTTTATGTTTTCCTGATGGTTGTTTCTATTTTGCTGAACTATATGGCGGGAGTGCTATTACATCTACATCGTCAAAAACTGCTTACCGTCATTAAAGAACATCAAATACTCTTAATATCAATTATCAGTAATTTAGGATTGTTATTCTATTTTAAATACGCTAACTTTTTCGTCAATAATCTCAACGTAATTCTGCAAAATTTTTCAATGCCAGCGATCGCCTATTCTCAAGTCCCATTGCCGATTGGCATATCCTTTTATACTTTTCAAGCCATGTCCTATGTGATCGATGTCTATCGGAAAGAAACCGATGTGCAGTTAAATCCCATTAATTGTGGGCTATACGTTAGCCTATTTCCGCAACTCATAGCGGGACCAATTGTCCGTTATCATGATGTCGCTAAGCAAATTGTGTCACGGACAGTCACCAGACCACAGTTTTCGGCGGGAATTCAGAGATTTATTTTTGGATTAGCCAAAAAAACGATGCTAGCAAATCCATTAGGAGAAGTCGCCGATAAAATCTTTGCTGTACCAGTGCATGAAGTCACTACAGGCATGGCTTGGTTGGGAATTGCTTGCTACACATTACAGGTCTATTTTGATTTCTCAGGATATTCCGACATGGCGATCGGATTGGGACGGCTGTTTGGATTTGAATTTCTAGAGAATTTTAATTATCCATACATAGCTCAATCTATGCGTGACTTTTGGCGAAGATGGCATATTTCCCTATCGACTTGGTTTCGCGACTACCTATATATTCCTATGGGTGGCAATCGTGGCTCTTCACTGCGGACTTATCTCAACTTGTGGATTGTATTTCTACTATGTGGGTTATGGCATGGCGCAAGTTGGAACTTTGTAATTTGGGGAGCCTTACATGGAGCTTATTTGGTGATTGAGAGATTAGGCTGGCACAAATATCTCGATCGCTTATGGATACCATTAAGACATCTATATACATTATTGCTAGTGATGATTGCATGGGTATTTTTTCGAGCAGAAACCGTGAGTCAAGCAATCCAATATTTAGGAAGTATGATTGGGATTACCGATGCCGATGGAGTCAAGCATTTCACCATGCTCTATTTTGATTTGAAGACTCTAATTAACTTAATTATAGGGAGTATACTGGCAACTCCTATAGCAAGTTGGGTTGCGATCCAATTACAAAAGAAAATTATTTCTCCAAAATTTAGTCATCTTCAGCCCGTTCTATATGGTGGATATTATTCACTTTTAGTTAGCCTATTTCTGATTTCCGCCGCCAGTTTAGCCGCAGGAACTTATAATCCATTTATCTATTACCGCTTTTAAATCTCTCGCCAGTCCGCTCTATGCACACCGAAAATCATAAAAACAAAGCATCTCGGATATTTGACAATCTATTGATTGCGACTTTTGTAATCGGGCTGTCTTTACCTTTAGTTTTAACTCATAATCGCAAAGAATCAGCGACAGAAAAGCGCAAACTTGCCGAGTTTCCTCAACTGAAGTGGGAGCATCAAACTATGCTCAAATTCCCATCACAGTTTGAATCGTTCTTTAATGATCATTTCGGATTACGCGATCAGTTAACGCAGGTTTATTCTTTATACAGCATCATCTTAAAGAATTCCTCAAATCCTAAAGTGCTGATTGGATTAAATGATTGGTTGTTTTATGTTAATCCTGCGGAAGGTAATAGTCTTGAGGATTATCGAAGAAATGATCCCTTTACTCCAGAAGAACTCAGAAGCTGGAAAATCGGATTAGAAGCAAAGCATAAGTGGCTGAAGCAACAGGGCATTCCCTATCTTTTTGTAGTTGTGCCTGACAAATATTCTATTTATCCAGAATATATGCCTGAGCATATTCGTCAAGTTGGTAGACAAACCCGTCTCGATCAACTGGTAGAATACATGAAAGATTCGGAAGTAACAGTTTTAGATTTAAGACCTACTTTGCTCGCTGCCAAGCAACAAGGACAATTATTTTATAAAACTGATACTCATTGGAATGATTTTGGCGCAGCGATCGCCCAACATGAAATCATCCGCACCATCCAGAAAGTTTATCCAAATCTGACTCCAAATCTTAGTCCAATTAACTACTCTTGGCAAGATTTTGGATTGATAGAATACAAGTCAGGGGATATTGCGAATATGTTGAATATTTCCTACTTTCTCAAAGAGATGGTTCCTGAACTACGGAAAGCATTACCCATATGCGACAAACAAATTGTCGAGAAGCATCCAGAAGATCAGATGAAGGCGACTTTTTTTACAGATTGTCGTATTGATGCACCAAAGGCGTTGATTTTTAGAGATTCATTTTTTATTGCTTTACAGCCCTATATTTCTCAATATTTTGCTAAGACTGTTTACGTTTGGGAATGGCCAGATATTAAGTTAATAGAGAAATATGTGCAAACCAATCAGCCTGATATCGTGATCGAAGCCCGTGTAGAAAGGCATTTAAAATTCATCAAGCCCCAATAAGGTTACGTTTATAGACATCTATACACAAATAGCGTTAAAACTTATTAACAAACTTATTAACTTTGTTGTATAATCTTTTCTAATTAACGTTTTTGGATTAGTTTTCTCACGATCTGTTTACTGAATCTATACCGAAATCTACAAACACTTACAGTTGGAAAAATGAGCCAGTTGGAAAAATGAGCGAACCAACTCCCTACGATAAACTAGGAGTCAATGACGAAGCCTCCTTTGAAGCAGTGCGTGATGCACGCGATCGCCTGTTGCGCGAATACGCGGGGGATGAATCTGAGCAAGAAGCGATCGAAGCCGCCTACGATGCCATCCTCATGGATCGTTTACGCGCCCGTAAAGAAGGGAAGATCGCCGTGCCAGATCGCATTCGCTATCCTGAGCGTCTAGCAGCACCAGCACCTACAGCTATGCAAAGCAATCCTCAACGCCGCGCTCCATCTTGGCTATCCAAGCTATTGGACAATCCCACCCAAAAAGATATTTATATTTCGTTGGGAATCTATGCCGCCCTTGGAGGTATTAGCTTTTTTGTGCCGATCGCCACCACCACTTGGCTATCATTTGGACTGATTGTCAGTGTTTATTGGCTGACTCGTAAAGAAAATCGATTTGGTCGCTCCATATTAATCTCCCTATCAGGAATTACGTCAGGTGTCATCCTAGCCGCCTTGACTAATCAGATTTTGGTGGTGTCTCGGCTGGCAACCAACGGATTATTCCCTAGCCCGATCCAATTAGTGATTATTTTGTTGGTTATGTGGCTCCATGCCTGTTTCTTGAGATAGATTAAACATGAATTCATGTCGTGTAAATTTGGGGATCGCTCAACTTAACCCAGTCATAGGCGATTTGGTTGGTAATAGCGATCGCCTATTATGCGCTGTGGAAAAGTTAGCCGATCAGAATGTGCAGTTAGTACTCACCCCTGAATTATCGATCTGTGGCTATCCGCCCCGCGATTTATTGATGCAGCATCAGTTTGTGCGCGACATGGAAATGGCGATCGCCGATCTTGCTCAAAAACTACCTCCTGAAATTGCGGTGCTAGTAGGCACGGTTTCAGTTAATCCTAACGCGCACCAATCGGGAGGAAAACCATTATTCAATAGTGCCGCTCTACTGCATGGCGGCGAAGTCAAACAGATTTTTCATAAGCGATTGCTGCCCACCTACGATGTCTTTGATGAGGATCGCTATTTTGAAGTGGGCAACGGTTCACAAGTTTTCACGCTAAACCTGAAGGATGGTGCTTGCTTGCGTGTGGGCGTGACCATTTGCGAAGACATTTGGAATGATGCCAACTTTTGGGACAAACGTAACTATGCTGACGATCCCGTTGCCGAGCTAGTTCAAAAGGATGTGGATTTGCTGGTCAATTTATCGGCTTCTCCCTATGCTGTCGGCAAACAAGGGCTGCGCGAGTCGATGCTCAGTCATAGTGCGATCGTGCATAATTTGCCACTGCTCTATGCTAACCAAGTGGGGGCAAATGACGATTTGATTTTTGATGGACGCAGCATGGCGTTTAATCGCAATGGCAAAATGATGGCGCGGGGTAAAAGTTTTGAAGAAGATTTATTGATCATTAACTTTGACGATCTAGACCTAAACCAAACTTCAGTTAGATATGAAGACGATGATGCCGAGATCTTTGCGGCACTGGTTCTCGGTGTGCGTGACTATGCGCGGAAATGTCGTTTTCAGAAAGTGGTGATCGGTTTGAGTGGTGGGATTGACTCAGCATTAGTCGCCGCGATCGCTACAGAAGCGATCGGCAAAGAGAATGTGTTAGGCGTATTAATGCCTTCTCCCTACAGTTCCGAACATTCTATTACTGATGCGATCGCCCTTGCGAATAACTTAGGGATTTCCACGCAAACAATTCCCATTGAGCCAATGATGGCGGCTTTTGAGAATAGTTTGGCGCAGCTATTCGCAGGTAAAGACAATGATGTGACCGAAGAGAATCTCCAATCGCGAATTCGTGGCAGTCTCTTGATGGCGATCTCCAATAAATTTGGACATTTACTGCTTTCCACTGGCAACAAATCCGAAATGTCCGTCGGTTACTGCACCCTCTATGGTGATATGAATGGTGGACTGGCGGCGATCGCTGATGTTCCCAAAACGCGAGTCTTTTCCATTTGTGAATGGTTAAATCAGACTAATTCGCCTCTATCGATAAAACAAGAAGTTTCTGAAGTTATTCCCGTTAATATTATTACCAAGCCGCCTAGTGCTGAACTCAAACCCGATCAACTCGATCAAGATTCTCTGCCTCCCTACGATATCCTCGATGATATTTTACATAAACTGATCAATCAACATCTTTCTAGTTCGGAAATTATTGCCTCAGGACATGATCAAGCGATCGTCGATCGCGTAGTCCGTCTAGTCAAAATTGCCGAATTTAAGCGTCGTCAAGCTGCCCCAGTTTTAAAAATTAGCGATCGCGCTTTTGGTTCTGGCTGGAGAATGCCGATCGCCAGTAAGTAGGCAAGTTGATCTGCATATTCAGGATTACGCTCTTTTAGCCATAGATAAATTGATTCTATTTGTTGCTCTGCGGAGCGGGTTAGTTTAACTTGAAATTCCATGTTTTTTCTGCATTTCTTCGATAAACTGATTCACTGGTCTAGTGCGACCCTGCGCTAGGTCTTCTAATCCTTGTTTAATTCCTATGATGGTTTCTAGTTCTTCAATTGTATCTAGTAATTTTTGATAGGATGTTGCATCTTGGATGACTAGTTCTGCTTTGCCATTGATGGTTAATACTATGGGATGCCCAGTATTTTTCATCTGGGTGATCAGTTGATTGGTATTACGTTTGAAGGTGGATAGGGGTTGAATGTCTTGGCTGAGGTTAATCATAGGGCTACGGCACTAAATTTGCATTCAATTTAATGTTAGCACGAAATAAAAAAATTGCCCATCAAGTTTTAAACTCAAATAGCAAATCGCCTCAAATCTCAAAAAACAATTATGTTGTAGAATGGGGAATAGAGTTTGAACTAATCAGCAGGAGCGTATTATGACTGTAGAACGTTGGAATGATGGGATGCTGGATGAATTAGCGTCAAGTGTGACTGAGTTACGAGAAAGTACGACTGAGTTACGGGAAAGTACGACTGAGTTGCGGGAGAGTGTGAGTGAGGTTAAGGATGGAATAGATGGATTGAGGATAACTGCTCAGGCTTTGTTACAGTTGGCGGCGCAGAGTCAGCGAGATATGGAATTGATAAAGGAGAGACAGGCTGAAAGCGATCAGAGATTTAATGTTTTACTTGAAGAAGTCCGCTATTTAATTCGGGGTAACAAGGCAAATTGAAAATTTCTCAGTGTTGGGTGAACTTTCCATAATCACCTCAAAAAATTGCCCCTCAAGTTTTAAACTCGAAGGGCAAGTACCATCTAATCTCAAATCAAACAGTTATATTTGTTTAGTAGCATGTGTTAGCGGAGCGTAACGCACAAATTATGACAAAGATTTGAGAGCGTTACATTGCATTAACGCACCCTACTGGACTAGTTCCAGATTTTAGCTTCTTTAATGCCATTTTTAGCTTTCCAGAAAGCTTGTATAGGACTCATTGATCTGTTCTGTACATCTTTAGCACTTGTTCCATTACCAATAGAACCTGAAACATTCTGAACTGCAAGATGTAAATGTCCCATACCCGCTTTTCCTAGAATAGTCCCAGCTTCTATAGTCTTGCCAATCCAACTCTTGGGTCCACCGGCAGGTGATTGCATATGACCATACCACCAGCGACGACCAGTTTTGTTGCCAGCAGCATCTAATTCATCAATAGCCATCCAATGTCCGTTGTCAAATTTTGTCTTGCTGTTGTAGTCATGGTAGGACTGAACAACAACACCTCGGAATAGAACTTTAACATCATCTTTGCCAGTTTCGGCAGCAATATCAATTCCAGAGTGGAAAGCATTTGGAATATTTCTTTCTTTCCGCCAATCACTGTAGCTTTTATCAAAAGCATAACCAGTATTCATGGTACGGCGAGAACCAAAAATAGATGCTGAAAGATCGCTATAAATATGTTCAATCCGATCATCGGTTCTCCAACGCTGATCTCCACCACCATAAATAGAGTTTTGTTCAAACTGATTATCATCTCCACTCTGAACATCCCAATCATTATCGGTTAATGAGGAAAGTTCACTATAGTAACCAGAAGCTTGATTATTAGTATTGCCAACGAACGTTCCTCTTGATCCATAGTAAGCACTACCAATCCAAGTTTCATGAGCAGCAAAACTTGAACCAGTAGAACGTTTTACCGTCACACCATTGTCATTGACTACAATTGCATCTGCTTTTCCATCACCGTCAACATCAGCAAAGTAGGTTCCTCTTGATCCATAGTAAGCGCTACCAATCCAAGTTTCATGAGCAGCAAAACTTGAACCAGTAGAACGTTTTACCGTCACACCATTGTCATTGACTACAATTGCATCCGATTTTCCATCTCCGTCAACATCTGTATTAGCTTGTCCAGTCCGCAAAGCAGACGTTCCCTCAAAACTAAACCCTTGCAACAAACTAACTCCCGTTCTATTCTGCAAAATCCCCACAAGTTCATTCGTATTATCCACACGAACTTCCGTATTCACGCCCACAGTCACCAAACGATAGCCATAAGACCGATCGCCACTGCTATTGTTAAACGCTAACTTCTTCAGAGCAATCACATCACCTTCACCACGATTAAAATCAGCAATTACCGCAGCGTCAGAATTGCCATTTTTGGCATAAAAGATAGAATTAGCATCACCCAAAACAAAGCGATCCGCACCAGTTCCACCGATTAGAGTATCTCGCTCATTATCAGCAAATCCATAGCCATTAAGAACATCACTACCATCATCGCCCGTCAGTTGATCATTACCCCTCTCACCCCAGAGCCGATCATTACCTGAACTACCCCAAACTCTGTCATCGCCATTACCACCGTATAGCTCATCATTACCAGAATCACCAACTAACTGATCATTACCCTCCTCACCCCAGAGCCTGTCATCCTGATTACCACCCCAGAGCCGATCATCTTGATTACCCCCTCTGAGTTCATCATTACCATCATCACCCCTCAACTCATCCGCACCATCCTCACCCCAGAGCTTGTCATTACCAGTGCCGCCCCAAAGCCTGTCATCATTACCACCACCATAAACAAGATCATTACCGCCATTAGCATATATGGTGTCATTGCCGTTATATCCGTTGATCACATCATCCGAGTTTGTACCATTCAGCGTATTGTTGGCATTATTACCATTAATCAATGCTTGCTCAACGCTTACGCTTTCACCATCAACAGTAACAAACCCGCGATCATCCTCATTATTGATACGGCTCAATTGATCAGCACTAAGCTGTAACTCAAACACCGAACTGGCAAATCGCTCACCTTCATCCCCAACCGTATCTTGCCCCACCTTGGCATCCAAGAAATGACCAATCTCCTCAATCAAAGTAACCGCCGCCCCCATACCAAAAGCAGCATCCGAAAGATAAATTTTTTGCGTAGAACTGGCATACGCGCCATCTGCACCATTCATGTCGGCAGCAGAAATAACTTGTACAGATGGTAATTGGCTAAAATCACCGATCGCCCATTGACCTCTCACAGACTGAACCTCATCTGTATTCGCCTTATCACCAAAAACCGCAGCAAACAAACCATCATTACTCGCCACCTGCTGCAACTTTGCCTTCACAATACCGAAGACATCCGCAAGTTGACCTATCCCAAAAATCGAAGCATCACCCACAGCAAAACCTAAGCCCAGCCCCTGACTGTCAGACATGATATTTTCCCGCTTAATACAAATTGTTTAAATTTTGTTTCCCAACTCAACAACCCAAAAGTTAGAGCGCCCATCCCCCCGATCGCATTACCACACATATACCTGAGTACATACCTGTAATGCTGCGCGATTGCTAACTTTCAATGTCATTAATTGAATCAAAAATACGATATCACGAACTTTATAGATATTGCAAATAAAATTTTATGTCAAAAAAACGCAAAGCACTATAATTGAAATCACCAAACAAGCGATCGCCTTACATTAAACCTCTGGCAAAATTCTGGATAAATGACAAGAATCAAACAAATAAATCGTCTCCAAGCACAAGTTAATCAGATTAATCAGACAGTTGATGTGAATGAACCGAAGGACAAGGAACCTTATGTCGTGGCAGCTTTTTATCATTTTACAGAACTCGAAGATTATGAGTCGTTACAGCCACCTCTCAAAGAATTTTGCGATTTTCATCAACTCAAAGGAACAATTCTCTTAGCTAAAGAAGGAATTAACTCCACGATCGCAGGTAGTCGCACCGCGATTGATGCTTTGTTATCTTATTTGCGAAGCGATCGCCGCCTTCAAGATTTAGAACATAAGGAATCCTATTGCCAAGGAATTCCTTTTCAACGCATGAAAGTACGCCTAAAAAAAGAGATTGTGACTTTGGGTGTACCAGATATCGATCCTCGTTATCGAGTCGGAACATATATCGATCCCAAAGATTGGAATGCTTTGATCGCCGATCCAGAAGTAGTGGTAATTGATACCCGCAATAACTATGAAGTGGAATTTGGAACATTCAAAGGGGCGATTAATCCGAATCTCGAAACCTTTGGCGAATTTCCTGATTATGTACAGAACCAATTAGATCCCGAAAAACATCAAAAAGTAGCCATGTTCTGCACTGGCGGCATTCGTTGCGAAAAAGCTAGCGCCTATATGCTGTCGCAAGGATTTACAGAGGTCTATCACCTGAAGGGCGGTATTCTCAAATATTTGGAAGAAGTCCCCGATGAAGAAAGTACTTGGGAAGGTGAATGTTTTGTTTTTGACGATCGCGTTAGCGTTAAACAACTAAATCAAAAGAACAATTAAACACCAAAAATCTCTTGCGGAGTTAGCTGCAAATCAGGAAACATCGGCGAAACAAGGCGATCGCCATTAGTAAACTCAGTCACATCATACCAACCATCCGAAAGCACGAACACCGACACCTTCGCCTCAATGGGATCAACAATCCAATACTCAGGAATATCCCGCACCGCATACTCCGTCATCTTAGCGCGATAGTCAGTGATCTTTGTCGAAGGACTCACCACCTGAACCACCAACAAAGGCGGCGACAGGTCAAAGCCAATCACGGCTTCACGATCTTGCAAAGATTGCCACTCATCGAGCAACATCACCACCACATCAGGAATACGCGCCGTATCCAACCCAATTCCACGCGGACAACGTACCCCAATCTGTCTCTGACGCACAATCCAAGGTTGAGCAGTACGTTCTATTTCGGTACTAATTTTTCGATAAACCTGATCAATTGTCTCGCCGTGACGACCCGTCCCCATTGCCATTGCTACAAGTTCTCCATCAACTAATTCATATTTTGTATCCGAATCATCGAAATAAGCTAAATAATCAGCAAAAGTGACTCTAGTTTTGGTAGGTTTTGTGATCGCAATAGTCATCAGCTACTCCTTCAAATTAGTCAGCTTTTAATACAAAATTTCAGAGCCATATCCACATATATTTTAGCCGAAACTTCTCACGGCGATCGCCATACGATGAGTAAATATCATGAATTAAAATCCCATAAAATTAGGTTGTGATTACGGTAAACTGAGTTACTGTCCCTCAACTCGTGGTTATGGCAAGTTTTCTGTTAGAAGTTGGTACTGAAGAGCTACCTGCTAGTTTTATTGTTGACGCTTTACGCCAGTGGCAAGAGCGCATCCCCAAGAATTTAGATGAACACCAACTAACTACGAGTAAGGTCAGTGTTTATGGTACGCCACGCCGTCTGGCGGTATTGATTGAAGGTTTGCCAATCCAACAAAGCGATCGCCGTCTTGAGCTTAAGGGACCTGCGGTGGGTTCGGCATTTGTGAAGGGTGATCCGCAGGGGGAACCGACTAAGGCTTTATTGGGGTTTGTTAAATCGAAGGGAATTGATGTCCAAGATATTTTTATCAAGGAAACCGACAAGGGCGCATTTGTTTTTGCCAATCAACAGATTATCGGACGCGAGACAATTGATATTTTGCAGGAACTTGCACCATCTTGGATTACAGGGCTAGAAGGTAAACGCTTGATGCGTTGGGGTAATGGCGATCTAAAATTTCCCCGTCCGATCCGTTGGCTGGTGTCGTTGTTTAATTCTAAGGTTTTGCCGATCACTCTGGAAAATGTGCAGAGCGATCGCATTAGTCAAGGACATCGCGTATTACATAAGCGACCAGTGATTATTGACACAGCCAAGGATTATGTCGCAACGTTGCGAGAAGCCTTTGTGGTGGTCGATGGCAAAGAACGCCAAAAACATATCGTCACTCAAATCAACAGCATTGTCGAATTGTTTGGTGGTAAAGCCGAAATTCCTGAAGATCTGCTCGAAGAAGTGACTTATTTAGTGGAATTTCCGACGGCGGTAATTGGCGAATTTGAGCGTGAGTTTCTGGAACTGCCCCAGCCTGTGATTAAAACGGAGATGGTCAGTCATCAGCGTTATTTCCCAGTCCATTCAGCCGATAATCCTGATCACTTAATTGCACGGTTTATCACGATTTCCAATGGTGATCCTGATAAGTCGCGGTTGATTTCGGCGGGAAATGGTCGCGTAATAAGGGCGCGTCTTTCTGACGGTAAGTTTTTCTACGACAGCGATCGCGCTGTGCATTTAGAAACATTTTTGCCTCTGCTCGAAAAAGTCACATTCCAAGCGGATCTAGGTTCGGTTGCAGAAAAAGTTGAGAGAATTAGAGCGATCGCTAAATCCGTGATTGCATCTATATCTAATTTAGAACTGCTCGAAGCCGATTTGACCTTAATCGATCGCACAGCACAACTGGCTAAAGCCGATCTCGTTACCCAAATGGTCAAGGAATTTCCTGAACTCCAAGGTCAAATGGGTTATTACTACGCATTATCTAGCGGTGAACCGATTTCCGTGGCGACAGGTATTCGTGAACATTATCAACCTAAAGGCGCTGGCGATACATTACCCACTTCTTTGACGGGCAAGATTATTGCCATTAGCGATCGCATTGATACCCTGGTTGGTATTTTCGGCTTAGGTATTGTTCCCACAGGCTCATCAGACCCATTTGCATTGCGTCGCGCTGCCACTGGTGTTGTCCAAATTGCATGGGAAAGCGATTTTGCCCTCGATTTGCCGAAGTTATTACAAGCAGCGATCGCAATTTATAGCGAGAAAAATTTACTCGCAAAACCTGCCGAAACCGTCCTTGAAAATCTCCATAAATGGTTTAAACAGCGCTACGAGACTATTTTAGCTGACCAGGGCATTGAGTACGATCTGGTTAATGCGGTTTCAGGAACTGAAGATCTTGCTTATACTTTGCAAGGTTTGAGCAATCTCAATCGCATCAAAGAACGCGCCCACTTCCTGCAAAAATCCCGCGAAGATGCTACCCTCAGCGCCATTTATGAACCAATCGTGAGAGCCTCTCGCCTCGCCGTTCAAGGTGATTTAGATAGCGTCACCCTCGATGTGAAATCAATTATTAACCCTGAAACTTTAACCGAACCTGCGGAACAGAATTTATATCAGGCGATCGCGGCTCTGCCCAGCCAACCTAGCGATGAGCAGCTAATGCAAGGAATTAGGGCGATCGCGCCAGTTCTCGCTAAGTTTTTTGATGAAGTGCTAGTCATGGCAGAAGATCCCCAAGTGCGTCAAAATCGCCTCAATCTGCTTGGCATCATCCGCAACTACAGCCGCCAGTTAGCTGACTTTAGCGCTATTCTCAAGTAGTATATCCCACTAAAAAAACACAAAAACGTCAATAGAATTTCTTTATGGCAATAATTATCGATGGCAAGGCTCTTGCTAAAAAGATGCAAAAGGCGATCGCCGATGAGGTCGCGCAATTACAACTAAAATATGACCGCCCACCTGGGCTAGCAGTTCTAATGGTAGGGGATAATCCAGCCAGTGCCGCCTATGTAAAAAACAAAGAAACTGCTTGCCACAAAGCGGGAATTGCCTCTTTTGGTAAACATTTTCCTGCTAGCGTGACTCAGACTGAGTTAGAGCAGGTGATCGATGAACTAAATGCCGATGAGCGGGTAGATGGGATTTTAATTCAATTGCCTTTACCCGAAAATCTTGATGCGATCGCCCTATTAAATCTCCTTGACCCTGCCAAAGATGCCGATGGTTTGCATCCCTATAATTTAGGGAAACTCGTAAGAGGTGAAGTGGGATTGCGGAGTTGCACACCTGCGGGGGTAATGGAGTTACTCGCTGAAGCCAAGATCGATCTCGCTGGTAAAAATGCGGTAGTGATTGGACGCAGTATTCTCGTTGGTAAGCCCGTTGCTTTAATGCTGCTTGAAGCAAATGCCACAGTCACGATCGCCCATTCACGCACCAAAAATCTTGCTGAAATTACCCGTCAAGCCGATATTCTAATCGCGGCGATCGGTAAGCCCGAATTTGTGACAGCAGATATGGTTAAACCTAATGCGGTGGTGATTGATGTCGGTATTAACCGCATTACTGATGCTGAAGGTAAATCTCGCTTAGTTGGTGATGTGGACTATACCAATGTCAGCCAAGTTGCCTCTCACATTACCCCTGTCCCTGGTGGGGTAGGTCCAATGACGGTGACGATGCTATTAGCTAATACGGTTTGGAGTTACAGAAAAAAGATGGCGCTTTCAAAATAAGCTGATTCGCCCGCGAAGCGGGCGAATCAGCTTAAGCTAAGGTACTTAACAAGAAGCGTTTATGCTGCTTGTTCTTCTAACTGATCCTTATGCAGCCAAATTACAGGAGTTGGTACTTTACCAAACTTAATCTGCACATAATCACCACGAAACTCTAATACTTCACCCCATGTTTCAAAAAGATAGGATGACCAACGTGTGTCATTTGCCGTTGCTTCAGTACTATTGTCTAACTTTTCGCGAACTGCCCGAACAAGAGTGCCTTTTTTGAGTGCCATAGATTTTAATGCAACAAATAATTAAAGTTCTAAAACTACTATACCAACCCAAAGGATTTACAGCACTTTTAAACTTGCTAGGATAGCTAAATGAATTAGGGATAAACTTCATGTGTATCTGCATTAACTGCACCTATGTCGATCGCTGCATCACCTACCACTCGGTCGAAGCCTTACATTTGCAACCACACTTAACCGAATTTCCAGACTTTGAGGCAAATTCGCCCACGGTTAACGTGAATATACGAACTGAGTCCGAAGATATTCAAATGGAATGGGATGTTGTTGGCTGCGAGAGTTTTTCGCCAGAAATCGGCAAATGGGCAAAGTTGCGCCCTAACGAACTTGTGCCTACGTAGATTTAAGTTTGCTGCACAAGATTTGCCTGTGCAGCAAATTCGGATTAAGAAATCCCCAATAGCTCAACTTCAAAAATCAATGTGGCATTAGGAGGAATAACTCCGCCAGCCCCACGAGCGCCATAGCCAAGTTCTGGAGGGATAATCAAAGTGCGACTCTCTCCAACACGCATAAGTGCCAAACCTTCATCCCAGCCTTTAATTACTTGCCCAATCCCCACTTTGAATTTAAAGGGATCATTGCGATCGCGAGAACTATCGAATTTCGTGCCGTCTGCAAGTGTGCCGACGTAATGGACTTTTACGGTTTGCCCAGCTTTAGGCATTGCGCCCGTACCCGCCGTAATCACTTTGTATTTGAGTCCAGTGCCAGTTTCTTTGATTTCGGGATCATTCATATTGATTGAAGGTGCTGATGCTATTTTTACTTCTGTTTGTGTAGGTACGCCTGTAGATGGCGCACCGATGCTGGCGTTTGCAGTCTGTGGATTTGTAATTTGAGCAACTACGATGAACAGTACAGCAATTGCCATAATGCCAAAGCTAATCAAAATATTTTTCAAGGCTATATATCTCCAATTAGTTATATGGCTGTAGTCAGCTAAGTCGGGGCATAAACCCAAGATAGAGCGGCGGCGCTTCGCGACGCTACTCTTTTGTTTTTTCCTAACATTGATGACTATAGCTTTACGCAATGAATAAGCTTTTGGGATTTTACAGCGCTTTGCCCTAAAAACCACCACAAATCACCATAAAAAAGGGCAGTACTGTTGTACTGCCTTTTCTTTATGCCAGGAACGAGATTTGAACTCGTGACACGTGGATTTTCAGTCCACTGCTCTACCAACTGAGCTATCCCGGCGCGGCGTGTTTTTTTGCGCTTTATTAAGATAACACCCAAAGGCATTTTCGATCAATATAATTTTAAATTTTTTATACCCAAACTAATAAATTCTGTAAAACTGTTGCTTCCTAACGCTTTCACAAAATTTCTGGTACGAGATGGAGAGGGTGATACGCCTGTTACCAGCCAAAGAACCGATCGCATTCCATCTCTCAAAGACTTGGCGGGATCTTCGGGGTTAACATTTGTTGGGATAGGCACGGGATGCATCTGAATACCTCGACTACCGAAGACAACTTTGCCAATTACTAAAGCACGCGGCATATGAAAGTCAGAAGTAATCACATATATATCACTAATCCTCCGTTTCTGAAAATCAGTGACCATCGTCGTAAAGTTAGTCACTGTATCTACAGCACGATAATCTAGATGAAGGCGATCGCGATTTATCCCAGCCCGATCAAACACATATTCCGAATATTCTTGGGGGCTGCCTGACGAAACATAAATGGGTAGCTGTGGATGCTTTAAGGCAAACTGCGCTGCAAATCTTTCGCGATTTGGGTCGCCGCCTAACACCAAAATGGCTTGCGGTTCTTTGGGAACAGGATTAGTCATGAGTGGCGACAAACAGGGAAACCCAAAAATCATGCACCCAGCACTGAATAGCCCAGATAAAGCGGTCATAGAACTCCTGCGAGGATAAGGATTAGTCATCATCATGCTTCTCTTAAAAATCTAATTCGCGTCGCCCTTCGATCGCTTTGGCGAGTGTAACTTCATCGGCATATTCTAGATCACCGCCCATCGGTATACCAAAGGCAATTCGCGTAACTTTGGTAAAGGGTTTTAATAAACCGCCCACATAGAGCGTAGTGGTTTCGCCTTCGACACTGGGGGCGATCGCCATAATCACTTCATTAACCTTGTTGCCACTGACCCTCCGTACCAGAGTTTGAATATTAAGCTGATCGGGGCTAATACCATCCATCGGCGAAATTAATCCTCCCAGCACATGATACTTACCGCGATATTCACGGGTCTTTTCCAGAGCAATTAAATCACGCGAGTCAGCCACTACGCAAATAGTTGAATTATCGCGACTGGGATGAGCGCAAATTTCACAAATGGGTTCTGCGGATAAATGTCCACAGATCGTACAGCTACCAACCAATTGCTTAGCTTGAATTAAGGCTTGAGCAAGGGCTTCCACCTCTTCGGTGGGACGTTTGAGGATATGCAGCGACAGACGCTGGGCTGTTTTTGTGCCAACACCTGGGAGGCGCTGCAATTGTTCGATCAGGTTAGCTAGGGGGCGGGTATACAAAACAGCAGAGGCATGAAGTAACCTACCAATATTAACGTTTAAAACTAAAAAAAGAGAAGGCACACAGCGCTTTCTCTTTTTTATGAATTAGCTTTGATCAACTCTATTGCTGATTTAATTCATTAGTGACGATTACCACGGTAATATTATCGCGTCCGCCGCGCAACTTGGCTGATTCGATTAAGGCTTGACCAGCTTGCTGAGCATTGCGAATACTCTTGAGATGATGGGCAATGCGATCATCGCTGAGTTCTTCGGTTAAACCATCGCTGCAAATCAAAAAGCGATCGCCGGGTTGCCATTCAGTTTCTTGCGCTGTGATGGGTTTCAGGTCTTCACGCCCCAAACATTGCAATAACATATGTCGCCAAGGATGGGTTTTTGCCTCATCAGCACTAACTACTCCCGTTTGAATTGCTCTAGCAATCCATGTATGGTCATCACTAATTTGGTCAAGCTTAGCGCCATGCAATCGATATAACCGTGAATCACCAATATGACAATACCAAGGCTGATCGTCACGAAATAGCAAAATAACGATCGTTGTCCCCATGTCCGATCGCACAGGATTGGCATTTTGGTCATTGATAATCGCAAGGTTGGCTTTATCAATGGCAAGTTGCATAATTTTTTGTGGATCTGTCTCGCTATCCCAAAGGGATTCTAGGCATTCACGCACTGAATCGACAGCAATCTGACTTGCTACCTCCCCCCCTGCATGACCGCCCATGCCATCAGCCACTACAAAAAATCGTCCTTCAGGATCGATGTAGTGAGAATCTTGATTGGCTGATCTGACACAGCCTGTATCCGTTGCTCCTGCAAATAGACGCTTCATGGTAGGTGGTTTGGTTCGACGTATTAATATTTAATGCTCTGCTAGCAATCTATAGTTTAACCTTCACAGGCAAAAACTATAGTGATTCCCATTATAAAACTGAAAAGGTAAAGAGGCGCAAAGCGCCGCCCTTCTCTTTTAGGCTTTGTTAACGTTCGGGTCGATCAATGCGAGATAAAGATCGCAATAAAACTAATAAAAATAATCCTGCGCCGATCGCTGATATCACGGCGGGGATCTGCAAACTATTAATTAATAACAGCGTGGCACAAAGCAAACAAGTTGCGCCCAGCAAGGCATAGATGCCGCCGATCGCTACATTACTTAGCCGACGTAACAGGCGATCGGTTTCTTGGGATTTGACTCTGACCCTGATATCACCGCGATCGAGCTTAGATAGGGTTTCATCAATACGACGCGGTAAAGCGATCGCTGTATTACTGACTTGAGCAGCTTGACGACCTAACTCACCGAGAAAAGCCGTGGATAAATTACCTGATTCTTTAGCGTTGCCATTTTCCATAAGATTTGTAGCGTAGGGTTGCGCGACTTCCATAAAGTTAAAATTGGGATCGAGTCCCTTGCCTAGCCCCTCCAAAGTGGACAGCGCTCGCATCACAAAGGTAAAGGTGGCGGGAAACCGAAAGGGTTGGTCGTAGGCAATATCGTAGAGATCGTCACTGATGGCGGCGACCGATTGCTTTTCCATCGACTTGCCCATAAAGTTATCGAGCATATACTGCACCGATCGCCGCAGTGATCCTGTATCGCCAGTAACCTCTAAGGCTCCCAACTCAACCAAGGAATTAATCACCGCTTCGCCATCTTTTTGGGCGATCGCAAAGAAAGTTTTTAATAACTTATCGCGGGTGATCGACTGGATCTGTCCCATCATCCCGAAATCATAGAAAATTAATTCACCGTTACCCGTTACCGCTAGATTTCCTGGGTGGGGATCGGCGTGGAAAAAGCCATGATTGAGCAATTGCTCTAAATAGGACTCGGCTCCAATTCTGGCAATCACTTTGCGATCTAGTCCCGCCGCTTCCAGCGCGTCATAATTACTAACTTTGATCCCTGGCATATATTCCAAGGTCAGTACTCGCCGTGAGGCATAGCGCCAATAGACTCGCGGAACCAGAATGCGGCGATCGCCCCGAAAATTACGGCGAAAGGTATCGGCATTGCGTCCTTCGTTTAAATAATCCGCTTCTTGATAGAGAATTTTCTGACATTCATTATAAATTCCCACCCAATCGCGTCCTTTGCCATGCTTGGGATGATTTTGAAAATATTCAGCAATTTTTTTGAGAATACCCAAATCGATCGCAAATAATTTTAATAACCCTGGGCGCTGCACCTTAATAACAATTTCTTCACCCGTATGTAATTGCGCCTTGTGAACTTGTCCTAAACTTGCCGCCGCTAAGGGAATCGGCTCGAAGTAGCTAAACATTTGCGTGATCGGTTTCCCCAATTCCGCCTCAATAATTTGTTTAGCTCTAGCCGCCGTAAATGCAGGAACCTCATCCTGTAATTTCGATAGCTCCTCGACCGACTCCGTTGGCAAAATATCGGCGCGGGTAGATAGTAACTGTCCCACCTTAATAAACGTCGGTCCTAGTTGCAGCATTGACTCACGCAGCCAGATCGCTCGTTTCCGAGTACGCTTTTTGACTTTGGCTTCAGTCTTGCCACCGACATAGCTCCATTTTTTGCCGTCACTCCAGATCATCCAAGAAAATATGAGGACAGTGCGCCAAATATCTATGGTGCGAGCGAGTTCAGAGTAGTTGTCACGACTCCAGCGATAATTTGTGGGTTCAGGGGATAAAACTGACACGGTTCACTAAGGAAGTAAGAACAAAGAAAGGACTTTTGTAAAAAATCTGTAACAAACCTTTACATCTTAACCTGATTATTTGCCTTCATCCCAAAATTAAGACTGTTTCCAAAACTCACAAAAAACTAAGTCGTCTTAACTGATCTTGGCTTAGCTATACTTGAGCTTGAGTAAGAAAAAACAAAATTTATGCCTGAAGACAAAAGCGAAAATAATGCCTTTGATACATTAGACGAAAATGAGCTATATCGTTTGGGTGGGAAAACTGCTAGCTTTATAATCCTGCCTGCGGAGATTAAATATCGCCATATCAAGATCGATGAATTAGAGAAGCCTATAACCGCGATCACCTACAATGGCAAGACCTACAGCCTGTTTCGCGCTAGTTCTGATTGGAAAGAAGTTGAAAAAATAACCAGTCGTTTATCGATAGACTATGTAATCACGGTAACTGCTAAGGGTTGGGCGATTTGGGTATTTGAATATTAATTTTCAATATTAATTATATTGATCCCTACCATGTCTACTCCATTCAAAATTCACGATGATACGATTAATGAAGTAAATCAACGGACTGATATCGTAGATATCGTGTCTGAACGGGTTGTGCTACGCAAAAGTGGGGCAAATTTTCGGGGAGCCTGTCCTTTTCATAACGGCACAAATGCCACGGCGCTGACCGTGAATCCAGCGCGGCAGATGTATCACTGCTTTAATTGTGATGTATCGGGTGGGGCGGTCAAATTTTTGATGGAGATCGATAAGCGATCGTTCTCTGACGTAGTTTTGGATTTGGCTAAACGCTATAACGTCCCCATTAAAACTGCTGACCCTGAAAAATCAAAGGAAATTCAACGTCAAATCTCCCATCGCGATCGCCTCTATGAAGTGATGGCTTTGACCACTGGTTTCTATCAGCACGCTCTCACCGCACCTCAAGGTCGTGACGCGCTCGCCTATCTAACTGACAAGCGGAAAATGAGCAAAGAGACAATCCAGAAATTTCAACTGGGTTACGCGCCTGCGGGTTGGGAAACACTCATGGGCTATCTGGTGCAGCAGAAACAGATTCCTGTGAGTTTAGTGGAAGAAGCGGGGCTAATTGTGCCACGCAAAACAGGGAATGGATTTTACGACCGCTTTCGTGATCGCTTGATGATTCCGATTAATGATACGCGGGGGCGGGTAATTGCCTTTGGCGGACGTTCTCTCGGTGATGAGGAACCAAAATATTTAAACTCGCCTGAAACAGAACTTTTTAGTAAAGGTACGGTTCTGTTTGCGATGGATCACGCCCGCGATGCGATCGCTAAAACCGATCAAGCAATTGTTGTGGAAGGATATTTTGATGCGATCGCTTTACATCAAGCAGGAATCGGTCAGGCGATCGCCACGATGGGAGTTGCGCTCAATGCCGATCAAATGAAGCAGCTATTGCGTTATACCGAATCTAAAAATGTAATTTTAAATTTTGATGCCGACAAAGCAGGGATCACGGCGGCAGAAAAGGCGATCGCGGGTTTTAAGGAACTAGTTTTTAATGGAACTGTGCAGTTGCGGGTGTTGACGATGCCCAACGGCAAGGATGCTGATGAATATCTTAAACAACATAGTGCGGATGCATATCGAGATTTATTAAAAAATGCTCCATTATTTCTCGATTGGCAGATCGACCAAATCCTTGCAGGGCAAGATCTTAATCAATCCGATCGCTTTCAAAAGAGTAGTCAAGCGATCGCGCAGTTATTAAATAATCTCCCCGTTGATTCCTTCTTTCGTACCCACTATATCCATACTTCTGCTCAACGATTATCTCAGGGTAATTCCTATCTCGCATTACG
Organism: Pseudanabaena sp.; assembly: GCA_044355035.1. Classification (GTDB taxonomy): domain Bacteria; phylum Cyanobacteriota; class Cyanobacteriia; order Pseudanabaenales; family Pseudanabaenaceae; genus Pseudanabaena. The sequence continues at coordinate 7,395 of JBIKYX010000008.1, read as the reverse complement.
CCTAGAGCAAGATCTGCGTCGTCAGTTACGGAATACGCGCTGGAATAGCAATAAACCCGCGCCTTCGCTAACAACTACCACCAACGCCTTACATATTGCCGAAACTCAGCTTTTGCAAATCTATCTACATTTTCCGCAGCATCGCGCTTTTTTGTATCAGGAAATTGCCGAAGAAGAAGCTATTGAATTTACCCAATCTAATCATCGCTACCTTTGGCAAACGATCTTGAACTTGCTGCAAGAAAATAAAACTTCCCTCGTCCCAGTAGAACCTTATCCTGATCATCTGGTTCAACAGTTACAGATTCTCTGTGCCGAAAAAGTAGAAGTGGCTCAGCAATTGCAACACCTACTTTGGCTCGATGAAAATTCGCGCATTGGCTTATTGCGTCCCCAAATTGTCGTGAGAACGGCGATCGCCAAAATTCAATATATCATGTGCGAAAAGCACGAAAAAGATTGGTTAAGTAAATATGGAAGTATGGATGTAATCTCTAATCCCACTTTTGGTTATGAATGTCAAACCAAAATCAAAGAAGCCAGACAACGTAAAGCCGAAATTCGTAAACAGATTGAAGTTAATTATCTCGATCTATCGGGAATGGGAACTAGCGAGAAGAATGTCATTGAGTTCTGATTTATTAACCCTTTAAACAATCTCTCAACCAAGCATTTAAACTCGCCGTAGTTTCCAAATCAAATATCGCCTCAGCCAGATCCTCTAACTGCTCCACAGATAACTTAGAAATTTGCGCTTTCGTCCTCACTGACACCTTCCCAAATTTACGATTTAGCTGACGCAGCAACATCGCCACCTTTCCACGCTGCTCACCAATCTGTAAGCCCTCTTGCTTACCAATCTGTAAACCGCGCTGTTCACCAATTTGTAAACCCTCTTGCTTACCAATCTGTAAACCCTCCTGCTTACCAATCTGTAAACCCTCCTGCTTACCAATCTGTAAGCCGCGCTGTTCACCAATCTGTAAACCCTCCTGCTTTGCATCTCGATAAACACGAGTTTTTTTCAAGTCACTGTAGTTAAACATAGCTTCGATCTCCTGACGACTCAACTGGGGAAATTTATATACAAGCACAGTCTCTATAAATTTTACTACCTGCGCCCGTGAAATTGCATTATTTTCCTGCTGTAATTTTGTGCCTAAATTCCTTGCCATTACTGGCGCATTTGACTTTGAAGCACATATTAGCTGCACAATTGATAGTCCGATAGAGTTAGATTCCTGTTGCCAATCTTCTAGATAGACGCGAATAATGCGGTTTAAATCAATTAACTCACGGACATGATTTGATATTTTCGGCTCGAAACTGTGCTTCGCAAATATGGCTACGGCTTGCCAGTCTTGTTTTGGACGAGTTTGATTGAGATACAGGTAGATCTCCGCCAGAAATTCCCAGTAAAAGTCTGGTTTTGCTTGAAATTGGACTTCGAGCAGAAAGATAGGTTTGTTTTTCTGGTTAGGCACTAAAATCCCATCAAATCTAAAAGCTTTTTCTTTGATCTCCACTGACCGAAATTGATAGCCTTCTGCTTCGGATACGGGGCGATCGATTAGCTCAAATAGAAGTGTATGGAAGGTTTGGAATAGCTGATAAAATAGAGTGTCAGTTTTCATGAGAAGAAAGCTTATCACAAAAATCAGCGTACAGGAGAAACTAGCGATAAAAATATTATTAAATTCTGATTTATCGCGATCGCACTATACCTAAATCATAAACACCAGTTTTCTCTTCAGGAATGTCAATGGAGAAGAAGGTAGGTGAATAAGTCATCCTTGTTACTCCTGATTATTTTGGCAAAGATAGTCAGCAAAAAGCTCCGCCCGTCTTTAACTATTTAGCACTACCTATAGATTAGTAGTTCAAGGCTTTAATATGGATTTATACCAAACAAATTATCGACTGCATTGAAAATGAATATTGTTACCTCAACAACTGCCCCCCACGCTTGGCATGGTGACGCTTTGGCGATCGCAGTTTTTGCTAATCCTGAAACTACTTTAGACGCAAATTCACCAGCCAGTGATGCGTCACCTGAAAAGCAAAAATCCAAGGCGCTGAAACTATCTGAGTCCATGAACAACTTGGATATCAAGGTTCTGGGCTGTACTTTGACTGATTTGATTAATGAATCGGAATTTACGGGGGAAAGTGGCGCGTCGGTGAGTGGGCGCGTGGGTATTGACTACGCAATTCGTAAGGTGATTTTGATTGGTTTGGGCGATCCTGCTAAGGCAACGGCGGATACTTGGCGTAAAGCTGCGGCGGCGGCTGTGAAATGGGCAAATAAGGAGAAATCAAAAACTCTTGCTCTAGCTTTTCCTTCCTATAACCAAGATCTCAGCGTTACTGCTCAAGCGATCTCCGAAGGGCTGTTACTGTCGGCTCACCAAGACATTCGCTTTAAGTCTAAAAATTCGCAGCCTTGGGTACTTGATCAGGTAGAGATTTTGGAAACTAATCCTGAACTTGCAAATTTAGCGATCGCTAAGGCGCAACAGATTGTCGATGGTGTGATCCTAGCGAGAGAGTTGGTTTCGGCTCCTGCGAATATTGTTACACCCGTTACCCTTGCCGAAACTGCGGTAGCGATCGCCAATGAGTCGGAATATTTCACAGTCAAAATTTTGGAACAAACCGAATGTGAAGCTCTGAATATGGGTGCTTTTCTCGGTGTGGCAAAAGCCTCGGATATTCCCCCCAAGTTTATTCACCTCACCTACAGCAACGGTATACCTAAGCGCAAATTGGCGATCGTGGGTAAGGGCTTAACCTTTGATTCGGGCGGATTGAATATCAAGGCGGGTGCTGGTAGTGGCATTGAATTAATGAAAACCGATATGGGTGGTTCCGCCGCCGCTCTTGGGACTGCGAAGGCGATCGCGCATCTGCAACCCACGGATATTGAGGTGCATTTTATTGTGGCGGCTTGCGAAAACATGATTAATGGCAGCGCGATGCATCCTGGGGATATTCTCACAGCTTCCAATGGCAAAACCATTGAGGTAAACAACACCGATGCTGAAGGTCGATTGACCCTTGCCGATGCTTTGGTGTATGCCGATAAGTTAGGTGTCGATGCGATCGTGGATTTGGCAACGCTTACAGGTGCTTGTGTGGTCGCGCTTGGTGAAACTATTGCGGGGATGTGGTCGATAGATGATGACTGGGCGGAGGCGATCGCTAAAGCTGCCAAAGACGCAGGTGAAAAATTCTGGCGGATGCCCCTCGAAGATCCCTATTTTGACCAATTAAAGTCGGTGATTGCTGATTTTAAAAATACTGGTTCTCGCGCAGGTGGTGCAATTACGGGGGCGTTATTCCTAAAGCAGTTTGTGGAAAAGACGAAAGCCTGGGCGCATCTCGATGTGGCGGGTCCAGTTTGGATTGAGCGCGAGTCGGGCTATAACAATGCTGGTGGAACAGGTTTCGCGGTGAGAACTTTAGTGAATTTAATCATTGACTAACAAAAAGAGGGCGCTTTGCGCCCTCTTTTTGTTAATAGGTAATTTGCAAACTTACGGAAGCTTCGACTTTCTGTTCACCGCCTAAAATTGGCACAGCGCTTGCCTCCTTACTCGCAAAAGTCACCATGCGTGGCTGAGGGACTGGATAGGCGATCGCCGAATCACTGATATTGATCGTCTTAATCGATTTTGCGGTAAAACCTAAAGCATTGAGAACCGTATTCGATTGAGATTGAGCATCTTTAATTGCATCTTGAAGCGCCAGTTGTCTTGCCTCGTTTAAAGCGGTATCGGTTGCCATAAAGCTAATTTGCTCAATTTGATTAGCTCCCGCCGCCACTGCGGCATCGAGGGTTGTTCCCGCTTCGGCGATCGGTACTAAAAAGCTGACAGTAGTCTGCCCTGTGAAACCTTCTTGAGTCTGACGATTATTTTCGTAGACATACTTGGGACTAAGTTGGATGCTGTTAGTCTGTAACTTCTCAACCCCAAGCCGTTGCAATACTGACACAATGCTGTTCGCCTGTCGTGCTACTTCCGTTTGAACTGCGATCGCAGTTTTTGCCTCGACGGTCACACCCAATTGAATTCTTGCTTTAGTGGTTTTGACCATTCTTTCACCGCGACCTGAAACACTCAGCACCCGCTCATTTTTGACTTCGGCGGCTCTTGTTAATGTTTCTTGGGCTTTTGCCTCTGGGGCGATCGCGGCGATCGATGGTAGGCAAAAGGCAAGACTGAGAACGAATGTAGTTAAGTGACGCATATTGCTAAAACCTGATAGAGCTTGAGTTTATGATATTTTCGTTGTTGCTATTTTTAAGATATCACCCAAATAAAATAGGATTCAGCACCGTTGCATTTTCAGCAACAACAAATTCGAGGAACCATTTATGAGATTAGTTTAAAAAGAGTAACAATACAGAAACTTTAACGAAACACTTGACCTTATACTATGGTATAAGCTCTAAGCTAGTGGATGTTGGCTGTAAAAGTTGGATCTAAAAACGAAAAGATGACAATGCTGCAAGTTGGTGAAGTCTCTCGCAAGTTAGGGCTAAATCCTCAGACATTATATTTCTATGAGCGAATCGGGTTGATCCCGCCGCCACATCGGACTGAATCTGGTTATCGCCTGTTTAGTCAAGAAGATGTCGATCGCTTAACTTTTATTACCCATACCAAGGCGATGGGGCTTAGCTTGGATGATATTCGCGAAATTTTGGCAGCTAAAGAAGGGAAATCACTGACCTGTCAAACCATCCATGACTGTCTTCTCAAAAAAGCTAGAGCGATCGAGGAAACTATCCAACAACTACAAATATTGCGTGACGAACTTCTCCCCCTGATAAACCACTGTCATCAAAATATTGAAAGCCAAATTGATTGCCAAGATTGTTCTACTCCCAGTGAAGCTTGTGCCGCCAAAGATGCTGCGAGTTATGAATTTCAACAAGCTTGCCGTTCTTGGCAAGGGGTTGAGGAAAAGGCTTCGATAAACAACTAATCCAAAAACAACTAATCCAAGACGATCACCATATTTACCATAAGTTAAAGCGTAGGTTAAGAACTCATGACAAGACTATTTTCAGATATTATTTCCACCCCCGAATCGAGTCCTAACCCACTAAAACTTAGCTGGGTTTCAGTAATTTTCTTTAGTTTTGTGCATGGCTTAGCCCTCTTAGCACCTTGGTCCTTCTCTTGGTCAGCATTAGGAACCATGATCCTGTTGCATTGGTTCTTAGGAAGCATTGGCATTTGTTTAGGCTATCACCGTTTGCTGAGCCATCGCAGTTTTCAAGTTCCTAAATGGCTGGAATATACGATCGCTTTAATAGGTGCAACGGCTTTACAAGGAGGACCAATTTTTTGGATTGCAGGACATCGCTTACATCATGCTCACACTGAAGACACAGAAAAAGATCCCTACTCGGCGCGTAGAGGTTTTTGGTGGAGCCATATGTTATGGATGCTCTATCCTAAAGAAGAATTTTTTAATCCCAATCTCTATCGCAAATATGCCCCTGAGATGGCTCGCGATCGCTTCTATCTGTGGTTAGACAAGTATTATTTGCTATTGCAAATTCCTTTGGGCGTTGGCTTATATCTTGTCGGTGGTTGGTCGTTTATCATCTGGGGAATGTGTTTGCGATCAGTCTTGCTATGGCATAGCACTTGGTTTATTAATTCCGTAACCCACATGTGGGGATATCGCACCTTCGAGACTAACGACAATTCGCGAAATCTCTGGTGGGCGGCGATCGTTACCTATGGTGAAGGGTGGCACAATAATCATCATGCTTATCCCCATGTGGCAAAGGCTGGTTGGCGCTGGTGGGAAGTTGATGTGACTTGGTGGGCTATTCAAGTATTAAGAACTTTGGGATTGGCAACTAAGGTAGTCATGCCACCTGCGATCGCCAAATAATACCAAATAGAGAAATGGCGTAGTCATTTCTCTATTTAAAAAACATTACTGGGTTTGGTTATTTCTAAGTTGGGCGATCGCCTCAATGCTGATTCCTGTTGTGCGACTGATCGCAGCATCATCTAAAACACTAAGCAATTGTTGAGCGATCGCCAGTTGAGTCTCTAGCCTGCCCCCTTCGATGCCCTGTTCGATGCCCTGTTCAAGCCCTTGTTCAATACCTTGATCTAGCGCTTTTTTGATGGCATTACGTTGATCTTGAATGAAGATTTCTTGATGTTCGAGTTCATCTATTTCTTCAAGGCTGAGGTTGGCTTGGTTAGCGATCGCAAAGGCTTGTTTGATCGCAGGGACAGATTCCATGCTTAGCGGTACAGATTCTAACTTTCTGGCAGTTTTCAGGAAATACAACCATTTATCGGCAATGGTTTGCAGTTCTGCGAGTTGTTTTTGGAATTTTGGTAATTCAATGAATACTAGCTCAATGTCATAGATCGGGTAGTCAGTAAGGTAGGTTTTTTCTTTGAGAATGAAGCGGGAGAGAAGTTGACCGAGTTCGGGAAACATCTCAAAGTCGGCTATGGTGAGGGCTATTACGGGTTGGAGGTCGGTGTATTCGTCGCCGATCGCAAGTTGATTGGTATAGGTTTTGGCGGCGTTATAGAGGATGCGTTTCTGAAATCCTTCGATGTTTAAGACTTGCATCTCAATAATTACAGTGCTGTTTTGGCGATCGCTGTCGGCGATCGTGGCTTTGATGTCTAGATAGGTATCTTTGAAACCTCGGATACGGGGGGTAAGGTGGGGATTAAGGATTTCTAGATCAATGATTGTGTCGTTGCCTCCGTAGAGGATGGCATTGAGAAAGCTGATCAATATGTCATGACTTTGTTCAGAGCCAAAGATCTTTTTGAAGGCGTAGTCGGTTTTTGGGTTGATAAAGCGCATGGTTCTTATTGGAATTGGTTGTTTACGATTAGACTGCATCACATTCCAAAAAATATTCATAGGCACTCAAATCAAAAGCCTGTTTGAGTTTGCGCTGAAAATAACCAACTTGCTCATCTGTAAGCTGATAAGAGAAAAACATTGGTGAATCAGTTGGCTCGTTCAAAATCTTCTGTAATTCAGTTAGTGAGCATCCTTTAAGTGGAGTTTCGCCGATTAAAGCATTGCCATCTTTTTCATACCATCTCAGTAAACGATTAACTTTATACCCATTGATTATCTCAGGTTTAGGCTGAGTAACTTTTGCTTTTCTCGCACGAAGTATAGACTTGGGCTGAAGAATAAAAAAAGCTCTGGAATCATTGGTATTTAAACGTTTAGGGCTTTTTAGTTTGCTCATAAGTTTAAGAGAGTGTTTGAAAAGTTTTAGAGTAGGTTAAATAGGGATGGATTTAGGGCTTAAACGACGAACCATCAGATGAACCATAGCGGCAAAGAGCATCATTTCGCTAGTGGTAGACAAAAATTCAT
>JBIKYX010000053.1:0-27432 GCA_044355035.1 Pseudanabaena sp. | reverse complement strand
GTTAAAGTTCTTCCCGAAGACTTGAAACAGTATTTCCCTTCTTGGCTACGTTCTGATTTTCTACCCAAATGGGATATAACCATTCTCCCTACTTGATTGGTATCTTATTTTCTCCCAAGCCCCTAATCTTCGATAACTATGTTTCAATCCTGATATATAGCAATTAAGGATCAACCCAGCGATCGTCGGATTTGATTAGGGCAATTAACTGCTCTACGCCTTCAGCTTCGGGAACGCGCTTGATTTCTTCCTTGCCGCGATAGAGCGAGATGATCCCAGGGGTTTTGCCGACGTAGCCATAGTCTGCGTCCGCCATTTCCCCTGGTCCATTGACAATACAACCCATGACGGCAATATCTAAGCCGACTAGATGACTGGTGGCTTCACGGACTTTGTGTAGGACTTCTTCGAGATTAAATAGGGTGCGCCCGCAGGAGGGGCAGGCGACATACTCCACCATTGTTTTGCGGAGTCCAAGGGATTGGAGAATGCTGTAACAAACGGGAATTTCTTTTTCAGGCGCTTCGGTGAGGGAGACACGGATTGTGTCGCCGATACCTTGAGACAGTAATGTGGCAATACCTGCGGTCGATTTGATTCTGCCATATTCACCATCGCCTGCTTCGGTAACACCGAGGTGGAGGGGATAGTCCATACCCAGAGCGTCCATGCGCTTGACCATGAGTTGATAAGCGGCGATCATCACAGGAACGCGGGAAGCCTTCATGGAAATGACAATATTTCTAAAATCGAGATCTTCGCAAATACGAATAAATTCGATCGCTGATTCCACCATCCCTTGAGGAGTATCACCGTAGGTAAATAGCATCCGTTCGGCGAGGGAGCCATGATTTACGCCGATCCGCATCGCTTTGCCCTGTTCTTTGAGGGATAAAACTAGGGGCTTGAGGGTGTCGCGAACTTTTTCGGCGATCTCGTCAAATTCGGATTGAGTGTATTCGGTGCGGTTTGCTTTGGGCTTCTCGAATACATATAGTCCTGGATTGATGCGGACTTTGTGAATATGCTTGGCAACTTCGAGGGCAATTTTCATGCCGTTGTGATGTACGTCGGCAACTAGTGGCACATCCATATATGTGCGCTTGAGTTTCTGGCGAATTTCTGAGAGGGCGGCGGCATGAGCCATGCTAGGGACAGTAACGCGCATTATTTCGCAGCCAATTTCATGCAAGCGGCGAATTCCTGCGACGGAGCCATCAATGTCGAGGGTGTCTTCGTTAATCATCGACTGCACAACTACGGGTGCGCCACCGCCGACGGTGATGTTGCCTACTTGTACGGGGCGAGTTTTTCGTCTGACGATGACACCAAGATTTTCGCTACCATTGATGTCTGTATCGGCTGCGCCGTTTTGGTTAGCGCTTTGAATTGTGGGAGGGTTCTCAGAAACAGTCGCCATAAAACTTTTGACTTATTTGCAATCATTTTGCAATTGTTATTTGCGGTTATCAGTTTAGCTTAAATTGCATTGCATTGCGATCGCTTCATTGGTAAAGCATAAACCTAGAAAATCAAGATAACATTTTAGGGAAAGTAAATTAAAATACATGAAAATCTTGGCATCAGCAAGGAGTGAACGTAATGTTTTCCGATGAAGAAATTTCTATACTGGCGGCGGAAATTGATGCTCAGTTATTGGAGTTGAGATCGCTGTCTGGTGACGCTCCTCTAAAATCTGGTGATAAAGAGGCACAACTAGTTAAGCAAAATCAGGCGATCGCCACAGCCACTAAGGAACCAGCGAAGAGTTTTTTGCAAAAGTTTTGGAAAGCAGCAAAGGCGGATCTCTGTGAGGAAGATGGGGTGTTGTATAAGCAATGGAAGAAGTGGGGTGATTTGGATAATAAGGAGGCGATGGATAAATTTAAGTTGGTTTTAACAGGATTGGGATTAACTGGTAATTTGTTGCAATCGGCTTTGGTAGCGGTGACGGTGATTGTTTTGCATATTGGGGTAAAGGCGTTTTGTGATGAATATGGCGATCGCTGAGCTACGGTCTATGATGGTTGAGTGATAACTTTTGTAAAACTTAGGAAGAAATCATGAATGCTTTTAAGTATGAAGTTGTGGTTGGTAAAAATGGGCGAATTGAGGTTCCATTTTCCGATCTGCTAGAAGGTGAGACGGTTGAAGCGATATTTTTAACGAAATCGAGTGCTATTGAGTTGCGCCGAGAAGAGATCTATCAGAATTATCTGGCTAGTGTGTCGGCGGAGAAAAGCGGCGAACTGACATTTACCACTGATATTGAAGAATTAAAAAAGTTGGTAGAGGTTAATGACTGAAGTTACCTTTAGCTCCACATTTCAGCGTGCCTTTCGCAAACTTATTACAGGAAATAGCGATTTGCAAGCAAGGTTTTGGCAAAAGGTCGCACAATTTCAGCAAGATCCTTTTCAACCAACATTAAGGACGCATAAACTTTCTGGGAAAATGAAAAATATGTGGAGCTTTAGTATTGAGTACGATGCAAGGGTGATATTTTATTTCACTGATGATGGCAAGGCGGTGTTTGTCGATATTGGTACTCACGATGAGGTTTATTGATGATTGAGCTAAATGTGCGGTTTACGAGTTGCGATCGCTTTGCTATCAAGTTTGACAATCGCGAGACGGATACGCTGGAATTTGTAGCGCCTGTGAATGACGGAGATCGCGCTGAGATGCGGTGGTATTTGGAGAGCTATGCGGCGCATTACATGATGGATGTGGACGATCGCAGGGCGGAGAGAATTGAGGCGCAATTGCCTGAGTGGGGTAAGGCTTTGTTTAAAGCGCTTTTTAGTGATGACGATGCTAAGGAGATGTTTATTGATTTTCAAAGAGGTGAAGAACGGGGCAAGATTATCACGATTGGCGCAGAGCATCCGTTAATTTTGTCTTTGCCTTGGGAATTGTTGCGCGATCCGAGGGGGACATATTTGCTGCATGAAAATCCGCGTATTGCGATTCGGCGGAAATTTGCGGGTGTGGGTGGTGGACGCAGTGCGGCGCGGGTAAATCCGAAAGAACAGTTGCGGGTGTTGATGGTGGTTAGTCGTCCTAGTGAAGCGGGGTTTCTCGATCCGAGGGCGGAGGGGTTGGCGCTGTTGGAGGCGATCGGCGATGTGGGTGATCGCGTGGCTGTGGAATTTTTGCGTCCTGCGACTTTGGATAAGTTGATCGATCGCTTAGAAGACGATCGCTTGCCTGCGGTGGATATCGTGCATTTTGATGGACATGGGGCGTTCGATCCTGATGGTAGGTTGCACGAACGGGCGAAGATGAGCGATCCTGTTGCCGCAACTAAGGCAGATGCAACGGCGGCGGCGAATACGGGCTATTTGTTGTTTGAGGATGGTGAGGGTAAATCGGCGCTGATTACGGCGGAAACCTTGGGGGATATGCTGAATCGGCAAAGGGTGAGTGCGATTATTTTGTCGGCTTGTCAGTCGGCGGCGGTCGGTGGTGATGATGCTTTGGGGAGTGTGGCGGCGCGTTTGACTCAGGCGGGGATGCCGTCGGTGTTGGCGATGCAATATTCGGTGTTGGCGGTGACGGCACGGCAGTTGTTTGGCAAGTTTTATGGCTTTTTGCTGCGGGGTCAGGGTGTGGGTGAGGCGTTGGAAAATGCGCGGCGGGATCTGTATTTGAATAAAGAAAGGGGCGATCGCCCAAGGGGTAAGGAGCGGGTGGTTTTGAAGGTGCAGGATTGGTTTTTACCTGCTTTGTATCAGGTGGGGAATGATGGGGCGTTGTTTAACCCTCACCCCCAACCCCTCTCCCAAGGGGCGAGGGGAGCAGAAGAGAATCCAGATCTCCCCTCTACCTCTGGGAGAGGGGCTAGGGGTGAGGGCAATCTGCGTGAGGTGCAGGAGGCGGGTTTTTGGGGTAGGTCGCGGGAGTTGTGGGCGATCGAGAGGGCGTTTGTGCGGGGAACGCGGCGGATTACGATTTCGGGGTTTGGGGGGATGGGGAAAACCTATCTGGCTGAAGAGGCGGGGCGGTGGCTGTTGCGGACGGGGATGTTTGCGCGGGTGTGTTTTATCAGTTTTGCGGATTTTCAGGGTGTCGATCCTGTGAGTTATGCGGTGAGTGTGTTGGCGACGGTGTTGGATACCAATCTGATCGATGGGGCGGCGGCGACTAGGGCGCTGAGGGAACAGGCTGTTTTGGTGATTTTGGATAATTTGGAGACAGTTAGATCCCCCCTAACCCCCCTTGTAAAGGGGGGCAAAGAAGATTCCGATCAAGATCCCTTTGTCAGTGGCAAAGAGGATTCGGGAAAAGCCCCCCTTTCTAAGGGGGGTAGGGGGGATCAAGCTCTGCTCGACATCGCAAAAGAATGGTCGGAGGCGGGAAATAGTCGGGTGTTGCTGACGACGAGAGCGGCGGATTTGCAGCATCCTGATTATCCAAATCAAGGTTTGAAGCATATTCCTTTGTCGTTGCGGGGTTTGTCGGAGGGGGATGCGCTGGACTATTTCCAAAGTTTGATTAAGTTGCCACCAGAGCCACAGTTTGGGTTGCCGCCCCGTGAGGGTTTGTTGGAGTTGTTTAAGTTGCTGGACTGTCATCCTTTGTCCTTGGGGTTGTTGGCGGGGCAACTGAAGCAAAGACGGTCGCTAGAGGTGCATCGGGAGTTAGCTCAGTTAGTGGCGGATACTCCCAATAATCCTTTGCTGGCTTCACTGAATCTGTCGGTGAATCGGCTTGATCCTGAAGTAAAAAAATGGTTGCCACGCTTGGGGATTTTTCAGGGTGGGGCGTGGGAATTTACCCTGCTAGAAATTATAAAAATTGAGGAAACGGAATGGTACAAAATCAGATTGCAGCTAGAAGCAACGGGACTTGTACGAGCAGAATCGCTGACTGATATGGGCTGGCGCTTTCCTTTTTTAAAGTTTCATCCGACCTTTGCCCCTGCGATGTGGTCACGGCTGACTGAACCAGAAAAACAGCAATTCATCAGCCACCATCGGCAAAGCTATTACTCACTGATGATTAGTCTGTATAAGGAAGATAGTATAAGACCCTTTGCGGTGAGAGCCATAGCCCAACGGGAACTGCCGAATTTGCTGTATGCGGTGCGCGGCAGCGTCGAAGCAGGTGAAGACTTTGCGGTGGAATTTGTGGATAAAGTTAACAAGTTTCTTGACTACTTCGGGCTGAATCAAGATCGCGAAAATTTGACAGAAATAGTGCAACATATCGGCGGTGAGGTTGGCTCCCAAACTTGGTATCTGATACAAAGTAATCGCGGTACTCAGTTACAGGATGCAGGACGCTATGCTGAAGCAGAGGCGGTGTTTCAGGAGATTTTGACAGGCTTGGGCGCAACTCTTAGCTATGAGCGCTGTCTCACGTTGGGCAGACTCGGATGGTGCTACACGTCAACGGGACAGCCAGAACAGGCGGCGGCAACCTATCGCCTTGCGTTAGAGGTGGCGGGACTGCTAGATCAAACTAACAGCGTGAAGCGACAGATGGGCGTATTACAGTCAGATTTGGGGACTGTGTTGAGACATATTGGGGACTACGATCGCGCCCGTGAGTCCTACGAGGCATCATTAGCGATTGATAAAGAAGTGAGCGATCTCCGAGGGGAAGCCACTACAAAATTCCAACTGGGAACCTTGGCACTAGTACAGAATAACCTCACCGAAGCCGCCCAACGCTATCAAGAAGCACTGCAAATCTTTCAGCAACTTAACGAACCCTCAATGGAAGCAGTTGTATGGCATCAGTTGGGCAATACATTTTATAAATTGTACCAATGGGAAGCCGCAGAGCAAGCCTATCGCCAGTCCGCCCAGATTAAGGAAGCGCAGGGCGATTTGGCAGGGGCAGCAATGACTTGGAATAACTTGGCGCTGGTGAGTGTAGGTGCAGGGAAACAGACAGACGCGGAGGCATGGTATCGGAAAGCGATCGAGGTCGATAGAAAACTTGATAATAAAATCGATATTGCGATGGACATCAATAACCTTGCCGATCTCCTCCAACAATCTCCAAATCGCCTCAACGAAGCCCAAAAGTTAGCCGAAGAGTCCCTAGCCATTAAGCAAACCCTCGATCCTGCGGCGGCTCAGATTTGGAATACTTACTACATTTTGGAAAAGATTAGCGATCAACAAGGCGATTCAGCCAAAGCAAAGGAATATCGCCGACTTTCTCGCACCGCCCGCGCCAATTTTGCAGGCACTGAGTACGAGCTACGCCAACACGCATCGCTTATCGACAGTGTAGTGATGGCGGTTGACAATGCCGAGGTCAGACAACAATTAGAAGACGAAATGCAATCAGCACCTCCAGACTGGCAAAATCTCATCGCCGCGATTCGGCAAATCCTCAACGGAGAACGCGATGAAGATATTCTCTGCAAAGGATTGAATGACATCAATTCTCAAATTGTCCTTGCGATCCTTGAACAAGTAAAAAGGTAAAAGTAAAAAGTAAAAATTGGAGTTAAATTATGGAAACCATCACCATCGAAGTCGAACCAGAAATTGCTAGAGCATATCGAAACTTAAGCCCTACAGAACGACAAAAAATACAGATTGTCCTCAACTTTTGGCTCAAGCAAATTATCAATAAAAGCCCCATAGAATTAGACGAACTCATTCAAAGGATGCAAGATCGAACAATTGAACATAACCATATACCCGAAACCACAAAATAGATGCAAGATGAGTCGCCCATAGACCCATACCTAGCCCAAATCCTTGAAGGACATACCGATACCGAAATAGCTGAATTACTCAACTATCTCAAGGAATGGGAAGCAGGAACCTACAGCAGCATCGCGCAAAGCGTCTTAGATCATGCTCAAAGAAAAGGATTTCCCATACTTCGCTATCTACGCAAAGCACATAACTTCAATAAAAAAGGCTCGATAAGAGTTCCACGATCGGGCTATCGACAGGATAATTCAGCCGTTTACCGCAAAGGTACAGAATTTCTAATCGTGCGACCAGACCAATATGGCATTGAGAAAATAGTCACCTATGGAACTAACGAGGAATAAACAAATGACACAAACTCAAAATCAATTAGCATCTCAGCGAAACTATATTGCTCAACTCCTAGAGCAGTTAACCGTGAGCTATCAAAACACCAAGCTAGAACGCAAACAAATTGCCCAAAACTCCTCCAATTCCGAAGCAGAATTTACCCCATTAGAAGAAATTGAATTACTGACAGTAAGTATTCGAGGTTACGCCACCCAAATCGCTACATCAGGAAGTTTAAGAAACGATCGCCAAGCGATCGCCGAACTACAAAAACTAAGCGTATTTAACAACCACCTCATCGTTCAACTTTACAGCGAAGCGCGATCGCATTATCCACAGATGCAGTCATATATCTGTATGTTGGACTATCTCAGATTATTAGTCTTAGAGTATCTACAAAATCAACAAACCCTGCAACTGATTTCTGCTTAGCTAGATATCTGTAGCGATCGCAAATACAATAAATTAACTAAGAGAAAAAACACATGACCACCAGAGAAAAACTTATTCAAGAAATCTCCCACGTCCCCGAAGAACTTGTAGAAGAGCTTTTTGACTTCTTGCTATTCGTACAAACTCGCAGACAACAAAATAAACCACTAACTGCACCAAAACCTTATGCCCTCCACGCTGGCGAATTTTCTATTCAGCAAAACTTTGACAAACCTTTACCCGAAGAAATCTCAAAAGAGTTAAAGGAAATATCTCTAATGCAAATTATGGATGATATTGGCTATCAAGCTGAAAAGAATGGATTAACTCCAGAAATCCTCGAATCAATCCTTGCTAATGAAGACTAAAAAGACGATAAATTTCTAGAAGTAGCCGTCAATGGCAAAGCTGACTATTTGATAACAGGCGATCGCGATTTATTAGTTTTACATCCCTTTAGAGATATTCAAATCATCACACCAGCCGCTTTTCTCGAACTTTAATAAGCTGAATCCAAGAGGAAATTTTGTAATGACTGAGCCAAATTATCCTGAATCTGTCCTTACACCTGAAGAACTAAAAGCAGGACGCGATCGCATTGCCGCCGCTAATATCAACAATGTTCTACATCACTGGCGCAAATGCGATTATGAATGGGTCGCCTCCCATGCCGAAGCCTGTCGATGTGGCTCCAAAAGTGTCGAACGGATTATGTGTTGGCAATTTCCCGATGATTAGAAGGCGATCGCCTCGTTCACCATTAATTTAGCAAACTGTTAACCGCTATTTCGATATTTTCTTGTTTAATCAAAGACTCGCCAACTAATACTGCACTTGCACCACAACTCTGCACAAAATCCAAATCTTGACGATTGTAAATACCAGACTCACTCACCCAGAGATATTTACTTCTAATTGGAGGATCGAGTCTATCCATTAAAATTTTGGTCTGCTCAAGATCGACTACAAAATTTTCTAAATTGCGATTATTAATACCGATTAAACGCACATCGGGAATTCGTAGAACCCGATCTAGTTCTGCTTGAGTATGCACCTCGACTAAAGCAGTCATCCCCAATTCATGGATTAAGGCTTGCAAAGAAGTTAACTCAGCATCAGTGAGAATAGCCGCGATTAATAGAACTGCATCCGCACCATGCGATCGCCCTAAATAAATTTGATAGGGATCGATAATAAATTCTTTGCAGATCAATGGTAAATCAACGGCTTGGCGCACCAATTGTAAATTCTGAAAACTGCCTTGAAAAAACTGTGCGTCCGTCAATACCGAGAGACAACTTGCACCGCCACGTTCATAGGCTTGGGCGATCGCTACGGGATCGAAATCTGCCCGAAATACACCTTTGCTAGGTGACGCTTTTTTGACCTCAGCAATTAATGCAGGCTTAAGATCGGAATTTTGCAAACTGCCATAAAAATCTCGTGGCGGTTGGACATTAACAAGATTTGCTTGTACCGATTCAATGGGCGCATGGGCGTACATCGCTGCAACTTCTAGCTCCTTATGCCAGACAATTTTTTCTAAAATATTTTGCGGCGCATCGGTAGGAGCAGCGATCGCATAGCCCTTATTTTTAGCAGTTTCAGATTGGCGACGTA
The DNA here is from genome assembly GCA_044355035.1 of Pseudanabaena sp. Taxonomy (GTDB): domain Bacteria; phylum Cyanobacteriota; class Cyanobacteriia; order Pseudanabaenales; family Pseudanabaenaceae; genus Pseudanabaena. The sequence continues at coordinate 18,367 of JBIKYX010000053.1, read as the reverse complement.
CTTGCATTGACACTTGGATTAATAAAAATAGTTTTTGAGGAAAAAGGATTGAGTTTTTAGCATACAGCGCTTTGCACTGACTTAAAACCCAAAGAAATTCGTAAAAGCTTTGCTTTGTCACACACTCTCATATTCACTGCAAATTCACTACAAATATTTATGGCGAATAGCGTAATCCATAAATAATAGTGATTCTTTACAAGCAAGGCGCTCATTTTTCGGTATATTTGCCTTTGTAATGTGAGTTGAGCATAGTTTTTATGAGTGCGATCGCAAACTCTAACCGACCCGAAGATCAGCCAAAAGCTTCGCGAGTTAAATCTTATTGGCACACTTATTGGCACAATTTGCCTTGGAAAAAGTTAGCAAGTTTAGTGATGGCGATCGCCCTGTGCTTTTACCTCACAGCTTGCGGCAGTGATCAAAAAACAGAGACTAAAACTGCTGTTCAAAAAAACGCAACTACTGCTATCACCGAAGTTTCACCACCCGCCGAAATTCAACGCCTTAGTCGCCTGCTCGATCGCTACGAACCGCAGGTCAGCATCCTCAGCCCCAAGCCTGACCAAGTACTAGACGATACAGAGGTATCCGTAAAGTTTGATGTCAAAAATTTACCGATTTTCAAAAATGCTGATTTTGGTTTAGGTCCTCATATTCATGTGACTTTAGATAACCAAGAATATAAGGCTGTCTATGACCTCAATCAAACCGCAACCTTTGATCACCTCAGCGCGGGAACCCATACCATCCGTGCTTTTGCCTCCCGTCCTTGGCATGAGAGTTTTAAGAATGAAGGCGCTTATGCCCAGACCACTTTCCATGTGTTGACCACAACTGGCGAAAATACTCCCGCAACCAAAACTCCCCTGCTCACCTATAGCCGTCCAGTTGGCAGTTATGGGGCTGAGCCAATCATGCTTGATTTTTATCTGCAAAATGCGCCTCTGCATTTGTTAACCCAAGATTTGGACAAAGCCGAAGATATCAACAATGATTGGAAAGTTCGCGCCACCATCGATGGTCAAAGTTTTACGTTTGATCGCTGGGAGCCTATGTATCTTAAAGGCTTTAAGCAGGGCAAAAACTGGGTCAAGTTGGAATTAATCGAAGAAGACGGTGATGCGATCGCCAATGTGTTTAACAGCACGGCTCATTTGATTGATTTTCAGCCCAATGGTCAAGATACACTCTCCCGTTTAGTAAGCGGTGAGAAGATTGCTAATATCGATGCGATCGTGAATCCTGATTATGTGCCACCAACACCCGAACCTAGCCCTACGCCTACTCCTGTTGAGTTAGCTAGCCCCACGCCTACGATTACGCCTACTGAAGCAGTTACAGATCCAACAGCAGTACCTAATCCCACACCCGCACCAAAAGTAGAAGAAACAAAAGTAGAAGCGCCAAAAGCAGAGGTTAAATCCATTGACAAGGCTCCAGTAGCACCAGTCAAAGTTGCGCCAGATGCGATCGCGCCTGTTGTTGCACCCATAGTTGCCCCTGTTGTTGCGCCCGTAGTTGCACCAATTAAAGGTAAATCTGCACCTGTTAAAGAATTGGTGAAAGTTGAGCCACTTAAAATAGTTAAGCCAGAGCCTATTAAATTAAAAACAGATTCTGAGCCAGTGAAAGCGATCGCTCCGATCACCCCATCTACCGAGAAATCACCTAGTGCGATCGCGCCATCTAATGCGCCATCCACCGCACCATCTAATGCACCACCTCAGAGGAAAGACTACTTAAAAGACATTGGTTTTACGCAAAAGAAAGTTTTTTCTTCCCATAAAACCGAAGTTCCAACCACTCCAGAAAATTCGGCAGTAGCAGCGCCTGAAGCAAAAGTAACGGAAAATACTCCTGTATTAACTGATTTGTCGGCAACCACATCGACTCCGATCAAAGTGTTAACAAAATCTAGCAAGTAGATGCTTCCTTGCCAGCAAAAAAATAGTGGGGCGCGGCTTGGCTGTGTTCCACTATTTTTTAATTTCTTTTCTCGACTGTGTGTAATTTGTCAGTTTGTAACGATAAATTACGCTACAGTGCTAAAGTTATAAGATAGTACGTCATAAAATCTCAAGATATCTAGGCAAGATTTAACTGAAGCCAATATGCACTCGTGAGGAGCATTCTGTAACTGTGGCAACAAATCCCATCGATATAGGTCAAAAATCAGGTTTGTCAAAAAAGCCATTCAAATCGCCCAAAAGCTCTACAAAGCGTTCGTTTAGTCCCAAATGGACTCTTTTCGTAGTGATGTTTGTGGCGCTGTTATCAGGGGGGCTGGGGGCTGGGCTAGCTTTTGTCTTGAGTAGCCGACCTTTTCAACAGCGTCAACTTTCGGCAGATGAGGCGGCGGTCTTTAACCAAAGCGCAGATAGTATGACTTCGGCGATCGCGGGTGTGCCGACCTTGACCCGTCCTGTGAATATTTTAGTATTGGGAACGATTATCCTCACCTCTGACTTGCCCGATGCTCAATCCAAGCCCAAAGGCAGATATCTCGCGGAAGTAGACGATAATCTCAACGGTATGAGTGACGCAATGTTGCTGATTCGTTTTGACCCCGCCACTAAAAAAGTCGCCGTTCTTTCAATCCCTCGCGATAGCCGCGTCAATATTCAAGGTGTCGGTAAAACCAAGATCAATTTTGCCAACTATGCAGGTGGGGCAGCGCTATCAGCCCAAACCGTTAGCCAAGTATTAGGGGATATTCCGATCGATCGCTACATTCGGTTTAATGTGAATGGTTTTGGCAAGTTAATTGATGCCCTTGGTGGCATTGATGTATATGTACCGAAAAAGATGAAATATCAAGATGATAGTCAGCGTCTATATATTAATCTCAATGCGGGGCAGCAAAAATTAACTGGTAACAAAGCGATTCAGTACATGCGTTTTCGTCACGATGATCTGGGAGATATCGGTCGTGTACAGCGCCAACAAGCATTTTTTCGCGCCTTTATCGATCAGAAATTAAAGCCTGAAGCGATCGGCAAGTTGCCTGAAGTTCTGGCAATTGTTAAGGACAATATCGACACTAACCTGTCGGTTGAAGAATTTCTCGCTCTTGCTGGTTACACTTCCAAAACCGATCGCAAAAATATTCAAATGCACATGGCTCCAGGGCGATTTAGCAATCCTGGGGAATTCGACAACCTGAGCTACTGGATTTTAGATAATCGCCTACTTGCGAAAATCATGAGCCAAAGCTTTGGAGTACTTAAGTCAGCCGATACTACTCTTTCTGAAAGCTCTCCCCAAACGCTTCGAGTTGCCATTCAAGATAGTATGTCTCAGCCCGAAGGTGCAAAGAAAGCAACAACGACTCTTTCTAAAGCGGGCTATGCTCAAGTATTTTCCGCTAGCGATCGCTGGACTAAGGCGCTTCCGAAAACGCAAATTATTGCTCAAAATGGCGATCGAGTGAGCGCAGAAAAGCTGCGCGAGTCTCTGGGAATTGGTGAAGTGGTGGTGGAATCCACTGGTGATATTGAGTCAGATATCACAGTCAGAGTTGGGAGGGACTGGTTAGAAGCGAATAATATTCCTCTCAAACCTGTAAAGCCCGTGCAGACAAATCAGCGTTAGTCGAAAACTTGGTGACAAAATAAAAAACGCAGAGGCAATTCATGAATCGCCTCTACGTTTGTGATGAAAAATAATATTTATTTCATGGTCGCGATTCTCACCTTGGCATGGACAAGATGAAAACCGCGATACGAAAACAACTTTAAGTGACTAGCTGAACTGGAAGTTAGAAGCAGTCAAAGTGGAAGTGTCCACACCTATCAATGTCGCAATCACGGAACTACCGATCGCAATATCGTTACCAGAGCGAGTCAAGTTATTAAATCCAAATGCTGCACCTAAGCCTTGAATTTTAATCAAGTCAGTACCAGATTGGAAATCAAGAATGGTATTTGCAGCAGAAGGAATTGCTCCAGCAGTGATGATATTGAAGATATCCGCACCAGCGCCGCCTGATAGCAAGTTATTACCACCAGAACTAACGAAGAACTCATCTTTGCCATCGCCACCGAGGGCGCGATCGCCAAATCCTAAAAAGAACTTGTCATCGCCAGCGCCGCCCGACAAGCGGTTGCCTCCCTTGCCATCTTTTGCTTCAAAGGTATCATTACCATTGCCACCAAATACGCGATCGCCCTGGTTAACAAAAATCTTGTCATCTCCACTTCCTGCATCAACGCGATTGTTACCTGCAAAAGCCGAAATCACGCCCATAACGGTATCAATTTCATCATTTCCCGCGCCAGTGAAAATGTTGTCATTAATGCCATCGATCTTGACATTGCTGGTCGGATCGTTGGCGATCGCTTTGTCATTTCCAGAAGTCCCAGAATCTAAACTAGGAGCTTCAGCGATCGCCGCAGCTACGCCTAATCTGGCATCAAGAGCAAGGGGCTTTTCCAGTTCCAAAACAACAATCTCATTGTTGTCGATCGCTGTAGGACGACCGATAGAGAAGGGATAGTTGTTGTCGTTGGCAACTAGAATGGTTTTGCTGTCGAGTACCAACACATCTTCAATGGTTTGGAATGGCATTGTATAGGTGGTGCTACCATCGCCATTGAGATCGTTGGTATCTTTGATATTGAGAAGGTTAGCAACCTCTTCTTTAGATACGAAGCCATTGGCATCGATCTTACTGAAATCCACCTTGAAGATCTTCTTGAAAGCGGCGGTACTACCTTGTCCGTTATCTCGTTCGATAATTAAGAACTCGTTGTTGTTAATCGGTGTAAAGTCACCGATCGCATTGGCAGGGTTAGCCAGTTGATAGCGTCCAACTAGTCCTTGGAATGTCTTGGTTGGCACATCAAATTTATAGATGCGGAGAGAACCATCAGGATCGCCAACCACAGTTCCTTCTAATAAAGGGTAGAGGGTTTGGCGATCGGGACTAAAAGCCATACCTTCAAAGCCTCTAGAACCTCCAAGATTAGCGGTAACAAGATCGCCGTAGAAGGGATTATTGGGATCGAAGCCCACGGGACTAGTAGCGGAGAAGTTGGCGGTGGAGCTAGTATAGCCAGTACCTTTGAAGTAGTCGTTTACTAATACCGATCGCCCAGTGCGGGGGAAATCTGTAAAGAATCCATCTACGCCCAAATCGATGAACTTGCGATACTCAGCCGCAGGATCGCTATTGTAGGTGCTGGGTAGGAAAAAGCTCTCGTTGCGTAGGGTGTAGAGATGGACGATTAAGCCAGCCTTGTGAGCGTCGGCAATTAGGGTTGTCGGATTACCCAATACGCGATCGCCATCACTGATAGCGCCATCGCCATTGAGATCGTCTGGCTGTCCGTTGTTATTCGCATCAACGGTCAATTGAGGGATGATGCGTTGTTTGTTAGGACCAATGCCTTTAGCGTAGGTGGCAATTTCGGCTAAGCCTGTGGTGGTGGAGAGATCGGTGTAAGTACGAGTGTCGCCGCTTACCACGAAGTCGTAAGGCTGTCCCGAACCGCCGAACAACTGCACGAGAGGAATGTTAATTCCTGCGGTGGGCATAATCGTGCTTTTCAGAGCCTTGAGGTTGCTGACTTCAAAGGATTGAATGAAGACGCGAGAAGGATCGGTGAAGTTATTCGCCTTGAGGGTGTCAACTAAAAGTTGACTAGTATTAATGCCTTGCTGTTGGAAGAAGGTGGGGTGTTTGGTTTCGGGATAGATGCCGATTTTGCGATTCGTTTGTGTTTCCACATCCTTCACCAGTTGAATCACTTCAGCAAGGGTGGGAACTTTGAGTTTGTCATTGTCAAATTCCGTACCGCGTAGCGCAGGAATCCGCTCGATCGCATTCAGTTCTTTAACTTCTGCAAGGGTAAAGTCTTCTACAAACCAACCCGCTACATTACGACCATCTAGATTCTTGATTTTCAGGCGATCGGCAAACTTATCGCGCAGATAGACATCAGTGCTGGTATCGGTGTTATTGATTACAGGCTTGCCATTAGCATCGAGTTGAATCGAGCCATTAGTATTGAGAACGGCGACAGCGAGCATTGGTTCGTGACGAGCGACCAATACACCATCTTTGGTAACGACGAGATCGGGTTCGATGAAGTCTGCACCTTGAGCGATCGCTAATTTGTAAGCGGCAAGGGTATGCTCTGGGCGATCGCCACTTGCGCCACGATGACCGATCACGATCGGCGCTTTGCCATCAATGGTGTTGAATTTAGGTGTGGAGAGAACCGTCGGATTTTGAGGTGATCGGACTTCAGAACCAGTAATGCGATCGCGAACGACATCGCCTGTCCCTGGGAAGTCGGTGAAGTAGCCATCTACTCCCAAATTAATGAACTGACGGTATTCGGCTTCGGGATTGTTTTTGTAATCAGAGGCAAGGAAACCGCTTTCGTTGCGGAAGGTGTAGGTATGGACAAACAAGCCTTTAGCATGGGCATCGTTGATTAGGCTACTGGGGGCAAGAGTGACGCGATCGGCATCATTGATTACCCCGTCTTTATTCAAGTCATCAGCCTGACCGTTGTTGTCAGCATCCACATTCTTGACGGAAACGATCATCCGTTTCCAAGGACCAATCCCCTCGGCATACTCAGCAATTTTGGCTAACTCGGCAGGAGTTTGTAAATCGCCATAGGTGCGCGGATCATTTGCAACTGTAAAATCATAGGGACGAGCATATTCGTCTTTATAAACCAATGCACCTGTGTTGTAGTCCACATCGTAAGCATCGAACAACTGCACCAAGGGAATGTTTACCCCCGCCGCAGGCATGATGTTACTGTTGAGATCTTTGAGGTTGCTGACTTCAAAGGATTGGATAAAGACGCGCTTAGGATCGGTGAAGTTCTTCGCTTTGAGCGTATCGATTACCTTCTCTTCCAATGACAAGCTCAAGTTATCGTGGAACGTGGGATGCTTGGTTTCGGGATAGATGCCGATCTTCTTGCCAGTTTGGGCTTCGACTTCTTTAACAAGGTCGATTACTTCCGCAAAAGTAGGGATTTCCAATACACCGTCGTAAATTTTATCGCGATAACCTTGGGGCATGACAGCGCGTAAGGTTTTGATTTCAGCGAGGGTGAAGTCAGAGGCGAAAAATTCGTTGTTGTAGGTTACGCCATCAATTACACCAGAACGCTTGCGGCTGGCAAATTCAGGACGACTAGCGACATCGGTTGTGCCTCCCAAAATTGGTTCGTGACGGGCAATCAACACACCATCTTTGGTAGATACTAAATCTGGCTCGATGAAGTCCGCACCACGCAAAATTGCCAAGCGATAAGCTTCAATCGTATGTTCAGGAAGTTCGCCACTTGCGCCGCGATGTCCGATTACGATTGGGGCTTGACCGTTGAGAGTATTAAGTTTGACAGAATTAGGAGTAGCGATCGGCGCGTCTAATAACACGCCATTGCGATCGAAGTGCAGTACATATGTACCGAATTCATCGCCGACCCAAATATCGCCCTTGGCATCAATCACGAAGGATTCAGGGTCAAAGTCAGCGCCTGTGAGTTCGCGTTTTGCGGAAGACTTGTTGACGATATCAAAAGGAATAAGTTTATTGGGATCGGAGAGTTGGATGAAACTTTGGACGGAGACACTGCGATCGCCGTTTTCTGTTCCTGCAAAATTAGGATTGATTTGGTACAAACGCAATAGGAAATCAGCGCTGTTACCTTTCGCTCCAAAGCCGTTGTCGGCAAGGAACCAAAATACGGAACCATCGCCACCAGGGGCAAATTGAACGCCGCTAAAGCCTTGGACGGGCTGACCAGAGAATGGGGTAGTACGACCGTTGGTAGGATTGGTTACAGCCGCGCCAGATTTTGGTCCTTCGGAAAAAGTATCGGCGGGTAGAGATGCGAAGCCTTTAAGCGTAACGATTGGATCTGCCATTTTTTTAAGTAAAAAGGTAAAAGGTAAAAGGTAAAAAAGTGCAAACTAGCGCACCAAAAAAAATGGGGGAATGGTTCCCCCATTTAAAAAGCTCGTTTTAGGCAAATGTAAATTGAGCAGTGTTAGCGAAACTCAAGCTAGATGCTTGAATTCCACTCAGAGTTGCGATAGTTTGACCACCAAAAGCGATCGCAGTATCAGCACCAACCTGACTGAGGGAAAGCGTGGCTGAGGTAGTCCCAGCGATACGAATTAAATCAGTTCCAGATTGGAAGTCGAGAATGGTATTAGAAGCAGAAGGAGCAGTTCCACCAGTGATAATGCTAAAGATGTCAGCACCAGCGCCGCCCGATAGCAGGTTATTGCCACCAGAGCTAACGAAGAACTGATCGTTACCATCACCACCAAGAGCGCGATCGCCTGATCCTAAATAGAAGAAGTCATTACCAGTACCACCAGACATACGGTTGCCGCCTTTACCATCTTTAGCAAAGAACTCATCGTTACCATCACCACCAAATACGCGATCATTCTGACTGACATCAATGATGTCATTGCCACTGCCAAGATCGATACGGTTACTGCCAACTGCAAACGAAATGGTATTAGTTGTTAGATCTACTTCGTCTACACCAGCGCCAGTAAAGACAATGTTGCTACGACCGTCAAAGGCACTGCCATTCTCAGCGAGTAACTTATCATTACCCGTGCTTCCGCCTGCTGATACCAATTTGGCTTCAGCCACGACTTGATTGGCTTCGACTTCAAATTGGCTGACGATCGCAGGTGTGCGACTGGTAATCAAACTAGGGTTAGCTTCGAGTTCAGCGCGGGTATATGGCTTGATACCATAAGTAGTGACAGTCAGTTTCTGAGTTTGAGCATCGATATTAAACTCACTCCAACCATAGGTTTCCAGCGCCACATAGTCACCTTGTAGCAGTTTTGCCTTGATCAATCCATTGGCTTGAGCGAGATTGTCGTTCAGACCGAGCGGATCGTAACCGAGTGGGGTTAAACCGTTATTAACAACCGATTTGATAAAGTCATCGCGATCGTTGGGCGCACTGTCAGCATCATTGGCTACGGGGAGAGAATCGTAGAACGCTTTTTGCTGAGGAGTAAGCAGACCCACACCTACAGCAAGTTGCGCGACAGTTGGACCAAATGGAGCATCAAAGGCAACAGAACCCGTACTGACTTCAAAAGCATTGGTAGCAATTTGCGGTTGTCCGACACCCAATTGATAGGTGAGGTTGTTGACCAATGTGCCATGAATGTCAGCCGCGATGAAGACCACGTTGTTGATCTTGTTCTCATTGATGAACTTAAGGATTTCCGTGCGTTCGGCAGCGTATCCTTCATAGCGATCGCTTGCTCCAAATACGCCAATATTTTGAACAGGTTCGGGAAGATTGATGAACTTCCAAGTCACGCCATCCTTTTGAGCCTGTAGCAAATCGCGCTTGAGGTCTTCAACTTGAACGCGACCCAAGAACGTCCGACTAGGATCGAAGGACTGGGCAAGGAAGGTTCCAATTTGAGTTTGATTGGAAAGGTCAGTGACACCTGTTAGCCCTGGATCGCGGAAGGAACGCGCATCGAGAACGATATTGACTGCATCACTGCCGTAGGTATTAGCGCGATAGAGTTTGCGTTCGCCAGCAGTGCGATCGTCGCCTGTTGCGCCGTAGAACTGATCTTGGATGGGGTTGTACTCTTGAAATGCTTGCATTCCACGGTCATAGAGTGGCGAATCATTGACCAGTCCAGTAGTTGCACCATACAAAGCTTGGTTTGCGGTGGATAATGTTGAGACCTGTTGACCGCCTTGGAAGTCATTGATCACTTCATGATCGTCAATCGTTGCAACAACAGAAGTGGAAGCTCGCAAATCTGCCCAGTAGTTTTGTCCGAAACGGCTGGAGTAAACTTCGCTGTGCTTGTTGCGATAGTCTTCTAGAGTTGTGGCTTGAGCTTTCTCGCTTCCATCAGCATTTCTGACGGCTGGGGAGGCGTAGTCAGCGTAAATGGTATCGCCAAGTTCGACAAAGAACTTTAGATTGCGTTCGTCAGCATTAGCGATCGCAGGATAAGGAGCGACTTCACCGCGCCAGTCACCCGTAACACCAAAGCGCAAACCTGATTGCTTGCCGATCGCATCAGCAGTACTAAATTTGCCAGTAGCAATATCTCCAGCCGCATCGGTAACGCGATAGAAGTAGTTGGTTCCTGCGGTTAGCCCAGTAATGTCAACCTTTACGGGTTGCAGTGAGTTTGTGACCGTGGCATTTTTCGTGCCAGCGATCGTGCTGAAATCAGCCTTGGTGGAATATTCAAACTTGACAGCGCCTGTGAAGTTGCTACGAGTCCAAAGTACCGTGGAAGTTTGGGTGGTATCGCCGCTTGCCACGCCATTTAGTAAGGAATTAGCTTTAGGATTGCGAGGATCGAAACTGGTGGTGTCGATCTTGAGCGGGGTCGAAAAAGCGTTAGCAATGTTCTCGAAAGGAACAAACTTGAAGTTGCTGCTGATATTTTCTAGTTCGCCATCATCCTCAACTAATACAGCAGGATCGTTGCTGCCATCTTGGGTAATGAATGCACCAAATGGGAAGTTAGAACCCAAAGGTACGTTAATCACTTCAGCGCCATCGGATTCTTGAACGCTGTCGATGCTGCCGTTGTTGCCGACTGCGAAGCGTCCGAGATATTGATTACTGCCTTCACGAGCGTAAGTAGCAAAGGAATTATCGCCTTGACTGGAAGCAAAGAGATAACCAGCGCCATCTTTACCGTAATAAATCGTCAAACCTTCGACATCTTCAATGAGATTTTTACCGCCTAAGGCTTTGACTTTATCGATGAGCGTGCCAACGTTGCTGCTGTTAGGTTCGGCGTTGTACTTCCAGATACCGACATTCTCTTGACCGATGTAAAGGAAGCCTGTCTCTTGATCGACAACCATTCCTTCTGTTTGTGGATCGCGACCATCAATAGTGGGAACGGTGAAGTTACGCACTAACTGATAACCGATTGTGCCATTGCCCTTATCTACCAACTTCAGTTGGGCGATGTCTCCAGTTTCACGGCGGCTGGTGAAGACGTAAAAATCTTTGGTGACGGGGCTGCGATAAATCGTTAAGCCATAGGCGCTAATCGAGTCAGGATCGAAAGCACCAGTAAATGGTGCGCCTTGGAAGATTGTAGCGGCGCTGGTATCGGTGATGTTGGTTAAGAAATTACCGTTAGCACCGTTAGCATCGATCTTGAAAATAGCGAGTTTGTCGTTATTGCGATCGCTGGCTACGGCAATATCAACCTTTTGACCACCAAGAGTAAAACCATACTGCAAATCCACATTGTTGTATCGGATGTCGGGATTGCTAGGATTGATGGTTTGTAGGAGATTACCTGCAAGGTCATAGATTCGCAAGCCGCCGTTTTTGACGCTGGTAACGACCAGACTTTTGGATGAGTCACTAGCATTGACATAAATCGCAGGATCGTCAGCATCAGCGCGTTGGCTGAATGGCTTTGTATCATCATCTAAAAGGGCGGGACGAGTTTCCACAGTTGGAGTTACTGTCGGAATCACATTAGCGCTGAGGGTCAAGATTTGCGTAAACTGAGGGGCGTTAAAGTTGTTGTCGCTGACCAACACAATTGACTGACGACCATCAGCAAGCTTAGGACCAAAAGCAATACCTTCGATATTGTCAGTACCTGTTGGGTGATTGCTGTCACTATTGGGCAAGTTTAACGAGTCCAAATTCAAGAGCAGGCGTTTTGGGGTGGGTGCGATCGCGTTTAGCTGGTCGGCAGACAAACTATTCAATGAATTGATGGTGCTGATGTCTGTTGCACCTTGCAGAGAAATTTCATAAATCTTGATCGTGTTGCCTTGTCCGACCGCAAAGGAGCGTTCTAATGCAAGCAAAGTTCCACGATCGTCGATCGCTAGTAAATCCACTAAACCACTATCTGCCGCAGTAACTCCAACTGGACTTTTGGCGATCGCATCAGCAACATAGAGGTATTCTTTTTCGGGCTGTCCTGAAACTAAGTTGTACTGAATAATCCGCGAACGGCTTCCAACTGTCAGTGTAGCGCGATCGCCATCTTGAAATAGCGCGTTCTCAGTGGCGGTGAATAGCGTTTTTTGGTCTGGAGAAATCGTCAAGCTTTCAAAAGCCAAGTTATTGCGAACCCCAGCCGCTTGTGTATCGCCAGTATCAACAATGCCATTGTTATTGGTGTCTTGGACTACAGGCAAGAATTTAGTTGGCACGCTCAGCGATCGCACTTCTTGTCCAGTAGTCAAGTTAAATTCCTTAATGAAAGGAGCAGTAACGCGACCTGCTGTTGGATTGGCTTCACCTTCAGAGGAGATAAAGACAGTTCCATTCTTGGTTAAAGCAATGCCTTCAGGATCGAGGCTATTAAGCGCAAAGAAATTACCGTTTGTGTCCTTAATAGGCGTGACATTGGTAAACGTAACTGCACCCGTCGTCTTGTCGAGGGTAAAGGTATAGAAACGCGCAGGAGCGAACTGAGAGCGATCGTCGGAAATTGCATAGTAGCGATCATTTGCTGCGTCATAGGTCACGCCCGACAAACCACCAACAGCAACATCAACCCCATTGATTTTCGCGGCTGCGCCAGTTGGAATAAAGCCAGTTGCAAAAGTTGTATTACCCAGCAGCTTAGCCTCAGTGACAGTTTTACCTGCTGGAGTTGCGCCAACCAGTACATCGGCATAGATCAATCGGTGATCAGAGCTTGGGAATGGGAAAGTACCAACGGGAACGAAATTTGGATCGCTATTAAGCGGCCAGAAAACTGCCGAATTGGTAATCTGCAAGTCTGTAGAAGGCAATACATAATCAGTTCTCAAGTTACCTGGATTAGATGGAGTGGTATCAGCAAAGTCGGCAGTGTCAAAACTTGGATTACCTTTGTGATTGTTGTTCGCTAGTCCTTGAAGCCCAGCTTGTTGCGCTCCACCAAGACTTGCAGGAGTGGAATTAGTATTGATATTGGGATTCAGCAACAATTGACGAATGGCATTGTTATAGCTATCGCCATCAAGAGGATCGGCATTCTGATCGCCCATGATCACAAAGCTAGAACCAGTCGCAATACCACCAGTTTTGCCTTTGTCATCATAAATGTAACCACCATTACCAGGGGTAATATAGTCTGCCCAAAAGCGAATTTCGTCGGCATTGCGCTTGCCATTACGATCTTCAGTGCCATCAAAAACGGGCGGCGTGGGATGGCTCACCAATACATGCACCGTTTCGCCGTTAACCTTGATTGGTACATCCCAATGACTCTTGGAAGATAGACGCAATACCGCAATTTCTTCAGGAGAATAAAAACCATTCAGATTCTCATTTACCGTAGTAGTGGCGGGATTATCAACCGTAGGATCGTTGGTAAGCAGATTATTTGGCATATCCTTCCAAAGAAAATTTTGGAAAGTGCGGATGTTAGCCGTATCGATTTCGTATTTAGACAGTAGCAACATCCCAAATTGTCCAGGGAAGGTGCCAAATCCAAAGGCATCATTACCACCACTGATCGCGCCGCTATTATCTAAGTCAAACCCAGACGCAATGCCAGTATTGGAAGGGGCGATGTACGCATATTGATAATTAACAGGAGTAGCTCCATTTTGGCTCACTCCAAGGTAATTTTGCTGAAGTAGCTGAACTGGTTGCAGAGGATTTGCAGCTACATAATCAAACTCGTTGATGAGCAGTACATCAGGCTTGTTGCGTTGAATAATTTCGGCAACAGCCTTAGCTTGAGCGTTATTTGGTGTAGAAAGATCGGTGACTAACTGCCCTTCAGCATTGCGATTTAGGGAAGCATTAAACTGGGAAAAGCGAACAGTTGTTGTTGCCATGATGTTTATAAGAGTTAGATTTAACTTAAAGTCAAACGGAAACAGCGATCGCAGTGCGATCGCTTTTGTAGATACTTGTGGATATCAATACAAAGAACAAGAAGTCGCGCAGCTAGAGTAGCGGCGATTCTTTCAATTTAAATCTCTTGTCTCAGCTTGATTAAATCCTCCATTCAGATAAAGCCCAAATTTCGGCATAGATTTTAGGCAATGCTCACCATTGATACTACAAGCAGAAATGGCGACTACAGGTTTAGGTTTGGTTATGGATTAGTTAAATTTTTGATGTATAGCGATCGCGAAGATGTTCCTAATTCTTATAAAAACGATCATTAGAAATATTGTTCAAAGCGATCGCTAGTTTATTTTTGTCTTGCCAACCTGCATAGGCGCTATAAACACAGAGATCACCAGAGCGAATTAGATTACTATGACTATTACTCTGCACACTGACAAATACATGGGTGATTTGCAAAGGATTTGTCCATTGCCATAATTTAGTTCCATCTGCATAGGTTTGAATTACCTTGGCATATTTTAGGTTCTGCTCAAAGCTTCGGTTACTTATTTCAGTGAGATCAAGCGATCGCAGTTTGGCGATTAATTGTGATGCCGTATCAGTTTGAAGCGGAGTAATTACAGGATTTGCCCAAAATTCGCGTATCGCGATCGCCACTTGAGGATGAACTTTAAGCGTGGGATGGTTGATCCCATTGAGGCGGACAAAATGAGCATGGGCAAACTGCGAACAACCGATAGGAACCATGCCATCGGTGTTATATCCAATATCGCCAACAATAGAAGCCGTAGGAATCTGCGAGGCGATCGCTTCGGCAATAGAACGGCGATTTTTGCCAAGGTCACGCGCCATTAACGGAAATAATTTGAATGGATCGAATAACCTGCCTAAATCTGAGCCACCAACTGGTGAACCGATTAAAATCAAACTATGAACTTTAGAAAGCCATTCAGGATGACGATTTAGAACCTCTAGCCAGATTAGTCCCCCCATCGAATGAGCAATGATTCGCAATTGTAATTCTGGATATGTGGCGATCGCTTCCATTGCGATCATTTCCACTTTGTCAACTAATGGAATAATCTCTAGCCAAGTATTAATCAAACCTAGATTGGGAAGATAGATAGGATGATCGGCACTAGTTAGCGATCGGGCTAATTTACCAAGATCATGATTTGTATCAGCCCAACCATGCTGCGCGAATAGCATGAAATCTGGGGCGGCGTTTGTCATAGAATTCGGTATGAAATATCAACGTCTGATTCTCACACCACGATACATTACAGTGTTATCAGATTTTTGATCCTGTTTTGCGTTGATTTTAGTTTTAGAAATACCCGTATCGACTTCTGTCTTGTCAACCATCTTGTCATTAACTTGCGTATTGATCGATCCTCCACCTAAACTTCTGGCGATGGCTTCTAAAGGCTGAGAAATTAATGAACAACCAATCAAAGCCGTCACCCGTGCTACTTCTGCCATGAGGTTTTCGCGAGACAGTCGGGGCAGCACGTCAGCCGCTCCCCGCCGCAAAGCCCAACTATGTTCAATATCTTTAATTTTGTCTTGTCTGGGATTGAATAAAACAACTTTAATTGGAGCCTGTTGTTTAGTAATCCATTGACAAACTGATGAAGATTGCAGCGTTTCCGAATTGGGGCTTTTGATTGACATATCCATCAATAACAGATCTGGCAATAATTGGCGATCGCATTCCCCAAAAAACTTAACGACATCTAACTGTGTTTTTTCCCAAATTACGTTCAACTGTTGAGTTGACAAAGCTGTTTCCCACAACTGCCCTTGCTCTTGGTCGATGTGCATCATTAAAACAGCTTTCTTTTGCTCAGCCATATCGTTTATTTGGTTTCCCCATCAGGATGAGTTACACAAGTTAAGTTTTGATTAATAAAAATTTAACTTACTTAGTAAATACATTTTGTGATGTAGTTAACTAAAATTCAAATTGATCGTTGGCATTCCCTCTTGCCAATCGGCGGGACAAACCTCATTGGTATGTATTTGGGTATGTTGAATGGCTCTAAGTGTGCGAAGAGTCTCGTCAATACTGCGTCCAAAGGCAAGATTATTGATTGTAGCGTGTTGAACAATTCCTAACTTATCGATGATAAATAGTCCGCGTAGGGCGATGCCAGCTTTAGGATCAAGAACATTAAAAGCTGTGGCGATCGCTTTCGTCAGATCGGCAACTAATGGGCAACGGATATTACCACCAAGTCCGCCATCGGCTAGAGATGTTTGAATCCAAGCCAGATGAGCATATTGGCTATCTACAGAAATTCCGATCACCTCTGTATTTAATTTGGCAAACTCATCATAGCGATCGCTGAAAGCAAGGACTTCTGTAGGGCAGACAAAGGTGAAATCAAGGGGATAAAAAAATAAAACCACATATTTTTTGCCATAATAGCTAGAAAGTCGGATTTTGGTAAATTCCAAGTCAAAGACTGCATCTGCTTCAAAATCTGGAGCATGATTACCCACTCGTAAAAATTCAGACATAACAGGTCACGCCATTTAATTTAGATGTTTGATTTGTATTTAGTGTAGATTGTAGCGAATTAGCGAATTATTAATAAATTTCTTTGTATGAATATTTCCCCTCTAAACTGGACAGAACTTGAATCTCTCACAGATTTTCAAATAGATCGCGTCAATGGTTCCACTAATGCTCAAGCTTGTTTACGCTTATTTGGGCATTCAGAATCAGAAGTGCGGGTGACGCTCTATCGAGATAATCATGCATGGTGTCCCTATTGTCAAAAAATTTGGTTATGGCTAGAGGAAAAACAGATTCCCTATCGCATCGAAAAAGTGACCATGTTCTGTTATGGAGAGAAAGAACTTTGGTACAAAAAAATAGTGCCTTCGGGAATGCTACCAGCGATCGCTTTAGATGGACGCATAATTACGGAGAGTGATGATATTCTCATCGCTTTAGAGAAAGTCTTTGGTTCTCTTAATCTTGGTATGAATGATCCTCAAGTTGTTCCAATCAGAAGACTAGAGCGAGTTTTGTTTAGAGCTTGGTGTGAATGGCTTTGTCGTCCGATGAGTTCCGAGCGTCAAGAACAGCAACACCGCCAGCAATTTGTGGACGTTATGTCTAAGGTCGAAGAGGTCTTAGGAAGTACCCCTAGCCCCTATTTTTTGAACGATTTCAGCACTGCCGACGTGATTTTTACGCCCTATGTTGAGCGGATGAATGCCAGCCTTTATTATTACAAAGGCTATTCTCTAAGGGAAGAAAATCCATGCATGTCGAAATGGTTTGATGCAATGGAAAGTCGTGACACCTATCGCGGGACTCAAAGCGATTTCCATACCCATGTTCACGATTTACCCCCACAGATGGGCGGTTGTTGGGAGAATGGCGAACCACAGATGTTAATCAACAAAGCCAAAGTCGATCACGGATCTTGGTTCGGACTGCCCGATGTGACCTATCCAGAACCAGCTAATTCGCGGGCTGAAGCTCTCCAGCGAGTGATTAAGCATCGTCATAATATTATTCGTGTTAATCCTGCCGATGATCAGTTATTTGATACAGCTTTACGTTGTGCCTTAACTAATATGATGACTGATCAAGTCTGTACACCACCTGCGGAATCAGATGTGGCTCTGCGATATTTGCGCGATCGCATTAGTGTTCCCCGCGATATGTCGATCTATGCCGCTAAGCGCTTGCGTGAGGCTTTAGAAAAAACTGCGGCTTTAGTAGGCGATCGCCAGCCAAGCCCAATTCCCTTCCGTAACCGCCGCGATCAAGATCCAATTAATTTCAAAACCAAATAAAAAAGTCGGCGCGATGCGCCGACTTTTTTAATACAGCGCTTTGCGCTACATCTAATCTTTTGTAGCTTTGATGGCGTAGTAGCCAAGTAATGTCGCCGCCGTAAATCCCGTAAAAAATAACGCAAACAAAACACTGATCCCGCCAGTAATACCCACTTGAGCCAGAATACCCTTACCTGTCAAAACTTCATTCGTGAAACCAGCCACCAAGCCGATCATCGCCATCCGTCCATTCCAAGTTTCAGCAAAATTACCGAAACCAAATATTCCAGCCCCAGTAGGATTTACATTAAGATCGAAAGACTTAGTAACTTTTGGATCTTCAGATTGTGGTTTAGTGGGTGTGGATACCATAATTAGTCGCTTTCCTAGAGAAGATTTATATTTATTAACTAAAATTTACTCTTAATGTAAACAAATGTAAATCTATCGTCAGAAATATGCCCCACTGCCTTAACCCTAATTGTCAACAGCCAATTAATCCCGTTGGCAGTAAGTTTTGCATGAATTGCGGTAAAGGTTTACAACTAAAAGGGCTGTATGAGGCGATCGCCTTAATTGGTCAGGGAGGAATGGGGCGGACTTTTCGGGCGATTAGACCTCTTGCAAATTAGGTAGGGAGTCGGTTGAAAGTGACTTTTTAAGAATTAAAAGTAGCTAAAAGAGTGAAAATATCAGGACTTATCCTAAAGTACATAGTCCTCATGCTTAGCAGTCTA
>JBIKYX010000052.1:0-28026 GCA_044355035.1 Pseudanabaena sp. | reverse complement strand
AAGTTACCTTTGTATTTGGGCTTCTTTGAGTTTGTTCATAATGCCAAGAGGAGGGGTAAAGCTTTGCTAAGTGCTTTGTTGGACTCTCTCCTTTCTTTACCTCCCCGAATCACCTATTGAGCCAATTTTGATTGATTGTCATCTTAAAAAAGTTCTATTCTCAATTTCAGAAAAATGAGAATAGAACTAATAACACGCTTTTGTTTATCACGCTTTTATTAAAACAGCCTGTAGCTTTGCTTCGTCTTCGTGCGAGAGAGAAGTTTTGAGTATTGTGCCTTGAAATTTACTCAGATCTTCTAACACTTTGTCAGAGGTGGCTTTTCTTACTAATACAAAGATAGCAGATGTCCCAGGGGTAATTGTGCTGCCCACCTCTCGAATAAAGTTATCATCAATGCCAATATCAGTTAATGCTCCCGACACGCCTCCAGCGATCGCACCAGCAGCCCATCCTAAGAGAGGATTAAAAAAGATAAAGCCAAATAGCAGTCCCCATAATCCTCCACTTAAGGCTCCAGATGTAGTCAGGTCTTGAGTCTGTTTGATCCGTACTTTGCCTTCTTTATTTCTGATGGCGATCGCCGCGTCTTCAAGATCGATTAGATGTTCTTGTTGAAGTTTTCGGAGTTCTAGCATCACCGCTTCCGCAGTAAACTCGTCATTAAAGCCCACTGCAATTAGACTACTCATTTCTTGCTCCTGTTGATAATTTTTGTTACTTTGTCAGAACTCATTTAAGAATTACTTTCTACGGTCAAAGACTCTAAGAGATCCCCCTCAATCCCCCTTAAAAAGGGGGAAGAAGAAAATTTAATTAATTCTCCCCCCTTTCGTAAGGGGGGCTGGAGGGGATCGAGGCAATTCTTAAATGGTTTCTCTAAAAAGCGGTGCTTTGCACCGCTTTTCTTTTTAGTTAGGATTTAATTTTATTTTTGATGGATTTAGCTGCATCTGCTGCTTTCTCAGTGATTGAGTTAATGGCATTTCCAGCTTTACCCAAAGCTTTATCTACACCATTTTTAGTATCTTCTGTTGCCGAACTCATTTTGTCGCCAACTTTGCTCAAAGCCTTTTCTGCTTGCTTCACAATTGGGGGAGTCTTTTCATTTGGACTGCGATTCATTTTGTCAAAATCAGCAGTTCCCTGAATTTCATTTAACCCTTGATTTGAGGTAGCTCCAGATGTGTATTCTGGATTAGTCTCGTAAGGACTACTATTTGCCGCCTCTTCAGCCTTCCTCTGAATGTTAGGCATGGGCAAATTATCAATGATTTGATTTGGGTCGCTCTGAGCAGCGATCGCTGGTACAACATTTCCAAATGTCATAAATCCCACAATCGCAATTAAGACCAATAAACGATTTAAAAATTGAATAAGTTTCATGGTGTTTCTCCTAAATCTGATTAAGCTTTATAAAATGTGTCTAAAACTACTGTTACAAGTGGATGTTTGATTTCTTGAATGATTTGATTGATTAAGAAATAAACTGTAACAGCAGAGAGAATCTAAACTATGAAACGGGAACTACGCCAGAAGCCAAAACACCCCAAAAATGCAGAACACCTCGATGGGTAAATAGCTCGATCGCGATCGCTGATATAAATCCAATCATGGCAAGGCGACCATTCCAAAGTTCTGCTTGAGGGGTAAATCCTGTAATCCAAGCATTACGGTTCATTACACTTGCGGCTTCAGCCTGTGGTGTATTAGTTTGCATAGTATCTGCTCCAAAATTCAAAAATCTATTTAGTCCTTCGACTTCCAATAGAATTACATACGCATGATGGACATCGTGTTGAAGAACAACTTAAAGCGTATAGTTTGTATGAGTATTCCTCAGATATTGACCTAAAGAGATAGATGTGATTATCTCTTTAAGTTAGTGCCGCTTTACCAGAATCAGGGGCGCGTAGGTCACTGAGAGAGAGATTTGGCTTATCGGTATAAACAGAATCCAGCAGAACTTCTAAAACATTAGCTTCACGGGAAATTGCGATCGCTTGATGCGTAATTAATTCACCGACATTGAGAATCACCTCATCTTGGCGATCGAGAATCACGCGAGTGACAGGACGACCTAAAGCCCCCTGAATTCGGCGATCTTCAATCGCTTGAATGCCATGCTCTTGCAAGTTACTGGCAGTTTCCTTAACCTGCTCCCACAATCCTTTAGCCCCATCCTTGACCTGTTGCCCAACATTAGAACCTGTAACTCTCAAGGCATCACCCGTAGTTAAACCAACTGCTTCTAGTAGAGCCTGTTCTTGATGATTGGTTTTGGCTCTTTCAATTACTCGTGGAGTGACAATTTGTCCTTCTACGGCAACAACTGAACCTTCATTGGTAAAAATCATCTTGCTAACGCGATGCCCCAGAGCTTGTTCGATACCAATATTTGCACCTATCCCTGTAACGGCTCCCGTCAATCTTTCACCTAAGCGATCTTTGACACTGCCACCTGTGGCGTGATAGAGATTGTCCATCATCTTACAGTTCCGAGCCGCAAGAATTTGTGATTGCGTAACAATTTGTCCTTCTCGAATTAAGATGATCCCATCAGTAGTTTCGATGGTTACTTGGGAAACTTTACCTAATACAAAAGCTTCCTGTTCTTCAGGACTAACAACCACATTCGTCAAACTTGTACCCGCATACTGAGTGGCTTCTTGAAACTTCTCACCTGTGAACTGAGTAGCTTCTTGAAACTTCTCACCTGTGAATTGAGCCGCTTCTTGTGCTTTCTCACCTGTAAATTGCGCAATTTCCTGAACTTTTCCACCCGCAGTTTGCATCGCACCTCTAATCCCACCGACTTGCTCTTGCATTAAGTCAGCCGTTTCCGAGGGTACAAAAGCAATATCTTCGCCAATTTTTAGGGTGTCTGGCGCAGGTACAAAAGAACGTCCAGAATAGGCATCTGCAAAAATACCACCCGACACTTCGTATCCTTCGATCGCACCAGTGGCATCGTCAAAATAGAGATCTGTCATGGTTCCCAAATCACGACCGTCAATGGTCATAATTCGAGTACCTTTTAAAATGTTATCTCTTTCTAGAATTCTTTGCATTGCAGGGAATTCGCCAGCAGAGTTTATGGCATCTCTAGTAGCGACAATTATTGCATCCGCACCGATCGCCTGCACATTATTTAAAGGCAGTACCAAAGCATTACTAAACCAACCGCCCTCATCAACCAGAAAGCCCAATAATTGGTTACTCTCTTGATCAAAAATCAAATCGATAATAGTCTTGAATTCTTCCCCAGAGTCATAGGCAACTACAGGCTTCCCAATCATTCCTTTACCGTTACGCATTTCGCTATTCTCCTAAATTTGGTGAAAATCAACCTTAGTTCTTAAATTTTCGATCTTAAATTTTTGATCTTTAAGATCTAAATCTTAATTACTCGGTTTGCTCGTTTTTACAGGTTGGCTAGTAGAAGTACTCTTTACTTCTGTCTCTTTCCCAAAATTAGGCATAAAGTCGATTACGCCAAAATATTCGAGTGCTAGGGCTCCAATAACAGCTATTAGTAAGCCGACACCAGCATATAAGGCGGAATTATTTTTCTTTCCTACAAGTCTAGGCATATAGCTCCTCGCAATTAATCATTGCGTAGATGTTTAGATAGAGAATTACATAGAGAAAATTTGAATTTCTACATACTCATACGATGGCATTGGCATGTTGAGTTTTATGAGTGATTTGATTGAATTGTTTTACTATGTAATAAAGTGTTACCAAAGAGTCGGCACGAAGCGCCGCCTCTCTATTGGGTTTTATGTCCCGACTTAGGGAATAACATCAAAACCTAATATTAGAACTTGTCAAAAGTTATCCAATCCCGAATGTTTTCAGCTTTCAAAATTGACGTAGCGTGATCGATTTCCATTTCAGTTCCTTCGATCGCTACTAAATCCCTCATTCCGCTCGTAATGAAAGGTAAAAAAATAATTAAGCAACAGTCTCAGGTAGGAGATAGTAGCGTTGGCAGGCGGGAGAGAAGAGATTTAAAATGCGAAGGCGAAGATCTGGGGAGTCGCAATTTCTGGCAAATAAAATTTGATTCAACTTAACCTTTCTTTAACCTTACTGAGTCCATCTCAAATCATGATAGGTAAGTGGATTTTGTGTTTACAGCCATATTAAAACCCATAATAAAAGGGAGCTACATTTTGACTACAATTGATTTGTTTAAAAACGAAAAAAACTTTACCGTAATTTCCGCAGGTGAAGTGATTTTTCAGCAAGGTGAAGTTCCCAAACACATGTATGTAATTCTGGAAGGTGAAGTCGAAATTTCCATAGATGGCAAATTACTAGAGACAACTGGGACTGGCGGAATCGTCGGTGAAATGGCTCTGATCAGTGCATCGCCAAGAAGCGCTACCGCGATCGCCAAAACTGAGTGTAAATTGGTTGCTGTTGACGAGAAACGCTTTACTTTCTTGGTGCAGCAAACCCCATACTTTGCGATTAGTGTGATGAAAATTATGATTGAAAGAATCAGAAAGTTGGATGCATTGGTTTTAGCCACTAAATAACGAGAATAGGTTTGCAGCGCTATGGACATTGGTTCCGTGTCGTGAGGAGGAGAAAGTGTTATTAATCAAGGAGTACAGGCATTTTCGTCAAAGTGTGCCAACCTGTTTTTCGAGAAAAATGCCTGTAGACCCTATTTTTACGTTAGGTTATAGCCATACAAAGTTCTTTTAGTTAAAGTTGTAACCATTGCTATGCTTGGCTTTTTCATCCTCACTTGACGGAACCACTGGCAGCAACAGATGGGTCTGCATATTATCAAAAATTCCTAGTACTGGTTTAGCTCCACCCACAAACGGAAAATATTCCCAATGTCTAATCCTATATATTCGGAAGAGGCTTGATCATTTAGATTTGTTTGCAAAAGTTATTGAAAGTAAATATTTATACCGTACTTTCATTAAGACAGTTAAAGATTATCGGAAGAAGTAACCCAAAAGTCGCATTTAGGTTCTTACAATGAATCTAACACATAGGCAAATCCTAAATAAATTGCTGTAAGCGGCGGCAACTCATGAATTGTCTCCACTTACAGCAAAGGGCGATCGCCCATTGTCACAATAAAATTTCTAGAAATTTTATTGACTCAGATTTAGTTCTAATCTGATTTAAGCGATCGCAAATTTGGGTAAGTGAAGATAATTGAATAAGGTGCATGAATGAAGATAGGCGTAATCAAAGAGATAGAATTTGGCGAACGTAGAGTCGCTCTAATTCCTGAAGTGGTGAGTCGCTTGGTCAAAAATGGTTTGGAAGTCTTGATCGAAAGTCATGCTGGCGAATTATCTTTTTTTGCGGATGCAGCTTATGAAGAGGTTGGAGCCAAGATCATTACTGACAAGACTGTTCTGATTAATGAATCAGATATTTTGCTAAAGGTGGGTGCACCTCGCGAAGAAGAAGTTAGCATGTTCAAATCTGGGCAAATCACGATTGGTTTTCTCAATCCATTAGGAAGACCTGAACTGATCCGCCGCCTCGCGCATCAGGGAGTGACAGCCATGAGCATGGAGATGATCCCCCGTAGCAGTCGGGCGCAAAGTATGGATGCACTCTCCTCACAAGCCTCGATCGCTGGTTATAAAGCCGTACTGATCGCAGCAGCGGCTTTGCCAAAATATCTGCCCATGTTAACCACCGCCGCAGGCACGATCCCACCTGCAAAAGTCGTGGTATTGGGTGCAGGAGTGGCAGGGCTTCAGGCGATCGCAACGGCGCGTCGTCTTGGCGCACAGGTGGAAGCCTATGATATTCGTCCTGCGGTGCGTGAAGAAGTACAGAGCCTTGGCGCAAAATTTATCGATGTAACCTTGGATGAGGATACGACAGCCTCTGGTGGATATGCGAAGGAACTTTCTGAAGCTGCAAAACAACATGCTCAGGTCGTTCTCGCTAAGCATATTAAAGAAGCAGATATAGTCATTACCACCGCCCAAGTCCCAGGACGTAAAGCCCCAGTAATGGTGACTGATGCCATGATTTCCCATATGAAGCGTGGCTCGATCATCGTCGATATGGCTGGCGAACAGGGTGGTAACTGCGAAGGCACGATCGCTGGTAAGGATGTACTCTGTCATGGAGCAATGATTATTTCACCGATCAATTTGCCATCGTCAATGCCGATTCATGCTTCGCAAAAATACGCTAAAAACCTGCTTAACCTTCTCAATCACTTGATCAAGAAAGGCAAACTGGATCTTGATTTTGATGATGACATTATCAGCAGTACCTGCATCACTCACGCTGGCGAAATTCGCAATCAGCGCGTTAAAGATGCTCTTTCTCAACTAACAGTCACCGCTTAGTCCAATATTCAATTGCATCGTCGGCACTAAGTGCCGACGACAAATAACTATGAACGAATCATTAATTAGCGCTCTATTTGTCTTTGTGCTTGCTTCCTTTGCAGGATTTGAAGTAATTAACAAGGTTCCACCAACATTACATACGCCCCTGATGTCAGGGGCTAACGCTATTTCAGGCATATCCGTCATTGGTGCTTTGATTGTGGCAGGTAGCGATGTGAATCCTAATCTCTCAGTAATTTTAGGACTGATCTCGGTTGTCTGCGCCACGATCAACGTTGTTGGCGGATTTCTGGTTACCGATCGCATGTTGCAAATGTTCAAAAAGAAAGAGGCGTAAAGCACCATGCTAGAAAATATTTTGGATTATGTCCCGACAGGGATTCAGCTTACCTATTTGGTGGCGGCTTCTCTATTTATGATTGGTCTCAAACAGATGGGATCGCCTGCTACGGCACGTCAGGGGAATTTGCTTGGTGCGATCGCCATGTTGCTAGCGGTTGTAGCTACGTTACTTGACAAGCAAGTATTGAGCTATAGCTTGATTTTGGTAGCGATCGCGATCGGCTCAGCGATCGGCTCTCTGATTGCTTATAAAGTTGCGATGACCGATATGCCCCAGATGGTCGGCTTGCTCAATGGTTTGGGCGGTTTGGCTTCATCTTTAGTAGCTGTAGGCGAATATTGGCGGGTAGTCAGTCATGGGTTGACATTGCCATTGGTCGATAATCTTTCGATTACCGCTAGTGTTCTCATCGGCAATATTACCTTTACAGGTAGCATGATTGCCTTTGCTAAATTGCAAGGGATCATGAAGGGCGCACCGATTCGCTTTGCCTACCAGCAAACCATTAATATTCTGCTACTAGTCACTTTTGCTGCTGGTGGCATCATGCTGATTGTCAATCCTGCGGATCTGGTCGCATTCATTGGTATTAATATCATTTCGCTCCTAGTTGGCGTATTGTTTGTGATCCCCATCGGCGGCGGTGATATGCCTGTGGTGATCTCGCTGCTGAACTCGCTCTCAGGGGTTGCCGCCAGTGCCGCAGGTTTTGTAGTTATGAATAATGTGTTGATTATTTCAGGTGCATTAGTCGGTGCTTCAGGCTTGATTCTTACCCAGATTATGTGTAAGGCAATGAACCGTACTCTTCCCAATGTGCTATTTAGCGGCTTTGGCACAACCTTAGTCGCCGATGGTGATGCAGGCGATAGTAGCAACAAAACCGTAAAAACGATTGATCCTGAAGAATGCGCGATGATGTTGGGCTATGCGCGATCGGTGGTAATTGTGCCTGGCTATGGCATGGCTGTCGCTCAAGCTCAGCACGCTGTGCGAGAGTTATCGGACATGCTCGAACGCAAAGGCGTAGAAGTAAAGTTTGCCATCCATCCCGTTGCAGGGCGGATGCCAGGGCATATGAACGTTCTACTAGCGGAGGCAAATGTGCCTTACTCGCAACTCTATGACATGGACGATATCAATACTCAATTTGAGAATACCGATGTGGTATTGATTATCGGCGCGAATGATGTGGTCAATCCTGCGGCAAGGACTAATCAAGCTAGTCCGATTTTTGGAATGCCAATTTTAGATGTGGATAAAGCTAAAAATGCGATCGTGATTAAGCGAGGCATGAGTGCTGGTTTTGCGGGTGTTGAAAATGACCTTTTCTATCAACAAAAAACGATGATGTTGTTTGGTGGTGCAAAGGAAATGGTTGGCAAACTTGCTAATGAGTTAAAGCAAATTTAAGCTGATTAAGTAGCTAATCTCTTCTCAGTGAATAATTGGGCGTGAAGGGAGTGGCCAACACAAAGTTGTGATCTCCTACAGTTTCCCGACCTGTCATGCTGGTGGAATTGTTGGCGAAATGGCTCTGATTAGTGCATCGGCAAGAAGTGCCACCGCGATCGCTAAAACTGAGTGTAAATTGGTTACTGTTGACGAGAAACGCTTTACCTTCTTGGTGCAGCAAACCCATATTTTGCGGTTAGTGTGATGAAAATTATGGTTGAAAGAATCAGAAAGCTGGATGCACTGGTTTTAAGCAGTAAATAACGAAAAAAGGTTTGCAGCGCTAGGCGCTGCAAATTTATTTGGAGTTGAGGAGCAAAAAGTTATTTTTGTCAAGTTTTTTAATGAAAACATAACATTTAAATAATCTGGTGAACAATCAGGCAACCCAAAACTGTAAGATTGAGGCGAATAGCTTCACTTAATCATTAAAGGAATAGCTCAAGTGTCTAAAGGAACAGAAATCATTGCGATCGCTGCACGGGAAATTCTCGATTCGCGTGGCAAACCAACCGTTGAGGCAGAAGTCACACTTGCCAATGGCGCAATCGGTCTCGCTCAGGTTCCCAGTGGTGCATCTACGGGGAGTTTTGAAGCCCACGAACTACGCGACGGCGATAAAAGCCGTTATGGTGGCAAAGGCGTTTTAATCGCAGTTCGTAACATTACCGAAAAATTACTGCCCGAATTGAAAGGCGTTGATGCCCTCAATCAAGAATTAGTCGATCGCATCATGATCAAGCGTGATGGCACACCCAACAAGTCAGAACTGGGCGCAAATTCGATCTTAGCCGTCTCACTCGCTACCGCAAAGGCAGCCTCAGCCGCGATCGGACAGCCTCTATATCGCTACTTGGGTACACCATTGTCGAACGTACTGCCTGTTCCTCTTATGAACGTGGTCAATGGCGGCGCTCATGCCGACAACAACGTTGACATCCAAGAATTCATGATCGTCCCCATCGGCGCACCCACCTTTAAGGAAGCATTACGCTATGGTGCTGAAGTATTTGCCGCCCTTAGCTCGGTACTGCATGACAAAGGTTTATCAACTGCTGTTGGTGATGAAGGTGGCTTTGCTCCCAATCTTGAGTCCAATCAAGCGGCTCTAGAATTGCTAATTGACGCGATCACCAAAGCTGGTTACAAACCAGGAGTAGATGTATCTTTGGCTCTGGATGTTGCCTCAAACGAACTTTTCAAAGATGGTAACTATGCGATCGATGGCAAGTCACTCACTCCTCAAGAGTTTGTCAACTACTACGAAAATCTTTGCAGTCAATATCCCATTATCTCCATCGAAGATGGACTAGAAGAAGATCAATGGGCTAGCTGGAAGGCGATGACCGATCAACTCACCAAGACTCAGCTAGTCGGTGATGATTTGTTTGTTACCAATAAGACCCGTCTAGAGCGCGGTATTCGTGAAGGTTGTGCCAGTGCGATTTTGATTAAGCTCAATCAAATTGGTACGCTGACTGAGACTCTTGAAGCGATCGCTACGGCTGACAAGAATCGTTATCGCTCAGTAATTAGTCATCGTTCGGGCGAAACCGAAGACACGACCATTGCTGATCTTGCTGTGGCAACTCGTGCAGGTCAAATCAAAACAGGTTCTCTCTGTCGTAGTGAGCGTGTTGCTAAGTACAACCGTTTGCTAAGAATTGAAGCAGAACTTGGCAGTCAAGCAGTTTATGCTGGCGCTGTTGGTTTAGGACCTTCTCGTTAAGATCTAACCGCGAAAGTAGAGGCAATTCATGAATTGCCTCTACTTTTTTATTGTTTGGTTAGTCCTTGGTGATTTACCGCTTCTCAGGGTGGCAAGTCACAGAACTATCGTTACAGTTGTCATTAATCGCGCCGATTAATTCATATAACCGACCAAAATCATGTTGGTTAAAATGCATCGTTAAGCGTGGTAAATCAATTAGATGCGGTTCATTGAACTCAACTGGAAAAACCCCACTACGTTCGATTTTTCCCCTAACTAAAATATCGCTAAAGCCTTGATTCAATCGCTCAAGATGTGCATCAGTAATATCAAGATGTAAGCGAATTACCAATAAATCATCAATCCAGCGACAGGAATGATAAATCGCATAAAAAGAGCTAATAAACTGGCAAGCCTCATCAATATCATCAGTGATTTTATATAGACTGCGATCGGCTTGAGTAATCAATCCCCGCTCAAGCAGATGCTCTTGCACAAAAGCATCCCATCCTTGCCAATAATCCCCATTTTTCTTATCGATTAACACAATTGGGCGGGGCGTTGTTCTTCCCGTTTGGCAAAGGGTCAAACATTCAAAAAACTCATCCTGCGTCCCAAATCCTCCAGGGAAGAGGGCGATCGCATCACTTTCTTTCAAAAAATATAACTTGCGAGTAAAGAAATAGCGAAATTTGACCAGTCGCGAAGCATCATCTACAGCTCCATTACTAGACTGCTCAAAGGGGAGACTAATATTTAATCCGAGTGAATTACTACCCGCCCCTTCATTACCTGCGGTCATAATCCCGCCGCCAGCGCCAGTAATCACCATAAATCCTAGGCTAGTAATTTTTTCGGCAAATTTATAGGCTTGCTCATACTCAGGCGCATGGCGATCCGTCCGTGCCGATCCAAAAATACTCACCTTGCGATTAAATCGATGTGGATAAAACATGGCGATCGCTTTCTGCATATCTTGCAAAGAGCCAGCCAAAATTTTCCAATCCAGTCGCTCTGTATCACCCTGACTAATCTGGGCGATCGCAGTTAATGCATTATAAATTAGCGCTCCATGTTCGGTTGCTTCTAAATTGTCAACCAGTTTATGTAAATCTTGAGCCAGTGCTTCAATGTCTGAATGAGTTGGAAATGTAGCCATGAAAATTATTTTACGGCGCTTTGCGCTGTTGTTGACAGAGGTGTTTTCTGTGATGAGAATGCTGCCACTCAACGGGCTAGAAGACGGTTACACTATCTCATAATTTATGCCTAGCTACTTAACTTACCCTGTAGCCAGACCCGAAATTCTCGACATAAGGCACTCATAGGTAGTTCTCCACTGCGTTCTAAAAATAGCGAAATACCTTCAAGAATTGGAATCGATGGGAAGATTTGGCTAGCTGTCGAATTCACATACTTCCCATTTTGCAATAGGTTAATTTCTAATCTGCCATTCCTAATGCGCCAAATTTCGGCAACCCCAAAAGCTTCATAGGCGCTCACCTGAGTCTGAGAAGTTAGATCCACCTCGATCGCCAGATCAGGAACAGGAACAGGATCAACATCAAGATTGATTCGCTTCATCCCAGTCACCGCCCGATAGTTCTGAATATAAAAACAATCGTCAGGTTCAATACCTGCTTGCATTCTGCGATTTTTAAAAGTTGTGGAACCCAGAGACTCCCAATCTAAGCCAAGTTCATTGAGCAAAATTTTTAGTAAGTCACTCACAATTACTTTATGTCGTTCGTGTTGTGGTAATGGCATTCTAAATTCTAAAACTCCTTTGTAATAGGCAATGTGAGAATGACGATGTTCGCCTAGATCCTCTAAAATATCTTCAAATTCTTGCCAATCAATCCTATCGAGGACTATTCGTTGACCTGCTTCTAATTGAATTTGGGCGATCGCTACTTTTACAGTCATAAGGCTTCCTGATGCTTAATTGATTTGATACTTTTGCTGAAATGCCAAAATGGAATCTAACTGTGACTCGATTAACAAACATTGCTCTAAATGCTCAATATCTAACTCAGGCAACCATTCACTGCGATCGCGCTGTGCATATTCACTATCAATTAAGCGATAAATACTAATCTTGCCATCTTCCCAAAACCAGACTTCAGGGACACCACGCAACTGATACTTCCGCAACTTCTTCACATTACCGCTAGTAATCACCACTTCAATACAGAGATCGGATACCTCTTTCTCCGTATCAAAACAATAAGACAAGTCAGCCTGATATTCAACCTTGGGTTCAATTTTTTGGGTATAAGCTCCCGTGCCAATAAAACGTATGCGCTTCATCAAAAAATATTGCCCAAGCAATAAAGTTAACAAAACACAAATCTTTTCATGCTGTAAACCAATACCCATAATTTCCACTATTCCTTCACAATAAATCATCCGCACACCACCGATCCCATCAAAGGCGGATTGCAAAGTTTTAAACTGCTCCCAAGTGACAGCCCATTTAACTAGATATTGATTGTCTGCCTTAGTTAAAGTTTGGATCATCGCTTTACCTTTGCTGCTGAATATTTTCAGTATAATCGTAATGTAGAAAGTATGGATTGCGGATCGAGGGTGGGCTTGTGAGAGAACAAATCACTTAGTGCGGGGCGATCGCTATTTTTACAGACATAAAACATCCTAAAAATATCCTATTTATCAAGCAACATTTTTGCGGAACTCGCGCAAAGCTTCAAGGGGTGAATCCATTAGCAAACAACGACAAAGTAAGGTTAAATCTAAACTTGGTAAAACATGGCTGCGCTCAGTTGGGATGTATTCACCATTTTGGAAAATATAAACAGCGATCGCCCCATCTTGCCAAAACCACACCTCTGGCACACCGCGCAGTTGATATTTGCGTAACTTACTAGGACTTCCACTAGTAATTACAACTTCAATACATAGATCGGGAATATCTTTATCTCGACCAAAGCAATAGGAAAGATCGGCTTGAAATTCAGTGATATTAGGAATAATCTGACTGTAAGCACCGCTAGGGAAAAACTCAATACCATGAATCTCAAAATAAGCGCTCAGTAAACTGCCTAATAAACTGGTATACATTTCATGAGCTTTTCCAATTCCCATTAGCTCTAAAATTCCTTCACAATAAATTAACCGCAAATTTGGAGCATTCTTAAACCCAGACTGAATCACCTTAAACTGTTCCCAAGATATTGTTTCATGGGCAAAATGGCGATCGCTATTTCTCTCTAAGGTTTGAACCATAACACCTCACTTCTTAGGGGCTTAGGTAATATCATACACTTCTAAAAATCACAACTTCTTAGGGGCTTAGGTAATATCATACACTTCTAAAAATCACATAACAAGTGACTCATAAAATACTCTTGCATACTTCTTGTTTCGGCGATAATATCTCTACTTGACGCAGTTAATTGCGATAAACAGCCATTTCATAAGATACTTAACTAAGTAATAAAAGTTAACAAAAAATTAATACTTAAGCTATGGCAAACATTAAGTTTGTAAACGAGAACAAAGAAGCGATCGCTATGGATGGCGCAAACATTCGCATCAAAGCCCTCGAAAACAATATTGACATTTACAAGTTTGTGGCAAAACTGACTAACTGTAATGGTTATGGACAATGTGCTACCTGCGTGATCGAAGTTGTCGAAGGGCTAGAAAATCTTTCGCCTAAAACTGAATTTGAACTAAAAAAGCTTAAAAACAAGCCTGACAACTACCGCTTAGCTTGCCAAACATTGGTAAATCAGGGCAATGTAAGTGTAAAAACAAAGCCATAGTCTTAATTTAGAACGGCGCAAAGCGCCGCTCTAAACAACCTATCTAAGCAATATGTGCGGTAAAACGTACTTCTTGCTTAGATCCACAAACCAGCGATAAGTGCTAGGTTAAATTAGAATAATTGTCTATGAATCCTTTAGGCGACTGAGATACCCCCTATGGCGCGTGATTATTACGAAATCCTTGGAGTTGAACGCAATACTGACAAAGAGGAAATCAAGCGAGCTTATCGACGTTTAGCTCGAAAATATCACCCCGATGTCAACAAAGAAGCGGGGGCTGATGAACGATTTAAAGAAATTAACCGTGCTTACGAAGTTCTCTCAGAACCAGACACTCGTGCGCGGTACGATCGCTTTGGCGAAGCTGGCGTATCAAGCGGCGGCGGTGGCGGCTCCCCTGATATGGGTGATATGGGCGGATTTGCCGATATCTTTGAGAGCTTCTTTAGTGGCTTCTCGAATACAGGGCAGCAACAGCAAGCCCGTCGCCGTAGCGGACCAACTCGTGGCGAAGATCTCCGCTTTGATCTAAAGCTCGAATTTCGTGAAGCAGTTTTTGGTGGCGAAAAACAAATTAAAATTTCACACCTTGAAACTTGCGGCACTTGTGCGGGTACTGGCGCAAAACCTGGAACGCGACCCCGCACCTGTGGAACTTGTAGCGGGACTGGGCAAGTGAGGCGAGCTACGCGCACCCCTTTTGGTAGCTTTACTCAAGTTTCCACCTGTCCAACCTGTAATGGCACGGGGCAAACCATCGAGGATAAATGCGAAAGCTGCAACGGTTTGGGGCTGAATCAAGTTACCAAAAAGCTGAAGATTACGATCCCTGCGGGTGTCGATAGCGGCACAAGACTGCGGGTATCGAACGAAGGGGATGCAGGTTTACGCGGCGGTCCATCGGGCGATCTTTATGTTTACTTGTTTGTCCAAGCCGACAACGAATTTGAGCGTGAAGGCATTAACGTTTTATCGGAAATCAAGATTAGCTATCTGCAAGCGATTCTCGGTGACAAGATTGCGATTAATACCGTTGATGGCAAAAAGCCGCTCACCATTCCCGCAGGCACACAGTCCGATACAGTGTTGACCTTAGAAGGTTTGGGCGTGCCGAAACTAGGTAATCCAGTCGCTCGTGGCGATCATTTAATCAGAATCAAGATTGACATTCCCACCAAGCTTGGTAATGAAGAACGAGAAGTCCTAGAAAAACTCAAAGAAAGTCTGATGGGTAATACTTCTAAGGGCGGTATCGGTGATATTTTTGGTAGTATATTTGGCAATCAAAAGTAAGCTTTAGCAAACAATAAGATTTAGCTAGTAATAAGCGCACCCTTGAGGTGCGTTTGTTGTTTTTCATAATCCAGAGACAAGAAAAATATGTGCATTCAGACCACTACATCAGGCAATCAATCAACCACTCAAGCGATCGCTAAATCGCCCACTAAATCAATAGATCTACGCGGTGTTCCCTGCCCCCTTAGTTTTGTTCGCGCCAAACTACATCTAGAAAAATTAGAAACAGGGCAGTTACTAGAGGTGCTACTTGATGCGGGTGAACCGATTGAACAGGTTCCCAATAGTCTTATTGCCGATGGACATCAAGTCAAGAGCTTGGAAGAATGCGATCGCTTTTTTGTAATGACAGTCGAAAAAGCTTGATGGAAACATTATGTCGGCACTAATGGGGACGGTCTTGGCAGTTCAAGCCAACTATTATCGTGTCATGTTGGATCAGTCTTTCTGTCTAGAATTACTGGACGAAGTGGGACAGAAATTTAGTCAACTTGTATCAGAACTACTCTGCACCAGAAGGGCGAGACTAAAAAAAATTGGTCAGCAAATCTGTGTTGGCGATCGCGTCACCATTGAAGAGCCTGACTGGCAGGGGGGACGGGGCGCAATATCGGAAGTAGCACCGCGCCGTAATTTGCTCGATCGCCCTACGGTAGCCAATGTCGATCGCATTTTATTGGTATTTTCGTTAGCGGAACCGAGTCTCGATCCCCATCAACTTAGTCGTTTCTTAGTCAAAGCCGAAAGCACCGAAGCTGAAGTTTTGTTATGCCTAAATAAGCGCGATCTGGTTAGTGATCAGATATGGCAAGCATGGCGCGATCGCCTGAAGTCATGGGGATATGAGGCGATCGCAATTAGCACCTATAACCACACAGGTATCGAGGAGCTTGCTCAATATTTACAAACTGGTGTAACTGTGGCGGCGGGACTGTCAGGCGTAGGTAAATCTAGCTTGATTAACCTGTTGATTCCTGATTTACAAGTTCGGGTTGGTGAAGTTTCCCAACGCTTAGGACATGGGCGACATACCACCCGTCATGTTGAGCTATTCGCCATGCCGACAGGTGGGTATCTTGCCGATACCCCTGGATTTATGCAGCCAGATTTGACGGTGACACCACAAGAGTTAACTGATTGCTTTCCCGAAGCCAGACAGAGACTATCTCAAGGCGATCGCTGCCATTACAATGATTGTCTGCATCGCCGCGATGAGCCTGATTGTGTGGTGCGTGGGGATTGGGAGCGTTACGATCATTACATCGCTTATTTAGAAGAGGCGATCGCTTACCAACAAAAAATCAAAAATACAGCTAATGTTGAAACAAAGGTCAAAGTCAAAGATACTAGCGATGGTCAACAACAACAGGAACCGAAATTATTAAAAAAGCGCTATCGCCGTGAGTCACGCCGCAGCGAGCATCAAAATTTAGATGAAGATTATGATTGATTAATGATTCAAGTTCAGGGAAAAGTGGCGCTTTGCGCCACTTTTCCCTAGTTTCATTTCAGCGCAAAGCGCAGTAAATATCATTCCATTATTAGGCTTATAGGAGAAAGTAAATGGGAACAACACTGTGGGTATTGAGTAAAAATGAAGTGGCAGACGGTGATGACTGGGATCATTCCGCCATGTTTAGAGCTTTAGAAAAACTTGATTTTATATGCGAAGATCTCGGTTTAGGATCGCTCTCTTCATTTGTTGATTGGACGGACTTTGAGCTAAATATGTCTGAAGAAGAAGATGAGTTTCTAGCAGAAGAAACCTTAAGAACGGAAACATCTTGGTTCGACCCAACCGAAGCGTTACCAATCCTGAAAGCATTATATGAACATTTAGCCAATGACAAATTGGAATGTGAAAATCTTTTTGAACCAGATCAGAAATACCTCTCAGAAGATTTAATTGAAGAGCTATCCGATTGCATCACAAAAGTAGAACAGATTGCTAATCAAGGAGACCTATTCCACTTTTGCGCTGTCATGTAGGTAGCTGGTTGCAATTACATATAGAATGTGGAACGGGCATCTTGCCCGTTAACAGGCTAGAAGCCTGTTCCACTATCTAACAATTAATTAAGCCTGCCTACTTAAAATAACCTAACGTAGGGGCAATTCATGAATTGCGTGAGTACCAAGAATGTCTAAACAATTATCCGAACCATCTTGGCGATCACCCTTCTTTTGGATAATTGCGGGGCTGTTTGGAATTGTGTTTATTATAGAATTTTCCACCCCGCCCGAATATGTAGTCAGTTATCTCTGTGTCAGCCCGATCTTGATCGCTAATTATCGATTGAGCCGTGTTGCCATATTTCGGATCATTTTTGCTGCCGTAATTTTGACGTTACTGAATATATGGGTTCCCGCCAATAGAGAAATCCACGCTTCAATGGTAGTCAATCGGTTGGTGACAGTATTTGCTTTGATCTTGACTGGGATTTTAAGCGATCGCTATCATCTGACCCAGCAAACCTTGGTCAAGCAACAGGCTAAACTGCAAGCTCAAGAGAAAATCATGAATGTGCGTGAAGATTTTGCTTCTACTCTTGCCCATGATTTGAAAACGCCATTACTAGGAGCGATCGAAACTCTCCAAGCCTTTGATCGCGAACAGTTTGGGAATATTCAGTTTAAACAAAAGACTGTACTCGCAACGATGATTCGTAGTCATCAGAATAGTTTGCGCTTAGTTGAGACTCTTCTTGATGTCTATCGCAATGAAACAGAAGGATTACAGCTAAAATTAGCACCAACCAATCTTGTAACCTTAGCTGAAGAAGTTGTCATCTCTCTAATTCCTTTATCTACCAGTCGTACTGTGTATATAAATTTGAACTATGGGAAGTCTGATTTTCGTAAATTTCTGTGGGTGAATGGAGATGCCTTTCAATTACTGCGCGTTTTTACAAATCTACTTACCAATGCGATTAACCATTCGCCCAGAGGCGCAAAGGTAGAATTGATACTCGAAACCAATTTGTCCTATCAAGTTGTACAAGTGATTGATTTTGGTGCGGGTATTAAAATTGATGAGAAGCCTTATCTGTTCGATCGCTTTTATCAAGGTCAGAGCGATCGCCTCGCGACTGGTTCGGGGCTGGGTTTATATTTGACTCGCCAAATTGTAGAGGCGCATAACGGTACAATCTGGGCAGAAAACCGACAGCCCCAAGGCGCGATTTTTGGATTTCGTTTACCAGCGTTACCCCATTCATCGCAAGATATAACATGAAGAGAAGCTTAGTTGGTATTTCATAGGCGGCGATCGCTTGACATAGGTTGCTAGAATATTAATAAACTTAAATAAAGCAAACTAAGTTATGGGCATTCAAAGTAGTTTGAAGGATTTAATAAAAGATCGAGTTGAAATGACTCAATATCCAAATCGCTCAATCTCAGAGGTTTGGAACTGTCCTGAAGCTTTTGAATTTCTCTGCACTAAAAAATGGA
Source organism: Pseudanabaena sp. (assembly GCA_044355035.1). GTDB lineage: Bacteria > Cyanobacteriota > Cyanobacteriia > Pseudanabaenales > Pseudanabaenaceae > Pseudanabaena. The sequence goes on along the minus strand of JBIKYX010000052.1, from coordinate 9,623 downwards.
ATGACTTAAATCCGACCGATCTCCCAAACGTTAGACACTGCGGAGTATGCAGCCAGAATGTCCATTGGAGTGCCAATCCAGAAGAGTTTGTTGCTAATGCTAAACTTGGCAGATGTGTTGCTGTACCTACCCAAGGACTATTCCTTGGAAGAGATTTAGGAATAGCGGGTAGAGTGAGTCCTGAATATTATGAAGAGAGAACAAAAAACGTAGAACAGTATCAGTTTTGGAGAAGTAGTTGGAATCTCATTCTCAATCAAGATCCATTTTTTATCATATTTTTAATTCGCAAAGGTTATCCTGATGCGCTAGAAATGTTTATTGAAATCGCTAGTCATTTTCCAGAAGAACAAGAGCTTTTGCGCCAAGCATACCTATTGTTGTCTAAATCAGAGAATAGAGGTGAGTTTGTTCTATATCTGATGGATATCGGACAAATTGACCTAGCGATCGCCATCACTAGAACGCTTAAAGACAGTTCACAAGTGCAAAGTGTAATTTGGAAACTTGTAGAGATAAACAAGGTTGAAGAAGCTCTGAAACTATGTCCCATGATTGAGTCTAATCATGCTAAATATCAATCCATTGGTCTTATTGCTAACAAAATGGCGGAATTAGGACAAATCAAGCAAGCAATCGATCTCTGTAATCAGTATCTCCACTATGCTCAAAAAGATTTTGAAGACATTGAAAATAATATTCGCAATCGGATAACTTATCTGCAACCATTGGACATTTTTAATGATTTGTCTCTTGAGTTTCCTGTAGCAAAAGATCTGGCTGTCAAAGCTTTAGAATTATTTCCTGATGAAAAAAGTAGAAGAGAGTTTGCATTGTATCTTAGAAAAATTGAGCGTTTCGAGCAAGCGATCGCGATCGTTGAGACTCTCAAGGAAAATTCTAATTTCCTAATATCTATGGTGGCGAATTTGAGTGAGGGACAGAAATTTGAGGAGGCTAAGCAAGTTCTGCTGATGTGTGAATCTGGGAAAACTCAGGTCGATGCATTTGTCTGGATTGTCAGTAAAATGGAATCTTTTAAACTATTTGAGAAAGCTATTGATTTCTGTGAATGGTATCTCGCAAATATCAGCAATATCCCAGACGATGCTGCATTTATAGTTTCATCAAGGTTAAACTACCTAAACCAAAAGATTGCGGAAAGAGATAAATCTAAGCTGACAAACTAATTTAAATGACCCTAGATAATCTAAAAATCCTGTTAGTTGAAGATGATGAACTATTTCGCCTTGGTTTACAGGTGCGCTTGCAACAGGAAACTAAAATTGCGGGTTTAGTTGAGGCGAGTGATGGAGAAACAGCGATCGACCTTGCCAAAGCACAAACTTTTGATCTTGTCCTGCTTGATATTGGCTTACCAGGGCTTGGCGGATTAGAAACCTGTCGCCAACTCAAGCTCAATCACCCGAACTTGCCGATATTGGTACTCACATCTCGCAATGAGCGATCGCTTATTTCCCGTTTAGTTACCGCAGGCGCACAGGGCTATTGCCTCAAAGGAGTTACTGCTGACACCCTAATTCTTGCCATGCGATCGGTTATCGCAGGTGCATCTTGGTGGGATGCCAGTGCTACGGAAGAAATTCAACATACTTTCCAAACTCAATCTACGGAAACTGCTGCTGACAATTTGTCTAGTTCAAAAATCAATACCTTGACTAAACGGGAGAAAGAAATTCTTAATTTAATGTCGGAACAGAAAACTAATCAAGAAATCGCGGAGATTCTCTATATCTCTTCAGGGACAGTGCGCGTACATATTCATACGATTTTGCATAAATTAGGAGTAAGCGATCGCAAACAGGCGATCGCCATTCACAATGATCCACAATGATCATTGCAGTTAAAGGGGGCAAGTTTCATTAGAAAATTTTCATAGTACAGTGTTCAAAATTTCATTTACAATTAAACTGGGCTATCACAGTTAGATTTGTATGAAGCGAATTCTTGTCATTGAAGACAATCCGCAAATTTTAGAGTCTCTCCAAGAGATATTATCCTTAAAAAATTTTGATGTGCTTACTGCAAAAAACGGCGTTATCGGTGTGCAGATGGCAAAGAAAGAGCATCCCGACTTAATTTTATGCGATATAACGATGCCAGAATTAGATGGGTTTGGTGTTCTCAGGATGTTACGCCAAAATTCTTTAACTGCGACTATCCCAATCATTTTTCTGACCGCCAGAGCCGCCCGTGAAGATATCCGCGAAGGGATGGAGCTTGGAGCCGATGATTATTTAAGTAAACCCTTCTCTGTGCCACAACTACTGAAAGCTATTTCTACGCGAATTGAAAAACAAGAAGCAATTGACAAAGAAAGTAGTGCGAAATTAGATAGTTTGCGGCGGAACATTGCCGCTTTTCTTCCCCATGAACTTTTGACTCCCTTGCATGGAATTATGGGAACGTCGGAGCTAATTCTCAATTACCATGAATCGATGAGTCCTACTGAACTAGTAGATTTAATTCGCGGTATTCAAGATTCCACTCAACGCCTCAATCGATTAGTCCGAAATTTTATTATGTTTTCTGAGTTAGAAGCGATCTCTTTTGGGCAGCAATCATTGCGAGATGCTTCTGAACCGATTAATGTTGAGGGGATTATTGGATTTACGGCACAGACCCATGCCCTAAAAATAAATAGAGCGCAAGATTTGGAACTAGATTTGGAAGATGCTCTTATCCAAATATCTTCCCAGCATCTCACTAAAGCAGTTGAAGAAATCGTTGGCAATGCTTTCAAATTTTCCTTGTCAGGCGATCCTGTCGAAATATTTACTAAAATTGATGAACAGTTTTTTAGACTATATATTGTTGATCATGGTAGAGGCATGACCATCGCACAAATAGCAAATATTGGAGCATATATGCAGTTTGACCGCAAATATTACGAACAGCAAGGTAATGGACTTGGCTTCATCATTTCTAAACGGATTGTGGAACTATACGGCGGCGAATTATCGGTGGAAAGTATGATCGGAAAACAAACCTCTGTTTGCATCAAGTTCCCTCGGTGCAGCAACCACGGTGATTAGTATTCGCGCCGCTTATCCTTACTTTAACTAGCTAAACTTTTTCCTTCGCTGACGCAATTATCCGATTGCCGACGAGTAAATTATTAATCTCTTTCAGAATTACAAAATCTTCTTCAGGTAAATTTGTCGAACTTTTGAATTGAGAATCTTTTTCTAAAAAGCTAAATGCTTGACGAAACTCTTTGGGGGTCGTGGCGATCGCATTGTCAAAATGACAGGAAATAATTCTTGCAAAATCCCAACTTGCCACCTTGTCAGCCCAAGCGATCACTCCTTGAGGATCTCGATTGAGAATTAGGGTTTGTAAAATAGGCGCGACAAAAATGCGTCCATTACCGCGCAAAGCCGTAAATGATTGATACCAACTTTCTTTCCATTTAAACGGAAATAGCCCCAAAAAAGCTTTAGGCGATCGCTCTGGTGCATTGGCAATATCTCGTAATGCTTGGATAAAAGGAACTGTCTCTAAAACCTGTGGACGGAAATAGAACAAAAAGAGCGCAGTCCTTTGCCACCCACGAATCCGATTAGCCTCTGTATCAGCGATCGGCTCAGCCGCGCTATCTCTAGCGTGAAATAGTAAAGGATAGGGATCAATCTGCAAAATTTCGGGCGGATGTTCAGGGATGGACATAATCGTATCGGTGACTAGCAAGGTCCGCGATCGCTTATCCAGCATGGCAACTTCCGCAAATCGTCCTAAACCAAGCTCAATGGAACCAAGAATTGCGTAATCAAATTGATGAGCAAAGGGAGTCTGCGTGATGTCCTCTGGTAGAACAAATGTGCGTCCCCAAGGCAAGCCTAACCAACTTAAGGGAAGATTAAACGGGAAACTCCATTGATGCGGTGACACATAAACCTGAGCTTTTGGAAAACATCTCGCAAACGGTCCCACAAATACCTTGTGTTCGATGCCCGAAACTGTGGGCAGAATAATGTATTTAACTTCCCCATGTTCAGAGACAAGCTCGTTTACGAGGCGGATACATTCTGGCGTGGGCGCGACAGGTGCATATACCAGCAATCCCCCAGACTCCAGCTTGACGACCGTCATTCTAATCGGCACAACCACATAAAAAATGCCTTGGATTTGATCAAATGTCCAGATCGCATCTTTGACCACTTCCTTGCGAATAGTCCGTCGCTGACCATAAGGATAAAGCGGCACTACCTGCCAAAAATTCCACGCCCAATCTTTATGTTTGGGGGATGTATTTTCCGACTTACCTTCTATATCTTTGGTGGTCATCAAGCTGGCTCTCAGTTAATTCTTCTATTAATTTGTTCTGCTAATTTCTTCTACTAATTTCTTCTACAAAGTAACCATCGCAATTGGATTGGTGGATGTTCTTCTAAAGGAAATGCATCACGTCCAGAAGCCCAATTTTCAAACCAACCTGTCGGGGGCCATGACTCTAGGCGATCGCGTTCAAATTCTAATACAGAATCGTTAGAAACTATTTCTAAGGGCAGATTCTCCAATGCAGTTTGGAGATCTTGATAGGTAAATAAAGTTGACCAAGTTAACTCCGATATCTCTCTATCTAATGATTCTGGATTATATCCATCATTTACCATGAAGATATTAAATAGGATCATTCCGCCTTGTTTCAGATAGTCACAGGTCTTGGCTAACAACAAGCGCAATTGATTAGAATCACGAAAATGTGAAGTGACTTCTGCACAAATTACGAAGTTATAAGCAAACGTCTGAAGTCGAATTAGAGGATCAAGAATATCGCCAGCGATCGCCACAACGGGCAGATTTTCGGTTTGAGCAAGGTTTTGGATCTGCTGCACAAAGGCTGGTGTCATTTCCAATGCGTCAACGTGAGCGCCTAATCTAGCGATCGGTAAGGTATTTCGCCCAGTACCTGCTCCAATATCTAAAACCTTAAGCTGATTTGCTTCCCCAATCTGACTCAATACTTCCATTACCTTGGCATCTGGATGATTGCCAAATAAAGGTGGCTGTTTATTCGCTGCCCAGCTATTATATTGATCGGTAATGGAACCGATCGCATAGGTAATTGTGTAGGTGATGCCTGTATTTGGTGTTTGAGAAGGCTCGTACCGAAAAACTAGTTTAGATAAAGGTGATATGCGAAAACCTTCATCTAATTTGCCAATCAGTAGCGATCGCAGATGCTCCAATTCATCGGGACTGAAAGATTTTCCAAAGGTGTCAAATAGAGTTTTCAATCGATCCATATAGAGATCGATTAGGGAAGGTAGACAAGGCATCTCCAACTCGCCACGCATGAAGGTGTTGCGATGGATGATGTTTAAAAATTTCTGCTCATTCATAAAATAACTGCGTAACTCCTAATATTATTGCAGATTTAGTTCACTCATTTTTTCTAAAACTTGGCGATAGTTATTGGACTGATTAAGCCGCAAATAGAGATCAGCAGATTTTACGAGATTTTGGGAAGCATCGTCTTTGCGATTGAGTTTAGCAAAGGATAATCCAGCGTAATAATAGGCTTCAGGTTGATCGGGCAAAATATTTAGGCTAAATACACAATCGCGAATTGCCGCTTCATATTGTCCGAGATTGTAATAAGCAATGCTCCGTACTAGATAGGCGGGGAAAAAAGTTTTTTCTTTCTCAATCAGTTGACTCATCTCATCCACAACTTCTGTAAACTGACCGATTTGCAGACGCACATTAGCGAGATTGAGCTTTGAGATCGGTGTTGGGGATATGCTTACGGATTTACTGAGATCGGCGATCGCTTTAGGCAATTGTCCTAATCGCTGATAGGCTAGTCCACGATTGGTATATACAAAAATAGAAGGTTCTAATTTTTCGGCTTGATTAAAATCTTCAATCGCTTCAGGTAATCGATTTAACTCATTGAGAGCTACGCCGCGAATAATGTATACCTGAGATGGTGTGTTGATCCCTTGAATTTTGATCAATTGATTCAAATCTTGGAGCGCGGATTCATATTGTTTGAGAACAATATAGGCTTGAGAACGGTTGTACAGAGATTTGGGAAGCTCCGTTCCATTTTTAATATCACGAGTCCATAGCTGAATGGCTCTGGTGACATTACCGCGCTTAAAGTTCTCTTCGGCACTCAGATTAGAGCTTTCAGGCGTAGGAAGTGCAGGTGTTGTCGATGGAACCTGCGCGTTTACTGTCGTATTTACGCGATGAAAAAGATCGTTCGATATGACGCTATAGCCAATCAGCAATGCTAAGGGGAATTTAAACAGGAAATACGAATTCCATTGATGGCGATGCTTACTCTTGTTATTGTTCATAGCTTTTCACTTGGCTTTTCACTCGGCTTTTCATTACTGTTATTTATTCGTCTCACATATCTAGTGTTTACTAATAATTAGGGACGATAACCAGTTTCAGTAAAGCAAGCTTCAACTTCAGGCTGCATCATTAGCCCAAGCAAAGAAGTACCATCTTGTCCAATTTTGACAACCAAGGAGTTAATCTGCATAAAGGTTTGGGGAGTATAGCGAGTTTTGTAAGCGGTAAAAGCACATTGACAAAAACTTTGTTTAACCCTCTTTTGGGCTGGAAGTAGGGCTTGTTTGCCAAGACAGCCTTGCATAAATCCTGCTTCGATATTGGAATAATCTTTCCAATTATTGGATATGGGTGCAGTGGGCGGTGCAGTCGGTTCACTTGGTGCAGTCGGTTCACTCGGTGCTTCTTGGGCTTGTGTGGGCAAGGAAACTAACAATGAGGAGGAAATGGAAAAGGCGGTGATCGCGATCGCTTTCAAAATTTTCATTTGTTTCTTGTAGGAAAGTAAAGATATGGATCTAGACAATTCTTAAATGGGTTCTAAGACATTGAAGGGATCGACAGGAATTTAGTTCCTTATCGATCCCTTGTGTTTCTATTTTTTGGCTTGCTTAGACGGCAATTTAACCTTTGAGCAAGGCGTACCCGCAGGTGCGCCTCTCACAAGTGATTATCCAAATCTAGAACTGGAAGAAGATACCAAAACGAGCCATGAAGGTAGGCACGCTGGTGTATTGGCTAGATGCAGGAGCAGAAGCAAATGCACCACCAAGGTTGAAGCTGACTGAATCACTAAAGCGACCAACACAACCAACAGCACCTGCCCAAGAGCTACCATACACACCGCTACCGATACCACAACCACCGTTGCTACCTGTAGGAAGTGTAGTTGGCAAGGAGGATAGGGCGGCGGATAATGCCCCAACAGTTTGAATCTGTTGTCCTAATGTTTTCAAACCTTCTTCGATTCCAGGGATGCGAGGATCGGGGAAGGCTGTTGTTCCAAGGCGACCTGTAGCATCAACGGTGACGTATTGGATTGTCTTGTCGGTGATGGAGCCTGTTTGTCCAGAACTACCAACAAAAGTTCCACCAGAAGCTAGTCCAGGGAGGCTGTAGAAGCTGGCTGTTGTACCAAATACCATTTGATTGGCACTGGTTGCGATCGCCCCTGCACCGATAGCAGTCGAGTTAACGCCTGTGGCACTCGATCCTTGTCCAAGAGCAGTTGACTTAGCGACAGTTGCACTTGAACCTTGCCCAACGGCGGTGGAGTCAGAGACAAAAGCCTTTGCGCCCACACCAACGGCGGTGGAGTTGGTTGCGGTGGCTTGTGCGCCTACACCGACAGCAGTGGAGTTGGTGTTGTTCGCCAATGCATCGACACCGATCGCAGTGGCTTTTTCGCCTGTTGCTTTTGCATTAGGACCGATCGCAGTTGAGCTGATTCCTGATGCTAGAGAGTTCGTACCGACTGCGGTAGAGCTTGCTTTTGTTGCTTGAGCATTAGTACCGAGGGCGGTTGAGTTATCACCTGTTGCTTGAGCTTTGAAGGAGAATGCACCAGAGTTTGCACCAGAAGCGAGAGATTGATCACCAATGGCGGTGGCGCTTACGCCCGTGGCATTAGCTTGACTACCAACGGCGGTGGCTCCTGCTTTGTTGGCGACGGTCAAAGTACCAACGGCGGTTGATTTGTCACCTGTGGCTTTGGCTGTGAAACCGAAAGCGGATGCATCAACTCCTGTTGCGTCTGAGGCAGTACCAACGGCTGTACCAGGATCGCTTGCCTTTGAATTTTGACCGATGGCGATCGCACCTGCTTTGGTTGCTTGGGCATTGTTACCAATGGCGATCGCGTTGTCACCGACGGCTTGAGCATTTAAACCAGAGGCAATGGCAGCAGTTCCTGTGGCAACGGCATTGTTACCCGAAGCTACAGAGTTGTCTCCAATTGCTTTGGAACTCAGACCAGTGGCAATGGCAGCAGCACCTGATGCAGTGGCTTTGTTACCAGTGGCGATCGCATTGGCTTTACTTGCAACCGATTCAGAACCTGTGGCGATCGAGTCTGCTCCAGATGCAGCAGCTTTGAAACCAGTTGCAGTTGCTTGTGCAGCAGTTGCTTTAGCCATGTTACCTGTTGCAGTGGCATTCGCTGAACTGGCAATAGATTCAGAACCTGTGGCGATTGAGTCTGCTCCAGATGCAGCAGCTTTGAAACCAGTTGCAGTTGCTTGTGCAGCAGTTGCTTTAGCTGTGTTACCTGTTGCGATCGCATTCGCAGAACTAGCAACCGATTCAGAACCTGTGGCGATTGAGTCTGCTCCAGATGCAGCAGCTTTGAAACCAGTTGCAGTTGCTTGTGCAGCAGTTGCTTTAGCTGTGTTACCTGTTGCGATCGCATTGGCTTTACTTGCAATAGATTCAGAACCTGTGGCGATCGAATCTGCTCCTGATGCAGCAGCTTTGAAACCAGTGGCAGTTGCTTGTGCAGCAGTTGCTTTCGCTGTGTTACCAGTCGCGATCGCATTCGCAGAATCGGCAACTGATTCAGAACCTGTGGCGATCGAATCCGCTCCAGATGCGGCAGCTTTGAAACCAGTGGCAGTTGCTTGTGCAGCAGTTGCTTTCGCTGTGTTACCTGTTGCGATCGCGTTAGCTTTGCTGGCGACAGATTCAGAACCTGTGGCGATTGAGTCTGCTCCAGATGCAGCAGCTTTGAAGCCTGTGGCGGTTGCTTGTGCAGCAGTTGCTTTAGCTATATTACCTGTTGCAATAGAATTCACAGAATCGGCAACTGATTCAGAACCTGTGGCGATCGAATCCGCTCCAGATGCAGCAGCTTTGAAACCAGTGGCAGTTGCTTGTGCAGCAGTTGCTTTAGCTGTGTTACCTGTTGCGATCGCGTTAGCTTTGCTGGCGACAGATTCAGAACCTGTGGCGATCGAGTCAGTTCCTGATGCAGCAGCTTTGAAACCAGTGGCAGTTGCTTGTGCAGCAGTTGCTTTGGCTGTGTTACCAGTTGCAGTGGCATTTACAGAATCAGCGACGGAGTTGGAACCTGTGGCAATAGAATCAGCACCAGATGCTTTTGCGGTGAAACCAGTTGCAGTTGCTTGTAATCCAGTTGCCTCAGCTTTGTTACCTGTGGCGATCGCATTAGCTTTGCTGGCTACAGATTCAGAACCTGTGGCGATGGAATCAGTACCAGATGCAGCAGCTTTGAAACCAGTGGCAGTTGCTTGTGCAGCAGTTGCTTTCGCCATGTTACCTGTGGCAGTGGCGTT
>JBIKYX010000138.1:0-8987 GCA_044355035.1 Pseudanabaena sp. | reverse complement strand
ACTTCGATATCAATGCCATTGAAGGGGTTAGCGATGCCAGTTTGTTCGGTGTAAACTGGAGCGATGCTACTACCCGTGTTTTTGTAGTAGTTGAGATTGCCGTCTAATTCTCCAACGAACGCATCGAAAAATTCTCCAATGATCGCATCGAGATCGCCATCGCCATCAAGATCCGCGAAGGTGGGAGCGCTACGAAGCCCGATGTCAATGCTATTTAAGGGATTAGCCGCACCAGTTTGTACTGTGTAAATTGGGTTGGTACGACTACCTGTGTTTTTGTAGTAGTTGAGAGTGCCATCATTTTCCCCAATGATCGCATCAAGGTCGCCATCGCCATCGAGATCTGCGAAGGTGGGGGCGCTGCCTACTTCGATATCAATGCCATTGAAGGGGTTAGCGATGCCAGTTTGTTCGGTGTAAACTGGAGCGATGCTACTACCCGTGTTTTTGTAGTAGTTGAGATTGCCGTCTAATTCTCCAACGAACGCATCGAGGTCGCTATCGCCATCGAGATCCGCGAAGGCGGGAGTACTCCACCCCCCGACATCAATGCCATTGAAGGGGTTAGCCGTACCTGTTTGCGCGGCGTAGACTGGGTTGGTAGTACTACCCGTGTTTCTGTAGTAGTTGAGAGTGCCGCCACTTGCACCCATGATCGCATCGAGGTCGCCATCGCCATCGAGATCTGCTAATGTGGGAGTGCTGTAAGTCCCGATATCAATGCCATTGAAGGGGTTAGCCGTACCTGTTTGAACGGCGTAGATACGAGGGGTGGTGGGTAGGTCGTTGTCGGTGATGGTGACGGGTACGGCGGCGATCGCGATCGCGTTGAAACGGGCATCGCTACTGCTACTGGTAGCAGTAATCGCACTAAAGTGATTTCCTTCGCCGATGGTGTCATTAATCGCGGTGACAGTTACAGTCTGGGGGTCATTCCAGTTGGCGGTAGTGAAGGTGAGGGTGGTAACGTTGGTGCTGAGTTGCGGGCTACCATTGAGGGTAATGGTGACATTGGCGGTGGGTTGAGCGGCTAGGACTACGGTATAGCTATCCGTAGCTCCACCTTCGGTTACTTGGGTATTGCCGCCTGTTTGGGTAATGGCGATCGGAACCACACTCTTGAAATAGTAGATATTACCGTCTCCTTCACCAACAATCGGATCAAGATAGGCGAAGGTGGGAGATCGTCCACTAACAATCGCATCAAGGTCGCCATCGCCATCGAGATCGGCGAAGGTGGGAGCGCTATAAGTCCCGACATCAATGCCATTGAAGGGGTTAGCTACACCTGTTTGCGCTGTATAGACTGGATTGGTGCGACTACCAGTATTTTTGAAGTAGTAGAGAGTACCGTATCTTTCACCAACAATCGCATCAAGGTCGCCATCGCCATCGAGATCGGCGAAGGCGGGACTAATCGAATCCCCGACATCAATGCCGTTGAAGGGGTTAGCTGCATCTGTTTGTCTGGTATAGACTGGGTTGGTGCTACTTCCCGTATTTTTGTAGTAGAAAAGCAAGCCTCGACCATCACCAACAATCAAATCAAGGTCGCCATCGCCATCAAGATCCGCAAGGACAGGACTAATGGAGTGGAGGGGGTAGGAAAGATCGCCAGCTACAAGAATCCCATTTAATGGGTTATTTACGTCTGTTTGCTCGGTGTAGGTTAGGAGTAATGGGTTACTACTCGTGTTTTTAAAGTACTGGAGAGTCGTAAGGCTACCAACGATCAAATCGAGGTCACCATCGCCATCGAGATCCGCTAAAGTGGGTTTGCTGTAAAACGGAGAGAAAATATCTCCGAAGGGGTTACGCGGAAACCTCGAACGCGGATCAACTTCTTCGTAGAAAGGAGGGTGATAGTATTTGATCTCGCCCAAAGCAGTCCCAACGATCAAATGAAGGGAGGAATCGCCATTGATATTCCCTAACGCGGGAGCGCTGCGACTGCCGCTATTAACGTAATTGAAGGGGTTATTCCAGCCTGTTTGCTGGACAAAAATGTTATTCATAAAATTTACAGTTGTTGTTTAGTTTTTGAGTTTTGAAGGACACCATATATATAAGCAGTGCTTTTTAAGGGTTTATGTTTCTGGTGGAGCGCTGAAATAGTTAATCACCGTTGCCTAGCTAATAGCCCACCTAAATTGCAATAAGCCAATGCAAAATCAGGCTTGAGTTTGATCGCCTGTTGATAAGCCGAGATCGCCAGTTCATACTTTTCTTGCATTTGCCAAATACAGCCCAAATTGCAATAAGCAGCAGCAACATTGGGATTTATCTCTAATATTTTTTGATAAACCGCGATCGCCTCATCAGATTTACCCAAAGTTTGCAACCCATTACCTAACTGGTTATAAGCCGCCACATAATCAGGCTGCAAAGCGATCGCCTCGCGAAAACAAGCGATCGCCTGTTCCAAATTTTGCGCTTTAACTTGGGCTTTCCCTTCCTCAAACTTAACCTTAGCCGCTTCACTAATAGGAGGATTAACAATTGGCAATCCCTTCAGAGCCACCTTAAACCCATTGGCAAGCGATCGGGGTGCAGCCCATCCCAACTTGACTAAAATCGGTTCCAAACCTTTCTCAGTCAAAAGAGTCGGCGCGTAAACCAAAGCGATCTGATCGAACTTTTGCTCAAAAATCTCCCGCTCCAAAAAAGCCAGCATTCTTGTCCCAACGCCCTTCTGTCGGTGGTTGGGATCGACAAACAACGAAATGATTTCTGCTTTAGAATCAGGCAATAACTCAGCGATCGCAAAACCCACCATATCCCCCAAAACCGAAGCCGAAACCCCAATCACCTCACCCCTCTGCGGTTGCCTCTGCCAACGTTGTTGCAGACTCGGAAAAGTCATCGCATCATAGGGCGCTAAACTCTCTGGATTGAGATGAAACACTCTCTGAAACTTAACCTTCGCCCCAGCAATTGCCTCAGTAAGTTGCTCCCGCCGTTCCATCGCCTCATATTGCCGCGATTCCTGATTTTCGCGATCGACCCTCTCCTTAGTTGGTAAACCTGCGATCGCTGGCTTGACATCACTCGGACGTTTCACCGTTGGCTTAGTCGTCACCAATCCATGAGAATTCGGGAAAGTCACCAACCGCTCAATATCTTCATCCTGAAAGCCCAAGGACATAGGACGCGCCACATTGGGAAGGACAACCACATCAAACAACTCTTCAATCGGTTTGTCCAAAAACAAAGAATGCACAATCTCGCCACTGTGAATATTGATCGCCATCAATCCACATTCCGCCGTTTTCCCCTCCGCTAAAAGCCGCTCCTCTAGCACCAGTCCCGAAAAACTCGCCGACCGCAGTTTCGACAGTCCCACGATCGCCAAGTCACCGCAAAAGGCTAAGCCTCTTACAAATCCCTGACAAAAGGCGATCGGTACAAATTTGCTGTCATCGACATAGCCCAGTTCCCCCGTCCCCGCGTTCAAAATCCACAATTTCCCCTGATACCAACGAGGCGAATGGGGCATCGATAGCCCTCCCACCACCACTTCATTGCTCGGAATATGCATCACAATACCGCCATCATTGCGGTGCGATCGCCATCCTGCGGCGCTGTCGGTCATGCTGCAAGCGGTGACATAAGCAGGTTCTCCATCCACCATCGCCAATCCATTCAAGTGGCAGCGATCCTCCGCGACCAGTTTCGTAATAAACGGCGGTTGCCAAATCGGTGCAAAACTATAACCTGCTTCGATTGTCGCTAGACAACTAAAGTCGGTATTGATAAATATCGGTCTGCCATCACGACCCAAAACTAGATCGTGAACATTCAAACTACCTGTGGTGTAACTAAGGCTAGGTACATATAGGCGATCGGCTTCTTGATAGGTTTCGCCGTTACGCAAATGATTGTCAAACCGCCAAACTTGATAGCGAGTACTCATGTAGAGGCTTTCACCTTGGGCATACAGTCCCATCGGCTTATCAAATAGTCTCTCGTTAATCGCCAATCTTCCGTTAGCCTTCCGACCCACCAACATCAATCGATTAGTTTGATATGTCGTGAATCCAATACTGATTTGCTCTCTCTCTAGCCATTCCCATAGTCCATCAGATGAATGGATTTGCAGAAATGTTGTGTCACCAATCTCATTTAGTTCAGTCAAAATATGGATAGATTACTGATAGTTAACTTTAGGTTACGAGCATTCAACTCTAAAGAAAATGTTATTAAATATAAGCACCTCACTGTTAGCATATCCAAAGTTCAAAAGTCAAATAGATTTTCACCTATACATATCCCTGCCTTTAATCTTTTTTGATTAGTTTGTATAGTAATCAGTATAATTATCTATTTATTTATAATCCTAAATTAAATGAGCTTAAGCTTATATGGTTTGATGGATTGTTAACTAAAAAAACTAAAAACGGGAATTGTGATGAATACTAATGGCGTGATTGTTTGGTTAACAGGCTTGAGTGGTGCAGGCAAATCCACGATCGCTAATCGACTGAAAGATGTAATCTCTCAGCGAGATCTAAATGTGGAAGTTCTCGATGGTGATGTAATTCGCACAAATCTATCTCAAGGTTTAGGATTTTCTAAGAGCGATCGTGATATTAATATCCGCAGAGTTGCTTATGTCGCGAATTTACTTAGTCGTAATGGAGTGATTGTCATTGTCGCCGCCATCAGTCCCTATCGCGCCGTGCGCGATCAAGTCAAAGCCAGCAGTCATAACTTCATTGAAGTATATGTGAATGCTCCCCTTGAAGTATGCGAATCACGCGATGTAAAGGGCTTATATGCTGCGGCAAGAAGTGGGAAGCTTACAGGTTTTACAGGTATTGACGATCCCTATGAAGTTCCATTACATCCTGATGTGATTTGCTATAGCGATCGCGAATCTGTTGATGAGAGTGTATCGAAAATTATCTATGCTTTGGAAGACAGATTGGGATAAGTTTTTCTCACCATATAATAACTACAGACTCTCAGCGAAAGTGAACAACAGGTATAGCTCACTCAAATCCTTTGAATAGCTTCGTATGATAAACCCGTCGATTCCACAATAATTTCTATAGCTACATTCTGCTCTTTCAACGCTTTAGCAACCTTCTCAATACCCTTTTCAATACCCTGCTCAATGCCCTGCTCAATTCCCTTTTCAATACCTTGCTCAATACCCTTCTCAATACCAACTTTTTCACCCTCTTCAAAGGCTGTATCAAATACATTCTTTACTTCTAGATACTGCACTAGACTCTTTTTATACTGCTCGTACTGCTCTATATTTAAGTGAGATATTTCTGCAATCTCAAAACCTCTCTGAAAGATCGGTTCATTTAGGATTGCAGGAATATGATTGAAACTTTCTAGATTCTTTAAAAAGTACAGCCATTTATCGAAATGCGTTACTAATTCATCTTCTTGTTTATTGAATAACGGCATTTGCAAAAACTTAAAGTTTAATTTATCAAAGAAAACATCGCCATCTTGATCTTTTAGACAGACATCGCGCCTAAATTTAGCTGTGGTATTTTCGTCATACTCAAAATCTAAGATCGCGATAAAATAGATTGGTAATAATTGAAAACTCCAATCGCCTTTTTCCGATTGTTCGCGAATGGGAAATGTGGAATAGAATAAAGCCCTATCTTTGAAATACTTAATTTTTGCTTTTTGCATTTCCACAATAAACTTATCGCCAGTTCTACTCTCGCAATAAATATCAAAAATGGCTTTGCGTTCTGATATCGTGTCAGACAGGTTTTCAGTATTTTTAAAGGTTAATTGTTGGATTTGATGATGTATTGGTAGAAGTTGGTTAAGAAAATCGATGAGTAAATCTTTACTGCCTTCTTCACCAAACAGTTTCTTAAAGCCGAAATCAGTATAAGGATTAAAGTATTTCGCAACCATTATCACTCCTTAAAGATTATTTTATTAGAATAATCTTTAAATAATCATGTATTTAGAAAACTCTGTCTGTTATTTCCTGTATAGCACAAAAATGGTTTCTATCTTTACTAGTCCCGCAGGAAGGAGTATTATCGTCATTCGCGGGTGATTTTCTCAAATAAAAAAGCAGAAGCAGTCCATGAATTACCCCTACTTTTTTCTAGAAAAACTTACTTTTTGATTCGATTTTTGCGCCATTTATTAATGCCCCAAATCGCGCCAATGGTCAAGATGCCAGCCGAACCCTCAAACTCAAAGGGAACAGGCATTGCTGTCAAAGTACCGCCGTTGGCAGAATTCAACCCACCAGTATTATCATTGAAGGATAATATAACAGGACTAGTAATACCTGTGTCTAGTGAATAACCACCAGTAGATGAATCACCAATAGAAAAGCCTGTCAGACTTGCAAGATCTCCAGTTTGCAGGATTGTGTTAGTAGCGATCTCATAGTTAAAGTTGAACTGACCATCGCTTGAGATTGTGGAGAAATTGTAAGAAGCTAAAATCGTACTGTTTTTAAAAAAGTTGATATTAAAACCAGTAATTTCTCCAGAACGAATAAATCCATCTCGAATAAATCCATCAGCATTGTTATCATTACCCTCAAATGAACCAGTTAGAGAATAAATATCAGTTGGATCAGTATCACCAGTGCCAGTCCAATTGAGATTTAGGGAAATGGCTGAGGCTGAGGCAGTCCCAGCGAGATAGGTGATGAAGCTGAGGGCTAGAGCGGAGAGGAATTTATTGATTTTAACCATGATCATGATGTTGTTTATTTTGTTGGGAAGTTGGGAGTTGAAGTTAAACAAGAGGCAGAGGCACAAAATTAGTGGATACATTGATCGCCGATGGAGCGACACCAGTGACGATCGCTAGAACATTACCCGAATTGGTAATATTAGTATTGACTCCACTCGCAACAAATGAGAGGCTACCGAAAGTGAGTGAGCCAGTCAGACCAAAGCGATCGCCTGTTTGGAAATCTAAAATGAGGTCTGTGCCTGACGCGGCTTCTAGGGCGAAGATATCGTTGCCTAGTCCACCTGTGAGGCGATCGTTACCTAGTCCTCCATAAAGTCTGTCAACGCCAGCGCCACCGACGAGGCGATCGGCTCCAGCACCACCAAAGATTTTGTCGTCACCACCACCACCATCAAGCAGATCGTTACCCGCTCCAGCAAAAATTGAGTCATTGCCCATACCTGCTGATACAACAGCATTTCCTGTTCTATTATTCAGATTCAGATCAATCGTGTCATTGCCAGTACCAGTTGAAGCATTGACGACAGATGAACCAGATGGAGCGACAATTGTTTCATCTTGAGTGCTAGTACTGCGATTGTAGAAATCGATGATTGATAGTACGGAACTGGTGTTTCCGCCAACTGTGGCTCCATAGGCTGCGCCTGTGGGATTAGTTAGGGATAGATTCACGGTTTCTACGGGTTCGTTGATGCTATCTAAGACAATTGGTACGACAACGGTTTTGCTGGTTTCGCCATCGGCAAAGTTGATGGTAATGGGGCTGTTGTTGTAGTCGGTGGTGGCTGTGGCAGTGCCTCCACTTAGATTGACGGTGACGCTGGCTGTGCCTGTGGTGTTGTCGGTACGGTTAATGGTGATGGGTGTAGTAGTGGTTCCATCTTCTATAACCCTGTAGGTAGGGGCGCTAAATCCAAAAACGCTTGGATTTTCGTTGATGTCGGTTACAGATAGACTATAGGTGGCGATCGCATCGGGGGTAGCTCCTACGGTGCTGTCATCAACATTGACGGTGACGCTGTAACTGGTTTTTGTTTCAAAATTGAGAACTGTATCGGCTTTAACGTACAAGCCTGTTGCGTCAACTTCAAAGAAACTGGCATCGGTTCCACTGACGCTGAGATTGTTGGTTCCCAATCCGTCATCGGTAATGGCAATATCGGCGACTTTAATTCTTGTGGCGGTGCTGGTATTTTCAGAGATCGCTGTTACCTGATTATTCAAACTAACCGCAGTGGGGGCTTCGTTGACATCGGTTACAGCGATCGCAAAGGCTTTGGTGTTGATGGAACCATCAGAACTATTTAGCTGTACCGTCACGCTGTAATTGCTCTTAGATTCAAAGTCAAGTATAGTTCCAGCTTTGAAGTAGAGTCCAGTCGCATCTGCTTCAAAACTAGCGGCATCAGTGCCGATAACACTGATCGTGTTGGTAATTTCAGTGTCAGTAGTGAGGGCAATATCTGCGACCTTGACGCGGCTAGTGGTGCTAGTGTTTTCGTCGATTTCACTCACTAAATTAGTTAGAGCGATCGCTGTGGTGACATCTGTAACCCTAACGGTAACTTGTTGCTCGAAATCGAATGGGAATACACCATCATTAACAAGCACGACAAGATCGTAAACATTGTTACCACCACTATCCGTGGGAGATTCATAATTCGGAGCATTCTTAAAGGTAATCGCTCCTGTTTGGTCAATGTTGAACAGATTGCTATCTGTACCTCCGAGGCTATAGGTTAAGGTTGTTCCCAAATCAGGATCGATCGCTGTGGCTCGATATACTACATCAGTCCCATTCTCAGCAAAGGTGACTGAACCCATCCGTTCAATCGACAGATTATCTATGGCAGAGAGACCGAAACCATTGAAATTCATGTAGTTGTTGTCATATCCTCCATTCCCCTTGACGTAGCTATAAACTAGGTTTCTTTCGCCGGGTACGCCAAACATACTGCCTAAGCCCGCAGCATAAACATCAATGTTCGTTTGTCCAATGCCATCAAAGGGATTGCCATCGGTGGGATCGGTTAGTTCCAAGAAGAAAGAGAAGAATGTAGGATTAAATAGTAGTTGTCCCCAATCAGTAGAAGTCCCTGTAATATCTTGGTTGCCATCGAAAGCTCGCAACCCTGTACCTGTACCAACATATTCAAACAGACTGAATAAGAGGGTGCGACCTTAATATAATACACTTATTAAGTGGCAACAGGAAACCCATACTGATTGAGATTTTGCCAGAATTGCTCCCAACGCGTAGAAGTTAAAACTAAAGCTCTTAAACTCAG
>JBIKYX010000137.1:0-9077 GCA_044355035.1 Pseudanabaena sp. | reverse complement strand
TTGGTTGGACAACCTTCTACTGGCACTGGAAACACCTCGGTGTATGGCAAGGTAACGTTGCTCAGTTCAACGAATCCTCTGTCACCATCATGGGCTGGCTCCGTGACTACCTATGGCTCAACTCTGCTCAGTTGATCAATGGCTATAACCCCTATGGCATGAACAATATCTCTGTTTGGGCTTGGATGTTCCTCTTCGGACACCTAGTTTGGGCAACTGGATTCATGTTCTTGATCTCTTGGCGTGGTTACTGGCAAGAATTGATCGAAACCCTTGTATGGGCGCACCAACGCACTCCTCTTGCAAGTTTGGTCCAGTGGAAAGACAAGCCTGTGGCTCTCTCCATCGTTCAAGCTCGTTTGGTTGGCTTGGCTCACTTCACGATTGGCTACATCCTCACTTATGCAGCCTTCTTGATAGCTTCAACTTCAACGGCTTTCGGTTAATCTAGCCTGCTAGTTAATCTGGTTAATAAGAAATCCCTCACGGCAATGTGGGGGATTTTTTTATGTAACTCCCTGATCATGACGTGATCTGACCAATCTGTGATTCTGTTTTCTTGCTAAAATTGCTATAGTCATGAACACATCAAGCCCCACAGAAAGCTATGGTTACGATACCTTCTGAATATCGCCGATTGCCAACTGCGGAAGAGCTACCCGATTCCGATGAAACACCTGTGGATAACGAACTCCAAAATCACATTCCCAATCTTCTTCTCAATTTACTAATGCTGATTTGGGGCGATCGCCAAGATTGGTTTTTCGGAGTAGATATGTGTTACTACTACGAGCTAAATATTGAGCAGCCAAAGAAATCTAAGGCAATCGTACCCGATGGGTTTTTAGCGATCGGTGTACCAAGACTCAAAGATGAAGGTGGACGTTTAAGCTATGTCCTGTGGCAAGAACAAGTAAAACCCATAATGGCTTTAGAAGTCGTTTCTAAGGAATACAATGGCGAATACGATCAGAAGCTAAGGCAATATCAAGACTTGGGGATTTTGTATTATGTAATTTATAACTCCTTAAGCGGTCGCAGGGGACTTTACAAAACCCATGAATCGTTGGAGGTGTATAAATTAATTAATGGTAAATACGAATTATTGCCATCGGTGACGCGATTGGAATCTGGCAAAGTTGTATGGATGCCAGAGATTGGTTTAGGTATTGGATGCGAGCGGCGTATTTTCGGTAATTGGGAGCGTGATTGGATTTATTGGTACGATCGCGATTGTATTAGGTATGCCACTGCGGCGGAACGCGCTCAACAAGCTGAGGTAATCGCGATTCGAGAACGTAACGAAAAACTTCGAGAACGCAACGAAAAACTTCGAGAACGTCACGAAAAACTTCGAGAACGTAACGAAAAAGAAAAACTTGCCGCATACCTAAGAGCAATGGGGATTAATCCTGATGAAATTGTATAGACACACAATTTATTTAATCCGTAAACTTTGACAATGCCGATTTAGCTATATTTTTTGCAGCATTTTGGAGCCGACTAACGGTTTTAGTTACTTTTTTTTCAATCTTTTTTTCGACATTTTCTAAAGCATCATTGACGGATTCCACTGCCCAGCTATCAAGTTCTTCAAAGCGATTGCGCACGACATCAACTTGCTTATCGACGTTTTTATGGACTTTTTTGATGTTTTTTTGATACTGCTGTTGCGCTACATCAGCAACTGTGTGCAGTGTATTTTCGATTTGATGCTTAATATCTTTTGGCTTTTTGGGCATCGTGGCAACTCCTGCATGTTCTGCGACAAAAGCAATGTAAATATAATACTAATAATTCGATGGCAAATTTGATTGCGAATTTGATTGCAAAATAATGACACAAGATTTTTATCAGCAAGGTTTAGCAAAGGCGAAGGCTGGCGATCGCTATGGCGCGATCCAACTATTGAGTGTGGCAATCCAATCGAGTCCTCAATCAATTCCTGCATTGGCTGATGCTCATTACCAGCGAGGACTGGTGCTATTTGATTTGGGCGATCGCCAAGGCGCGATCGCTGACTATAACCAAGCTCTCAAACTTAATCCTGATGCGATCGATGTGTATATTGCGCGGATTATCACCAAACTTGCGCTTTCTGACGTTATTGCAGCCCAAGCTGATATCGCTCAAGCATTGGTGATTAATACTAAATCAGCGATCGCCCATCAGTTATTGGGATTGACCTATAAATTACAAAATCAAGTTGAAAAGGCGATCGCTGCCTATAAACAAGCTGCTCATCTATTTCTAGAACTACGCGATGAGGCTAATTGTCGGCGTTGTATTGAGAGTTATCAACCCCTAGAGGCTCTGCTGCCACCCTCAACGGCGGATGTTTTGAGCAAAGTCCAACAAAAACTTGATCAGAGTGACTATACAGGAGCCTTAATCGATCTCAATTGGATGCTGCAAATTGAACCTCAAAATGTACAAGCTTTTTGTCTGCGCGGCTTGACCCTTGCGAAGTTGGGCGATCCAGAGGGTGCGATGCGCGACCTTAATCAAGCGATATTTCTCGAACCACAAAATCCTGAAGTTCGACTGGGACGGGGCAGAATTCGCACAGAAATTGGTGATGCTCGAGGGGCGATCGCTGATTTTAACGAGTTACTTCGCGAATATCCCAGTAATCCTGAAACTTATATGCATCGAGCTCAGGCTTATCTAAGGCTGAAGGATTATCGGGTTGCCATTGAAGATTTTTCGCGATCGCTGTCTTTAAATATCTCTTTAAATAATAAAAATCCTCAGTTATATTGCGATCGGGCTGAAGCAAGGTATGACTTTGGTGATCTCAAGGGGGCGATCGCTGATTACCAAGAGGCGGCGAATATTTGGTTTAACTTGTCGATGATGGAGCGTTATCGCTATGCGATCGCTCGGATTAATCTCTGGCAATCGGAATTAGAGAAGCAAACTAAGGATGCAAAGCGAATCCAGTCGAGTGCGGCGGCAACGGTGGATTTGATGCAAATGCCGAGTATGGAATTGCAACAACGTTTACTGGGTTTAGTGGGTGGTAATATGGCGATCGCGCAGCGTTTGATTGATATTGCTAAGCAAGATCATCCGAATATGCCTGAAGTTTGGTATTGGCAAAAGGTTGTCTTTGATCTAGAAAGCGATCGGCAATAGAAAAGTAAGCGTAAGCGGCGCGAAACGTTGCTTATCTTGAGTAAATTCAGGAATACCGTGATGTTATTTGGAAATGCTGAAATCTATACTAAAGATGCAAAATCTTTGCTTACCAAAGCAAGTGGATTTATTAACGCCTATGATTTCACATTAAATCCATATCAAGGTTGTCAATATGGCTGTAGTTATTGCTATGCCGCTGCGTTTAGTCCAAATCAAAAACTCAGAAAAGAATGGGGAAACTGGGTAATTATTAAACAAAATGCTGTTGAATTGTTGAAAATAGAACTAGAAAGATGGAAACGTAAACATCCAGAACAACCGCCGCGAATTTATATGAGTAGTGTCACCGATCCATATCAAGCGATCGAGTCAAAACAAAAACTGACGAGACATCTATTGGAGGTGATGACAGAATTTCAACCGATACTCGTGATTCAGACCCGTAGCCCAATGATTGTACGAGATATTGATATACTCCAAAAACTTGAATATTTACGGATTAATATCAGTATTCCGACAGGCAGTGAGTCAGTAAGAAAAGACTTTGAACCAAAATCACCAAGTATCACATCAAGGTTTCAAGCGCTTGGCAAGCTTCAGCATAGTTTAGCGAATGCTAAATATTCAGTGACAATTACGCCTCTATTACCAACATGGCAAGAAGATAAAAATAAGTTTTTACAAAAATTAGCGATCGCTGAACGTATCGTAATCCAGCCTTTTCATGCTAACCAGAAGAAATCATTAGTTGCTAGTACTCGTGAAGATGCGATCGCCTTGCAATCTAAATATGCTTGGTGGTATGACAATGAAGCAGAACAATATGAAAATTTCAAACAAGAACTACTTAATTTAGCTAATTTTTCGCCTAATATAGATATAAGGGAAGGAAAAAATGGATTTGGGTATGACGAATGATTAATTGGTTTAAGAGTTGGTGGCGTTCTTATCGGTTTACAAATGCTTTAAAAAGCAAAAACTTAAAACTTGCTGAAAAAATATTTCGTGAAATAGAAAAATCTGATGCTAATCTTTCTATTTTAGAATCTCTGTATCTTGAAAATCAAAGATTAATTTCTAATTTAGACGTTTACAAAAAAGAGACACTTAGCTTACGAAAGCGGGTATCAGAAATTAATGAAAGTCAAAAATTGGTTGCTCTACCAGTAGAACAAAAGATAAAAGACGACAGGATTGCCAGTGATTCTGAAATCATTAAATTTATTTGTCATGAAACAAAATTCAAATTTGAATCGGGAGATACTGAATTTTTACAATTTACAGGAATTGACAATGAAGTTTTCGATAATTTAGAATCTAAGTTGTCAATTTATCTTAATAGAGAACTTAATCGTTATCAAAAAAATGAAATTCAATTAGCCTATGCTGAGTTAAAAAAAGTAAGATCGGGTAAAGATCCTGATTATAGTTATCCATTAATTGAGTATGTATATTTATTAGAATATTTTTTAGATAATACTTATTGTAGTTATCTTGCATGGTTTTTAATTTATCGTTCGGGCAAGCTAAAAAGCAATTTGAAGATTCTCGATGTTGCCGCAGGACATGGAACTATGCTATATGGACTCGCAGGATTAATTGAGAGATTTCATAAGAATGGTTTAGAAACTCCGATGCATATTAATTATCATGCATTAGAACAACAAGATCTATTTTTGAAAATAGGATTAGAATTTTGGCAAGAATATATCGTAGATAATCATCCATCTAGTAATACATTTTGGAGGCTGGATAGTTCTAATTTATTTGATTATTACAAACAAAAAGTTGATGATTTACCAGTTCAGTTTTTTGATTTTATTGTGATTTGTCACTGCTTTTTTTGGAATGTGGATAGTAGAGCATCCTCAACACAAATTTATACAGATATTTTCAAAAAACATCTAGCCAAAGATGGCTATGTAGTTTTAATTATTCAAGAAAGTAAATTATTTTCTCTTTTTGATACAAAACAAAGAACAAAAGAAATGGAATTAGAAATCATTCAAGATTTTGTTCAATCATTTTCGCTGCAATTAGTCTGGTATAAGCGAGTAGACTCTACTCCTCAGAGAGAGAAAATGAATGTTAATCTTAATAAATTTGCTACAGAAAATTTGCCCCCACAAAGTTATTTATCTCCGATAAAAAAGAAGCTATTTAATTTAAAATTTGATAGCAATTATATCTTGGATGACTATATTATCCTTGCTCAGATCTAAATTTATGGCAGACAAAACCGCGTATTCCTATTCCTCCCGATGTCAAAAAATATGTTTTCGATCGCAATGGCTATCAATGCCAAAGCTGTCACTTAATCGACCTTACTGCCAAAAACTTACAAGTCGATCATATTATTCCCAAAGCCAAAGGTGGAACCGATGACATTAGCAACCTCCAAACCCTTTGTGCGAAATGTAATCGTGAAAAGAGCGCCAAAATAGATATTCGTTTTCGCAGGCTGTATAGCGATTAACAAGTTAAGGATAGGCGGCGCAAAGCGCCGCCTCTTTTAATCATTGCTACAGTGATTTCATTTTGGGTTAGAATCTGACTCAAATCTTGATTTTACAATTCCGAGACATGACTTGAAATTATGAGTCTTACCACAGGGCAGCTAGTAGGCGGACATTACGAAGTTATCTCACGTTTAGGCGGCGGCGGCTTTGGCGAGACCTATCTCTCAAAAGACTTACATCTGCCCGATCGCCCCACGCGAGTAATCAAGAGGTTATGTCCACGCATCCAAGAACCAAGTGTGTTGCAACTATCGCGGCGGCTGTTTGAAACCGAAGCGCAGGTTCTCTACCGACTTGGCACACATCCACAGATCCCCCAACTCTTTGCCCACTTTGAAGAATTATCGGAATTTTATCTAGTTCAAGAATATATTGACGGACAGGATCTGAGTCATGAGCTACTACGCGGCAAGATTTGGGAACAGTTTGCTGTGGTTGGTCTATTGCAAAGTTTGTTAAAGGTACTTAGTTTTATCCATCAAAACAATGTCATTCATCGCGATATTAAGCCCGAAAATATTATTCGGCGGCGTGATGGACAGCTTTTTTTGATTGATTTTGGCATCGTCAAGCAAATTGCCACTCCTACAGGAATATCAAATGGATTGGCAACGGGACAAACAATAGCTGAATATACCGTAGGCGTAGGAACCCCTGGTTATATGCCCAGTGAACAGGCACATGGAGAGCCAAAGTTTGCGAGTGATATCTATGCGATCGGGATGATTGGGATTCAGGCTTTGACTGGGCTTACGCCTAGTCATTTAGTCAAGGATGAAAATTTGGAAATCATGTGGCGACAACAGGCTCCGAAAGTCTATCCTGAGTTTGCCGACATTCTTTCGCAGATGGTACGATTTGATTTTCGGCAACGTTATCTAAGTGCCGATGAGGCTTATAACGCGATCCAAGAATTTGCCGATCGCTACCCCATTTCGATCAATCACAGTTTACCTACGATTACCATTACTGATCACCATAATAATGATCGCTTAGAGCCTACTTTTACAACATCTCTAATTAGCGATCGCCCTTCTGTTCCTGAAACTCAAGTCCAGAATTCCCAGTCCCAAATATCATCAATTTTATCCCATATCCAGCCTTGGCATTGGGGATTAGGGCTAATTACAATCAGCGCGATCGCGGTTACATCTTTTATTTTAATCACAGGAGTTTCACCTAAATCACCAACTAATAATGTTGTGGAAACAATTAAAGAGAACCCCACTACTACACCTTCTACTATTCAACCCGTAGTAACCGAATCTGGAGTCAGTTCGACAACTTCTTTGCTAAAAGAATTTGCAGGCAATGATGCTATTTATGGCGTGGGGATTAGTCCTGATGGTAGCATTATTGCTGGGGGAACCTCGGAGCAGAACGTTGAATTATGGGATTTTGCTACGGGTAAAAAATTGCAAACCCTAACAGGTAATACGGGGAGAGTTTATGATGTTTATTTCAGTCCTGATGGAAAGAAGTTGGTTAGCGCCAGTGACGATCGCAAGGTAATTATTTGGGAAGTGCAAACAGGACGAATCTTGAATACCCTGACTGGTCATCAAGAACGGATATATACGACGATTTTTAGCCCCGATGGTAAGGTGATTGCTAGTTCGGGAGCTGATCGCACTATTCGGTTGTGGAATGCCGAAACAGGTAAGCTGATCAAGACATTACAAGAAAAATCGTGGGTCTATGATGTTTCCTATACGCCTGATGGTAAGACTTTAGTGAGTGCTTGTAAAGATGGCGCGATTCGATTATGGAATGTGGAGACAGGACAGGTGATTAAAACTCTGGTCGAAACTGGTAGTCCCGTACGTTCTATTGTCTATAGCAATGATGGTAAACTCATTGCCAGTGCGATGGAAGATAATACGATAAGACTATGGGATGGAATCACAGGACAACTAAAAGATGTTTTGACAGGGCATACGGATGAGGTGCATACCCTTGATTTTAGTAAAGATGATCAATGGCTAGCGAGTGGCAGCGCTGATAAAACCGTCAGAATCTGGAATTTAAAAGACAAGCGCTCACCCCAAATTCTCTCAAATCATGAAAAAGGCGTATCATCAGTCGAGTTTAGCCCAGATCAAAAACTGCTCGTCTCTGGTAGTCTCGATGGCAATGTCAAAATCTGGAAGTTAGGCAAGTGATGAAAGAAATGATTGCAGGCGATCTCATTTATCATTGTGCTGGTGCTGGTGCGATTGTTGGTGGTGGCATCAAAACCTATGTTGATGGCTTGTACTCAGTTAGTCAAGAAGCTTTTGGTGCGGAAATTATTAGCAATCCTAGCGATTATGATCAGAGTTCTTTTAAGCTACTACATGTCCATGAACCGAATGCACTTACAAAGATTACTAATCAATGTCCAGTCGTATTCACAGCCCATAATCACGATGTTTATTGTTCCAGTGGCACAAAATACCTCAAAAGTACTCAATCTACCTGCGATCGCCTCTTAAATCCTTGGGGATGTACATGGGGACATCTTATCGATGGTTGTGGCACTCGCCGCCCTCAACAAATAATCAAGAAGATCGACCGAGCCACTACCCAGTTAAAGATTCTCAAAAATCTGGGTATTCTCACGATCGCTAATAGTGACTATGTGCGATCGCAATTGATCAGAAATGGGTTGCCAGAATCGCAGGTCGTCACATTACTATGTGGCATTGCCTCCCCCCCTACGCCCCATGCACCGCTCGATCAATCTATCCATTCGCAACAGCGCATATTGTTTGCAGGGAGAATTGTGCCAGACAAGGGACTAGATTGGTTATTGCGAACGATGCCTCTTTTGGATTCGCGTATTCATCTTGATATTGCGGGAGAAGGTTGGGCGATGCCACAGGTGCGTCAGTTAGCAGATGATTTACAAATCAGCGATCGCTTAACTTGGCATGGTTGGTGTCAGGGAGAGAAGTTAGAAAATCTCTATCGCCAAAGTTTTGCCGTGATTTTCCCCAGTGTTTGGCCAGAACCTGCGGGGCTAGTGACCTTGGAGGCTTATGCTAGATTTCGAGCGGTGGTAGCAAGTGCGGCGGGTGGTATTCCTGAACATATTCAAGATGGCAAAACAGGGATTTTAGTAACTACTAATCACATTGAACAATTAGCCGCCGCTATCACCAA
Source organism: Pseudanabaena sp. (assembly GCA_044355035.1). Lineage (GTDB taxonomy): Bacteria > Cyanobacteriota > Cyanobacteriia > Pseudanabaenales > Pseudanabaenaceae > Pseudanabaena. The sequence continues at coordinate 273 of JBIKYX010000137.1, read as the reverse complement.
TCTATCTACTAATTTTGAGCAAGCTCGTGCGATCGGGATCGCGGGTAATACTTTGTTTCATGAGGATTTTACCCTTGAGATTCATGCACAAAAATTGCAAAAAATTTATGACTTAGCGATCACAAACTGGGCAATCACAAACTGGGCAATCAAGAACTGGGCGATCGCCAACTCAAAACCCACATTCCGCTCGTAATGGAATGGGAAAAATAATTAAGAAACAGGCTCAGGCACAAGATAGTAGCGTTGGCAGGCGGGAGAGAAGAAATTTAA
>JBIKYX010000136.1:0-9248 GCA_044355035.1 Pseudanabaena sp. | reverse complement strand
CTGAGTTTAAGAGCTTTAGTTTTAACTTCTACGCGTTGGGAGCAATTCTGGCAAAATCTCAATCAGTATGGGTTTCCTGTTGCCACTTAATAAGTGTATTATATTAAGGTCGCACCCCTGGCAAGAGGATATTAAAAGGCTTTCTTTGCAGAGTCTATCAGCTATAGATCAACTTTGGATTAAATATAGCAATGGTCGCTTTGGATTTAGCATTCAAAGTAAGATCTGGCATAGGCTCGGTTGCAGGTCTTCGGACGACACATCCACACAGACAATCAGCGAAAATATATTCGGTCAATCTGTCCATTGGCGTGTCGGTAATAGATGGCTATCTCCGTGGGATTCCTTCAACTATGACTTTCAATCCCCTCAAGGGAGTTTGCCGAGAGAATACATTTTTGCACTAAATGGTTGGTGGAGCTACTCTAAGGGATGGACAGGTTACTTCGTGTTAAGGTTTAATGAAATATTAATGAAATTTTAGTGATTCAGCTATTGAAGAATTGAAAAGCCCCCATTAGCTCGTTTCACAGAAAGCGCTATCAACGAATTATTTACACCAAGGAAAAATTAGTCATGGTTATGGTTTCGGGCGATACAAGCCAGTTTTCATGCGTTCCTCAATATTCTTAACGACAATGTAGAGAATGGGAACAATGAACAAACTTAATAATGTTGCCACACACATCCCACCCATTACCGCAGTGCCAATTGACTGTCTGGCGGCGGCTCCTGCGCCTGTGGCAATCACTAAAGGGAAAATACCGATAATCGTGGAAAAAGCCGTCATTAGAATTGGGCGTAAGCGTTGTTGAGCCGCCTCGATCACCGCTTTGGTAATGCTCAATCCACCATCGCGCAACTGGTTGGCAAACTCCACGATTAAAATTGCATTCTTACTAGCCATACCAATGAGCATAACTAAGCCAATTTGAGTATAAACATCGTTAGAGAAGGCTGGATTGGACATCCCGCGCCATAGCACTGCTAAGAGCGCTCCTAAAACCGCAAGCGGCACTGTGAGCATAATAATCGCGGGGTCGATGTAGTTCTCATACTGAGCAGCGAGTACTAGAAACACAAACACAATTCCCAAACCGAAGATAAAGAAGGCACTACTTCCCGAACCAATTTCTTCAAGGGACAGCCCCGACCATTCATAACCAAAGGTTTTGGGTAAAACTTCCTTGGAAATTTTGTTCATAACCTCGATCGCCTGTCCCGAACTCACTCCAGGGGCGGTATTGCCAGTAATTTCCACTGACCGAAATAGATTGTAGTGATTAATAATCGAAGGTCCAACGGTTTGAGTGACTTTGACTAAATTACTGAGCGGAATCATCTGCCCTGTTTGCGATCGCACATAGAGTTTGTTGATATCGTCGGGATTGGAACGGAACTTGGCATCGGCTTGGACATAAACGCGATAGGTTCTACCAAAAGTATTAAAATCATTGACATATTGGGAACCGAGCAAGGTTTGGAGGGTGCTGTAAACATCTTGGAGCGATACTTGCAAGGCGTTCACTCTAACGCGATCAACTTCGACTGTTAATTGTGGTGTATTGCCACTAAAGTTGGGACGCAATCCCGCCAACATCGGACGACTAGGATCGGGATAGGTACTTGCTCTCCCCAATAAAGCCCCCATTGTCTGCTCGATCGCAGGGAATCCTTGATTTGCTTTGTCTTGCAATTGATACTCAAAGCCACCGTAGTTACTTAAACCTTGAATTGCTGGCGGCGGAAAGGGAACGACAAAAGCATCCTGAATCGCAATTAATGATGGAAGTAAACCAAAGGGCTTAGGCGCAAAGCCACCAATAATTGCATCAGCCGATCGCGTTCTTTCTTTCCAAGGCTTGAGGGTGGAAAAGATAATCCCATTATTGGGAGTGTTGCCGCTAAAACTAAAACCTGCGATCGCAAAGATATTCGCAATTTCAGGATAAACAGGCTCTCCTTTGTCATCCTTACTTCGCATGATGCCTTCGACTTTTTCCAGCACCTTTTCCGTGTAATTAAGCGATACGCCTTCAGGGGCTTGAACAATGGTAATAAAGTAACCTTGATCTTCCTGTGGCAAAAAACCTTTCGGGACAATCGTATATGTCCAATAGGTCAAGAACAGTGAGACTGCAAACAAAATCATCGCAATTCCTTTGAACTTGGTTGACTTTGTAACCAGCCATTGATAGTTATGACGAGTTCCATCAATTAGCCAGTTCACGCGATCAAAAAACCAATTGCTATGAGGTACTTCTGGTTTGAGCAATAAGGCGGCAAGGGTGGGTGAAAGAGTTAATGCATTAAAAGTGGAAACTGTAATGGAAAAAGCGATCGTCAGCGCAAATTGTTTGTATAGTTGCCCCGTAGTTCCAGGGAAAAAGGCGACAGGCACGAATACGGCAATTAACACGAGAGAGCTAGCAATCACCGCGCCCTGCAATTCATTCATCGAAGCGATCGCGGCTTTAATTGGCGATTCACCTTTTTCTTGAATACGGCGAGTAACATCCTCAACTACGACGATCGCATCATCAACCACTAGCCCAGTGGCAAGAGTCAGCCCGAATAGAGTTAGGGTATTAATATTAAAATTCAGTAATTTAATAAATATAAATGTACCGATTAGAGATACAGGAATGGCTACCGCAGGAATTAAAGTTGATCGCCAGTTTTGCAAGAATAAAAAGATAATCACAATCACCAGAGCGATCGCAATCAGCAGTGAAATAATTACTTCTTCCGTTCCCGCCTCAATAAAACTGGTGGTATCAAAAGCAATCTCATAATCTAGCCCGGGCGGAAAGCTGGGTTTTAATTCTTCCAAGGCATGTTTTACCGCCTTCGCAACCTCCAGAGCATTAGCATCAGGCAACTGGGATATGCCCAAACCAATGCCACGAGTGCCATTAAATCTCAGCGTTGAGCCATAATTCTCTGCTCCCAATTCCACTCGACCCACATCGCGCAACTTAATCGGCGAACCATCAGCAGCAGTTCTAATCACTATTTCCGAAAACTCTTCCGTATTCTTGAGTCTTCCTGTTGCCGAAATAGATAATTGATATTGTTGATCGGGAAGATTTGGCTGCTGTCCAATTTGTCCGACCCCCACCTGTATATTTTGCTGCTGAATAGCCGATACCACATCCTGTGCAGTCAAGCTCCGAGCCGACAGACGATTGGGATCGAGCCAGACTCGCATGGCATACTTCCGTTCACCGAAAATAATTACATTGCCAACGCCCTTCACCTTCTTAATCGCATCGACCATATAAAGATCGGCATAGTTACTCAAATAGAGATCGTCATACTGCCCTTTTTCCGCGTAGACACCGACCGCAAATAGAAATCCCGAAGATTCTTTGCTAACTCGTACTCCCGTTTGCTGTACTGGTCCGGGCAGTTGGGACTCGATAGTGGAAACCCGATTTTGGACATCAACTGCGGCGAGATCTTTGTTTTTACCCAGATCAAAAACTAAGTTAACCGAACTTGTGCCATCATTCGCACTGGTGGAAGTAATGTAGCGAACTCCTTCAATACCATTTAGTTCTCTTTCCAGCACATTGGTAACGGTAGATTCGACAACTTCCGCATTCGCGCCGATATAATTTGCGGTGACGGTGACTTTGGGTGGAGTGATTTCGGGATATTGGGCAATGGGCAGAATAAAAATACAAGCTGCGCCCAACAATGTAATCACCACAGAACAAACCGTCGCAAACACAGGTCGTCGGATAAAGAAGTCAGAGATTGATAGCAGCATGGGCAGAAATATCCAGACTTAAAATATATAGAGTGATGCTTCGCACCGCCCTGTATATTTTAAGTTAATTCCAATAATATCTGCGGCAACAACAACACGGCAGCGATCAGCAAGGCGACGATCGCCGCAATCAACACTGCACCTGCCGCACAATCCTTCGCAATTTTGGCTAACTGATGAAACTCGCGCCCCACAGTCAGATCGACTACTGCTTCCAGCGCCGTATTCAGTAATTCCAATACCAAAACTAAGGCGATCGTCAAACTAATAATCGAGCAAGCCACGGCGGACAATTGGAAATAAGCACTCAGAGATAAAGCGATCGCGCCAATCAACAAATGAATCCGAAAATTTCTCTGCGTCCGAAAAGCATAACCAACACCTTGTCCAGCATATTTAAAACTGAGGAATAAATTTGTGGCAATTTGAAAGGAATCACTGCGCTGAGCCGCTTTCTGCTCTAATTGTGTAAACTCAGTTTTTTCAAACTCATCAGCTTGGGTCATTTGCTCGGATCGTAATGGCGATGTAACTAAAAACATTCTTGATATCGACAAATCATTGTTCATGGATTTTTCGTCCCAATAGATTGTTCAAGCAATTGCAGAATTTTACCGCTACGAAACTATTTTACCCAGATTGCGCCCTCAAATACTTAAACAATGCATAAACGATAGAGCTTCGCTCCGCCGTTTATATGGTTTGAGGTAGAGAAATTCGCTTTAACATTTGATCCTGTTGTTCGAGCATTGCCTCTAAACTCTCTTCATCAGGGTGATCCCAGCCTAGTAAATGTAATAATCCATGTGCAGTTAGCCAAGCCAGTTCATAAACTAGTGAATGTTCCCGTTCCGCCGCTTGACGAATAGCCGTTGTCTGAGAAACGATGATATCTCCCCAACAAATTGGCTCCACATAATCATCGTCATCATCAGGATCGTCATCATCAGGATCGTTTCGGGGGATTTCGGGAATATCCGACTCAAGCGCCGCAAAAGACAACACATCCGTAGGGCGATCCTGTTGCCGATATTGCGAATTTAGCTGCTGAATCGTCAGATCATCGGTAATGGTGAGCGATAGTTCATATTCACCCTCAGCGATCGCCTGTTCTGAGAGTAGATATTTTTCCCAAATGTCAAACCATTCTTGCCATTGCTCGATCGAGATCGGATGACTATCAGCTACTTCGGGATAAATTTCACAATACAAATCAATACTCAATGACTCATGGCTCCAAATTTGTAAAACAAATTATTATTGGCACAGCTTACTGGCACAGCTTCGCCATGCCAATAATAAATCGGTATTTAGTGAAAAGCGATCGCTAATCCTAGCAAAGCGCCAATCACACCAACAATCGTTAGAAAAAAATGAAATAGTGAGGTACTACCTTTCTTCACCATATTTCGCATAGCGAGCTTAACAAAGCTATCCTTTGTCGTTGTTGGTTTAGGATTAGGTGATATTTGATTAGGAGCTTGATTAGGCGATCGCTCTTTATCTTCAGTACTTTCGTTAGAAATAGATTGATTATTTGAATTGCTATTCATGATTTGTATTGTCGATAATTAAACAAAATTTGAGCATAATAAGCATAAAGACCTATTCTTAATCTGCTTACACTTTTCTTAAGGAAAATTTACTGTCAGTACCTAAGATACCTTCTACAATAAATATGTCATCTTAATTAAGATGATCTAGTACAAAATCAGTATAAGTAATTTTGCTGTTGTGTAGTACTGTTTGCAAAGGCACAATTTGAGTGCCAAAGTTTAAATGACACAACTTAAGTTGTAAAACTTAAGCGCCAGTTAAGCTTCGATCAAATACTAACCAGTAATTTCAATCATTATTGTCGGTATTTAAAAAGTTAAATCAAGGAGATCATTATCATGGCAGTCGAAAAAGTCAATTCTTCCTCTAGCTTAGCGGAAGTCATCGATCGCATTTTGGACAAGGGCATCGTTATCGATGCATGGGTGAGAGTCTCTCTAGTGGGAATCGAACTACTATCCATCGAAGCTCGCGTGGTCATCGCCTCTGTCGAAACATACCTCAAGTATGCTGAAGCAGTTGGTCTAACCGCATCGGCAGCCGTACCTGCTGCTTAGTTTTCTGTTCTACTCCCTTTTCACTGAGAGCAACCTTGCTCGGTTTATTGGTGACAAAGCAGTAAGTTTTGAACAAGGTAGTTACGCGGTGGGGAGGGGGATCTAAATCAAAAAAATTAAACTTGAGGATAGGCGTTATGACTTCTTTGATGCAAGAATTTGCAGAAGCAAGACAGCAACGATTGCAAGAAAGAGCAGAGTTTTTGGCGGATTGCGAACAAGCAAAACAAGAACGGGCAAGGGAATTTCAAGAACAATCAGAGGCTACGGCTGATTATTTAGCCCATGCTGAGCAAACTCGCCTTGCTGGGGAATTAGGACGACAGGCGATCGCCGAAATTGCTTTGGAATCGCGACAAGAAGAAGTCAAAAATCGTGCTGACCAAGTATCAGAATATTTAGAAGAACTTGGTACTAACCGTGCTGAACAATCCGCCGAAGCGAGCGAGCAACGCGCTCAAGATGTCAGAACTCGCACTTTTAAAATGCGATCGCAGTTGAAACACATCCACAAAGCCAGACTTCGGGCTGCTCAAGCTGATCAAGTGCAACGGCGACAACTAGTAGAGGATCGTGCCGCACTCACCCAAATGCAAATAGAAGATCTCACCAAAAATCGTCTTGCTAATGCAACTCTCGCCAGCCAACAAAGATCTCAAGAATTTAGCGATCGCGCCGCTAATGTCAAAAACTCTCTAGAAAATTTAGAGACTACGCGCCTTGAAAAAGCAAATGCTCAAGCTTTGAAATTAAAGGCTTTTCGCACTAATTTAACTAATTCTGTTTGGGCGGGAGCGCGTTCTGTCGCAACACCTCAGGTAAAAGTATCTGTACAGTCTTCTGTGAAAGTCAGTGAAGTATCTGTGAGCAACAGTTCTGAGCCTAAAAAGAAGAACGGTAAAGCCGAAAGTGTTGCGGTAAAATCACCAGAACCTGCGATCGCTAAGCCTGTTGAAATCAAGGAAGTTGCCAAAGAAATTCCCAAGGAAGTATCCAAAGTTGCTGGCAAAATCGAGCAGTTTGTGGTTGACTATGTGGCTCAATTATCGACAAACTCTAGTTTGCTCGAAGTCGTTAACGATCGCGACACCGTGAGAGATTTACTCGCTCAGGGCGCAAACACATTGAAAGTCGATCCTTCGGATATTCTTAATACTCTGCTGCAAATGGCGGAAGGCTCCTAAACATGACCACAGTTCTCCATGCCAATGCTCGTCAGTTTATTAGCACTGACTTCACCAAACAAATAGTTCGCCGCGCTTTACGTTACTTACAATCAGGTTTCGCGATCCATTTGCGGGGACCTGCGGGGACTGGCAAAACTACATTAGCGATGCACCTTGCAGGGCTAGTCGGAAGACCGATGGTCTTGATCTATGGTGATGAAGATCTGCGATCGTCTCAGCTAATCGGTTCCAACTCTGGCTATTCCCGCAAAAAAGTTGTTGATAATTACATCCATTCTGTTTTAAAGGTTGAAGATGATCTGCGCCAAAGCTGGACAGATTCGCGCTTGACCTTAGCCGCGAAGGAAGGTTTCACGTTAATTTATGACGAATTTAACCGATCTCGTCCCGAAGTAAATAACGTACTGCTTAGCGCCCTCGAAGAAAAACTGATTGTATTGCCACCTGATAGTTCTCAAACAGAATATGTTCGAGTGCATCCTCTCTTTCGCGCCATCTTTACCTCAAATCCCGATGAATATGCAGGTGTCCATGCCACACAGGATGCGCTGCTCGATCGCATGATCACCATCAACATCGGTGAAGCGGATGTGGAAACCGAGAAGCAAATCTTGGTGAATCGGGTCGGGTTAGAACGCACTCAGGCTTTGAAATTAATCAATTTGATTCGTGGCTATCGTCGTCACGTAGAATGCAATAAAGCTTCGAGTTTGAGAGCTTGTTTGTTGATTGGTAAAATTTGTCATGAGCATGAGATTCCGATCTCTGGCAAAGACGAAGACTTTCGTGATCTTTGCTTTGATGTGCTGATTTCTCGCTATGGTAATGGGGAGCCTGAGTCAGAACTTGGACTCGCTAAATTATTGGATCAAATACCTTAATGTCTCAAGCGATAAAACCACAGGCTGTCAAAACTAGTACCACTGGCTCTTCCCTTGCCGATATTCTTGAACGAGTATTGGACAAGGGGATTGTGATTGCGGGTGATATCACGGTGTCTGTGGGCAGTGTGGAGTTACTGAGTATCAGAATTCGCTTGTTAGTCGCATCTGTGGATAAAGCCAAAGAAATCGGCATCAATTGGTGGGAGTCCGATCCCTATTTGTCATCCAGAACGCAGGAGTTGCTTGCTTCTAATCAACAGTTATTAGAGCGTGTGAATCTTTTGGAAAGAGAACTAGCCGCCACAAAGCAAATAGAAGAGAACAATCAAGGTAACTTCTGACGATCAAAATGCTAATGAAAATGGATAATTAATAAATTATTGGTTATCCGATGTCTGTGTATCAATATAATTATCTTTATTAATTTCTTGAAAAATAACTTTAATATTTTCATTTACCTTAATAAAATTTAGTAAATTCTCTCGATCTTTTTGATTTAACTGACTCCCTTCAAGATATACAACCGCATTTTTGAGTTTCCTTAAGCAAGACAAATCGACAGTTTTAATTGAATTTTTAAAAAGAATCAATTTTACATAAGATTGACCATCAGATAGGTTATCGCATTGATTAATAGATTTATTCTCATTTCTAGGTAAAATCATCCTTATTAGTGCTTCTATGCTTCCAATTTTATTATTATCCAACTTTATATAAATAAGCTTTTTAGCTTTTGACAGATCTGGTAGTCCAACTTTCCCATCGCCATCAGTATTTAAACTATTATATGAAAGGTCTAATTTGCTTAAATTAACTAATTTTTCCCAACTCTTATCCCACTTATCTATCTTGTTGTTGTTGGCATAAAGTTCTTCTAATAAATATCCATCAAAATCTGAAATAGGTTCTCCAGAAATATTTTCAACAGTAATAGTAGTAATACGGTTGCTATTAATATTTATCTTTCTGAGATTCTTGAAGCTTTTTGTAAGGTTTAGCTTATCAATAGAGTTCTCCTGTAAATTAAGTTCTCTAAGTTGAGGATGAGGAAGATTCTCTAATTTAGATATCTTAGTTAGCCTATTACTAGAGATATCAAGGATTTTCAAATTAGGCACATTCTCTATCCACAACATTTCCCCTAGCTGATTAGAACCATTGACTAAGAGAGTGTTTGAAAAGTTTTAGAGTAGGTTAAATAGGGATGGATTTAGGGCTTAAACGACGAACCATCAGATGAACCATAGCGGCAAAGAGCATCATTTCGCTAGTGGTAGACAAAAATTCA
>JBIKYX010000007.1:0-80436 GCA_044355035.1 Pseudanabaena sp. | reverse complement strand
CACTAGCGAAATGATGCTCTTTGCCGCTATGGTTCATCTGATGGTTCGTCGTTTAAGCCCTAAATCCATCCCTATTTAACCTACTCTAAAACTTTTCAAACACTCTCTAAGCCTCTATCTCCCTGTGCATCCTCTCGCAGAATGCTAAACTCAACCACCACAGGACAAATCGCAATTAACGACTTGATCAATGCTAGATAATCTTCAGCACTCATCACAAAGCTTTCTCTAACTTGCTAATCTTAACTAAGAGGTCTTTCCGCAACTCACACAAACTAAACCACTCAAACAAATCCATCTCATCTCCTAAACTTCCCGATTCAAACTGCTCTTGAAACTGAATAGAATCAAGTCTATAAATCTGCTCAAACTTGCTAATATCTAGATTATAACCATTCAACTTCTGACGATGACGGGTTAACATCACATTCAATAACTGACTGAGAATGCGATCTAACTCAGTGCGATCGCCACAATTAGCATTGAGCAGTTCTAGCTTTTCTAATGTATTCATCCAACTAACTCCGAAAACACTGAATTTTACTCAAAGCTTTTTCTAAAACTGTCATTCTCTGAATCCTCCTGCATATTTAATTATTGACATTTTACAAGATTTTTTAGATGGGCGATCGCGTTGCCAAAGAAAAATTAGAAAGTGATGATTTCTAAGCCACGATTTTTGACTAGATGTAACAATTTTAGCGCAGTTCCACTTGGATGCTTCTGCCCGATCTCCCACTTCTGCACCTTTGACACACTTGTATTTAGTAAAGAAGCAAACACCGCCTGACTCACTCGACAAGCTTCTCGAATTTGCCTAATTTGCTCAGGCTCTAACGGTTCCACTGGCGGCAAACACAAGCGATCAAATTCGCGTAAAGTCATTTGATCCATTACGCCAGAATGATGTAGCCCCTTAGCTGTTTCATGCACCGCTTCAAGAATTGCTGATTTCTTCATCATAAATTCAAGGTTCTAAGGTATTAAATCGAGAAACATTCCACTTATTTCTGTTTCATCAGCCTTACAAATACCTCGTTCCGTAATCAACCCTGTTACTAATCTCGCTGGTGTGATATCAAATCCATAATTTAAAGCATTGGTTTCCAACGGCGCAACCCGCACTTTCCCGATCGCACCATCAGCTTGTAGCCCCTGCATATAGAGAACTTCATCGGCGCTACGAGTCTCGATCGCAATTTCTTTGATTCCATCGGAGATTTGCATATCAAAAGTGGAACTTGGTAGCGCCACATAAAAGGGAACATGATTGTCATGAGCCGCCAGAGCCTTGAGATATGTCCCGATTTTGTTGGCAACATCACCACTACGGGTAGTGCGATCGGTTCCGACAATACAGAGATCGACCTTGCCATATTGCATTAACAGTCCGCCCGTATTATCCGCAATTAATGTATGGGGAATCTGCGATTGTCCTAACTCCCATGCAGTCAAATTTGCGCCCTGATTGCGGGGACGAGTTTCATCAACCCACACATGGATATTAATCCCCCGATCGCTGGCTTCATAAATGGGCGCTAAAGCACTACCGCGATCGACGATCGCTAGCCATCCTGCATTGCAATGGGTGAGAATATTGACGGGTTCGCCTTTCGGTTTAGTTTTAGCGATCGCTTCAATCAGTTCACAACCATATTTACCAATATTCCGCGTACCAATTACATCTTCATCGGCAATGGCGATCGCTTCTTTAAGAGCAGTTTCTACTAAATCAAGTTTTTTGGCGGCGGCTTTCTCTAATACGGCTATGAGGCGATCGACTGCCCACATCAGATTTACGGCGGTAGGACGGGCGCGACGAATTTCGGCTGAAAGAACTTTAATTTTATCTAGATCGCCATTGCTTTCTCTGGCGGCGAGATAGACACCAAAAGCGGCAACATTACCAATTACACCAGCACCGCGCACGGTCATATCCTGAATAGCAAGTGTCGCATCGGCGCTAGTTTTCAGGGTTTTAGTGACTAAGCTAAAGGGTAACTGGGTCTGATCAATAACAATAAGATCGCCATTGAGATTGTCTAGCCAAAATGCTTTATATGTAGAATTCATAATTTTTTTGCTGCTATCCAGTTTTAGGGGAGGGGCAAAATTAAAAATGGCTACGCCATTTTTAATTTTCAGGTAAAGCGTTGTTTTATGCGGTTAACGCTCGTTGTAAACGCGACAAGGCTAAGCCTTTACGATGGAGCAGCACAAAACTTGGCAAGATTTCAGGACCATGTAGATCGCCTGTGAGAGCGGCGCGTAACGACTTCATTACCACGCCTTTTTTGACACCTTGCGACTTGGTGACGGTCTTAATTACTTCACCCGCAATATCTGCATCTAGTTCCGTAATCTCGTTAAGAGATTCGAGCAAAGCCTTGAGAATACCCGTGATCGCTTCGCCTTGGAGCGTGGCTTTAGCTTCTTCGGTGTAATCTTCAAACTCCGTGAAAAAGAACTTGCTAATCTTCGCTGCATCAGTCAACAGGACTAAACTGGGAGCGATAAGTTTGGTTAGCTCCAGTAACCATTGACGATCCACCGATGCTAAATCATAGCCAGCTTCCTTAAGAAATGGAATGATGCGATCGCACACATCTTCTGTTGGTAGAGAATGCAAATATTGGCTATTAATCCAATTCAGCTTGTCCCAATCAAATTTTGCTCCCGCTTTATTCACGCGATCAAAGGTAAAAATCTGTGATGCTTCTTGTAGGCTGAACAGTTCCTTCCCATCGCTAGGCGACCAACCCAATAAAGCCATGTAATTATTAAAAGCCTCAGGAATGTAACCCATGTTCCGAAATTCCCAAACGGAAGTTGCGCCATCGCGTTTCGAGATTTTTGCACCCTGCTGATTGAGAATTAGGGGCGTATGTCCAAATTGTGGTGGTGTTGCGCCTAATGCTTCATAAATGAGAATCTGTTTAGCGGTATTGGCAATATGATCTTCACCGCGAATGACTTGGGTGATCTGCATATCGATATCATCGACAACTACCGCAAAATTATACAGAGGCAAGCCGATATTCCCTTGCTCATCGACACGAGCAATCACCATGTCACCGCCAAGATCGCTGCTACTCCAAGACACATTGTCCCGTACAAGATCATTCCAAGCTACGGTGCGTGGTTCTTCGATGATAAAACGGATTACGGGGCGACGACCTTCGGCTTCAAAGGCTTGACGCTGCTCGTCAGTGACATGGCGATGGCGATTGTCGTAGCGGGGAGCTTGTTTATTGGCTTTTTGGGCTTCGCGCATGGCTTCTAGTTCAGCTTCGGTGCAGTAGCAAAAATATGCTTTGTTCTCGGCTAGTAGCTGCTTGACGGTGGCGATATAGCGATCGCTACGTTGGGTTTGAAAAAATGGACCTTCATCAAAATCGATCCCCAACCAAGCCAAGCCTTCAAGAATATTTTGGGTAAATTCATCCTTAGATCTTTCGCGATCGGTATCTTCGACTCTGAGGATAAATGTGCCTTGATGACGACGGGCATACAGCCAATTAAATACAGCCGTGCGGGCAGTGCCGATGTGTAAGTTACCCGTGGGGCTTGGTGCAATACGAACTCGAACAGACATGAATTTGTAAACGTTATAAAAACTCAATTATCCTTCATAAGTAGCTAGGCGCAATTAAATATAAAAACCTAAAACCTAAATCAGTCCCCTTTAAATTTATTGCGTAATTGACTGCTGAGAGTATCGATGACGGTCACAACTACCAATAAAACCAACATCATCGTCATGGCTTTGTTATATTCAAAACCGCGAATATAATTTACCAACTCAAAGCCAATCCCACCTGCGCCCACTACACCTAAAACTGACGCAGCCCGAATATTGTATTCAAACATATAGAGCGTATAACCCAGACATAGCGGCAAAACCTGAGGCATCACTCCATATTGAGCGATTTGCCACCATGACGCTCTACCCACTTGTAAAGATTCAAGCGATCGCTGATCTACAGACTCGATCGCCTCTTGATAGAATTTCGCTAAATAACCAATTGTATAAATTCCTAATGCCAAGGTTCCTGCGGGTGCGCCCAATCCTGTTGCCGCCACAAAAAACAACCCCAAAATAATCGATGGAACCGAACGTACGGCATTTTGGAACAGACTAGCTAGCGATCGCAACCATAGGGGAGAAAGATTTCTTGAGGATAATAGGGCAATGGGAATGGACAGAATTGCGCCAATCGTTGTCCCCCACAGGGACATCTGCACTGTCTCAATCAGCGCCTTAACGGCGACATCGAAAATACTCAGATCGGGCGGCCATAATCGTGACAAAAAATCTGTCATGTAGGGCAGGCTTGTCTGGATTAATTTTAAATCAACTTTTAAACCCTGTAATGACCAGATATAAGCCCAACCTAAACCAATAATGATCAAGCACCTGACAATCCAGATTTGATTTTGGTTAGAGATAATCCTAGCGGTATGGGAACGAATCTGATCAAGAAATTTCATTATGCAGCTTGGACGGACTGAAATTGAGACTTGCCTTGCATTTCACCTTGTCTTGGGGCTAATTGCAATTCAGCAAATTGTTTTTCAATATTTTGACAGTTCCCATCATACCAGACCTTCCCATCTTCAAGAATGATCGCTCGCTCGGCATACTGCGCGGCAAGAGCCAGATCATGCAACACCACCACTATAGTCAAGCCTTGACGATGCATCGCCTGTAGATTGCCCATTACCTGTTGAATTCCCGATACATCTAAACCTGTGGTTGGTTCATCCGCTAGCAAAATATGCGGTGATTGGATTAAGGTACGGGCGATCGCCACTCTTTGACGCTGACCGCCACTTAGTTGTTTGGCTTTTTGATAGATCTGTTCTTGCAATCCTAGTTTTTGTAATAGCTGCATGGCAACACGGCGATCGCGTTTAGGAAATCCCCAGAGACTCTGCCATGTGGTTAGCTCTCCTAAACATCCACATAAGACATTATCTAAACAAGAAAGCTGATCGACTAAGCCACCACCTTGAAAGAGAAAACCCACATTTTTACGAACTTCCCCAATATGCTCTCGATCAACTTTTGTCCCGCATATCTGGATTTCACCTTGGTTCACAGGTACTAGTCCCACTAGCGATCGCAAGAATGTTGATTTACCCGCTCCATTTAATCCTAGTAAAGCCACAAATTCACCATGATTAATCTGGACATCAATGCCATTGAGAATGGGGCGCTTCAAGGTTGATTGATAATCAGTACGAAGATTGCGACAAGCGATCGCGGGTAAATTATTTTCTAATAAAGGTTCCATAATTTTAAAATTTGTGAATGGATAAATAAGAGATCCCCCTCAATCCCCCTTGCAAAGGGGGAAGAAGATAATTTAATTAATTCTCCCCCCTTTTTAAGGGGGGCTGGGGGGGATCTACACACTAAAACGTAGATAGAAGTTTATGGCTTCAAACCAGCGCGTTGAATTGCTGTACGCATACTTGCTAAATGTTCCTCATGGTCAACCTTGACTAACTTTGTCGAGTTATAGAGACTACGGAATAATTGATTATTAGCAGGTTCGTTCAGTTTTAAAAATGCATTAATCAACTTCTCACGGGTTTCCGTGGGTACATTGTCATCGAAGGAGATCCCGTGGGCAGGGACTTTGGGAACAGCATAGAGAACCCGCAGTTTCTTACCCTCTTCCTCGGTAATCCAAGGCGGTAACAAGGCATATTCAGAAACAACCGCCACATCCGCCTGTTCCCGCAATAACGCTTGCAAAGCACTACTGTAGCCATCACCATAGGTGACTTTGCTAAAAAACTGCTCTAAGCGATCGGGACCATCTACAAACTTCAACCCGACCAATTCACTGACAGGAAAGATGAATCCCGATCCCGATGAACGTGAAGTAAACGCCATACGTTTACCGCGTAACTGCTCCAAAGTCTTTTCAGGGGTGTCCAAGGGGCGCAAAGGACTTTCTTCAGGTACGACAAACACCGAGTTATAGGTTTTACCCCCTGAATAGTCATCGCGCACTTCGGCAAGGTACATTTTTGCGCCCGATAGCTGCTCGGCTTTGAGGGCAGCGCGACCACTAACAAAGGCAACATTAGCGCGATTTGCCTTCAGCGCTTCTACCGAGGCGGTTTCGTCACCGATTACCCCCTTCACAGTCAGCCCTGACTCCTTGGACAAAATTGCCGAAACTTCGTCAACCTTACTTTGCAAATCTTTAGTATCACGGCGGGTAGCAAAAGCGATCGTCACTTCATTCAGGGGCGACTGTACGGCGGTGGGAGAGGATGCAGGTTTTGTTTCTTTAGCTGGCTCGTTGCTTGCCACAGCCTTGGGCGCTTCAGGCTGAGATGAGGTGGGGCGATTATCCGAACTGCAAGCGGTTAAACCAATCAAGGCTAACAATCCGATCGCTACAGCCAGATTAATTGGTGTAAATAGATTGTTTTTGAATTTCTTTTTCAAGGTTTCTTTCATGAATTTCGGGAAAATTATCAATGCACTAAAAGGAATTACTTTCAATAACTGCTAGACACAGCTTAAACCTATTTGAGAATTAAAGTCAATAGGTTGATAGTTTTTGGTTATTATTTTTGTTGTTATTGCAGAGCATAAGGTGAGAGAATAGCTATCTATGATGCTTTAACAGTAGATACGTCTGGAGAGAAGATACTTTGCGTCAGCTTAGCGTGCTTGGAATGCCCGTTCATATACATAAAAACTATGATGACTGGCTAGCACAGAGACTAAAATCCCGTCAGGGCGCTCATGTGGTAACGATTAATGCGGAAATGACGATGCAAGCTCGGCAAAATCGAGATTTAGCAAATATCATTCAAAAAGCAGATTTGGTTGTTCCTGATGGCTCAGGCGTGGTTTTGTACCTGCGATCGCAAGGTGAAAGTATTAACCGTTGCCCTGGCATTGAATTAGCTGAGCGCGTCGTGCAGATTGCTGCTGAAGATCAAAAGCAAATATTCTTAATTGGCGGCGCTCCCAATATCGTAGATATCGTGGCGAATGGATGGCGAAAAAGGTGGGCTAATATTGCGATCGCAGGTATGCATCATGGTTATTTTGATGCGGCGATCGAGCATCAGGTCTGCGAACAATTGCAAAATTCCCAACCCGATTTGATTTTGGTGGGTTTAGGTGTGCCGCGCCAAGAATTATGGATTCAAAAATATCGTTATCTCTGTCCAAATGCTGTGTGGATTGGCGTGGGCGGCAGCTTAGATGTTTGGGCGGGTAAAAAAAATCGCGCTCCTAAGTGGATGAGCAGGAGCCATTTGGAGTGGTTATATCGGCTGTATCAAGAGCCTTGGCGCTGGAGAAGGATGCTTTCGTTGCCGCATTTCGTCTGGTGTGTTACTAAAGAATCTTTATTAAACCCCAAAAAAGCTTAGGATAGCGCTTTGCGCCATCCTAAGCAAATTGACTTTATGAGACATCACCACACCTCGATTAAAACGGCGGATATTTTTCAGGCGATCGCTTTTTATGAAGCATTAGGGTTTGAGGTGACAGAACGTTTTACGGCGGGGATCACTCTGGGCTGTTGGTTGCAGGGCGCAGGCACAAACATTGAATTGCTCCAAGTTCCCGAACCCAAAAACATGACCGATCCCTTTGGTGATGAAAATTATGTGGGTTACTATCACCTATCGTTTCATGTGGAAAATCTCGAAGCTTGCTTACAAGACTTAGTTAATAAAATCGGTAAGGTTAAATTATTACTACCGCCACGAGAACAAACAATTGGCGATCGCACATATCAAGTCGCGTTTATCGCCGATCCCGATGGATTACCCATCGAATTAATGGAGTACTGATTTAAAATTAAAGCGGCGCTTTAATTTTTCTCTATACGGTACGCCCCTTGTTAGTATCCTAAACTCTCATTGGGTTTCTGTTTAGGTAGTTCTGATACCGTTGAAGGCACATCCCGCTTAGGACGAAGTGGGGCGGCTTGCAAAAAAATTGATTGTTCGGGACGTTCGCGAACGAGATCCCCAGGTTTGTTCTGAACCGATCGCAATAGATTGTTATCAAAAGAACCTTCAGCGCTGGTTAGTTGCCGTTCCTGACGCTTGAGTTGCTCCAGCTTTTTGTATTGTTGATTCCACTGTTCTTGAGCATAAACAGTCCAACCATAGATCGCAAATACAGAGACGGTTAGGAGGACGGTCACAGCGATCGACAGCTTTTGGGTGGACATCAATACCCGCAACCACAGAGGTAACGGAAAACCGTTGGTGCGAGGCAGACGCTTAACGTTTCTATTGGGATTTTTGTTAGCACTTTTGTTCGATTTAGATTGGCGACTAGACAGGCGCTTATTCTTCCGATCAAGAGGTTGGGGGGATCTCTGTGGGTCAGGCATTCTGGCTCTGCTAGCTGTCATCTTTTTAACTCTCTTTTCACTCAAGACTCACCAGTGCTACTTGTATCACTTTCATGGACAAATCACCAAGTGGTTTCTGAACATTTCTGAACATTTCTGAACATTATTATAATTATCATTGGTTTTTTGGCAACAAGAATTTGATGGTAATGCGATCGCCTTCTTGTAAACCTAGTTCTTTGGCAAGCCCTGCTCTCACTTCCAACACGTTATCAGCGACAACCCCATTTTCAGGATAAATCGGACAAGGATCGGTTTTACAGAGGGTAGCATTGCGAGCGATCGCCTTGACTTCACCATCAAGCAGAAAAATAATATCGAGGGGTGAAGGCGTATTTTTCATCCAGAAGGCAACGGGACGAGCTGGCGTAAAAGGAAATAACATGCCGCGATCGTCGGCTAGGGGCGGACGAAACATTAAACCCTGCGCTTGCTGACTGGGGGTATTGGCAACCTCAAGTTGTAGTTCTCGCCCTCCAATAGTCGCGGTGGCAGTAATTGGCAAATATTGTCCCAATTCTTCGATTGGTTTTGGTTTGGTTTGAGGCGCTAATGTTGACGGTGAAGAGGTAACGGGAATCGAGGGAGATTCGGATACCGCCGATGAACTGCAACCCATCACACAAAGACTGAGACTAATCGTACATAGCTTTATACAAAATCTTTGCATGATTTGGATCGAACTATGAACAGGTGTGTCACAATTTTTGAATGTATTTCTAAATTTATTTCTAAATGTGTTTAGAAATAAATTTCTAAAAGTATCGTCAGTCATATTGCCAGTCATCCTATGTCTTTTCCTCTACATATTGCATTTATCTGGCATCAACATCAACCTCTCTACAAAAGCGCGATCGCGGGCAAATATCATTTGCCTTGGGTGAGGTTGCATGGCGTAAAAGATTATTTAGATTTGGCGCTATTGTTGTCAAGATACCCAAAACTGCATCAGACCATCAATCTCGTCCCATCTCTAATTTTGCAATTGCAAGATTATGTTGAGGGAAAAGCATTTGACCCATACTTGTCTCTGACCCTAACTCCTGTTGATAGCTTAACGCGATCGCAAAAGCATTTTATTGTCGAACATTTCTTTGATGCCAATCATCCGACAATGATTGAGCCGTATCACCGTTATGCTGATTTATTTGCTCAAAGACAAGCCTATGGGATTGAATGGTGTGTAAATAATTGGCTTGCGCCCGACTTTAGTGACCTATTGGCATGGCATAACCTCACTTGGATCGATCCCCTCTTTCGTGAAGCTGATCCCGAAATTGCTGAATGGTACGATCGCGGCAAAGAATTTACTCTCGCCGATCGCCAAAGAATTTATAGTAAACAACGCGAAATAATTTCTCGAATTTTGCCTCAACATCGGCAAATGCAAAAATCGGGACAGTTAGAAATCACAACTTCGCCCTATACCCATCCGATCCTGCCCCTATTGGCTGATACCCAAGCAGGACGGATCGCCGTGCCGCAAATGTATTTGCCCAATACCAGATTTCGCTATGAGCCAGACATTACCCTGCATTTAGAAAAAGCCAAAGAAGTTTATCGTCAGCACTTTAGTAGCGATCCCAGAGGCTTATGGCCATCGGAACAGTCGGTCAGCCCTGCCATTCTGCCCCATGTCTCTAAACAAGGTTTTTCGTGGCTATGCTCGGATGAAGGCGTATTGGGCTGGAGTTTGGGACATTATTTCCGCCGAGATGAGCGGGGGGCGATTGATGCACCCCATTTACTTTACCAACCTTACCGTTTAGAAACTATTCATGGGGACTTAGCGATTATTTTTCGCGATCGCCTGCTCTCGGATTTGATCGGCTTTAGCTATGGCGCATTATTACCGCAAGCCGCTAGTGATGACCTGTGCGATCGCTTGATGACTATTCAAAAACAACAAAATGAATATTTAGCCGAGCATCCCGAAGGTCAGCCTTGGTTAGTGACGATCGCCCTTGATGGCGAAAACTGCTGGGAATTTTATCCCCAAGATGGCAATCCATTTTTGCAGACTCTTTACGAAAATCTCTCCAACAATCCCAACCTCAAGTTAGTCACGCCATCGGAATATTTAGAAAAATATCCGCCTATCGAAAAAATCCCCCCTCACCAACTCCATAGCGGCTCATGGATTGATTCTAGCTTTACGACATGGATCGGCGATCCCGTCAAAAATCGCGCTTGGGAATTACTCGCTGAGGCAAGACAAGTCTTAGCTTTGCACCATGAAGCTACTCCCGAAAATAATCCTGAAGCATGGGAAAGCCTGATGGCGGCTGAAGGTTCCGATTGGTTTTGGTGGTTTGGTGAGGGGCATAGCTCCAATGACGATGCCATGTTCGATCGCCTATTTCGAGAGCATTTACAAGTAATTTACCGCGCCCTGAATGAGCCAGTCCCCCATGCTTTGCTTTATCCTCTAGAGCCTCATGACGTATCCAATAGCGATCGCCCCATCAGCCTCATTCATCCGACGATCAATGGCAGATTTGAAAATGATGATTGGCAAGGGGCGGGTAAAATTGAAATCAGTGGGGCGCGGGGGATGATGCATCAAAATTCACCCGTCAAGCGTTTATGGTATGGATACGATCATTTTTATTGCTACTTACGGCTAGAATTTAGTAATCTAGAGAGTATTGCTCAGAGCAAACTACACCTGTTGTGGTTTTATCCTAGTCGGATTCACCCTAACAGCCCTGTTAAGCTTTTTGATATGCCTGATGTGTCACCGCTAAATTATTTGTTTCGCCATCACCTAGCGATCGATTTTGGCGACAAGTCAGTCAAACTTCAAGAGTCTACAGAAAAGTTTCAGTGGGAAACGATCGCAACTCATACGAAAATAGGGCTTGAGCAATGTTTAGAACTTGCCATACCTTGGAGTGATTTGGCAGTGAAGCCACAATCTGTGGCGAGAATGGTGATCATGCTTAGTCAAAAAGATCATTTTCAAATGTCTTTGCCTGAATACACGATCATTCCCATCGAAGTACCTTAGCGTTGCGTGATTTTAAAGAGATAACCGTGGAAAAGCTAACCAAAACCAGTATTGAGTCGATTGTCGAACAGGCTTTACAAGATGGCTACCTTACCCCAGCCATGGAGTCTGAAGTGGGGCGGATTTGTGATAGTGCCTTTGAACTCTCGGTAGAAGAGTATATGGCGCTCGATCGCTTGATGGGTGCTTTGCTAACGGGAGAGGTTGTCGCTGTTCCCCGTAAGCAGTTTATTAATGTAATGGAAGAATTAGTCCTCAGTGAAGCTGTGGCTAGGGTCGCTGAGATCGAAGCAAGCAGCAATAAAGTTCTTGATTTAGGGGATATTGCCGCCTATGCCCTCAACCGTTTGCCACCGCTCTACGCTACCACTGAGCAGGGTGCAAATTACCAAAGGGACAGGGCGATCGCCGATCTGCAACATCTAATTGCTCAACAGGTTAAAGAAGCGATCGATCGCAATCTTGATCGTCCTGAATTCTTCCCTGATCGGTCTAGTTTTGGCTCAGTGAATAAGGATTCTGTCCTCTCTCAGCTTACTAATTTACTTCAAGCCTATGCCCCCGACTATGAGGAGAAACCTTAGAAATTAAGTTCAAATTAAGTTTTGTGATCAAAGTGCAAAGTGATTTTAGGGGTTTTTCCTGAAAGCATTAGTTCTTGTTAGTCTTTGATTTTGGTTTAGCACCTGTATTTCGTACATTGATAAATAAACCTAGAAAGTCAAACCAGAATGGAGCGCCCATCATAATTGCAGTTGCTGTGATCAGCCATCCTATTATCATAATTATGACTGGATGGATGGGATGACCAAGAAATTTGGCTTGTCTTCGCTCCTTTTCTTTTTGTTGTTTTTCTCGTTTTTGTTTTTCTTCAGGAGTTTCATCCTCTTTAATGGGATCGGGAATTTGAAATTGTTCATCTAGAATATTATCATTCCATCCAACTGGTAAGGTTATCTCAGAAAGTGATTGATCGACACTATCTTTTACTTTCTCAATTGTATTTGGAGACGTAGTAACTATAGACGTAGGTAACGGATTTGGAGATTGTACATTTTGGAATAACTGAGTAGAACTGTTTACAATTGAATTACGCAAAGCATCATCCTTTGAAAGCCTAGAGACCATATAAAATGTATCGGCATTCAGGGAAACTGCTAGCACTAAACCAATCAGAAAAGCAAAACCTCTAGCGTTACGTTTGTATACGCCTGATGCTCGATCCATAGATCGATCAAACCATGTTTCAATTTCTTGTTTAAAATTATCTAGTTGGTTCTCTATATCTGAAGCTTTGATACGCGATCGCAAAGCTAATTCATAAAGACTTTTACGAAGACTTTCTGGAAGGATTTTAGAAACTTTATTAAACTCTATTTGGACAAACTCAAAGGATTTACGTAAAGGGCTAGCCTCTGGGAATTCTTCTTCACAGCTTTTATAGGCATTAGAGTCTTTATTGAGCAGATCTAAAAGTGTCGTCAAGCTTGGTCTAAGGCGAATAATTAAATCTTGGTCATTTTTGTCAGGAGTAAAGACGAATTCAACGATCCGAGTAATTAAATCTTTGAGAGTTTTACGAGCGTGACTTTCTTCACTTTCTAAAGTCTCAGAATCTGTAGTTGATTTAGTGGGAAGAGTTTCTTCAATTTCTCTTTTGAAATTTTCTACTTGATTCCTAAGTCTGACTATAGTCGAAGACAAACCATATCTTTCTTGCTTGTAGTCCTCAAGAACATGTTTGAAATGACTCTGAAGATTTTTATATGGTTCAAATGATTTATCAATTTTCAGGGATTTACATTCTTTACCTTCTACAAGAAGAGTGTCAATTTTAAGATAGATTTCATTGTAAATTAGCTTCTCTATATTAAGCCATGTTAAAAATCTTCCCAATCTAGGTATGCCCAACTCATACAAAATAGTTGTAGAAAATGTCTCAGCAGCAATATATGTGGGATTAATAGTATTTCGATTAGGTTCTTTATCCTGTGGAATAAACTTCTGTATATTTGGTATTGTAGCCAACAATGAAATAATTTTTTTCGGAATTGTAGCTATCCATGATTTTGATGTTTGGTTTAAATTCCGAACTAAAGGATTTTTAAACAGATTGTCAACTAAGTCATATGTCTTTTCGTTATTAGTCTTTGACTCTGTATCTGTGTCACCTAACACCAAATTTTCAATTGCTCGTGTTAATTGCTCTGCTCTCCATTCTAAAATAGTCGCAATTACTTCTTGAATTTGAGAAGCTAGGAGACTGAGGACTAAATAAATAAAAATAAGTCCGATCGCAATGTTAAAAATTGTTGGTAAATTCATTTTTTTTCAGGTTGTAGATTCGCGGCTTAGGGGATTATGAAGAAATAACCAATTTCGCAAGTTCTTTGATTCATTTAAATATAAAGTGCATGATTATATTAGTATATTTATCTAGGCTATTAAATTAGGACTTTCTTAATGAGTTTGTCGAATCGCCCCGAAGCATCCCAGATAATATACGCTCAGGCGGTAGTACGTCCTAAAAATGGCAATTCATTGCTAAGCTCGTCAGTGATTATTGACAGTACCAATGTCTTGGATTTTCATGTGGAGAGCGATCGCATGGACTTCGTTAGGCAAAAACTGAGCGATGCGGGTTTTGAGGTGAACAGAAGAGTTGGCAAGATGGCGATTACTATTGCTGGCAACGCAGAAATATTTGAGCGGGAATTTCAGACTAGGTTAGAGGCGGTTGAACGGCTTGTAATTAAGGAAGAGGGAAAGAGATCTACAGGCACTTTTATTAATGCGGTTGATAGTAAGCCTTTTGGTGAAATTGATGTATCTGAGACAGTTTGGAACCAGTTTTTAGTTGGGGTGGCGATTAATGAGCCTGTTTACTATTTTCAGTCTAATTTGCCATCGCCGACAGCACCATCAACGATTTATGACAATGAGTATCTATCCGTTCCCGATGGTGTGACACAAGGCGTAAATGCTCATTTGGCGCATCAGCAGGGGGTGACGGGTAAGGGTATTCATGTGGTGATGGTGGATAGTGGTTGGTATCGCCATCCATATTTTGTTAAGCATAATTACAATGTAGATGTTCACTTAGCCAATGGTTGTAGTGAGCCTACGATCGATTTGAGTGGGCATGGTACAGGAGAGTCTGCAAATTTATTAGCGATCGCGCCTGACATCAAGTTGACGATGGTTAAGGCGGATATGGCTTTGGGCGGTACAGGCAAAAATGTTAATTCAATTGGGGCGTTGCGTGAGGCGATCGCGCTGAAGCCTGACATTATTTCCTGTAGTTGGGGATCAGATGAGCGGAAGGGAGAAATATCGCCCTATAACCGTGTGCTTGCGACTACGGTAGCTGAGGCGATTCGACGCGGGATTATTGTGGTGTTTTCGGCAGGAAATGGGCAGTGGGGTTTTCCAGGGCAGCATCCAGAGGTGATTTCGGCGGGGGGAGCTTTTATGCATCTTGATGGTTCTTTGAAAGGCAAGATTGAGGCGAGTAGTTATGCCAGTAGTTTTGTCAGTCGCATGTATCCGAACCGTCAGGTTCCTGATGTTTGCGGTTTAGTTGGACAATTACCTCATGGTAGCTATATCATGTTGCCAGTGCCGCCCAGTTGCGATGCGGATCGTAGGATGGCTCTTGCAAGAGATGGTACTGAGGAGAGTGATGGCTGGGCTGCGTTTAGTGGCACTTCGGCGGCGGCTCCACAGTTGGCTGGTATTTGTGCGTTAATGAAGCAAGTCAATCCTAAGTTGACTCCTGCTCAGGCGAAGCGCATTTTAGAACAGACGGCGCGTGATGCTGTTGATGGATCGAGCAATCCTGCTAGTAGTGGAGCTTCTGCTACTAAGGGTATTGATCTTGCGACAGGTTACGGTTTAGCTGATGCTAATTTGGCTGTAAATGCGGCTAAAGCTTTGACTAGTGATGCTTGTTGTGATAACTGTGCATCACCTTCCAGTCAAAATTTCTCATCAACTTCTACAATTTCTCTACCCCAAACAGTGAGTAAACCTATGGCTTCTGAATTCCCTAAACTCAAGAAAAACCTCAACCAAATTCAGTGGGAACTTGATAAGAAATTACAAACGATGATGACGGCTAATGAGATAGAAGATGTCGCAATCATAATTGATGAATCTAGTTTTGTGTCATCTTCGCACATCTCTAAGTCTGCGTATTTTTTGCGAGAAATTTTGGACGAGTGTTTTGACGAATCTAAGGTGGAAGATAAAATTGATACTAGCAAAGTTGGAGAAGAACACATCTCTGCGGCTGAAGGACTTTTGAAACTTGGTAGGTACTCAGAGACTGCTGTTAGTTTCTTGACAAATGTTTTAGTTTTAAGATTTGATAAATTCACTGGCGATCCCACTATTAAGTCCGCAGAGAAACTCAAGCTATTTAAAGACCTGAAAAAAGCTGCCTCTGCTGCTTTGTCAGATTGTAGTTCTGAGATAAGCAAGATGAGTAGCAGTGTAGAACAGTCATTATCTACTGTCATGATGGAGCAAACGTCCTGTAATTTTATTACCCTACCTAATGGTCAAAAAATGTATACACCAAACAACCCATCGGGATGTAAGATTCCATAATAATTAATAACAATCAGCAATTCCAAATAACAGTTTGGCATTATAGCGATTCGCCGAAATATTAAGAATTACAAACTCTTCTTGATTTACAAGTTGCAGAACCGTCAAGCTATAAATTTGGAATTGCGGATTAGCAATCTCTATTAGTGTCAATACCAAAACTATTTTGTATTTTCGTATTACAAAGCTTTGCCTGAGATATTTGTTTTTTATTGAGGTTTCGCGGATTTACAAAATTAGCCTCTGTTAGATCTGCCTTTGATAAGTCCGCATCTAAAAAATTAACATTGTATAACAGGGCTTTTTTGAGATTTACTCTGCTTAAGTCTGCCTTGTTAAAATTGCTTTCTATAATATATGCATTTTCTAAGTTAGAATCCATTAGAGTCGATTCAACAAGTGTCGCCTTTTCTAAGATTATAAACTTTAAATCAGAAACTATAATGGAAGCTGAATTAAGATTAGCGTTTTTCAGTGATGTATGACTAAGATTCGCTTGAGAGAAATTAGTATACTGAAGTTGAGAATAGTCTAGATTCGCGTTCTTTAGGTTAATGTTGCCTAGATAATTTTTACACAAATTGATTTCTTTTAAATTAATTTGCTTTGAATTCGATTTATATGCAAATTGAACTAAGTAATCGACAAAAAATCTTGCTTCTGGATTTGGTTTACATTCTTTTGTTCCAAAAAGCATCTGATTAGCTTTATTAATTAACCAAAAATGTAAGGCAATGATTGAAATAATAGCAGGAACAACAAAATATACTGTAATCCATAGTCCGCTTGTTCTTTTCTTTCTGACCGATGCTTGTAGAAATTCTTTCGCGTCAACTGACAAAGATGTTTCAGGATTGTCTTTTTGCGCCTTCTGAAACTCCTTAGCATCACGGAGAATCCGTCCTTGTAATAAATAATCTTTGGATTTATTGCGATTTTTCCACTCTAAAGCAGCGTCTTCGATTTTACGTTTTTTGCTCAGAGATTCGCCTTGTGCATCTAGCCATTCCCTCAACTCCCTCCAATTGTTGATTAGAGTTTCATGGGCGATCTCCACCATCTCCACCTCATCCTTATTAGAAGAAGTCACCAAAATCCACACATTCGGATTCACAAAGCGATTGATTACCTCTCGAACAGCTTGCTCATCATGAGTACTTGTCATCAATTCCGAAATCCTAGCGCGGCGGCGAGTTGCTTTATTGTCATCATTTAGTTGGATTAGAGACAGAAAAGCCGATCGCGCTATTTGCTGTTGATCGGGATTTAAAGCATCATATAAACTCTTTGCCTTACTTGCCAGAGCGCCGCCCACACCGCCAGCCCTTTCCAAAGTATCCGCAGGTGAGACACCTTCCAACAACCCCTGCCAAATCTGAGTCAGCGCAAATTGCAAAAGCGGTAAAGCCCCATCTCTCCCACCTGATTCTGTAATTAAGAGATTTACAGTCGCCTTATCTAGTTCATATCCAGCCCGCCTTGCTGGCTCTGTAATCGCGATCGCCAACTGTTCAGGCTGCATCATCGCCACTAAAACCCCCTGCGAGGCAAACAACTTATTTAATTGCGGATTCTGTTGAGTTTTGCCCAAGAAATCACTGCGTAAAGTCAAAATTACCGATACATGCTGAGAGCGATCGCTTGCCGCACACAACAAACTTTCCACAAACGCCTTACGATCATTATTTCCATCGAGATCTTCCTGAGACTGATAGGTATATACCTCCTCAAATTGATCCACCAAAATAATTAATGGTGAAGAACTAATATCAGGCAAAGCACTGGCAATCCTCCTTAAACCTTCAAACTTTTGCTTATCATTCTGTTTTTTGAGAACGCGCTCAAACTCCTCGGTCTTTTCCACAGGAGAAGGATCGTTAGTCATGATTCTGGCTAACACATTTGCCAACGATTCAAGAGGGCGTGGACCTGGTGTTAATGAAACTACCCGACAGCGCTCCTTTCCTGATAACGGATGCTTACCCAACGCAGGAATTAACCCCGCCCTTGCTAAAGATGACTTACCTGAACCCGAAGGTCCATAGATTGGTAATACACGAATAGCATCGGGGCGATCGTGCAACTCCTGAAAATTCTTTAAGAGATTTTTGATCTCATCATCCCGCCCAAAAAAGCGATCGCCGTCTCCTTCATAAAAAGACTTTAGCCCCTTGTAAGGATTTGCCCCCAGAGCCGATGGCTTGGTGATTGTTGTTGGTATGGATTCATTAGCCGTTTGAGATAGATAAACAGTCAGTTGTCCCACTGCAATCCCGCCAATCATCTGGGCGATCGCCTGTCCCTGATTTTCACCAACTTTCTGCTCAATTTCAGTTGAAGGTGGCTTTCTGCGTCGATACTCGGAATCTGGAGAATTTGTCATGATGCGATCGCCTTTTAAAAATTACGAATTACGAATTATGAATTACGAAATTACTTAGAAATTTACGCCGCCTTGGATGTTGCCATCGATGCGCCCGATCGCTTTGCCACCTGTCATTTGTCCAATCACCTGACCCTCGTTATTGGTGACAGTTTGATTGATCTGGACACTTGGGGTTAAAGGTGCGCTTTCTTCTAGGATTTTAGCGATCGCCTCTGTTAAATCCTGATTTTCTTGAATTAACTTCTGTAATTTTTTCTGCAAGACCTCCTTACAGTAATCATCATCGGGACTCTCTATCAATTCCTCAACTGCATTGGTAACAGCTTTCTTCTCTTCGACTTTCGGGCGCAATTTTGCCCAGATTTTCTTAGCAGTTTCCCAAGCATCTCCCGCAATCTTGCTACCAGCAACCTCAGCCGCCTGATCACCTAACTTTAATAATGAAGGCAAACAAGAACTAATCAAAGCCGTCACTGCCATAATGTCCATTTTTATCTCTGCCTTATTCTTAGGTGTGTCTAGATAATTTTCGATCATCTAGTATTATTACATCATCTTGGAAACAGTTGAGAAAGGGCGTACCATCCAAATACAGCGATCGCTGTTTGATGTTGTGGGTGTGTTGGGGCGATCGCTTGGGTTCTGAAAGTAGAGATTGCTCCCAAAGCGCTGTAAGTTAAAAACTTTTGAGCTAAAATAGGGTTTTGCTGGTTAGGTTTGTTAGACAATGAGTGAGATTAAGGGTAATTCTGTAAATTCAGCCAATCAAATTCCCAATCAAGTGCAATTCCTTGATGAATTTGAAGTAATCGTTGTGGGCGCAGGTCATGCTGGCTGTGAAGCCGCCCTTGCCGCCGCGAGAATGGGTTGTAAAACCTTACTCCTCACCCTGAACCTCGATCGCATTGCATGGCAACCCTGTAACCCCGCCGTTGGTGGACCCGCCAAATCGCAACTTGTCCATGAAGTCGATGCCCTCGGTGGTGAGATTGCCAAAATCACCGATCGCACCTATTTACAGAAACGGATTCTCAATAGTTCACGCGGTCCCGCAGTTTGGGCGCTACGAGCGCAAACCGACAAGCGCGAATATGCTGCCGAAATGAAAGCAGTAGTTGAGAATGAACCAAATCTCTCAGTGCGTGAGGGAACTGTCATTAATACCTTGCTCGATGCTAACCAAGGAATTGTGGGAGTGGAAACTCAATTCGGTGTGGGCTATGCTTGCAAAGCCGTGATCTTGACCACAGGCACATTTCTCAATGGCAAGATCTGGGTGGGGAATCGCTCTATGTCCGCAGGTCGTGCTGGCGAATTTGCAGTTGCAGGATTGACAGAAACTTTGAATGCTTTAGGATTTGTGACCGATCGCCTGAAAACAGGAACTCCCGCCCGTGTTGATCGCCGCAGCGTAGACTATAGCCAAATGGAAGTCCAACCATCGGATACGGAACAGAACTGGTTTAGTTTCGATCCGAGTGCATGGGTAGAACGGGAACAAATGAATTGTTATTTAACCCGTACTACTTCCGAAACCCATCGAATTATTCGCGAAAACCTGCATCTTACGCCTGTATATGGCGGTTTTATCGATGCGAAAGGTCCGCGCTACTGTCCCAGTATTGAAGATAAAATCGTCCGTTTTGCCGACAAAGAGAGTCATCAAATTTTTATTGAGCCTGAAGGTCGGCATATTCCCGAACTTTATATTCAAGGTTTTTCTACAGGAATGCCTGAAAATATTCAATTGCAGATGTTGCGAACTTTGCCTGGGTTAGAAAATTGCCATATGCTCCGCGCTGCCTATGCTGTGGAATACGACTACATTCCTGCAACTCAGTGCTACCCCACGCTGATGACGAAATTAATTGAAGGTTTATTTTGTGCAGGGCAGATTAATGGAACTACTGGTTATGAAGAAGCGGCGGCGCAAGGAGTGATCGCGGGGATGAATGCTGCGCTCTTTGCGAAGGGGAAAGAAATGGTGGTACTGCCTCGTGCGAGTAGCTATATCGGCACATTAATTGATGATCTCTGTACGAAGGAACTGCACGAACCCTATCGGATGTTGACTAGTCGTTCGGAATATCGCTTGATTTTGCGATCGGATAATGCCGATCGCCGACTCACTCCGATTGGGCGCGAGATTGGCTTAGTGGATGATCGCCGTTGGCAAATGTTTTGTGATAAGCAAGAGCGCGTTCATGCAGAAGTAGAACGTTTAAATGTGACTCGCGTTAAGGAAAAAGAAGATCTTGGTCAGCGTATTACCGCCGAAACGGGTGAAATGATTCGCGGTGCGATTAGTCTTTCTGATTTGTTGCGCCGTCCTAAATTTAACTATGCAGAATTAATTCATTTTGGTTTAGCTGATCCTAATTTGAATCGATTTGAACGTCTCGCGGCGGAAATCGAGGTTAAGTATACGGGCTATATTCAGCGTCAGGAGCATCAAATTGAGGAGGTCGCCAAACATAGCGATCGCAAGTTACCGACTGATACTGATTACAATGCGATCGAGACTCTTTCTAAGGAATCAAGGGAGAAGTTGAGCAAGATTCGTCCGATGACGATTGGACAGGCTAGCCGTATTGGTGGGGTGAATCCTGCGGATGTGAATGCTTTGCTGGTGTATCTGGAGATTCAGCATCGGCTGGCGGCGAAGATGAGATAATTAGTTTTAGCGATCGCCCTAAGCACCATGACTCAAAATTTATTGCTAATCCCATTCTTAACACTTTGATTGCTGAGCTAGGTTGAATGTCAGAGGGCGATTTATAGTTAAATCGTCCAGATACACACGATGAAGTTAGATGATTTTGCTTTAGTATAGGAACATTTTATCAGAGGTAAATAGTTATGCAAACTATGAGATTGCGATCGCTAATTGGTAAAAATGGACTTTTACAAGTTCAGTTACCTAAAACGACAGAAGGAACGGAATTAGATATAATTCTTGTTTATGAATCAGCATCACCAACAAAAACAATAACAAAATCGAGTGATTTTTATGGTTCTATTCAAGATGAAACATTTGTCAGACATCTACAGCCAGAACAACCAGAAAGAGAGTTATTTTGATGATTTATCTGTTAGATACTAATGCCTGTATTATTTACCTCAAGGGCAGAAATCTTTATCTAAAACAAAAGCTGGATAATATCCCACTTTCAGAAATTGCCGTTTGTTCAGTTGTGAAGGGGGAATTGTTTTATGGATCAATTCGTAGTGCTAACCCAGAGCGTAATCTGTCGTTACAGCGAGGATTCTTGAGTCAATTTGTGTCTTTGCCATTTGATGATCAGTCGGCTCTAATTTTCGGAGAAATTCGCGCTCAACTTTCTGCTAGTGGAACGCCTATTGGGGCTTACGATTTACAAATTGCGGCTATTGCTTTAGCGAATAATTTGACCCTAGTAACGCATAATACTAGAGAATTTTCACGCATTCCCCAACTACAATTGGAAGACTGGGAAATAGAGTAATTTATCGGTTTATAATGCTGACAATGCGATCGCCCTAAGCACCATGACTCAAGAGCCAGAATCAAAACCGAAGCTATCTCTCGAAGAACAGATCACCGATATTGTTTTGAAAACGATCAAGACTGGTGGCATTGCTGGTGGTGGGATTGGTGCGTTTTGGCAATTGTTTATGGCGAGTGATATTCCCAAGGCGATCGCCTCGATGGTAATTGGTGCGGGTATATCCTATGGCGCGGCTTTGCTGCAACCAATTCATGAGGGTAATAAAAAGCGCTTTAAGGGTTTAGGTGAGTCGGCGGATCGGGGGATAGACAAGCTTGGTGAAAATGTAGCGGCAAATTGGAAAACGCTTGGATTTGATGCGAAATATCTGCAATGTCAGATGTGGGACTGTCATGAAGACTATGCGGTGGGATTGCGGGAAGATGAGAATTTGCCTGTGAATAATCCTTTGCTGCGTGAGGTGTTTGTGCCTTTGGAGCTATCCTCAGACTCGATTGCATCGGGTTATGAATTTCGCGATCGCGATGAAAGTTGCCAGCAGATCCAGATTTGGGAATTGTTGGAACGGGTAAAGCAGGATAATCGGTTGCGTCAGATTGCGATTAGGGCTTGGGGCGGCTATGGCAAATCAACTTTGTTAAAGCATCTGACTTACATTTACAGCACTGGTGAATATAACAAGGGTGATTTTCGTAAATATAAGGTTCCTAAGTTCGTGCCATTTTTGCTGTATTTGGCAGGAGGTTGGAAAGAGATCACCAAAGAGAATCCGCCAGATTTGCCTGAATTATTGACCGATTTTCACATTGGGCGGTTATCTAAAATTAAGGAATTAGAAACGGTTCCACTGAATTGGGCGCTCAATTTGCTGCTGCGCGGTGATGCTTTGGTGATGTTTGATGGATTTGATGAAGTGCCGCCTGTGCAGAGGGCAAAGGTGAGCGAGTGGCTGAGTGGGGAAATGCAGAAATATCGTGAGGCGGTTTTTATTGTGACTTCGCGCCCGACTGCTTTTCGAGAAGATTATGTAGCACGGAAACCAACGGCGAATTTTTGGATTCAGGATTTTAATCAGGAACAGCGTAAGCAATTTGTGAAGCAGTGGTATTTGTGCCAAGAGCGCTATGCAAGGGGTGGGCGGAATACTCCTGATGTGGAGGCAAAGGCAAAGGAGAGAGCGAAGTCTCTATTAGAACAAATTCAGGCGCGTCCTGAGTTGAATGATATTGCGGGGAATGTATTGCTGTTAAATATGATGGCGCGGTTTCATCGGGACAATAAGCAGGGGGCGGAGTTGCCCCAGCGTAAGGTGGAGTTATATCAAGAGATTTGTGAGTTGCAGTTGGGGCGGCGACCAAGTGCTAGGGGCATTGCTTTAGTTTTAAATTCGATTAGTCAGCGTCAGGAGGTGCTGCAAAATGTGGCTCTGAGGATGATGGTAAGGGCAGCGAAAAACATTAATGATTCAGAGGGTTTTAAGCAAATTCAGAAGGATAGTTTGTTGCAAATCATCAAAATGTCTTTAGACAAGTTCGATTCTGATGTTAACCCACAAGAGTTTTTAGGACAAGTGGAACAGGTGAGCGAACTATTAGTAAAGAGAGACGGAAATGTCTATCAGTTTTCGCATCTGAGTTTTCAAGAGTTTCTAGCGGCATCGGAAATTGTGCGTTTGAAGGAAGAGGGGGAAAGGTTAATTTTTAAATGCTTGGGTGTCAGTGTGTGGAAGGATTTGATCTTGTTTTATGCTGGTTTGGTGAATCCGACTAGAATCATTCAAGAGGCAGTTAATCGCAAACAGATAGATTTGGCATATCTGATCTATCAACAAACTGAGAAGCGTCTAAATTTGTCGGCGGTTGAACGCAAAGCTTTGGATAGTTTAAAACAAGCTGTTAAAAACCCTCGCTATCAGCAATTAGAGGAATATCTAGAGGCAAAGCAATGGGAAGAAGCCGATTATGAAACCTATCGCTTGATGATTACGGCTGTAGGCAGGGATGAAGGAAATGTTTTTGAAGAAAAAGACTTAAGGGAATTTCCTTGTGACGAGTTATTGGCTATAGATCGCCTATGGGTGGAATATAGCAAGAAATATGGATTTGAGTTTGGCTTTAGTGTCCAGAAGGATATTTATGTCGATTGTGGTGGTAATCTAGATTTTAGTTATCCAAGTTCTGAGACTTGGGAAAAATTTTGCAAAGAGACAGCATGGAAAAAAGACGGTAATTATGACGGTAATTATGTGAGCTACCCTAACCCATTTTTTGAGAATAATTTTATGTGTATGAAGGGACACCTCCCTTTAGTGAGTATGGTGGGAGGAAGAGGAAGGTACCACAATTATAAACACTTCTTTTCTCGCATCGAGACTTGTGAAGTGTAAACCATAAAGCTTTCACACCTCTATTAACTTTTGTAAACCGACAATTTTCTACAGCATAATCAGTATTCCAGCGTTTCGTTACCTGTCACCAGCCTCCTCACCATCACCACCGTCATTTTCCGAAAATTTCTGGCAAGCCATTATTCCCATAATTCTCGTAGGGGCATAGCATTCCCGCCACAATCTATCAATTCTCAGATCCGCTTAATTCGGGAATGCTCTGCCCTAAACCTCCAAAATTCACCAAAAATTTCAACCTGCCCAAAACCGCTAAAATTCACAGACCATCCCAAACCGCAGGGATAATTTATAGGTAATAGCGAAGATTTGCAAATAAAGATTTCGATAATAATTTACAAATATTGGCGCAAATGCTCTACCCGTACAACCTACATCATCAAAATCAGAAAAAGGCATAGAATTCTATATGCGCTCTGGCAATTGAACGCGATCGCTCAATATCCAAGAGTTTCATGATTATTTGATTAATCAAACCAAGAACTTAACGTGAACCATAAAAAGAGATTGATTCAGCATCAGATTGTAGCCAGAGGTCGAGTTTAGAAGGATGTTTTATTCATCTTTCAGGCTTCATGTTTAGTGGAGACACTTTTTTAAAATTCGTGCCATTGCCAATAGCATTAAATTTGCTTACACATTTATTTTTAGGACTGTGATCAATAATTTCATCTAACATTTTCTGTCTTTCATTTAAAGCTTTTATATCATTAGGATGTTTATCAATCCAATTCGTATATTCGTCTAGAGCATCATACCAGTAAGCATTTTTAGCATATATTCTTGCTCTATCCAAATTTTTGCTAACCAGACTTATTTGCTCCATTACTAATGGATTATCTTCTCGTTTTACAAATCTTCTTACATCAATTTGGCTACTAAACTCTGAATTTGGTTTTTCAAACTGTAGATACCGAATCTGCCAAGTGTAAGTTTGGTTTACACTCAGATTAGGTACATTAGATGGCAGCGTAAATTTATATAGTGTACCTGACCGACTTACTACATGATCTTCCGAACTAAACCTAAAAATATATCCAGCTTGTCTTCTAACATTATCTCTCAGCAAAAAATTTACTTTAAAAAACTTTTTATTCTTAGCTGTGTTTTCTATATCTTTATTAAAAGCGGATTTATGTTCGATGTACCAATAAAAAGTTGGTCGTGCCGAGAGAGTTCGAGCGCCATCATCAGGAGCAAGGAGATCTACTGCTACTAAGTTATTGCGATCTCCGCATCTACTAATTCCCCTATAGTCATTTCTAGGTAAACCTAAACCATAAAAACTGTTATTTTTTGATTGCACGCCAATAGGTATACACCAACTAATCGTAATTAGAAAACTCAATAAAAAAGTTAATTTAAAATAGCGAAATAGCGATCGCCATAGGACACTCACTACAAATTGAATTTCTTGGGTAGGTTTAATCATCACGATAGCCTAATTACTTTTGATGTATTTAATTAAAACCGATGAAAATCACTGATTACCTAACAGGGAGATTACAATTTTGTAACTTTTTTCAAGCTACTTATCAGACTATTTGTTTTTTCACGATTACATATGCTGATGCGATCGCTAAAATTTTCAGCCTCACCTATTCAAAAATTTCCGCGAGTTGGCAGATAAAATCAGGTAACAGAGGAGAAGTAATTGATTCATTCTCAAATAAAGTCTCAACCAGAATTAAAACTGCATTCTCTCTTCGATAAACTTGGATAGATTTCTTTCGCCAATCCACAATCCAATATTCACGCACACCTTGAGCCGAATAGAGCTTTAACTTCAACTCGCGATCACGTCTTTCTTGACCAGAACCTGCTGATAGAACTTCCACCACAAGATCAGGTGCAGCCGTCAAATGACCCTTATCATCCAAAATATTTTCTAAACGTCCTTTACTAATCCAAACCACATCGGGGATTACATTATCTGAATCACCAAAAATCACCCCTGGAGCCGATACAACAACACCTAACTTAGTTAATCGCGACCAAGATTTCAGGGCAAAACAAGCATTATCCGCCACGATTTGATGTTTACAGTGGGGCGCTCTAGTCACAAGTAATTCTCCATCAATGATTTCATAACGGGTGTCGTCATTAGGAAATAGCTCTAAATCCGCAGAAGTCCAGCGTACCTTAGCGATCGCCATTTCCTTAGTCGATTCAGTTACAGATGTCATATCTGCCTCGTTGATTCTATTATTTAGATTGATTATAAAGTTCTGGAGATTCGTCAATTACTACTTCTTTAGCTTCCGAAAGATGCGGTAATTCTATTAATAACTCTAGCTGATCATTTTGTTGCTCATCTAATTGTCCATTCTCTTCGATAATGGAATTAGTCACATTTTCAACTGTATTTTCAACTAAAAGAGCATCAATACTTGGGATAGAATCAACAGGAATATTGGTATCGAGATTGAAGACTTCAGGAGGTTGAGATTTATTTGCCGCAGTTCTGATTTTGGTAGTTACTTCTATAGTTCGCTCGGCAATAATCGCAATACTTTCTGGATCAATACTTTCGGGTATAGATTTTATCTTTTCTTTGGCAGCGATCGCATCCAGCGCTTCTTCAGCCGAGCGATCCATTTCTAAACCTAAATTAGATTGATCGGCATTATTTTCTGAACTTGCTTCATCGACTGATTCCGCAAATAACGCATCTAGATCAGGCATTTCTTCGCGCACCATTTTGATCGGCAAATTAGCGATTAACGCCGTCATCCGCTTGTCGGACTCTAAACGAATATCTAACGTTCCTTCGTCTAATTCCACATATTTGGAAACGACACGCATAATTTCATGGCGCATATTTTCAAATACCTGTGGCTCGATCGCCGCTCGATCATGCGCCAAAATAAATTTCAAACGCTGCTTGACTTTTACTCCGCTAGGAGCATTACTTTTGGGGAATAGGCGATCGAGCAGTGTTGAAATCATCTAAAACCTCAGGCGTTTCCACTAATCCAGTTTGACAGACGCGCAAAAATTCCTTTGGGTGGAACTTCGAGTTGTAAAAACTCAATCTCCTTACCTTCAAGACGTTTTGCAACATTCATATAAGCAGTTCCCGCTAGCGAAGGCTTATCCGCCAATACCAACGGTTCTCCCTTATTTGTGGACACAATTACCTGTTCATCATCGGGAATTACCCCAATTAATTTCACAGATAATATATCTAGCACATCTTCGACACTCATCATGTCGTTATTTTTGACCATTGCGGGGCGGATACGGTTGAGAATCAACTTAATGTCTGTAATCCGATTGGCTTCGAGTAACCCAACTACGCGATCGGCATCCCGTACTGCCGAAATTTCAGGAGTTGTGACCACGATCGCCTCCTTAGCCCCAGCGATCGCATTTTGAAATCCCGACTCAATCCCTGCGGGACAGTCGATCAACACATAATCAAAATATCTACTTAAAACCTCAACGAGGGCTTTCATGTGAGCGGCGGTAATTGCGGTTTTATTCCGAGTTTGTGGAGCCGCTAATAGGGACAGGTTGGGCTGACGTTTATCTTTAACTAGAGCTTGATCGAGTTTACATTCTCGTGCAATTACCTCTAGGGCTGTATAAACGATGCGGTTTTCTAATCCCAATAACAAATCGAGATTT
The DNA here is from genome assembly GCA_044355035.1 of Pseudanabaena sp. Classification (GTDB taxonomy): domain Bacteria; phylum Cyanobacteriota; class Cyanobacteriia; order Pseudanabaenales; family Pseudanabaenaceae; genus Pseudanabaena. The sequence continues at coordinate 52,499 of JBIKYX010000007.1, read as the reverse complement.
CGCAAGCCAAAGTCAGCATCCACCAAAACCACTTTGCGTCCCAGCTTGGCAAGAGCCATGCCGAGATTTGCTGAAGATGTGGTCTTGCCAACACCGCCTTTGCCAGAGGTAACAACGATAATCCGACTCATGTTTACGGTTTAGGATAAATTAATATTAAGGAACGATGACATAAAGTCTCGCTATCTATTTAGATCTTGCTAGTGATTTTACTAGTGATTTTGCCGAATAATCGGCAGCTTGAACAATTTGAATTACGGGCACACCCTGATTGCTCACAAAAGCAATTTCTGGACAGAAAGAGGTACTTGGAGTCTCAACACGGGCGATAAAACTGGCGATTCTGATCTGGGTTGCATCCAAGTGCAGCGCCATCACGATCGATTGGGCGTTACCCTTGACACCTGCATGAGCCAAACCTTTTAGCTTGCCACACACAATAATATCACTTTCCGATATTAGTTCCGCGCCAGCGTTAACATCACCGAAAACAATAATACTGCCAGAATGCCTAATTTCCGTACCAGATCTTACCGTCATCTTAACGTACAGGGGATCATCGATTGGTCCTTCAGGAATCGGATTAAACCCTAATATTTCACGAAATATCGTACCTTGCTCAACCGAAAACCCCATACTAGCTGCATTAATCGCGGTTTGACGGCGATTTGTGACCACACAATGCAACAAAAGCTGATAGTTTTGCAGTGACTCGAATAATTCTTGTAATTGTCGCGTATCTAATAAGCGATCGCCTGCCTGTAAATAGACCTGTGTGCGCGGCTTCCAGTCATTGCCACTTGCCGCCATGCGCTGCTCCAACTGGGAAAGAATATCTTCCCAATTCATGCTAAATGCAGAATTAAGCGGATTTGATTCCTGACTTTCTTTACTTTCTTTAGCTGTTGACGTTTCGTCAGATTCAGGTTTGACCAGAGACTTAAAAAGTTCCAAAGTCACTTTTTTTTCGGTTGGCAATAGCAGGTTAAGTTTGCCATCGAGGGTTTTAAACCGCACTTGCCAAATTTCTGGATCAATTGTTGGCTCGGACTGTGGTTTAGTTGCAGGTTTGCTAGGAATTGGTTTGAGTTCACCACCTTCGACATCGGCAATAGTCAACGGCGCAGGGACATTCTCGCCTGAATCCTCGCTACTGTCGGCTACCACAATCACTTCTGGCATTTCCGCAGACGACAAATCCCCTACAACCGACTGTAATCTGGTAGGAGATAAAGGATTTGTTCTCACAGGAATATTACGGTCTTTATTCATGCAGCTTTTCTGAAATTATTTGCTATTGACAACATAGCGATCGGGAAGAAATCATTTAAGAGTTAGTTTTTAAGGTCAAAAACTCTAAGAGATCCCCCTCAATCCCCCTTAAAAAGGGGGAAGAAGATAAATATTATATTCTCCCCCCTTTAGTAAGGGGGGCAGGGGGGATCTAGACAATTCTTAAAATGGTTTCTAAAGCATATCAAAATCTAGAAACCAAAAAACAAGGGGCTTAAGCCCCTTGCCTGATTTTAAGCTGATGGTAACAACTGGAGAGTATTTTCAGCAGCGCTCAGCGATTGCTGCTCAATTACCCTGACCTTGCCATCATCATCGACATCAACCTGTACCGATGCACCTTCACGGACTTTGCCAGTGAGGATCTCTTCGGCAAGGGAGTCTTCGAGCAGACGCATGATCGCTCGGCGTAATGGACGCGCACCGTAGCTGGGGTTATAGCCCTCTTGGACAAGCAAATCCTTAAAGCGTTCAGTCACGGTAAGGACAATATCCTTAGCTAGCATCCGCTTGAAGAATTCGTTGAGCATGAGATCGGCGATTTCCTTGACTTCGGGCTTGGTCAACTGACGGAAGACGATGATTTCGTCGAGACGGTTGAGGAATTCAGGACGGAAGTATTGCTTGAGTTCTTCGTTGACTAGCGATCGGATGCGGGTATAAAGTGCATCTTCCTGCGTAGCCGCGAAATCAAAGCCTAGTCCGCCGCCACCTTTTTCGATTACCTTCGAGCCAACGTTGGAAGTCATGATCAACAAAGTGTTCTTGAAGTCCACGGTACGACCCTTGGAATCAGTCAAGCGACCATCTTCAAGTACTTGCAAGAGCAAGTTAAATACATCAGGGTGAGCCTTTTCGATTTCATCGAATAAGACTACGGTATAGGGCTTACGACGCACAGCTTCAGTAAGCTGACCACCTTCGTTGTAGCCGACATAGCCAGGAGGTGAACCGATCAACTTGGATACGGTGTGACGCTCCATATATTCGGACATGTCGAGGCGAATCATCGCTTCTTCAGAACCGAAGAAGTAAGCGGCTAGAGCCTTGGTTAGCTCGGTTTTACCAACGCCTGTGGGACCTGAGAAGATAAAGCTAGCGATCGGGCGATCGGGACTCTTCAATCCAACACGGGCGCGGCGGATCGCACGAGAAATTGCTTTCACGGCTTCATCCTGTCCAATCACACGACCATGCAGAGTTTCTTCCATCTGCATCAGCTTGACGGATTCCGACTCGGTAATCTTCAGGACAGGTACGCCAGTCCAAGAACTGACGATATAGGCAATGTCTTCTTCGGTTACACGAATTTCAGGAGCATCTTCGGCTGGTGTTTCCGCCTTCTTGGATTGGCTGAGAGCGCGGATTTGTTGTTTGAGGTCGATTTCGCGATCGCGCAATTCCGAAGCTTTATCAAAGTCTTGCTTACGAACGGCATCATCCTTGTCCTTAAGGGCTTGACGCAATTCCTTGTCAAGTTCTTTGGCGGCAGGAGGTAATTGCGAATTAATCAAGCGCACCCGCGATCCTGCTTCATCCATCAAATCGATCGCCTTGTCGGGTAAGAAGCGATCGCTAATGTAGCGATCGGCTAACTTGGCGGCGGCAACCAGTGCGGCATCGTCGATCTTGAGTTTGTGGTGTTCTTCGTAGCGTTGGCGTAAACCGATCAAGATTTCGATGGTTTCTTCGACGCTAGGCTCACCGACCATCACAGGCTGGAAGCGGCGTTCAAGGGCAGCATCACGCTCAATATGCTTGCGGTATTCATCAAGGGTAGTTGCGCCGATACATTGCAATTCGCCACGAGCCAAAGCTGGCTTGAGGATATTCGCGGCATCGATCGCCCCTTCAGCAGCACCCGCACCGATCAAGGTATGGACTTCATCAATTACCAAGATCACGTTACCCGCCGTGCGGATTTCTTCCATGATCTTCTTGAGGCGTTCCTCAAATTCACCGCGATATTTCGTACCCGCAACTAGCAAGCCGATATCTAAGGTGACAACCCGCTTTTCTTGGAGAATATCAGGAATATCACTATTAATAATGCGCTGCGCTAAACCTTCAGCGATCGCGGTTTTACCGACACCAGGTTCACCAATCAAAACAGGATTATTTTTGGTGCGGCGACCGAGAATTTGGATTACTCGTTCAATTTCTTTTTCACGACCCACAACTGGATCGAGTTTGCCATCTTGGGCAAGTTGCGTTAAATTGGAGCCGAATTCATCAAGGGTAGGCGTTTTAGTGCGTCCACCACCACCACCTGCGGTAACTTCAGCCGTCTCGCCCAACATGCGAATCACTTGGGTACGGACTTTAGACAAGTCTACGCCCAGATTTTCTAAAACTCTAGCGGCGACTCCTTCGCCTTCGCGAATTAGCCCTAGCAATAGATGCTCAGTACCGATATAGTTATGCCCCAACTGGCGAGCTTCTTCTAAGGACAACTCTAGGACTCTTTTGGCGCGAGGTGTGAAAGGAATTTCGACTGCGACAAAACCAGAGCCGCGTCCGATGATTTTTTCAACCTCAATCCTTGCATCTTTGAGGTTTACACCCATCGACTTCAGTACTTTGGCGGCAACGCCAGTTCCTTCTCCGATCAGACCCAATAAGATTTGCTCTGTGCCGACAAAGTTATGACCGAGGCGGCGAGCTTCCTCTTGAGCCAGCATGATGACTTTAATTGCTTTTTCTGTAAAGCGTTCAAACATGGCATTACCCCATACTTTGCTGCGTTCTGGTTAAAGTAAATACTAGCACAGCCTTAGCAGCATTCTATGTGTACGGATTTCACACCTTCTTATCAAATCTTTAACCAAAGTTTAAAGTTATGTCTTAAGGCTAATTTTTCGATTTTTTGGGTTATTAAATGGATTATTTTCAGTATTTTGAGCTGATTTTGTTGTGTGTGAAACCGATTAAAGAAGTACTTTGCTGTAGCGATGCTTTGCTGTAGCAAAATGTTAGGCTATAGGTAGGTAGAATGTGATTTATTGCTACGTTATTGGACTGCCCTTAGATCCTGTTTTTTCAAGTCTTATTATTTCGTATTTGCGTTTACGTTAAAATTCTGTTGGTTTTGACTAATTGTAGTGACAGGTTAAATCAAATGCCAAGCGCACCTGCGGGATACAAAACTCAATCCATTGATACAAGCATAGATGCGGAGATGTATCTATTTGGTTTATGGCGACAAATGGACTTGGTTCAGAAAGAAAGCCTTATGCGGAGAGTTTTTAAGAAGGCTTCCGTATTTGCTTTGACTGGCATAAAAAGCCTGCATCCAAATGCATCTCCTCTTGAAATGCGTTATCTATATATTCAGAAGCGTTTAGGATTTAATATTGCTGAGTTGTTAAAATCTCCAACATACGAGAAAAAACTAATGATTGAAGACCCCATCTATTTAGCTAGAAAAATAGCAACTTTACTTGAGACTCTAGATATTCCCTACTATATTGGCGGTTCTGTGGCAAGTTCGCTTCAGGGGGAAATTAGGTATACAGAAGATTTAGATCTAGTTATAAATATTCAATCTAGTCAGGTTCAATCAGTTCTAAACGCTTTCTCAGAGGATTTCTATATTAGTGAGATCGCAGTTGAAGACGCTATGCGAGGTAGAACTTCATCTTTCAATGTGATTGAGCTTGAAACAACTGAAAAAGCTGACATGTTTGTGATGCGAAAGGATGCATTTGCCCTCTCTAAAATGGAGCGAAGACAATTATATGTTCCCATCGATAGATCCCAATCAGATGGTATTTATCTTTGCAGCCCTGAGGACACAGTTTTACAAAAATTAGTTTGGTATCGGATGACTAAAAATGAGTCTCAGAGACAATGGCGCGATGTTTTGGGGGTGTTGAAGTTGCAAGGCGATCGCTTAGATTTTGAGTATTTGCAAAAATGGGCTTTAGAACTAGAACTTAGCGATTTGCTAGCAACAGCTTGTACAGAATCAGGGATTGAACTCTTGTATTTTTAATCGCTCAGTTTGTATTTAACTACCCAAGTGCGGAAGAGTTCGACTGCGATCGCTCGATTAACAATCTCATTAGTTTTTTGATCGCGGATTACGTCATTATCTCTAATTATCTAGATCCCCCGGTACCTATTACTAAAGGGGAGAGAATATGATATTTATCTTCTTCCCCCTTTTTAAGGGGGATTGAGGGGGATCTCTTAGAGTTTTTGACCTTAGAAACTAATTCTTAAATGGTTTCTTAAAGAAATCATCGGTAACTAAAAACTCAAAATCCTTTGATAATTGCCATGTTTTGGGATATGGGTGTCTGTCAAATTCTTCATCGGTTTTGAAGTCGTACTCAAGTCGGATTAGGACAATTTCCCAAGCGTCATCAAAAAGCTCATCCCAATATTCGAGAATGGTGGCATTGTCTCTTACGTCGGATTCTAATTGCTGCTGTCCTCGCAAAATATATAGCTCCCAGTCATGAAAGCGTTCGGGAAGGTCTAAGTGTAAGCGTTTCATTGCGTAGGTCAAAATTTTGATTAGGGATTCCCTAATCCATTTTTTCTGTTCATAAATTAAGCTTTCTACTTCATCAATTAAGTTTTCAAGGTCAAGATGTTCAAAGTTTTTGTCTTTGAGTTGCTGTGTGGTGAGTTTTACCCATGCGGTGAAGTCGCGATCGCACAAAGATTTTTCTGACGTGATTTTGAGCTATAAATACCAAAAACGATCATCATATCTGAAGTAGGTTTGGAAAGTTTACTTTAACCACATTTTTTGTGCTATACAGGAGATGGCTTACAAGGTTTTTACAGCTAAATTGCACGAATGTTTTGGGAAAACTATGGTAGCGAAATACTTTAATCCTTATACTGATTTTGGCTTTAAGAAACTGTTTGGCGAAGAAGGCAGTAAAGATTTGCTCATTGATTTTCTCAATCAACTTTTACCGATACATCATCAAATCCAACAATTAACATTTAAAAATTCTGAAAACCTTGCTGACACCATATCGGAACGTAAAGCTATTTTTGATATTTACTGCGAAAGTAAAACTGGTGATAAGTTTATTGTGGAAATGCAAAAAGCGAAAATCAAGCATTTCAAAGATCGAGCCTTATTCTATTCCACATTTCCAATTCGAGAACAGTCGGAAAAAGGTGATTGGAATTTCTATTTATTACCAATCTATTTTATTGCCATATTAGATTTTGAGTACGATGAACATATCACACCCAAGTTTAGGCGCGATGTATGCCTCAAAGACCAAGATGGAGATATATTCTTCGATAAATTAAATTTTAAGTTTTTACAAATGCCGCTATTCAATAAACAAGAGAATGAACTGGTAACTCACTTCGATAAATGGCTGTATTTTTTAAAGAATCTAGAAAGTTTTAATCACATACCTGCAATATTGAATGAACCCATCTTTCAAAGGGGATTTGAAATCGCCGAAATATCGCACTTAGATTTAGAGCAGTATGAACAATATAAAAAGAGTTTAGTCCAGTATTTAGAAGTGAAAAATGTATTTGATACAGCTTTTGAGGAAGGTGAAAAGGTCGGTATTGAGAAGGGTATTGAGAAAGTTGCCAAAGCATTGAAGGAGCAAAATGTAGCCATAGAAATCATTGCCGAATCAACTGGGTTATCATACGAAGTTATTAGCAGGATTTAAGCCAAGCTTTTTTATGTTCTCTTTCATAGCCATATCCCTGATCCCCCCAGCCCCCCTTAAAAAGGGGGGAGAATTAATTAATTTTTCTTCTTCCCCCTTTACAAGGGGGATTGAGGGGGATCTAAGTCCTCCTGAATTTTTGCTAGGAGTTCTTCGCAGTCTTTGACTAAAGGAATGCCAAGTTCTTGGGAGAGGCTGAGGGCGGCTTGGCAATGGGTGAGGGCGAGTTGGGGTTGATTGGTTTGATGGGCGATCGCAGCAAGAGAATTGAAACTATCGGCGGTTAACTCTTTAAAGTTAATCTCTTGGGAAATAACTAAGGATTCTTGAATTTTGGTTTCTGCTTCGCTGTAGTTTTCAAGTTTGAGCAATACCTCCCCGATATTATGTAAATCAATTGCTACCCCTTGCCGATAGCCGATTTCTTCTTGGATTTCGAGAGATTGCTGGTGATAGGCGATCGCTTTTTCATACTGTCCCAAGAAATAATAATAATTGCCTAAACTACCTAGAGAACTTGCCACCCCCTGCCGATTACCCATTTCTTCTTCGATTTCGAGAGATTGCTGGTGATAGGTGATCGCTTTTTCATACTGCCCCAAGTCTTTATAACAATTGCCTAAATTTCCTAGAGAACTTGCTACCCCTTGCCGATCGCCGATTTCTTCTTTGATTTCGAGAGATTGCTGGTGATGAGCGATCGCTTTTTCATACTGCCCTAAGGATTCATAACAAAGTCCTAAATTGTTTAGAGAATTTGCCACCCCTTGCCGATTGCCGATTTCTTCTTTGATTTCGAGAGATTGCTGGTGATAGGCGATTGCTTTTTTATACTGCCCCAAGTTGTTATAACAAAGTCCTAAATTGCCTAAAGAAATTGCCGCCCCTTGCCGATCACCGATTTCTTCTTCGCTTTCGAGAGATTGCTGGTGATAGGTGATCGCTTTTTTATACTGCCCCAAGTTTTTATAACAAAGTCCCAAACGGTTTAACGATTTGCGATGACAATCTTGTTCGCGTTGACTCCCCGCAATTACCTGCTCATATAACTGCGCTCTTTTAAGATAAAAACCTTGTAAAGCCAAAAAACTATTAACAGATTTATTTTTCCCTTCTCCCCCTCGCTCCTCAACCAAAATATCATAGGCTAACTGCCATTCTCCCAATTCCCCCGCATGGTAAAACCCCTCTAAATACGCCGTCAAATCCTCCAACGACTCCCAAGGTGGCGCAGGTAAATGTGCCAAAAAATAATCCTTCGCAGCCTGATGCGCCGATCGCAACAACTCAGAATCCGCTTGCTGTTGCACCACCATCGAAATTAAAGGCAAAAACTGAAACCGTCGCCGTTTTCCCTTGAGAGGTTCGGGGGGAAACTCCTGCAACAACGACAAACGGGCTAAATACCGTAACTCCGCCTCCGTTACCTCGGCAGTTAACCCCTGAGCTAACCCTAGCTCGAAAATCCCTCGCAATACCGATAACCGCTTTAAACTATCACCTAACCTTACCGATAATCGCGCCAAACTCGCCGCTATCACTTCCCTAACACAGGTTTCCATATCACGGTGATAACCCTCCACCGTAAACAAATCTAAGCCCAAATTTTCCGCCTCTGTCACGCAAACCCCTACTCCAAAATCATCCCGCATCCAACTCGATACCAGTTGCATCAAGAGGGGATGCCGATCCATTCGGTTCACAAAATAGGCTAATTCCTTCTGCGTTCCTGTTAATCCATAGTCTTCCGTTACCAAACGGATCGCATCGGCTTCGGCTAACCCCTTTAGAACTAACCAATGACAACGCGGCTGTAAATTTGCGCTAAACACTGGCTGTTCGCGACTGGTGAGAAGTATCTTACTGTTATCCCCATTCCCTAACCATCGGCTCAAAAATTGACCATAAACCGACTTCCCTTCTGCTGGTATTACCGTTTCCATATTGTCCAACACCAACAAACAAGGCTCAGCGATTAACCCTTCGACGATCTGCCCAATTAACGTCTCCTCATCCCATTTTTCATCATAATCTCGTCCCAACTCCCCCAATAACCATCGCCCAAATTGCGCCAAGGGATAAGGCTGGATAAAGCTCACCCACAACACCCGCCAATTAGAGGTTAACTGCTCCTTGAACTTCACCGCTAAAGCCGATTTACCATAGCCTCCTGCGGCGGTCATCCCGATTAAGCGTATTTTGTCATTGCTTAGGGCAGTTTGGAGTTCCTTGATTTCATTCTGTCGTCCCTGCCATTCATCCACAGGCGGAGGTGTCGTATTCAGGGTCGCGGCGATCGCTACTTGGCGATCGCTGGATTGAGCATAAACCGCTTGATGAATAGTGACATGAATATCGCCGCCAGCCGTGACGTTTTTTAAGCCAACTTGCTCAATAGATGGGTTATCTTGAGATTGCGGAGATGTCATCGTTTTTTTATCGCCTTCACGCAACTTTACTCAAAGAACTAGACTCAGGCGTTATTGCCACATTAACATGATGCTCCACCTGTGACCCATCTTCACGATCCTGAATTTTGGCATGATAAGAAGGACTCAACACACCAGCAAGGCGATCGCATCGCAACACTTCCCATACTTCAGGCACTTCGCTCACCAACATTTCCAAAATAATTTCTGAATATGGGCGATCGCCAATATCTTGACGTTCGATTAGACGATTGCGTCCATAATTCCAAAAGCTTTCCGTGATTAAACGCTCTTGCTTAGTTGACTTGTCATATAAATGTAACTTTGTCGCGATCGCAGACTCTTTCTGAATTCCCCTATCTTCCACAAGATATTCAATTGCATGATCGTAAAATGGAATTGAGTCTAAATTCACAATCTCGCCTGACTCAAAATCAAAATAGTTCTCAGGTGAAAAATTAATAGACTTCCATCCTTTACTATCAAGTAACTTATAGCCTAGTTCAATCTGAATCGTTGATGAGTTAATCATTTTCTTTTTCCTCTTTTTCCTAGATCTCGACCTTCAAAAGCCTTCATAATCTGCTTATAAGTTTTAGCCTCAATTTCGCCAAGTCGAAGTAATTTATCCAGTTGGTTTGCTGAATCAAGAAATTAATGTCAGCGCCCTTTAGATTTGGATTAGCTCGTAGATCTCGTAACTGTCCCAATCCCGCTAGTTGAGTTTGTATGGGTATATTCGGGTCTATCTCTATATAATTTAGCGCAAAGCGCCTTAATAAAGTACAATTTGAACCGCCATCACCATAACTATTGTAAATATAAATACACCCTTGATTTCACTTGAAGCCGTTGCTCAGACTTATCATCAGCCACTATTGTCTCTAGTATTTGAGGCACAATCTATACATCGTCAGCATCACCAGACTGACGCAGTGCAGATGTGTACCCTCGCAAATATCAAGTCGGGACGCTGCCCTGAAGATTGTAAATACTGCCCCCAAAGCGCCCGTTATCCTACGGCGGTGGAAAATTATCCCCTGCTCCCTCTTGATGATGTGATCAAACAAGCAAAAGATGCGAAAGAACATGGTGCAACCCGCTTTTGTATGGGAGCAGCTTGGCGCAATGCTCCTGACGGTGAAGATTTTGATCGCGTGTTACAGATGGTAGAAGCAGTGGCTAACCTTGAGATGGAAGCCTGTGTAACGATGGGAATGCTCCGTCCTGACCAAGCTCAAAAACTAGCTAAAGCTGGACTAACCGCCTACAATCACAATCTCGATACTTCGGAAAGTTTTTATCCTGAAATCATTACCACGCGCACTTATCGCGATCGCCTTGAAACAATTCAAAATGTCGCCGATGCTGGCATTCAAGTTTGTTGTGGCGGTATTGTCGGTATGGGTGAAACTGATGGCGATCGCATTGAGCTTTTGCATACCTTAGCCAATCTTTCGCCACAGCCAGAGTCAGTTCCGATTAATGCACTTTCCCCAGTTGAGGGAACTCCATTCGGTGATCTCGAAGCGATCAATCCCTTGGTGCTAGTGCGGATGGTAGCAACAGCCAGAATTCTGATGCCTAAGGCGATTGTGCGATTATCGGCAGGACGCGATCGGCTGAGTATTTCCGATCAGGCGCTTTGTTTCCTTGCAGGTGCAAATTCTATTTTCTCCAGTGAGAAGTTATTGACAACGGCAAATCCCAATTGGCAAGAGGATTCTAATATGTTTGAACAATTAGGGATTAAGCCAAAGGAATTGGCACAGTAAATCGCTCCATCGTTCAAATCTCCAATTACCTATTCATCAAACATTAATACAAGGCGATCGCCCTAGCCATCAAGTCAACTAACAGCGATCGCCTATTCGATAAAAAACGAAAATGTAGAGAATATTCAGCAATCTCAATTATCAAATTGTTAAAGCTTTAAAATCTTTTACCAGACAATTCCAATCTGTTTACCAAGATCTCCACTAAGTAGCTCTTCCCACTCCTTGTAAGTTCTTACTTTTTCAGTCCCAGCCATAACCTCTTCAGGTTTTAAATATGTAACCAAAACTCCAAATCCTCTAGAATGCTTGCGTCTCATTGAGGAGCGGTTGACCGTATTGTGCGATGAGACTTTGGATATATTCTTTCGCTCTTTTTCTCGAATCGGTAAACGCATACACTTCACCTTGTTCTAAACGTATAGAGTTTTATAGTGCAAGCAGAAATCAGAAATATTCGCAAATAAGGATCTCAACTAAATTTAGATCCTTATTTGCCTCATTTATGCACCTTCGCGCAACTTATCTAAAATCGAACGATCTTCCAAAGTCGAAGTATCGCTGGTGATTTCTTGACCAGAAGCAAGCGATCGCAATAACCGCCGCATAATCTTACCCGATCGCGTTTTTGGCAAAGCCTCCGCAAAGCGAATCTCACTCGGACGAGCGATCGCGCCAATCTCAGAGACAACGTGTTTTTTCAGTTCCTTGGCAAGTTCTTCACTGGGTTGGCGATCGCCTTCGAGAATCACAAAGGCAAAAACATCCTCACCCTTCAGATCATCGGGCTTACCGACCACTGCCGCTTCCGCTACCGCAGGATGGGAAACTAACGCCGACTCGATTTCCATTGTTCCCAAACGATGTCCTGCCACATTAATCACATCATCAACGCGACCCATCACCCAATAATAACCATCGGCATCTTTCCTTGCGCCGTCTCCTGCGAAATAGACATAGTTGCCATCCTTAGGTGGAATATGTTCCCAATAGCTCTTGCGGAATCTTTCTGGATCGCCATAGACAGTCCGCATCATCCCTGGCCAAGGATGACGCACAATTAGATAGCCGCCTTCATTGTCATGAGCCGAATTACCTTCTAAATCGACAATATCGGGAATAATCCCAGGGAACGGAAGGGTTGCTGAACCTGGTTTTGTGGGAATCGCCCCTGGCAACGATGTAATCATAATTCCACCTGTTTCCGTCTGCCACCATGTATCGACAATCGGACAGCGTCCGCCACCAATCACCCGTTGATACCACATCCATGATTCGGGATTAATCGGCTCTCCCACGGTTCCTAACAGTCTTAGGGAAGTCAGATCGCGAGTATTAGGATGATGTTCACCCATTTTGATAAAAGAACGAATCGCCGTGGGAGCAGTATAGAAAATAGTCACTTGATATTTTTCGATCACATCCCAAAAACATCCTAGATTAGAAGCCCTAGGCGCTCCTTCATACATGAGTGTGGTCGCACCATTGGAAAGAGGTCCATACACAATGTAGCTATGCCCTGTAATCCAGCCCACATCAGCCGTACACCAGTATATATCCGTATCTTTGAGATCGAAAATCCATTTAGCAGTGATATGGCTATAGAGGTTATAACCTGCGGTGGTATGCACGACTCCCTTTGGTTTGCCTGTACTGCCAGAAGTGTAGAGAACGAAGAGCATATCTTCGCTATCCATCGGTTCTGCTTCACACTTAGCCGAAACACCTTGCTGCAAGTCATGCCACCAATGGTCGCGCCCTGCGCTCATGTGAATTTGCTGACCAGTACGCTTGACTACTAGGACATCAGTAACGGAAGGAACGGCCCCATGATCTAACGCCTTATCCACTTGTTCCTTCAATGGTACAATCGCATCTTTGCGCCAACCACCATCAGCCGTAATTACTAATTTTGCTTCAGAGTCCACCAAGCGATCGCGCAGAGCTTCGGCACTAAATCCGCCAAATACTACGCCATGTACCGCACCGATTCTGGCACAGGCAAGCATGGCGATCGCTGCTTCAGGAATCATCGGCATATAAATGCCAACGAGATCGCCTTTGGTCACGCCTAGTTGTTTAAGTGCATTGGCAAACTGACAAACTTCACGATGCAATTGGGAATAGGTGAGGGTTCGCGAATCACCGTTTTCTCCTTCCCAAATTAGTGCTGCTTTATTTTTGCGCCAAGTGTTTAAGTGGCGATCGAGACAGTTATAAGAAATGTTAATTTTGCCGCCATCAAACCATTTTACGGATGGTGGTTGCCAATCGAGAGTGGTGTGCCATTTCTGAAACCAATGCAGTTCTGTTTCCGCAAGCTCTGCCCAAAATGCCGATGGATCGGCTTTAGCGCGATCGTAAATTTGGTGATATTCGGCAAGACTTTTAATATGGGCAGCTTGCGCGAACTCGGCTGGTGGCTCAAACAAGCGTGTTTCTTGTAAAATCGATTCAATCGTAGGTTGGGACATGGCGGTTACAAAACAATATGAGAATATTATAAAAAGAAAAGATGGTTAAGATTTTGTTCTTTTATGGTTTTTAGTCGGTTTTCCTATTTTACCCTGAGCGATCGATCATGAATGACTAGACCAGCTTTTAAGCATAAAGTTGTCACTTGACAACTTTATGCTTTGGGCATAATATCTATAAAATAAAAAGTCTTTATGGCAAGGCTATCCCATTCAAAGTCGGAAATCGAAGCTGCATTGAAGTACGCCGAAAAAAATGGATGGCGAGTTGATGTTGGCGGCTCTCATGCTTGGGGCAAAATTTATTGTCCTTACAATGACAAAGAATGCAGAAGCGGAACTTTTTGCATATCCAGTATTTGGAGTACTCCTAAAAATGCAGGGAATCATGCGAAACAGCTTAAACGAGTTGTGAATAACTGTACAAGGCATATCAACACAAATGCTATCTACGAAGAAGAGGAATAAGTGATGAATGAGTATGAATTTACTTTAAAATTTAATCTTCCAAATTCCCAAGTTGAGGGTAGTGACTATATTGAGAAGCTATATGAAAGTGGCTGCGATGATGCCTTAATTGGAATTGGGGCTAAGGGATATATTGCACTCGATTTTATTCGCGAGGCTTCTTCTGCTTACGCAGCAGTTTCCAGTGCTATTACTGATGTGAAAAATGCAATTCCTCATGCGATTCTAATTGAAGCAACACCAGATTTTGTCGGTTTGACGGATGCAGCAAAAATCCTTGGTTGCTCCCGCCAAAATATCAGAAACCTTATTGTTAAGGATGCGCCGCGATCGCCTCTGCCTGTTTATGAGGGTACGCCTTCGATTTGGCATTTAGCCGATATTCTGATCTGGTTACGCGAAAAAAAGACTTACTCAATTAATGATTCATTATTAGAAATTGCTAAAATCAATATGAGTTTTAATGTAGCTAGAAGCTGGCAAAAATTAGAGCTAGATATTCAGGACAGTATTAAGAATTTGGTTATTTAGGAAAAATCACTAAAATAGTTCTATTGTTCTTTGTAGCCTAATGTCCATATAGTAAATTTGGTAAAGTCACTAAACTTATTATCGTTAATAGTTTGTTTTCTTTTATTTTAGATTTGAGGGAGACTTCATGGAGTACGAATATTTTTGGTGGGATCTAGAAAAATCAGAGTTTAAAGGTATTCTCTATGAATCTATTGGTATGTATTTTCTGCATGATCACCCCTATACATGTTGGGAAGATTTTCAATCTGCTGATCCACATATTGCGTATGCGTACTTGACACGTATTCGATTCGATATGTTAGAAGAACTTTTCGTTGACTTACGTGTAATACCTCAGATGCTATGTATTCAAGATCTACCATTAAAATCAAATGTAAGAAATATAAATCGCTATGAATGGATAAAGTCGATTATGGACTTGACACTATTTCGTTTTTCTAGTATTCGGGATGTAACATATCATCTGATTAATCAACTTCTTGAACTAGGTATTGAAGACCATAGACTTAATCTTAAGAGCCTAAAAAAATTTATTGGAGAATCACACACTAAAGTCGTTAATGTACTTATAAAAATTGAGGCGGCAGGAAATCATTTAAGAAAGGATAGAAATTCTCGCGCTCATAAAGGGTTTAGTTATTTATTTACGGATGACGATCAACTCTTTAAAATAATGTCTGTATCTGAAGAAATTCGTCCTGACATGAAATGTGAAGAGTATGACATTAAGACTATATATCAAAGTTCTTGCGATGATTTATACAGCCAACTAACAAATGAAGTTAATAAGCTTTTAGAATTAGTAGTCGAGGTTGTTGACGGTTTGGTTGATGATTATAATAAAAAGTACATGGAATATAGAAAAATAAGTATTAGATGTATTAGATAGATTGTTGAAATTAAATTTAGAAAACCATATTGTCCAACTTATTTTATTTTTTGGTTTTATTTTTTGGTTAAAAAATTTGCAAATAGATGGAAGTAGTCATATGGATAAATTAGATTACCCAGCGCTGCTTAAAAATATTTTATCGAAGCACGTTGAACTATGTAATCGCCGTCCTAATCAAGATGTTGAAAATTTTTTAGTTATTGACGAGAACAGCCATAATTATATCTGGATGAACGTTGGTTGGCAAAAAGGCGATCGCATTAATGGCTTTACAATCTATGCGCGAATTCGAGATGGTAAATTTTGGATCGAAGAAGACTGGACAGAAGAAGGGATTGCCAATGAGTTAATTAATGCAGGAGTTCCCAAACAAGATATTGTCTTAGCCTTTCATAGCCCGAAAATGCGATCGCATACTGATTTCGCAGTTGCATAGTTGTATAAACTACAGTCCTCTATGATTTTTGGGATCGCTTGGCTTTTCTTTCGTTAGCATAATCATTCGCCACCAAATTCTTCCAAATTTTATTATTACTAAAAAACAAGAGATGCAGTGTTTTATATTGCATCTCTTGTTTTAGATATTACTTCATCCACTCAGTGTGGAAAAACTCACCTCTGGGCTTGTCGGTGCGCTCGTAAGTGTGAGCGCCGAAATAATCACGCTGAGCCTGAGTCACATTTTGAGGTAGGCGATCGCGTCGGTAGCTATCGAAATAATCGAGAGACGCACTAAACGCAGGGATCGGAATACCCAACTGCGCCGCCGCCACAACTACCTTGCGCCATGCCGCTTCTTTAGTCAGAATCGTTTGTTTGAAGTCGGGATCGACTAACAAATTAGGCAATTGAGGATTGCGTTGGAAAGCAAGCTTGATCTTGTCAAGGAAAGCAGCCCGAATAATACAGCCGCCTTTCCAAATTCGCGAAATTTCACCCAAGTTTAGATCGTAGCCAAACTCACGAGAGGCTGCACCCAAAAGTGCCATCCCCTGTGCATAGGAACAAATTTTGGAGCAGTACAACGCATCACGCACCGCATCAATAAACTCTTGGCGATCGCCTTCATATTTACCAGAAGTCGAACTGACTAGCACCTTCGAGGCTGCCACCCGCTCTTCTTTATACGAAGACATGACGCGAGCCGTTACCGCCGCGATCATCGTGGGAATTGGCACACCCAAATCAAAGGCACTTTGTACCGTCCATTTGCCCGTTCCCTTTTGACCCGCCGCATCAAGAATTTTATTGACCAGAGCATCCCCTGTAAGTTCATCGATCTTGGTGAAGATATCCGCCGTAATATCGATCAAATACGAATCAAGTTCCGAACTCTTCCAAGCGGTAAAGGTTTCATGCAACTCACTCGCAGTCAAGCCTAAACCAGTGCTGAGCAGATCGTAAGCCTCGGCGATCAACTGCATATCGCCATACTCGATCCCGTTATGCACCATTTTTACATAATGCCCCGCGCTGCCCTTACCGATGTAGGTAACACAAGCCCCATCATCAACTTGAGCCGCGATCTTAGTGACGATTGGCTCGATCTCCGCGTATGCAGACTTCTGACCACCAGGCATCATACTTGGACCATTGAGAGCGCCTTCTTCACCGCCACTCACGCCCATGCCGATGAACTTAAGATTAATTGCCTCTAGCTCTACGGTACGACGCTCAGTATCGCCAAATAGTGAGTTACCGCCATCAATAATGATGTCGCCTTCTTCCAAAAATGGGATTAGCTCTTGAATTACGGCATCAACAGGCGCTCCCGCCTTGACCATAATCAGCATTTTGCGGGGACGCTCTAGGGACGCAACAAAATCAGCGATCGTGAATGTACCTTTAAAATTCTTCCCCGCAGCGCGTGTAGCCAAAAACTTATCAGTTTTGTCACGACTGCGATTGTAAACACTCATCGAAAACCCGTTGCGCTCAATGTTCAGAGCAAGGTTTTCACCCATCACCGCCAAACCAATCAATCCAAAATTTTGCTTGTCAGATGTCATAAAATCCTCTCTATCCACGAACGTCCATCAATGAAACCATCAATGAAATATGATGCATTCCTAGATTACAGGCATATTTGCCTGAAAGTAAGAATAAAACCATCGTAAGCATGGATTTATTGGGGATCGCAAATCCTTAGTAAATCCTTAAGAATATACGCAATCTCCAAAAAATACAGTGGCAATTTATGAATTTCGACTACGACTTTTGGGCTGCACTCAACTCAAATTCAACTTAATTCTTCACTGCTAAGAGAGGATGTCGGCATACTTATTAAAATTATATGAAGTAAATTTAGTTCAGAAGGAGGAGGTTGTATGCTGACAACGTTGGTTACAGTAGAATAGTATATGCTGTTGTTTAACTTGCAATCTAACTACAGTCTAAGCTGTGAATTGGCGATCGCCATCAGCATAGCCTGACCAAATCGACTGCAATCAAACTCAAATAGGGGACAAATTAGACTACCTAATATTTCATTTTTTTTGCGGAACTTAATTTAGGTAGGTTTTAAATATAGGTAAATCTTGTTTTTAATTAAGGTTTACACAAGCTATTGTTTGTCTTTATGTAAATTACATAATATGTGAATTAGATAAAACGAATTTAAGTTTGGTGACTATATTTTTCTGGTAAGTCCCCATTAAGGTCTAGTCCGCATTAGACTCCTTAGTTTTCTGGAGGTTCATATGAGTAAAATTACCAATCCGAGTCAGCCCGATGACTCAAACAATCCATCTTCGTCACGATCAGTCACCACTAAGCCTCCAATTAAAGATTTGCCTAAGTTAGAAGTTGTCAAAGTGATCGCGCCGAAGCCACCAGAAGCGATTCAGAATCTGGACGACAAGGCGGTAGAAGTGAAAAAGAGCGAAGTAACGGTTAAGCCTGTTATTTCCATACCTAAAGTTATCCCTGCGGCGGCAAGGTCTAAGCCTTTAGTGAGTAGCCGTCCTGTGGAGGCGACCGCTAGTTTCAGCAATCAGTCTTATTCCTCTAATTTTGGGGGCAATCTCACCGCTAATCATGGTGAAGATAGTCAGAGCGAAGAGCCTAAAGTAGCCTTACAGCCAATTCCAGAAGCAACAGAACCATTTCAATATCGAGCGATCGGGGTAATTGCGGGGCGCTATATTGCTCGTGAGGATAACTTTGCCAAGGGACATATTCTCACCGCCGATGGAACTGAAGTTGATGCAGTACTGCTTGGCAAAATCATCTCGATTGTGAAAAAGCGTTTAGAAAGCGATCGCGATTATTTGTGGGTCGTATATCCGCGCACCAATGACAAGGCGGGGAAATTACATGTTCAGATATCAGGTGTATGGGCTCCTGTCGAGCTTGGTAAATCTGATGTACCGCTTGATCCTAATGTCGAAGATGGTTATTTCTCGGTACGAGGTGAGGTTTCGAGCCAGTCATTGGACGACAATTCAGTGATTGTCAAGGTGAGACGCACGGAACAGAAATTTGATAAGGACAAAGACAAGGTTAGTAAGGAATACAGCAAGTTTAAAGTGCGTCTGACGGGACTCTTGCCAACTGATGCGGTTGGACAGTTTTGGAGTGTCAATGTTCAACGTCATGGTGATGTTTTGACGATTATTGATGGTCAGTTTATTGGGATTATTCCCCATAAAGGTAAGCGATCGCAGTCTAATAGTCGCGGCGGCGGTGGTCGCTTTGCGCCACGGAGTTATGGCGATCGTAATTATGGTGGTAATTTGGGTGGTAATTATGGCGATCGCCCATTTAAGCCATCTTGGAGTCAAAATCGCGGAGATGCTTCGGGGAGTATTTATCCGCCCCGTCCAAGGACGGCTGAAGATCGTCCACCAGTGCCACGCCCACTGATTAAGCGTAAAGATCCAGGACCAACTGAATAACCCCACAGAGCCTCTCGCATAGCGAGAGGCTTTTTGATATAAAGCGCGATCAAGCAGAAAATCGCATATCTTGGAATAAGTCCAGACAAACTCAATTAACCCAAATGTCTAACGTCCATCCCTTTATCCGTCTCACCCGCTATGCGCGTAATTATCGATCGCAAATTTGGACAGCGACAACTTACTCTATCCTCAATAAATTTTTCGATCTTGCGCCGCCTGTATTAATTGGCGCAGCGATCGATTTGGTTTTACAAAAAGAAAACTTTTGGGCAAATCCTCTAGGAGTGCAGGGACTAGCCGCGCAGCTATTTGTTCTGTCGGCGATCAGTGGCGTGATTTGGGGATTGGAATCGATTTTTGAATATGCCTATGCATTGCAATGGCGGAATCTTGCCCAGACTTTACAGCATGATCTGCGCCTTGATGCTTATCAACATCTACAAGAATTAGAACTAGCATTTTTTGAAGAGCGCAGTTCGGGCGGGTTGATGTCGATCTTGAGTGATGATGTCAATCAATTGGAACGTTTTCTGGATGGTGGAGCCAATGAAGTCATCCAAGTTTCGGCAACAATTTTATTGATTGGTGGGGCATTTTTTGTAATTACGCCCAATGTGGCTTGGTTAGCGATGTTGCCGATGCCATTTATCCTCTGGGGTTCGATTTGGTTTCAGAAATTTCTTGCGCCCCGCTATGCCGAAGTTCGCGAAAAAGTGGGTTTGCTCAACGGGCAATTGTCCAATAATATTGGCGGTATCACCACAATTAAAGCCTTTGTCACTGAGGATTATGAGCGTAAACGCATCGAAAAAGAAAGCGATCGCTATCGTCAGAGTAATCGGAAAGCGATCGCCTATAGTGCCGCCTTCGTTCCCTTAATCAGGATTTTGATCTTCGTAGGATTTATTGCGATTTTGTACTATGGCGGTTTGGAAGTACAGGCGCAGAGACTTTCGGTCGGTAATTACTCGGTAATGATTTATCTAATTCAGCGCTTACTTTGGCCATTGACCCGATTGGGTGAAACCCTCGATCAATATCAAAGAGCGATGGCTTCCACAAATCGGATTCTAGATTTATTGGATACACCGATCGCCATTCATTCTGGCTCACAGGTTTTATCCCCAGAAACTTTAGTACAAGGCGAAATTCAATTAAAGAATGTCACCTTTGGCTATGCTGCCAACTTTCCAATTGTCGAGAATCTTTCCTTAGACATAGCCGCGAATAAAACTACGGCGATCGTCGGTGCAACGGGTTCGGGCAAAAGTACTTTAGTGAAGTTACTGTTGCGGTTGTATGAGATTCAATCGGGAAATATTTTTCTCGATCGCATTGATATTCGCGACTTAGAATTGCGATCGCTACGTTCCTGCATCGGTTGGGTGAGCCAAGATGTGTTTCTATTTCACGGCTCGGTTTTAGAAAATATTGCCTATGGTTCCTTTGATGCAACTGTGGATCAAATTGTCGAAGCTGCCAAAATCGCTGAAGCCCATGAGTTTATCCAAGATCTGCCCAAGGGCTACGATACAATCGTGGGTGAACGTGGTCAAAAGCTTTCTGGCGGTCAAAGACAGCGCATTGCGATCGCTCGTGCAGTGTTACGCAATCCACCAATCTTGATTCTGGATGAAGCAACTTCGGCGGTGGATAATGAAACTGAAGCGGCGATCCAAAAATCCTTAGAGCAGATTACCAAAAATCGCACAACTATTGCGATCGCCCATCGGTTATCAACAATACGCAATGCTGATCGTATATATGTGATGGATCGTGGCAAAGTTGTGGAGATGGGTACTCACGATCAGTTAGTTGCGGAGAATGGAATTTATACTAGTTTATGGAATCTGCAAACTGGACAAAAGGACTAGAGCTAACTTGCATAAACAATGCAGAAGTGATGAAACAAAATTAACTTCCTGCTAGTCTATTTCGGTATCAAAGTTTTTCAGAAACTATTCAAGAATTGTCTAGATCCCCCCCAGCCCCCCTTACAAAAGGGGGGAGAATTAATTACTTATCTTCTTCCCCCTTTTTAAGGGGGATTGAGGGGGATCGATTAGAATACTTGACAACTAAAGGTAATTCTTAACTGATTTCATAAATCCCGTTCACTTCTTAAATTAACTATGAATATTAAAGTCGTTAAGCCCGCTTTTGTATTAGCTCTAGGTATGCTCGCAATCTCTGCACCATCAACTGCTTGGGCGCAGGTAAATACTCAACAAAAAATAGTCTTTGTATCGCCGAGAGGTTCGGATGCAAATGTCAATGGCTCACAATCACAAGCTTTTCGGACAATCACCGCCGCGATCGCCGCTAATCCCCAAGAAGGTACGGTCTTCCAATTAGATGCGGGTACTTATAGCCAAAATAATGGCGAAAGATTTCCAATTCGTCTTCCTAGAGGTGCAGTTTTACGCGGTAATCCCAACAGTAATGGAACCGATGTCGTAATTAATGGCGGTGGACGTTTTGTTAGTTCTACCTTTGCCAGTCAAAATATCGCGATCGTGGCGGCAAATAATTCTCGAATCGAAGGAATTACCGTCACTAACAGCAATCCACGCGGTTATGGACTATGGTTAGAATCCAGTCGTAATGTATCGATTCTCAATAATAACTTTAGCCGCAGTACCCATGATGGGATTTTCCTCACTGGTAGCGCTAATGCCTATATTGGCAACAATTTATTTACGGGAAATACGGGTAGTGGGATCTCCGCCGTTGGGACAAGTACAGGCGAAATTCGCGATAATCGATTTGACAATACTGGCTTTGGGCTTTCCATTGGTCAACAATCCCAAGTTGCCTTGATCAATAATCAAATTACCCGCAATATTGATGGAGTGATTATTTCTAACACGGCTCAGCCGACATTGAGAGGGAATGTAATCGCCGATAATCAGCGCAACGGATTAGTGGTTCTCAGTGGTTCCTCTGGTTCACCTCGTCCTGACCTTGGTACATCGGTTTCCTTGGGAAATAACCGTTTTAGCAACAACCGCGAATTTGACATTAACAATGCGACCACAATCCCTCTAACCGCAGCAGGCAATCAAATTACGCGATCGCGAGTTAAGGGGTTGTTAGATCTCACTGCTTCCAGTTCTCCTATTTCCCCGATCGCCACTATTCCATCTTCTTCTAGACCAACTCCTAGTACGGCAATTCCCATTCAGCGTCCAGTCCCGACAACCGTATTTGTCCCAGCTAAACCGCCAACCCAGTCTTTACCAAGTCCAGTTATTTCCACAAATCCGAATCCAAGCGGTAATAACTCACCGACAACAATTACAATTGAACGCGCCTATAGTGGGAACTCTTCTACTCCGAGACTTCCCAATCAAGCTTCACTACCAGTTGCCCTTGATCCTACTACTGGTAAGGCATTCCAATATCGGGTGATTGTGCCAAGTACTACCATATTGGTGTCACAACGGGTGAGAACTATTGTGCCTGATGCTTTTCGGCTATCGCGTAGTGGTCGATCGGTATTACAAGTTGGAGCCTATAGCGATCGCCAAGCTGCCAATGAGTTAGTGCAGAAACTCGCCCAATCAGGTGTGAACGCTGAAGTTGTTCCATTTCGTTAAAATATAATTGCAGTACTTTGCGCTGCAATTCCCTGCTGTAATTGTATTTTTAGGGCTTGCCAAATCACTGTAAACTTTTAAATAAAGTTTAACCAAATTTAAGTAGATCTACTCATTAAAATGTCTTATCCGCAAGCCCCTACAGTAATTATCACAGGTGCATCTTCGGGTGTGGGTTTATGGTCAGCTAAATCAATGGCTGATAAAGGTTGGCACATTGTCATGGCTTGCCGCAATATCCCCAAGACCGAAAAAGCAGCCGAATCCGTTGGCATTCCCAAAGACCGCTATACGATCATTCAAGTGGATCTGGGATCTTTGGTCAGCGTTCGTGAATTTGTCGCCAAGTTTCGGGCTACAGGGCGCAATCTGGATGCTCTACTTTGCAATGCCGCCGTTTATATGCCATTGATCAAAGAACCATTGCGATCGCCCGAAGGATTTGAGCTAACCATGACCACCAATCATCTTAGCCATTTTCTGCTCTGCAATCTATTGCTAGAGGACATGAAAAAATCCACCTATTACGATCGCCGTATGGTAATTTTGGGAACCGTCACCCATAACCCTGACGAACTCGGCGGCAAGATCCCCCCACAGCCCGATCTTGGTAATCTCGAAGGATTTGAGAAAGGATTTAAAGCGCCGATTTCAATGGCAAATGGTAAAAAGTTTGAACCAGTTCGTGCTTATAAAGAAAGCAAGGTTTGCAATATCTTGACCATGAGAGAATTGCATCGCCGTTACCACGAATCAACGGGGATTTCTTTTTTATCCCTTTACCCTGGTTGTGTCGCTGATACGCCGCTTTTCCGCAATCACTATCCCCTGTTTCAGAAGCTATTTCCCTTGTTTCAAAAAAATATCACTAAGGGATATGTCAGCCAAGAACTCTCTGGCGAAAGAGTTGCGGCAGTTCTTGCCGATCCTGACTACAAGCAATCAGGAGCTTACTGGAGTTGGGGCAACCGCCAGAAAGAAGATGGGAAGTCTTTTGTGCAGACAGTTTCGCCTCAAGCGCGAGATGATGCAAGGGCTGAGAAGTTGTGGGACTTAAGTGCTAAGTTGGTACGACTTGTATAAAGACAAAAAGAGCGCTTAGCGCTCTTTTTGTCTTTTGTGCTTTTAAATAAAGTTTAATTTTCCAAAAACCTGATACATTTGGCTTAATCTAAAAAGTCAATGTATTTAGAATAGGCAAAAGTAGTTCATATGTCAGAAAACCCACTGGTCGAACAAGCAAAACAAGGTGATGTTAATGCGATCGGTTCGTTGATGAATCGTTTGCTCAAATCGCAAGGGATGCTAGCTAATGTCGAACGCTCAGGCGATCGCCTTGAAATTTTAATTGAGTCAGATCTGCGATCGCTGGATGATGAGATGCGAATTCCCAAGCGACCAGTGCTGGTGGGGATGATCAAAAAATGGTTTGTTACGATTGAGGTTAAAACCGTTTCGAGTCTAAAAATTTCTTGGCAGCAAGCGGGATCGGAGGAACCTGCATGGACAGAGGAGATCATTTTGGTGGAGCAGGAATCCCAAGAAACACAAGGTAGCAGTGTTATTGCTTCCACCGAAAAAGCTGTTGCTAATGTTCTAGGAAATGGCGGATTGTCGGAGACAAAAGCAGGACTTACAATACCTCCTTTACCCGTATTTCCTCGACGAGCTATGCCTGAGCAAGATATTCCTAAGCAATCTATGCCTGAACAATATCGCGATCGCATCAATAGCCTCAATAGCGATGACTCAGCAACGAGTCCAGACTTAGATGCTATGTTTGGTGAGTCTAACGTTGAAGAGAGTAACTTTGGTGAGACTAATGTTGCTGAATCGTTACAAAGTATCGCTTCCCCTGAATACCTCAGTTCTGATTTAGAAAATCCTCAATCTTTCCAACAGCCTGAAGTTCTATTTCTGGCTGATGTTGCCCCCCCAGAGATGGCTAATGTAGTAACTGCCCCTGAACTTGATCGAGAACTAGAGCGCGAATTAGAGCAAGACCTTGAGCAAGAAGTTAGTAATAGTAATCCTGAAGAGATGTCTCCAGAATCTAATTCTCTTAGCAAGATTCTATTCCAAACCCCAAGTATTCCTATTCAATTTGTTCAATATGTAGTTGTTTGTGCGGTGATTATTTTCGCTATACGCGGTATCCATGCGGCATTAGGTACAACTAAAGCACCGAAAACAACTTCAGCAATTTCCACTCAAGTCAAATAATTTACCTTATATACCAATCTGAAATGATTTGAGAGAGTCGCACCCGCAGGGCGTGACTCTCTTAACTGTTGTTTATTTTGCGTCAGTCCGCACTAATTTACCCTACTAATTCCTGTATACACATTTTCGTTTACTAAACCCAACCAAGGATCGCTAGCAGGTGTGAGAAATAGCTCATCGTAAACACGGCGATTAAGGGCTGCTAAAGATGTCTCACCATCCGCAAATTCATCATTGACAAACCAGTTATGAATCTGAGCGTGAAAAACATATTCATTGCGAACTGTGTCCTGCGCGATCGCCCTCTCGAAACTATCTACTACCGATTTTAAAGAAGCAGTTGGCGATAACTTCCGCTCCATTACTTTCAGGCTACCTTGATCGAGATAGACGCGATTTTGATAAAGTCTTGCCAATCTTGCCCAATTCACATCACTCAACTTCGCAAATGGTGAAACTGGTGCAATCTCCGACAATATTGCATTATCAGTACGGCTCAAAGTTGGTAACTCTACCATCGCTTTACCAACCGTCAAACGACTTGCTAGCATGGCACTGGCTTGGGGATCGGTAACAGTTAGAGGTAGCAAAGGTTGTAAAGGCAAACGCAAGCGAGTGAGATCAGCTTGCCATTTTTTTTCTAATTTTGCATAGCGATCGCGATGATATTTAACCAAAACTTCACGGCGAAGCTTTAAATCTCCCTTCACATTTTGGACTGCGATCACTGCCTTCTCTGCATCTTTGAGATTTTCGATAAAGGCTTGAGGACTATACAACCCAGGGATTGCATCAATCGGACGACCTTCACTGTCCAATACATAATGGATGCTATTACCCGTTAGAGTTTGCTCTAGTTTGCGACCATCCCCAAAATCAATTGTTACCTTCGGTACGGGGCGCTCTGACTGCCAGTGCAGAATAAAGCGATCGCGCAACAGTTGCGATACATTCGCATTGGGATAGAGCGCCGTGCGAAAAAATCGGCTATTAGCACAACTTAGTTCGTCATTAAGATTCCCCAACAACCGCAAAGATAAAATTGGCTTTCCTGTTTCTTGGGATGCGTTCTTGGCAGCTTCTAAATCTTTGTGCCAATACAAACGTGATGCATCACAGTCTTTTTGCTGACAAATTGCATCTAAGGTTGCGCGTAACTGTGGGTTATTTGCTAAATCCTGTTGATAAGTTTTCCAAAATGCATCGACACCATCATTCTTAAATTCGCGTAACTTGGCGATCGCTATTTCCGATACATTGCGATCGCGGGATGCAGCTTGTTTAACGAGTTGATCTAGTTTTGGTAGCGCTGATACTTTATCTGATGCTCTAACTGGTTGTGGTGAAGCGATAGTAGCTAGAGCGATCGCGCCTAATCCTAAGCTCAAACCTAATAAGGCAGAATATGAACTAACCAGAAATTTTCTTGCAATCATTTTAAAAATCTTCCTAATCGCATCGGCAATCTTTTCGCCAGAGGACAGCCTTTCTGCCTCAAATGTTCCCCAAGATTCTAGAAAACGCTAAACAAGGATAGGACTTACGCAAAATGCTAATTGCCCTCATCCCCCAACCCCTTCTCCCGCAGGAGAAGGGGAGCAAAACCCGTATTATTTTCTTATTCCCCTCGCCTGCGGGAGAGGGGCTAGGGGTGAGGGTTCTACAAAACTATGCGTAAGTCCTAACCAAGTTACAAAAAACAGCAATTTCCAACATTTCCTTGTTTTTTATATACAATGGATATAAGGCTATTCAATGGCTGTAAGCCAGTTGATAAACCTAATTGCATTCTTCAGGGCGTTATTCACGGCATTTTTATAGAGGCTGAATTGTATGGAACTTGTTGCTTATCTTCACAGTGAAATGCTTTGCGAACGCTTAGAGCAAGGCGAATCGATTGACCAAAATTTAGATTGCCAACTGCTTGGCTCGATCGCCCAATCTTCGCGCCATGCCAAATCAGTCTTATGTATTGGCTTAGCGGCGGGGACGATCGCGATGACTGCTAATCCGATGGTGTCCTTTGCTTATACCCCTGAAATCGCCAGTATTCAAGAACTACTCGCCAAGCGTGGCTTTAATCCAGGCGTGATCGATGGCGTTAAAGGTGCGAGTACAACTGAGGCAATCATCGCTGCACAAACATTTTATAAATTAGAGGCAGATGGCACGCTGGGTGAACAAACTCTCGCGGCATTACAAAATGATCCCTATGAGATTGATGTTCCTGTTGCGAGCAGTTCAACTGGTACGGATAAGGCTAGTTCAACGGATGTTACTGCCACATCTGACGAAATTAAAAACGTGCAGCAATTGCTGAGCGATCGCGGATTTTATGGCGGTGCGATTGATGGAATTAAGGGACCGATGACCGAAGAGGCGATCGTTCTCGCGCAGAAAACCTATGGCTTAATCGCTGATGGTGTGGCTGGCTCTTTGACGATCGCCGCGTTGGAAGTAGGCGAAAATTTTGTTGCAAATAGTACGGTTGCTGCAACAGCTAGCGATGTTTCCGATAGTTCCATCGAGCAAGGACAGAAGTTATTGAGCAATCTTGGCTTTTATGATGGGGCGATCGATGGTATCCAAGGTTCCAAGACTACCGAGGCGATCAAAGAAGCTCAAGCATTTTATGGCTTAAATGTAGATGGAGTAATTGGTTCGCAAACGTTAGCCGCACTCCAATCCTAGTATGACTGCTGTTATTGATCTAGATATTCCTAAAATGGCGATCGCTCTCGGTATGGTAGCGATCGCCATTAGTTTCTCGGTCTGGCAAAAATTAGCGATCGCCAAGAATTTATTAATTGCCACTTTTCGTAGCGTTATTCAATTGGTTGTGGTTGGTTTTCTACTAGATGCAGTCTTTGAAATCAAACAACCTGTGGTGATCTTGTTCATTATTTTACTAATGAGCTTGATGGCAGCGCGAGAAGCCAAAAATCGGGTACGCGAAAAAGTACCTTACGTTTTGCCGATTATGTGGATATCGGTGGTGGTGGGGACAGGCGCAATTCTTGCCTACACCACATTTCTAGTCGTGCAGCCCGATACTTGGTACTCACCGCAATATTTGATTCCCCTTGCAGGAATGATTTTAGGAAATTCGATGAATGGCGCAGCGATCGCTGCTGAGCGATTTACACAGGACTTGGTGAAGCGATCGCGAGATATTGAGACGCATTTATGTTTAGGTGCTACTCCGCAACAGGCGATCGCTAATTATCAATCCGATGCAATTAGAGCGGCGATGATCCCCACAATTAACGTGATGATGGTGGCTGGAGTTGTGTCTTTACCAGGAATGATGACAGGGCAGATTTTGGGAGGGGTATCGCCATTATTAGCAGTGCGTTATCAACTGGTGATTTTATTTGCGGTGACGACCGCTAACCTAATTACGGCGTTAATATTAACTAATCTCGTCACCCGTCAGTTTTTTACCCCTGCTCAACAATTAAAATTGCCATAAGCGCCCCCTGCACAATCGATCTTTCTTCCGATAAGTGGAGTTTGTTGAGAATTTGTAATATCCTGAAATCAAAGTTAAAAACTAACCATAAAAACTAACATATCTGTGAATTACTATTTTCCTTCCGATCCTCCTTACTTTTTGTTTGCTATTTCCCTACTTGCGGGACTCGCCTGTGGGCGATCGTTTGAAGTGACTTTACGCGCTCTTGTCAATAAATGGTCCACGAGTAAATCTTCTCGTGTCATGCTCGAACTCAAAAGCGGTAGCATCAAAGTTCCTTACCTTGGCATGACCATAAGTATTGCGGTATTTATGTCTACAGGTTTAGAAATATTTGGTTTGCCAACCCTATTTGGCTACATCGTGGCTATTCCCCTCACCGTGGGTATTGCGTCACTAGTTTGGAGACAGCTAGGACAGATGTTAATCGAACTCGAACGTGGCGGTTCCGCCGCGCTAGATCTTGATTCTTTTGAAGGTTAAACTTAATCAATGATGAGATGTGAGAGGCTCCTCCCTAGGGCGCACCTCTCACATATTTTGAAAACTGGGGCAAGGCTAATTAATTAATGGATGCTAAAGAGTTTTTGCAGTTATATCGAGCAGGGAAAAAAGAATTTGCGAATGTTGACCTTGTGGGGGCTGACTTAAAAGCGATCGATCTGCACAAGCTCAATTTTAGTCATGCAGCAATGAGTAAAGCTAATTTAGCCGCAGCTAAACTGTGCAGAGCCAATTTCACTGGGGCGGATTTGAGTTACGCCAACTTAAACAAAGCCGATTTGCACCGTGCCAATCTCCGTCATGCCAATCTCAAAGGGGCTGATTTGCGTGGTGCAGATTTGCGTGGGGCAGATTTACGCAGCGCAAATTTGAGTTGGGCAAATGTCCAAGAGGCTCTATTTGATGGCGCTCAGATGGAAAACATTAATTTATACAACGCTAAAACTTAATTACAGTAGGGTGTGTTAGCGCAGAGTAACGCACCCTAAAAAAATGATTTTTGGTTTCTTCGTTAGGTTGCTACCAACCCTAATCAAATTTTATGCTTCACCCGTAATCGATAGACCATCTAACCAAACCTGTGGAGCGACCCCAGAAGGTGTGATTTTAACATTCGGCTCGACATAGACGATTGCATTGAGTAAGGTCAAAATATCGCCCGCTACCGTTGCTGATTCGATACTAATGCGATCGCCTTTATTTACCAACCAACCATCAAAAGGCAAAGAAAAAGAACCTTGAGATGCTTGGACACCCGCATGAAGCGCCTGTAAATCGTCAATCAAAATCACATTTTCGGCAGTGGCAAGATCGTAAACTTTTTCACTAGTTGCTGCAACTGCACTACGTTCTATATGGAAAAAATTCGGACTAACCGAAACCTTTGCACCCACGCTACCATTACCCGTAGGCTTAGCATCCAAACGTTTAGCCGTTACCGAGCTATGCAAAAAATTAGTTAAAATTCCATTCGTAATTAAAGGCGTGCGCCGAGTCGGAGTTCCTTCGCCATCAAAGGTCGAAGCCCCAATATTGCCGATATGTAGCTCATCGTCACTCACATTTAACAGGGGTGAAGCGATCGCTGTGCCAATTGATTCAGGTGTAGAGAGACTATTTTTATCGAGAATGCTCTGGGCGTTAAATAGGCTGGAGAACGCGCTAATTAAGCTTAAAAAAGCTTCGGGAGAAAATACGACTAGATACTTACCCGATTTGATTTTTTCATAGTTCAAATGACTAATTGTTTTTTCGGCAGTCTCAGCCACACAGCCTTTCACATCTAAATCTTCAAAAGTACGACTAACCCGATAAGCGCCAGCACTGCGAGGTTTGCGGTCTTCTTCTTCAGTTTTTGTATACAGATAAATAGAGCTGTAGGAGCCACTTTCATTTCGCATTGCTCCAGCACTATTGAGATAGAATCGAGTCATATCGCGTTGAGATAAACCGTTATAGGGCACTCCCGCGATCGCTGGATGGGCGGCAAGTAATTCTTTTTCTGCACCTAAAAGTGTTTCGACTAGTTGCTCAATCTTTGTGGTTGGTGCGACCTGCGGTTCCCGTTCTGAAATATCGGCGATCGCTTCGGGACTAAAATCAGGAATATTTTCTTTTGCACCAAAGAAACTTGCTTCGTGAGCGCTTTGGAGGGCAAGTTCTAAACCTAGGCGATCGATATTTGTGGTAGAGGTAACGCCCACTGTCCCTTCATCATTCCAAACCCGCACGGTGATGCTAGCGCGGTTGGATGCAGAGACTTGTTTAGGAGCGCCACTATCAACTTCGGCGCTAGTTTCATCAACGATCGCGCCATAGATATCAAACTTTTTAATGCTTAATTTACTGGCTGTCTCTTTAGCATCGGAGACTAATTTTTCTACACTGAGCGCTGACGACATAAATCTTTTAGTTGCTTTAATCTTTTATATTGTACCTACCTTAATCCAGTCTTGTGGTGGCTTTGATGTCTGCTTCATCAAGAGGTTCTTCGATCGCCTGCTTCGCTACAGAGTCCTTTTAAGACTATTTCTGGTTTATGGGGCAATGATTTGAGCTAAACGCCGCAGGATTTGTAGCACCGTTGGTAAATCGTCGTCGGGCGGGAAAATCGAGAATAGTGATGATGTGGCATAGATGGGCGCGTTACCTGTTGCATCTAGTTTGACAAATCGGTATTCGGAGCCATTAGTGATCAGTCCGAAGGTGGTTTTCGCAGGATTGGGACTAGCCAACATATAGGCAAGGGCTTGAGGTAAGGCTTTGTGTAATGAAAAACTACTGCTTTTCGATTCGATTACTAATATCCATAAACTTTGTTGAATGACGAGAATATCGATGCGTCCGCGATAAATAGTTTCGCCATCGATCGCCGATACGGTAATCGATTCTTCGTCAGCGATCGCAAATTGGGAGCTATAAAAACCAGCAAGATCCAGTAATGGCGATAATATTGCCATTTTAACGATGTTTTCGGAAACTACGGATTTACGACTAATATTTTTATAAAATTCGGTAATGCGCTTAAGGACATCGCGATCGCCTTGACTAAGGTTGACTAATTCCTGTCGCCATTCCTTAAAGAAGTCATGATCATCATTGCGCTGCAATTGAAAATCGCGTTCCAGTCCTTCTAAGCTAGTTTCTTCTGATATGCGTAGTAATTGCACCATGATTTCTTGTTTAACTCTTCAATCAAACGGCGATCGGTTGTCATAAATAGGCTCAATGATAAAATAATATCTAGTTGTGGGAATTACCCACATACTCACATAATTATTATAAATAGCATTGGTAATATCGCGGTTTTTAATATGCCAAATACTAACTTTCGCACCATCAAAGAAGCAATTCGCACCGATGAGCGTGGACGGATTACCATCGGTACTGAAGCCAAAGGCAAAACTTACCAAGTTCTAGTCAACGACCTCGGACAAATCCTTTTAGAACCAGTAATCACCATCCCCGAACGCGAACGTTGGCTCTTTGAAAACCCCGAAGCCCTAGCATCCGTCAAACAAGGACTCAAAGAATCTGCTGAAGGAAAAGGGAAATATCTTGGCTCATTTGCCCAGTATGCAGACTTGGAGATCGATGACGAATGAGATTTCAACTGATCATTCAACCTGAAGCAGAGGAAACTATTGTTGAGCTAAAACGGAGTAACTCCAAGAAACTACAAAAAGTATTGAAAACTCTAGCGTTGATGGAAACAAATCTCCGTCATCCCAGCTTAAACACGCATAAATACAATGGGATCGAAGGTGAAAATGGCGAAGAAATTTTCGAGTCTTATATCGAGAATAAAACGCCCGCCGCTTTCAGGATTTTTTGGCACTATGGCATCGGACAAGGCATTATCACTATCGTTGCAATTACCCCACATCCTTAGCTGTCATCTACTAAAAAAAAGCAAAAAAAAGAGTTCTCACTGAGAACTCTTTTTTGTAATTACCGTTTCGAGTATTGAGGAGCCTTACGCGCTTTCTTAAGACCATACTTCTTGCGTTCCTTACAACGAGGATCGCGAGTCATGTAACCTTCAATCTTGAGAGGCTTACGATTTTCGGGAGCAAGTTCGCACAATGCACGAGCAACACCCAACTTAATCGCATCAGCTTGACCTGTGACACCACCACCATGAGCATTGACCAAAACATCATACTCATTTTCCAAGCCCAAGGTTTCCAAAGGAGCCTTGACACCAGAGATGTAGGTAGGGTTGAACTGCAAGTACAGATCGCCTGGCTTGCCATTGATCACGATTTTGCCTTCACCTGGAACGAGGCGGACACGGGCGATCGCCTTTTTACGACGACCAGTTCCCCAGTAAACAGCACGATTAGAACGTTCAGTATCTGACATGAGTTATTTCTCCTACTTCTGAGATGGGATGGTGTTGATAACCAAGGTTTCAGGCTGTTGAGCAGCATGGGGATGGTTTGCACCCTTATAAACCTTAAGCTTGGTGAAAAGTTGACGCCCAAGAGTATTCTTGGGCAACATACCTTTGATGGCATGTTCAAGAATCCGTTCGGGAACGCGAGCAATTACTTTGTCAAAAGTCTCTTCCTTCATCCCACCTGGACGACCAGAATGTCTTCTGTATAGTTTTTGAGTGGATTTTTTACCAGTTACGGCAATTTTTTCGGCGTTGATCACAACGACAAAATCGCCAGTATCCAAGTGGGGCGTATAGATGGGCTTATTCTTACCGCGCAAGATGACCGCGATCGCACTAGCAAGCCGTCCGAGGCGCTGACCTTCAGCATCGATAATGTACCATTTGCGATCGGGATCGCTAGGTAAGTAGCTTTTATTAGGGGTGAGTGTGGTTGTAGTCATTGTTTTCTCTACAAGCGAGATTTTTCTATTAAAACTTTTATTTTGGAACGCCTTCTGAAACTTTAGACCAATGTGATTACATGGTTATCGGTTAAAGCCAACGTTTGCTGGTGCGATCCCGATTTAAGAAAGGGGTTATCGGCATAGCCGATCGCCAATAAGCAAAGTCCTTGTGGTGGCGCGGCATACTTAACTTCGATACGACGTTTTTCTTGCCATCTACTCGTAAAGGCTTCGATACTGAGGCGTTGACACCCCACATCGACTAATTGCCCTACTAATAAACGGATCATGCCGTACAGAAAGCCACTAGCCTGAACTTCCACATGGACAAAATCGCCATCTCGCCAACATATCGCTTCTTGAAGATCAAGACGACTATGGGGACGACTCGAACCTGCCCTCTGGAAAGCCGCCATATCCTGCTCGCCGAGCATTGGCTGCAAAGCTTGATGGATAAGCTGTTCGTCAAGGTGATCGTGGTAGTAGTGCCAGCTAAACTGCTTCACAAATAAATTCGGGATCGCTGCGGTATAAATCGTGTAACGATAACGTCGCCATGTCGCCGAAAATCTTGCGTGCCAATCAGTAGCAACTTCTGTCGATCCGCAGATCAGGATGCCTTCTGGTAAGTAGGCGTTAAGTACCTTTGCCCAACGCTGAGGAGGAATCAAACTCGAAGTGTCAAAGTGCGCTACTAGAGCCGCCGCATGAACTCCTGTATCGGTTCTACCCGCGCCATGCAAAACTGTTACTTTTCCGCAAACCTTAGCGATCGCTTCTTCGATCGTTTGCTGCACAGAAGGATGATTTGGCTGTCTTTGCCACCCGTAAAAATGTGTACCTAGATATTGAATAACTAAAGCAACACGACGGAGAGACTCAGAATCAGCAGAAAACATCTTGATGCTTAAACGAGTTGCAAGATCGCCATTTCTGCATTATCACCACGACGGCTGACCGTGCGAATGATACGGGTATAGCCACCATTGCGATCGGCATAACGTTCAGCAGCTTGGCTAAATAGCAAGTCAACTAAAGTAGTGACGCGATCTTCTTCGGGTAATTGTTCTTGTTTGGTCTTGGTCATGGGGCGATCGCCAACGGGTTCGCCATCTTTAACCGAGAGATCATACAAATAGGCGATCGCTTGACGACGAGCATGGAGCGAGCCATCTTTGGCAAGAGTGATCATGTGATCAGCCGTAGTGCGAACCGCATCAGCCTTGGCTCTAGTGGTTTTGATTTCGCCTCTGAGAATTAACTGAGTAGTCAATGCTCTTAGGAGTGCTTTACGTTGGTCGGCAGCCTTATTTAGCTGCGGTGTTTTACATCTGTGACGCATGGTGGTGACACATAAGAGTGTAGTAGATGGGATATTTAACGAGATCTTTTAAGCGGATCTTCTAAGAAACCTTAGAAGCTTTGGACTCAGTTAAAGTTAAGCCAAGATGCTGTTTAAGGGCATCCATAACTTCTTCAGCCGATTTTTGACCAAAATTCTTGATTTCCAATAGATCGTCTTGGGTGTACTCCAACAAATCTGCAACAGTGTTAATCTGTGCGCGTTTGAGACAGTTGTATGCTCTGACCGACAATTGCAACTCTTCAATGTGAATTTGCTTCGTCTCATCTTGATCGCCACGCTCTTGAGGTAACGATGGCGCAAGAGTAATTTCTTGCAAGGGCGAGAAGAGATTCACTAAGACGCTAGCCGCTTGGCTTAGCGCTTCTTGAGGAGTAATGCTGCCGTTAGTCCAAATATCGATCAAGAGACTCTCTTTGTTGATCGCATCACCGATCCGAGCGTCCTTAATCTCGTACTTGACCTTTCGCACAGGCATAAACACAGCGTCAATCTTGAGAGTATCAATGGGAGAACTGTG
The DNA here is from genome assembly GCA_044355035.1 of Pseudanabaena sp. Classification (GTDB taxonomy): domain Bacteria; phylum Cyanobacteriota; class Cyanobacteriia; order Pseudanabaenales; family Pseudanabaenaceae; genus Pseudanabaena. The sequence continues at coordinate 17,041 of JBIKYX010000007.1, read as the reverse complement.
ATCTTCCTTAGAACGGTCTACAGAGCGATAGCCTTTACCACGCTCAATTGTTAGTTCCATCTCCAAAGTCGCGCCCTCACTAAGTGTGGCGATGTATTGGTTGGGATTAACAATCTCGATATCCGATGGCAAAGAATGGAAACTAGTAGCCATGACTAGTTTTGGTCCACGTTCCACCAAACGAATGATCTGCGGTGCTGAGCTATAGGACTTCAACACTAGTTCTTTGAGGTTCAGCATCAAATCCAAAACGTCTTCCCGCACGCCTGGAATTGTCGCAAACTCGTGGTTGACACCAGCAATGCGAACAGCAGTGACCGCCGCACCCTCAAGATTGGAGAGCAATACTCGTCTGAGCGCATTTCCAATGGTAATGCCTTGCCCCCGATCTAGTGGTTCCAGTACAAATTGGCTGTACTGGCTATTGTCTTTTTCTGTGTGGGATGCAACGCACTCAACCTGAAACTGGGCCATATTTGTACCGACTTAGTCTGCAAGAGTAAACGAAAAATCAAAGAGGAAAATTTGGGAATTACGAATTACGAATTACGAATTTAATTTTTAATTACTAGGGAATTGAAAAATCATGAACTACGAATTTAATTTTTAATTCGTAATTGCTAATTCGTAATTGATTAAACACGTCTGCGCTTGGGCGGGCGGCAGCCATTGTGAGGAATTGGGGTGATATCACGAATAAGCGTAATTTCTAAACCAGCAGCTTGCAAAGCTCTTACTGCGGTTTCACGACCTGATCCAGGTCCTGTTACCATCACTTCAACTTGACGCATTCCCTGTTCCATTGCTCTTCTAGCAGCAGATTCGGCAGCAGTTTGAGCAGCAAATGGAGTGCCTTTCTTAGCACCCTTAAAGCCGCTAGCGCCTGCCGAAGACCAAGAAATCACATCGCCTACGGTGTCGGCGATCGTGACGATAGTGTTGTTAAAAGTAGACTGGATATAAGCGACCCCATTAGGGACATTGCGCTTATTTTTGCGTGCGCCAGTTCTACGGGTTGTTTGACGAGCCATTGTTTCGTATTAATCCTTACTTACTTCTTACCAGGTGCTTTCTTCTTACCAGCAACCGTGCGACGACCGCCACGACGGGTACGCGCATTGGTGCGAGTGCGTTGTCCACGAACGGGAAGCCCCATGCGATGTCTGCGACCTCTGTAGCAACCGATGTCGATGAGACGTTTGATGCTTAAACCTTCAAGACGACGCAGATCGCCCTCTACTTGAAAGTTGGATTCTACCTCATGGCGCAAAGTCGTTACTTCAGGATCAGTAAGCTCTTTCACCCGCGTATCGGGGTTTATTTTGGTAGCTGCTAAGATTTTTTTGGCGCTTGTCAGACCGATACCGTATATATACGTTAGTCCTATTTCGATGCGCTTGTCACGAGGAAGGTCAACTCCTGCAATGCGAGCCACTATAAGTCTCCAAATTTGTTGTCAGTTTTCAATTTGATGTCTTACCTAGGATATCTTTTGAGGTATCTTTCGGTTTTATAGCTGTACAACACTATTCTTCGCGAGAGCGTGCTTTCTATGCAGTGGGTTAGCTACAGTCGGAAGAAGCAAATTACGAAGACGTAATATTTTACAGCGAACTCTATAATATATGGACAATGGCAACTTCTGTCAATATTTTTTAATTAATTAAATATATTTGTTAAAAGCCGTATCAACGCAAAAATCTGAAGCCCCACTTCGTGGGCGCTTCAGATTTTTTCATTTTAATTAATCCGATCGCCATCGATCGCACTAACACCAGTCATAGGGCGATATGTATAGCTGGCGATCGCTGGTGTCGTGGGAGAGGATTGGGGGCGTGATATTTTCATGATGTCATCTTTGATTGCTTCGAGATCGACATAGCGATCAGCGACGTTGATTAGATGATCGCTGGTCATCGATCGCAAGCTGACGACTTCAACGCGCACGCCACGATAGCTGGCGGCATCAACAGCATAGGCAAGGTCGCCATCGCCGCTAACGAGTACAGCCGTGTCGTAAGAGCCAATCAGTGCCATCATATCTACGGCAATTTCCACATCAAGGTTGGCTTTTTTGGAGCCATCGGGCAACTGGACTAATTCTTTAGAGATCACGCGATAACCGTTGCGGCGCATCCATAACAGGAATCCCTGTTGTTTCTCGTTGGTGCGATCGACACCTGTGTAGAAGAAGGCACGGAGTAGACGTGAGCCATCGGTAAGGCATAATAACAACTTGGTGTAATCGATTTCGATTCCCAGTTGGAGGGCGGCGTAAAAAAGATTGGAACCATCTATAAAAATGGCAACTCGCCCACGGTTTTCTAAAATTTGGTCTGGTTTAAAACCAGAATCTTGCTCGAAAGGTAACATAAATTTGTTTATAGAACGTTTGTTATCTAGTGCTGCGGGATGAAGTTTTGGAATTAGCATTGATACTTACAACCGTCCTAAGTTTTTACTTAATGTGTTTACCTAATTCAGATGAAACTAAAAAAACTCTTTAATAAATAAACTGACGTTAAAGTTTTGTTTAAAATTAACTACGGACGTTAGACTCAATGTCCAAAGTAAGAAAATTTGCTTTATCCCAAGAATTTTTGCAAATGCGAATGTAAATATAAGTTTAAAGTTAAGTTTAAAATGATTTAAAAGCGAATTAAAAAATGCGAGATGCCTTTTAGAATTAAGTTGCGAAAGTATGTATTCTATCTTTATAACTTAATTCTAACTATACACTATAAGTAAATATACTCAGAGGAGTAGATCCTTATAGCCTTAATCGGGTGATTAACTTGTTAGTTTTAAGCCTGTTCACTTATTCTCAATACGCTGAAATATCGGTGTTGGCGTTGATAGAGGCTGTCCTGTTTGTAGTATTCCCCAGTTTGTATGACTCCAATCAGGCGGAGATGTTTCTGCAAAATCTAGCCCTAGTTGCTGATAGGCTGTGCTGCTCATCTGGGGAGTGATTGGTGAGAGCAGATATACAGCAATGCGAACAGCTTCAAGCAGGGTATATAAAGTTTCATTAACCTCAGACTGTTTACCTGCTTTGAAAAGTTTCCAAGGCGCTGTTTCATCAATGAGTTTGTTGCAGTTCCAGATTAATTCCAAAATCTGTATGGCTGCGCCTTGAAAATCGAGGTTTTCGTATCTGCTTGCTACGCGATCGCCCAAATTTTTAGCTTGTTCAATGATCGGAACGATTAACTCGTTAACTTCGCTGGGATCATGTGAGGGAATGAGTTGTTGGCAATATTTACTTGCCATGCCGAGGCTGCGATTGAGTAAATTGCCAAGACTATTGGCGAGATCGGCATTGACGATCGCCACAAATCTTTCTTCGTTAAAATCCCCATCTTTGCCAAATTCGATTTCCTTCAGAAAGTAATAACGAATGGGATCGGAGCCATAGCGATCGACCAGTGCGTAGGGATCAATCGTGTTGCCAAGGGTTTTGCCCATTTTCAGCCCGTCTTTTGTCAGTAAACCATGACCAAATACACGTTTTGGCAGGGCTAATCCTGCGGACATGAGCATGGCTGGCCAGTAAATTGCATGAAATCTTAATATGTCTTTGCCGATTATATGGAGATTGAAGGGATACCAGTTCTTAAGGGCGTTTTTTAGAGTTGGCTCATCATCAGGATCGATTAGGGCGGTGACGTAGCCAAGCAGAGCATCAAACCAAACATAAATAGTATGGGTGGGATCGGTGGGAATCGGGAAGCCCCAATCGAGATTGACACGAGAGATTGAGAAATCTTGCAGACCTTGTTTCATGAAACCTAAAACTTCATTGCGGCGGCTTTCGGGTTGAATAAAGTTGGGATGAGTTTCGTGAAATTGATCGAGTGCGTCTTGATATTTGGATAAACGGAAAAAATAGTTGGGTTCATCACGCCATTCACAAACAACATTAGTATGGATTGGACAATGATGGCTTTCAGTGAGTTCTCGCTCTTCTTTAAATTCTTCGCAAGCAACGCAATACCATCCCTTTTGTTGATTTAGGTAAATATCACCTGCATCGTAAACTCTTTGGAAAAATTCGTTAACGATCGCTTGATGTTTCGGTGCGGTAGTGCGTGTAAACCGATCAAAGCGAATATTAAATTTTTCCCAAAGCGTATAAAACTCGGCAACGGTGCGATCGCAATGTTCTTGGGGCGATAGATTATTCTTTTCGGCAGTACGCTGAATTTTTTGTCCATGCTCGTCTGTACCTGTCACAAACATGACGGGGTGTCCCTTCAGTCGGTAGAACCGCGCAAAGGCATCGGCGGCGATCGTGGGGTAGGCGCTGCCAATGTGGGGGCGATCGTTGACGTAAAAAAGTGGGGTGGTTAAAGCGATCGGTTCTAGGGACTTTAATTCTGGGGACATGGGAAATCAACTTGAATTATGGATTATGGATTTAAAAGTTTGATGAAATTTAAATTACGCTACATTCGAGAGAAAGGGAATAGCTTGCAGAGAAATAATCGGGATAATTTCAGTAATTGATGGCGTATAAGCTGAAAGATAAATGTACTGAGAAACGGGTTTGCTCTGCAAAATTTCGATAACAATCTCACGCAACTCATCCGATAACTTTGCTAGCCCCGTAAGTGGAAAATGATGCATTCCCACATCGGTAGTTTGAGCAATAATTGAATAGTCAAAAAATGTAAGACTAATCGCAGTGCGATCGCTTTTATTTAACCTCAACAGAATATGCTCAGTCAATTCCACCCCTGTCGCCAAGACATTTGGCTCAAAGGAAATTGTGAGCGTATCGCTGATTTCGTCATATTTGATATGTGGCTTTTTCATGACTTTAGAACACCGATTTTAAATATGCTGTAACAATATAATTGTTAGAAATTAATTGACCATTTGTACCTAAGCTAAATCGAAAAAGAACGATCACCACAATGTGTGTATTGTATTCAGGCAAATCCAGAAATTCTTGACTATAGCGATACTTTTGCGAATTTAAAGGATCTTGCTTGCGACGACTTGAACGGATGACTTCTTGAAGACTATCCTCATAATCCATCATTTCAGGATGATTTTCAGGATCGGTGATATGTTGCCATCTTTCCTGTGTCAGATAAATATCATTGCCATAGCGATCACTTACCGTCCAACGTTTATCAAAGATCATATTTTACTTTTGTAAGACTTCTACTATTTTGCTAAAAAATGGCAGTAAATGTAACAATAAGCCCAAAATTATAAAGTTTTGACCTCTGGCAAAAAATGAAAGATTTCGGGTTTTATCAAAACTGGATGGATCGAGCGATCGCTTTAGCGCAACAAGCAGGAGCGGCGGGGGAAATCCCTGTGGGGGCGGTGATTGTGAATAATAGGGATGAAGAAATTGCTACGGGTGTAAATCGCAAGGAACGAGATCGCGATCCCACGGCTCATGCGGAAATTGTGGCAATAAGGGCGGCGGCGCGGTTATTGGGAGATTGGCATCTCACAGGATGTACCTTATATGTCACCTTGGAGCCTTGTCCGATGTGCGCGGGGGCGATTTTACAAGCGAGAATTAGTACTTTAGTCTATGGTGCTGACGATCCGAAAGCAGGATCAATCAGGACCGTAGCAAATTTGCCCGATAGTCCAGTCTCTTTTCATAAACTAGAGGCGATCGCTGGTATTCGCGAACGAGAATGTCAGGAATTACTGCAAACTTGGTTTAGCTCTCTTCGGAACAAATAAAAAACAACTGGGATTGATATGATTGAGGGGATCGGGTTGTTGTTGCCGATCGCCATAAACATAATTTTGAGGTGTCATGCAAGCTGAAACGTTAGAACTGTTGGAATGGAATCGTTTATGTCAGCATTTATCAACATTTACAACGACAAAGCTAGGGGCGATCGCGGCGGTGCATTTGCCGATTCCCGATCGCTATGACGAGACGTTAGAGTTATTAACCCAAACTAAAGAGGCTTATGCCCTTGAAGAAAGAAATGCGGGGGTGTCTTTAGATGGAATTCAAAATATTACTGAGGCAGTGCTTCGGGCTGAGAAACAGGGGATTTTGTCGGCGTTGGAATTATGGGCGATCGCGACGACTTTGGCAGGGGCGCGAAATTTACGCCGTCAGTTAGACAATGCTGATTACTGTCCGAATTTGCAGATTTTGGCGAGTGAGTTGCGGACTTATCCCGATGTGGAGCAGGAAATTTATCGCTGTGTGGATGAGGGGGGCAATGTTTTAGATCGAGCTTCGGTGCGGTTGGGTGAAATTCGCCATGAATTAACGGCGGTGCGCGATCAGATTCTCACCAAGTTGCAAAATATCATGCAGCGCAATGCTAGCTCGTTACAAGAGCAGATCATTACTCAACGCAGCGATCGCTATGTACTGTCAGTGAAGTCTCCCCAACGAGATCGCATTCCTGGAGTAATTCACGATACTTCCAGTACGGGCATGACTTTATTTGTCGAACCGAACTCGGTCGTGCAGTCAAATAATCGCTTGCGTCAACTCCTGAAAATGGAACAGGCGGAAATTGAGATTATTTTAGAAAAGCTGAGTACGAAGATTACGGCGATCGCTGAAGATTTACAAAAGCTGTTAATTATTGTCACCAAGATCGATCTCGCAGTGGCGCGGGCGCGGTATGCCTATTGGTTGGGAGCGAATCCGCCGCATTTTATGGAAAACGAAGCGATCGTGTTGCGACAATTGCGACATCCCCTATTGGTCTGGCAACAGCAAAATGAAGAAGGGCGCGAAGTCGTGCCTGTAGATGTATTGGTATCGCCGCACATTTCCGTAGTCGTAATTACGGGACCAAATACGGGCGGTAAAACTGCGACTTTGAAAACCTTTGGACTAGCGGCGCTAATGGCAAAGGCAGGAATGTACATCCCTGCGAAAGAACCTGTGGAAATGCCTTGGTTCGATCTCGTGCTTGCCGATATTGGTGACGAGCAGTCATTACAACAAAATCTATCGACTTTCTCTGGACATATTCGCCGTATTGGACGTATTCTTGACTCCCTTTCCAATCAATCCCTAGTTCTCTTAGATGAAGTCGGCGCAGGAACCGATCCATCGGAAGGTAGTGCGATCGCTACAGCATTATTGGAATATCTGGGAGAACATACGCGCCTAAGTATTGCCACCACCCACTTTGGCGAACTCAAAGCTTTGAAATATCAAAATCCCAAATTTGAAAATGCTTCTGTGGAATTTGATGATGCCTCTCTTGCGCCTACCTATCGATTGTTGTGGGGGATTCCCGGACGGTCTAATGCCTTGGCGATCGCAGGTCGTTTGGGTTTATCACAAGAAATTATCGAGGCGGCTCAAGTGCGTGTGGGGATTGGTTCGACAGAGATGAATGATGTGATTGCGGAATTGGAATCTCAACGCCGAGAACAAAATCAAAAAACAGAAGAAGTAGCCAATTTATTAGTAGAAACCGAACGGTTGCATCAAGAGATTTTGGATCGTGCGGAAAAAATGCGATCGCAAGCCAAGGAACTTCGCGAACGTCAAGAAAAAGAGGTTAATGCAGCGATCGCTCAAGCTCAAAAGGAAGTCGGTCGGGTGATTCGCAAGTTACAAAAGGGCGAACAAAGCGGCGAACAAGTGGCTGCGGATGTGCAGAGGACAGAGCAGAGAATCGAAGAGTTAACCAAGCGACATATGCCAGTAATTCCTGAAGAGAAAATCGAGGTGAAGGTGAAAGTAGGCGATCGGGTTCGCATTCCCAAATTTGGTAAGATCGCTCAGGTACTCACTGCCCCTAATAGTTCTGGTGAATTTTCAGTGCGGCTTGGCACGATGAAGTTATCAGTTAATTTGACGGATACGGAGCCAATTTAGTCTGTTTTCTCCTTGAATTGACACTTTTATAGAACTTTCCCAGTTAACGATCGCCCCATGTAGCTTGTATTTTTTGATTGCGAGGCGATCGCTTTGTCATTAACCAGCCATTCTAAATTTGGATCAAACAGGGTTGAGAGTTTGGGAACTTCTATTCCTAAACACTTGGCAGGGTTAGTACTGAGTGATCGCCATAGTTCGCTAGCAGATAATAAGCCTGTCGTGACTAAGTTTTGCCAGAGAACGGAGAGAGCGAATTCTAAACCGATCGCGCCAACGGGTGCAACTTCAAAGGGAACGACTTTTTCTTCATAGGCGCAGGGCGTATGATCAATCGCAATACTATCGATGGCTCCAGATTTAATTCCTGCAATTAAAGCAAGGCGATCGGCTTCATTGCCAAGGGGAGGAGTGAGGCGCAAATTGGGATCGTAACTGGCTAAATCGCGATCGCAATGAACAAGATGTAACCAAGTTGTACTAGCGGTTATGGGTAGTCCATCATTTTTAGCTTGAGCAATTAATTCCACGCTTTGAGCTGTGGAAATTCGCATGAAATGAGTTTTGGCTTTGGTCAGTCGAACTAGTTCAATTAAAGCTGCTAGGGCAGAGGTTTCGGCGGCGGCGGGGTATCCCGACATTCCATATTGCAACGACCACTTACCCTCACGGATCACACCACCACTGGCGAGTTCAGAATTTTGGGGAAATAGGGCGATCGCTTTGCCTAGAGGTTTGAGATATTCCATAGCGCGGCGCACTAACAAGAGGTTCGCGATCGGCTTGCCATCGGTAAACCCAATTACCGACTCAGCAAGTTCCGCCATATCCGTAAGTTGTTTTCCTTCTAATCCTTTCGTAATTGCGCCCCAAGGTCGCAGTATAGCTCCATATTTTTGTTGGACATTGCGCCAAAATTCTAAAGCCGCAATATCATCGATCGCGGGTTGAGTATTTGGCAAAATCCCCACGGTTGAAAATCCACCATTTTTTGCTCCCTGCACAAGCTCAGCGATCGTCTCCCGCGATTCATGCCCTGGTTCGCCACTCGTACTATAAAGATCGATCGCCCCAGTTCCCAATACCAGCCCTGAACGCTGATCAATCTTAGTCTCTGGGGATATTTGCTCTTGATCAGGATTAAGAAATATTTGGCGATCTTGATCAATCAATACATCCGCAAGAGTTTCTCCAATATTTGAGGATGTGTCTGGAGCCAGAATTCGTACTTGTTTAAAGAGAACAGGAGCGATGATGGAATTTTCTAAAGACATACTTGGCAAGGAAAAAGGAAAAAGGAAAAAGAAAAAAGAAATAGTTGAGTTTTTTACTTTTTCCTTACTACTTTTTACTTTATAGCCTGTTTACCCCAAAAATTTACTGAACAATATTTAGCGATCGCTGATTTTGGTAATAACTGCGCCATTGCCATTTACCCTGCGCGTCTACATTGGGCGTAAGCACCCGCACATCAAGTGAGTTTAAACCAATTTCTTGAATAATAATTTCGGGATAGCGATCGCCGTTGATTTCTTGGATGCCGTAGAGGGCATAGCTACTCACACTGTCATTGATGTAGGAGAGCGCCCTTGTGTGGGTCAAAATTGGTGTGGATGCCCAATCATTCCCTGACTTGCGGAGCATCACCAACATACTGTATTCCTGACGTTCGATCGCAGGACGCGACAAAAATTCTTTCCAAACTTGCGGAGCAAAACCCACGGGGCGGATCGTATTGTCAAGGCGCAGCCCTGCGATAATTTCAGGCTGGTTATCACCGTCAACATCTGCACAGACTAACGAGGCGATCGCAACTTGAGGAATGGCGGCTTGACTTGCGCCAAGGTTGAGAAACAAATTGCGTGATTTTTCTAAAACAAGGGGTTGGATTTTATTCGGACAATTAAAGACGTAAGTGCGATCTTTATTTTGAGGATCGTTCTGAGAATTATTCTGGGGATTATTAAGGCGATCGCTAGCCACAATCGTTAAGTTAGCTTGACGAAACACATTAGGATCAATGGCTTTAAGCTGTGGATCTTTTTCGTTATTATTTGGTGTTTGTACTTTAAAACTAGCGATCGCTCCAAACGCATCGGAACCGCGTACTGCACTAATCTGAAACATTCCCAAGGGTTTGCCAAACTGGATTAACGAAAATTTGCTTCCTGTAGGAATTGATTGAATCACCCGATCTAAACTACCAAGTTGTTCAACCAGATCCGATGGCACAATTCCCTCGATTGTCTTACCATCGGGCGAAGCTTGCATAAACAAAAATATGGGAACAGGTGATTTAGACTCTTCAGCTTTTTTGCCATTATTTGGGGCATTATTGGGATTAACGCAAGCATTAATCCCAAGGACAATTCCTAAAGTTAGGCATGATGTGAATAAGAGATGCGTAATTTCTTTTCTAATTTTTCTTCTGAATTGTCTAAATGGCATGATATGCAGGCTGTAACCAAGTATCTTTCTTCGCTAAAAATGTTAAGTATGAGCAAAGCCCACACTTAATCCACACTTAATCCACATTTACTATTTTATTTGGATTCCATCACTTCAGCCAATCGTTCAACAGCCAAAGTTAAACGCTCTTGTGGATCGGGCTTGACTTCTGCTACAGCTTCTTCATGTTTTTCTTTACGCTTTGCTGCCTCAAAAGAACGAATAATCAAGAAAATCACAAACGCGATAACTAAAAAATTAATCACCGCAGCTAGAAAAACACCATATTTGATGCCGTTAACTTGCAGCCTTGCCAAGTCCTCTACATTTGCGGCTTTGAGTGCGGGAGTTAGGAGCAATGGGGTAATGATATCTTCAATCAAAGATGTGACAATTTTGCCAAAAGCACCACCAATGATCACCGCCACCGCTAAGTCGATCACATTGCCTTTTAAAATAAACGCTTGAAAATCTCTAATAAAGCCGCCAGCAGCGCGTCTACCATTTTGCAAACCCATAAAATAATATCTCCTAAAGTTAAATCTGATTACGCTTAGTCAATCCAATCGCTACTAAGCATAGCCTTGAATAAATAGGATTTAATTATCAGGCTTTTGATCACGTTTTGCCGATCGCTTTTTATTATTTTCTAAATTATCAGTCTCTAAAATATTATTTATCCAAGGCAAAGCGATCGCTTGATGTCGATATAACCGATACATTAAATAGATACAAATCCCAAAATAGCCTGAACTTAAAGTTGCCTTAATTAACTCGGCGGTAATTTGCAAAGTTTCGCCCTCCGTCGGTACACCACCCATTGCGCCGTAAGCGATCACCCAAGTTAGCATCAAGGCGATCGCCACTTGACTGACATCGCGGACTTTCCGACTACTGCGTTGACGCACCAAAGCGATCGCTGAGGGGATTAGCCCAAATACTGGCATTAAACAAAAAAACATCTCGATCCGTTCTTTCGTTGAGTCACGAGAAATATTTTCAGGAGTTGCCATTTGGCGATCGCTTTTTATGGATTTTTTCATGCTCGGCTCTTGATTATTGGATCGCAGGTTTAAGGACTACATAATTGCGTTCAATCTCACGATGAAAACTTTCTGGTAAGCGAGTCCAATCCCTAGCCTCAATGATGATCGGGATATTTGATTCCTTCAGCGCTTCATCCAAATCGTTAAGTTTATCCCATTCAATCGGTGAGAGATCAGGCGATCGCAGCACCAAATCTAAATCACTACCATCATGACTACGACCATTAACGCGGCTACCGTAAGCCCATACCTCAACATCAGGCAGGTGAATTTCTAAAAAGGCAAGTAACCTTTCGCGATCCTGTGGGCGTAAATGTAATGAGTTGCTTCGCATTGAGTCTATAGTCCAAAGCCTATCGCGCTGCTAACCAAATTTGTAAATCAGCCAAACTCCTAAAATCTAAAAGCGCTTCACTCAAGTCCTCAAGAACAACTAACGGCAATCCAGAAATTGTAGAACGAATTTCACCAGAGTTATCACCAAACCTCTTAGTCAACTGTCTCACAATGAGATTAACAGCTTCTTGTTCGCGCCCTTGTTCGCGTCCTTGTTCGCGTCCTTGTTCGCGTCCTTGTTGTATTCCTTCCGCCTTGATTTCCCGATAAACTCTTGTTTCTTGTAATGTAATACCCAACATGATTTCTACCTCCTTTTGACTTAAATCTTCAAACTTGTAAACCATGATAGTTGTCACCATTTCTATTATGGCGCTACTCAATGGCTGCTCAGAACTATTTCGTTGTAATAAATACCTTGCTTCGGCTGGAGCTTGTCTTTCGTCAACCGTAGTCAAGACCATTAGCGATACCCATATTGGTAACTGACGAATATCGCCTAACTCATTTAAATATATACGATGGACGCGATCGCCATTGAGTAAATCTTCGTATGGATGAATCTGGCTTTGTTCCGTAGAGCGAGATGGATAGATTACTACTGCTTGCCAATCACTAAAGCGATCTCGATTGCGATAAAAATATAAAAAAGATTCTGAAAATACCCTTTCGTAAAGTTGTTCATCTTTTTGGAACTGTACTTCACAAAAGTAGACAACGCCATCGGATTCACTAGGTAAAAATACGCCATCAATCTCGAATTTTGGTTCTTTGACTGCGACTGAATCAAATCGATAGGTATCCGCATTTTGCGGTGGAGATGGCAAAAGTTGGAATAGTAGAGGTGGAAATTGCTGAAATAATTTGTAAAAAATAGAATCGCGCCGCATTAAACACCCTTTTAGGTTTTTAAGTTTTTTGTGGGCAAAATTTTGAGAAAAAGATTTTTGGGGTCTTCGACAATTAACCCAAAAGCCTCTCGAACGCGGGATAGAGTAAATTCGCTATAAGCCATTTGAATGTCCTCCAAACAAAAAAGGCGGCGCATCGCGCCGCCCTTCTATTTAAGTTAAATCGCGGCTGCGCCACCGACTACTTCTAGAATTTCTTGAGTAATCGCGGCTTGACGTGCTTTGTTGTACTGCAAAGTCAGTGACTTGATGAGATCGCCAGCATTCTCTGTGGCATTGCTCATCGCTGTCATCCGAGAAGCCAATTCGCTAGCGATCGACTCTTGCAATGCACGGAGGATTTGATTGCTGAGGTAAAGCGGTAGCAACGCTTCGAGAATTTGTTCAGGGTTTTGCTCAAAAATCAATTCCTTAGGCAATTCCTTAACAGTGATTTCGCGTTTTTCGACTTCGACTTGCAACTTACCGCTACGAGTGATCAAACGGAAAATTTCGTCATCTTTTGGCTCTAAACCTTGAGGTTCGAGAGGCAGAAGCGTTTGGACAGCAGGACGAGAACTGATCAAAGACACAAAACGGGTATAGATCAACTCAACGCGATCAATTACACCACCCAAAAAAGCGGAGGTAATTTCATCGCCGATCGCATTGGCTTCAGCCGCATTAGGGATCTGATTTAAGTTGGTGAACTTAGCAGCGATCGGCTGTTCACGGCGAGAAAAGTACTGAGTCGCTTTACGACCAACTAAAATAAAGGTGTAATTAATACCTTGCTCTTTTAGTTCTTTGGCGCGAGCTTCAGCACGGCGAATGATCGTGGAGTTATAGCCACCACAAAGTCCGCGATCGCCTGAAATTACCAGAAGACCAACGGTTTGAACGGGACGCTTTTCGAGTAGAGCCAGATTGACATCCTCGAAGGAGATGCGCTGCTGAAGACGATATAGAACTTGTGCTAGGCGATCGGCAAAGGGGCGAGTTGCAATAACTTGCTGCTGAGCGCGTCTGACCTTTGCGGCGGCGACAAGACGCATTGCTTCAGTAATTTTGCGCGTATTCTTAACAGTGCCGATGCGATCGCGGATGGATTTGAGGTTAGCCATGAAACTAAATTGCTACTTGCTATAGGAATACTAAGAAAAATTTGAGATATTACAGAAGACACTTGAGTATCATAAGTATCTTAATAAAAAATTGCGCCTTCAAACCGCAAACTATATATATCCTTGAAATTGATCCTTCAGTCTTCTTACATGATTGCTTCTCCATCCTCGTTTACATTGACTAGCCAAATCAACTCTGCGGAACCAGATACCGATATGCTCGAAATTGCGGGGCGTAAGTTTCGATCGCGCTTAATGACTGGTTCAGGCAAATATGCCAACTTTGAAATGATGCGTCAGGCGATCGCCGTCAGTCGCTGCGAAATAGTCACGGTAGCAGTGCGGCGGGTGCAGACGAATGCGGTGGGGCATGAAGGACTAGGTGAAGCGATCGATTGGACTAAGTATTGGCTCTTACCGAATACCGCTGGCTGTCAAACCGCCGATGAAGCGGTGCGCGTGGCGAGATTGGGGCGCGAGATGGCAAAAATTTTGGGACAGGAAGATAATAATTTTGTCAAGCTTGAGGTAATTCCCGATCTCAAATATTTATTACCCGATCCCCTTGGCACTTGTCGGGCTGCTGAACAATTGGTGAAAGAAGGTTTTGCAGTGCTGCCATATATCAACGCCGATCCCCGTTTAGCGAAAACCCTTGAAGAAATTGGTTGTGTGACAGTCATGCCTCTGGGATCGCCGATTGGTTCGGGTCAGGGAATTAATAATGCGGCAAACATTGCGATCATCATCGAAGAATCAAAAATTCCTGTAGTTGTCGATGCGGGGATCGGCGTACCCAGTGAGGCGGCGGCGGCGATGGAAATGGGGGCTGATGCTTTGTTGATTAATACGGCGATCGCCTGTGCTAGTAATCCTGTAGCGATGGGTCGAGCAATGGGGATGGCTACTGAGGCGGGGCGTACAGCCTATTTGTCAGGACGAATTCCTGTAAAAGCTTATGCCAGTGCTAGTTCACCATTAACAGGACTTGTGAGCTAGCCTACCGATTTAAAGTTGATTCACCCGCGAAGCGGGCGAATCAACTATTCCTAGACGGCTAACCCTACCTCAATCATCGCTTGGCTCGGCAATAGCAGTGGGATCGCTGTGATAAGCTAACAATGTTAGTGCCATTAACACGAATAAACATGGATCGACCTTCTCGCTCTGTTCCCCAAGCCGCACAAGCCGCCTATTCAGGGGATTCGTCATACGGACGCACACCGCCGCCTGACCTACCTTCGCTATTACTAAAAGAGCGGATTATTTACTTTGGGTTGCCTCTTGTATCGCCCGACGAATACAAACAGCAGCTTGGAGTCGATGTCACTGAATTGCTGATCGCTCAACTTTTATATTTGCAATACGAAGATCCCGAAAAACCGATTTTCCTATATATCAACTCTACGGGGACATCTTGGTACACAGGTGATGCGATCGGTTTTGAAACCGAAGCTTTTGCCATCTGCGACACCCTCAGCTACATCAAGCCGCCTGTGCATACAATCTGCCTTGGACAAGCGATGGGAACCGCCGCGATGATTCTCGCTAGTGGTACTAAGGGCTTTCGGGCAAGCTTACCAAATGCCACAATCGTTCTGCACCAAGCACGTCGCCAAACGCGGGGACAAGCCTCTGATATTCAGATTCAGGCGAAAGAAGTGCTGACCAACCGCGAAGCCATGCTCAGAATTTTGTCACGCACCACTGGCAACAGTCCCGAAGTGATTACCAAGGACATGGATCGGATGTTTTACATGACTCCTCAGCAAGCTAAGGAGTATGGCATCATCGATCGCGTACTTGAAAGCGCAAAGGATTTACCAAAATCACTACCTGCACTTGTTTAATTACGAATTACGAATTACGAATTATGTAGGTGGTTGCAATTAAATATAAATTTTGGGCAGGCATCTTGTCCGTCAACAGGCTAGAAGCCTTTCCCACTATTAATTAGGGCTACCTACTTATGAATTACAAGTTGATAATTCGTAATTCGTAATTGATAATTCGTAATTAATATAATTCCTAACTCTTACTAAAACCATCTAAAACCACCTAAAACCATGCCCATCGGAGTTCCTAGAGTTCCCTATCGCTATCCTGGTGACTCATATACGCAGTGGATTAGTATCTACGAGCGTTTGTCAATGGAGCGAATCATTTTTCTGAGCGGCGAAGTTACGGATGGTATGGCAAATTCGATTATTGCCCGCCTTCTTTACTTTGACTCTGAAGATCAAAATAAAGATATCTACATGTATATCAATTCCCCTGGTGGTTCAGTTTCGGCGGGGCTTGCCATTTTTGACACGATGCAACATATCAAAGCTGAAGTCACCACGATCTGCGTGGGACTGGCGGCTTCTATGGGTTCCTATTTATTGATGGCTGGAACTAAAGGCAAGCGCTATGCTCTGCCCAATGCACGGATCATGATTCACCAGCCTTCAGGTGGAACCAGAGGTCAAGCTTCTGACATTGAGATTGAAGCGAGAGAAATTATTCGGATTCGTCATAAGTTGAATGAGGAATATGCTAAGCGTACGGGACAGCCGATCGCCAAGATTGAACGCGATATGAATCGTGATTATTATCTTTCTTCGCAAGAGTCTCTGGAGTACGGCTTAATCGATCGCGTTCTTGACGCTCCTCCATAAAAACTAAATCTCAAATTAAAAGCTATAAAGTAGGGGCAGTTCATGAACTGCCCCTACTTTGTAATTATTGATGGTTATGGATAGTTATAGCGATCGCCCTATAATATCTACAGCAGCAAACCAATTAAAAATAACCCCAAACTATAAATAATGCGCGTTTTACTCGTTTATCCGTTATTTCCCAAAAGCTTTTGGTCGTTTGAAAAAACATTAGAATTAGTTGGTTATAAGGCGCAGCTACCACCTCTAGGAATGGTCACTGTTGCCGCAATTCTGCCCCAGACATGGGAATTTAAGCTGGTCGATCGCAATATTCGTGATATCACCGAAGCTGAATGGCAATGGGCGGAAGTAGTAATTCTGTCAGCAATGATCGTCCAAAAGGAAGATTTCTTAGCCCAAATCCAAGAAGCGAAAAAACGCGGTAAATTAGTCGCGGTTGGCGGTCCTTATCCTACGGCTTTACCAGAAGAAGCGAAAGTTTCAGGAGCAGACTTCTTAATTCTTGATGAAGGTGAAATTACTTTACCGATGTTTGTCGAAGCAATTGAAAGGGGCGATCGCTCAGGGATTTTCAGGGCTAACGGTGAACGTCCTGCGGTAACAGATACGCCCATCCCCCGTTTCGAGTTACTGGAAATGAATCGCTATGCCGAAATGTCCGTACAGTTTTCGCGTGGTTGTCCTTTTCAATGTG
>JBIKYX010000051.1:0-29582 GCA_044355035.1 Pseudanabaena sp. | reverse complement strand
AGCATAATTCTGAGTTTAAGAGCTTTAGTTTTAACTTCTACGCGTTGGGAGCAATTCTGGCAAAATCTCAATCAGTATGGGTTTCCTGTTGCCACTTAATAAGTGTATTATATTAAGGTCGCACCCCCAAGGAACAACATCACCTCTTTCGATATCCTGCATAGCCTCTAGAAAATCTTCTTTAAAATTAGGAATACTCAACAACTCCTCGGTTGCCTCATTGCTTTCTCTTTCATCAAGATAAGCCAAAAAATCCGCTGCCACCCGCAACCTCTCAGGTGACAATCTTTGTAAAATTGCCTCAATTTTTTGGACAGTATAGAGATCTTCAGCAACAGCTTCCATGTGAATTACCCGAAAAACATACTACAAATATCTTACAAGAAATTTAGCTGACTCGGTTTAATTTGCAAATTACAAAAGCTCAAGAAAACGATCTAGATCCATTCTTGCCTGTTTTAAAATGTGCGCCAACGTAGAACGCTTAACTGGACGATGGGCAGGAACCGTAATTTTTAGAGTTTCATCAACTGTGCGTTTTTGAAGGCGGATATGGCTTCCCTTTTGACGAACCACGATCCAGCCATCTCTTTGCAAAGCATTGATAATGCGATCGTATGGCAAACTTGGGACTTTGCTCATACTTCAACTTCCTGAAGCACTGCCCGTTCAGACATCAGCAAATCATCCTCAACAGGTTCGAGATAAAGCGCTATCGCCTCTTGAATATTTTCCAGAGCTTCTTCAAATGAGTCACCTTCACTGATACAACCTGGCAAAGAAGGCACATAAACCGTAAAGCCTAGATCTTCACTCGGCTCAAGAATAACTTGAAATTTCATGCTTGCTCCAATTGCTTGACACTTACAGTTAATTTTAGCCCAAAACTATCCAACCACGCCGCCAACTCATACACCGCTTGACTTTTATCACTTGTGCCAAAATCTTTCACCCATTGGCGCGATCGCCTTCATCACCCAATGAGATCGCCACCTCTTGCCGTGCGATCTTGAACTGGCGTAAACTGACTCCACTTTGAATTGCTATTTTGAATTGCTATAGTGCATGAATTACATTGGTAACTACTCCCCAAACATGGAGATCGGTGTGTTCATCTATCTCAATCGGTCTAAACGCTTCATTTTCGGGCATTAACCATAACTTGTTTTGATGATGAGAAATACGTTTGACAGTTAGCTCACCATTCACCACCGCGATCACCACTTGTCCACTCGTAACTTCAATCGAGCGATCGACAATTAACATATCATTGGGATGGATTCCTGCATCTTTCATCGATTCACCGATAACACGCACAAGAAAAGTACTATCAGGATGCTTGACCAGATGACGATTTAGATCAATATTGGCATCAATATAGTCTTCCGTAGCGGTCGGAAAACCTGCGGCAACGGGATTGAGGTAGAGGGGTAAGCGCATTTTTGTGGTTCTTTCGGGTTTAAATATGGAAGCAACCGTTGTCCCTAATTCGATTTCTAGAGGTTGTTTCGACAACTCAGCCAAAATCTTATCAGCAACGCTGATTGGCAACCTCACCGCTTTAGTAGCTTCGGCATACTTGCCTGTTCCCTGTGGACGACCTGCACCTTCTCGTTTTCCTCCTCGTGGCATTTGATTTTCTCCCAGTCGAATTAAACTTACTTTTATGTGAATAATGTACACTTATCATAAGATTATACGCAAAATTTGCGACTTAGTGCAAATCATTAGTCCAAATCAAATGTTTTTTGCAAATAGCTTCAAGATTATTCGATCGCAGATCGCATCATGTAACATCAGGACTATATTGCGATCGCTATTACAGCACTTTGCTCTAAAACCAAAACCAGAGAAAAGTTTAAAAGTGAAAGAATTATAAATGTGATATTTATTAACTATGGTAAAAGATGCAAGAGCGAAATAAATTTCATGAGTCTGCGGTTCTCGACAAAGAACCCTCGAAAAAATTGAAGTTTGCTAAAAATAGTGGATTTCAGGCTGAACTTAGACGAAGAGTTGACGAATTTTTTCAAAACGATACTCGTCAGGAACGTGACTGTCCACAAATGTATGTCAAAACCTTAATTTTATTACTCAGCTTTTTTGGATTGTATTTAGGATTAGTATTTTTTGCCCAGACATGGTGGCAGGTTTTGCCACTCTGCATCACCCTTGGACTTGTCACCGCCGCGATCGGGTTTAGCATTCAGCATGATGCCGCCCATCACGCCTATTCCAATTCCCTATGGATTAATCGACTAATGTCGATGAGTCTGGATTTGATCGGCGGTAGTTCTTATATTTGGCATTGGAAACATGATGTTCTTCACCATACCTATACCAATATTGCTCAGTACGATATGGATTTGGAGGTAGGGATATTTGGGAGACTATCTCCTTTTCATGCGCGACTACCATTTCATCGTTGGCAACATTATTATCTATGGCTGTTATATGGGCTGTTGGGGATTAAATGGCATTTCTACGATGATTTTTATTGCTTGATCACAGGACGCATTGGCGATCGCCCCTATCCTCGCCCCAAAGGTAGTCAGCTCGCCCTATTTTTTGTAGGTAAGCTCGTATTTTTTACGCTTGTATTTGCGATTCCGTTACAATTTCATGCGATCGCTTCGGTGCTGGGTAGCTATGGATTAGTCACTGTTACCTTGGGTCTGACACTGAGCATCGTATTTCAATTAGCCCATGTGGTCGAAGAAGCCGATTTCCCATTACCAAATGCGGAAACGAATCTGATTGAGAAGGATTGGGCGGTGCATCAAATTGAAACAACGGTCAACTTCTCGCGAAATAATCCTCTGATGACATGGCTATTGGGTGGACTAAATTTTCAAGTGGAGCATCATCTGTTTCCGAATATCTGCCATATTAACTATCCTGAACTATCGACAATTGTGGAACAGACTTGTCGAGATTATGGAGTGAAATATAACCAGCATGATTCTTTTGGATCGGGTTTAATCTCTCATTTCCGTTGGTTACGCCGTATGGGAAATGCATGAAAATCTTAGGCATTGATCCAGGTTTGGCGATTGTGGGATTTGGCTTAATCGAAGTTGAAAAACCAGCATCACCGAAATTATTAGAATTCGGCACAATCGTTACGCCCAAGCAAACACCAATTGGCGATCGCCTCAAAACCATTTATGAGGATATGCACACGCTACTTGAGCAGTTTCAGCCCCAAGTGGTGGGGATGGAAAAGCTATTCTTTTATCGCATGGGCAACTTGGTAAATGTCGCACAGGCAAGGGGCGTAATTGTATTGGTGCTAAATCAACACAACATCGAGCCAATTGAGTTTTCGCCGCCACAAATCAAACAAGCGCTGACTGGTCATGGCAATGCGGACAAAAATGATGTGCAGGAGGCGGTCAAACGAGAACTAAGCCTAGATGCAATTCCTCGACCTGATGATGCGGCTGATGCGATCGCGGCGGCGTTGACCTGCTGGCTGATTGCTTAAAAAAATGGCGGCGCAAAGCGCCGCTATTTTTTCTTTGAGCGCAAGGCGCTATTAGCCACGGCGATACAATTCCCGCGCATAGTCTGTCCATGTTCCCTGTCCCCAATAACGGAAACAACTAGTTTGGACTAGAAGGTTATACAGTAGAGCCTCTTGATAATCCGATCGCTTGGTGACAGTAGGATCTGCCGCTACCAATGCATCGTATTTCTCATGAAACTTGGCACTGAGTTGATTCATTGGTTCCAATACATTTTCATAGCCCTTGACCCAACTCAAATCATTTGTCCATGATGCGCCGTCCATGTGAAATTGGGAATCATTAGCCTTAAGTTCACTAATTGCTTGCTCTACAGAAGCTTTATTTAGCTTTTGGCGATCACTAATTTCAGATAAAGAATTAATTCCCATTTTTCCCCACAGCTTGTGCTGTTGTACAGCTTGCACCGCAGGATAATCAAGGGGATTAACACCCGCCGCCTCGATTAGTTCTAGATATTCCGTTCCATTTAGTCCCACCACGCCTGATGTGCCACGACCATTAGTTTTGAGTTGATCCCAAACTAAGGGATAATCACGGGGAAATTCATTCATCATCACGCCGCCATTCTCACCATCCGCAATTTGCGTAACTAGAGACGGGACGGAGACATTACCAATCATCTGTCTACCAAGATTTTTCGCCTCATGATAGGGCTGCATCTGAGCGACTAGCTTCGTATCAGAACCTTGAGTCTTAATCAAAGCCGTAATACTAATCGATTCTCCTTGGGAATTCATCGCCACCAGACGATTCGGCACATACTTTTGCGATTGAGATAGAGAATTTCCCTCCAGAGTTTCGACAGAATGCTCCTGTATCATGAGCCAGCGATAACCACATTCTTTGAGGGCTTTGATATATTCGTAAAGAGTATCAGGATGATTGGGCAGATGCATCTCAGGTGGCGAAAATCCCTTAACTCGCTGTAATGCTTCTATGCCAAAGATGGAAGCAAAATGGCTTTGCCAAGCCTGAATATGTAATTTAATGTCAGGAATCGGCGTTGAGGGAATGACAGCATGACTCCACATCGTCCCTAGCCATTCCACATAGGGTTGATATTGGCGATCGCAGGTAATCAGTTTTAAATGATCTAAAATGTCATGACGTTGCATTTGCTGGAAACCCCAGAGCAGATTCCCTGAATAGTCCAACATGATCCGAGGATGACATCCCTGCGCCACCAATTGGGGAATAAGCTCACCCATACGTCTATAACACCATGCAAAAACCGATGCATTGTGATTGTCGCCTTCACCTTGATGTTCAAACATATGCTGAAGGTTGCAGATTAATGCTCCATTTGCTCCTGCGGGAATTGTCGGTTGATGCATATGTAAAGCACAAGCAAAAGCCGATGTGATTTCTTCCAGCCGCAGATTCTGGTTTAAATAAACAGGCGCATCATCCTGCACTGCACCTTCAATTTGGGCTTCATTACCACAAATAGCAGGGAAATCAAAGCCGACAGGACTTGATATTTGGTTTGATGTTACATTTGATGTAGTGCTTGTAATCAAAGTTTATAAAATCTCGATAAAAATATTTAGAATATTTACAAATCATATAACAAGGTGACTTAAGGTGAATTCAATGGCGATCGCATTACCAAAAAAAATCATGCTACTTGGTTCTGGAGAACTGGGCAAGGAAGTTGTTATTGCTGCTCAAAGACTCGGTAATACGGTGATTGCGGTCGATCGCTATGACCATGCACCCGCGATGCAAGTTGCTGATGAGCGCGAAGTAATCTCAATGTTAGATGGCGATGCTCTCGAAGCTGTTGTCAAAAAACACCAACCCGATTTAATCGTGCCAGAAGTGGAAGCGATTCGGACTGAGAAACTACTGGAACTGGAAGCAGAAGGTTACACGATTATTCCTACGGCGGCGGCTACCAATTTCACGATGAATCGCGATCGTATAAGGGATTTAGCCAGTCATGAATTGGGCTTACGAACGGCTAAATACGCCTACGCCACTAGCCTAGATGAACTAAAAACCGTTGCCGATGAAATTGGCTTCCCGAATGTAATTAAACCCGTGATGTCTTCCTCTGGCAAGGGGCAATCTGTTGTCAATTCTGCCGATGAACTGGAACAAGCGTGGGATTATGCGATCGCTGGCGGTCGTGGTGATACTGCCAAAATCATCATTGAGGAATTTATCAATTTTGAAGTTGAAATTACCCTATTAACGATCCGTCAATGGCAAGGGGAGACGCTATTTTGTGAAGCGATCGGGCATCGTCAGGAACGCGGTGACTATCAAGAATCATGGCAACCCGTAGGCTTAACCACGGCTCAAGTCAAGGATGCACAGGACATCGCTCGCAAAGTCACCGATAAACTCGGCGGCGCAGGTATTTTCGGCGTGGAATTTTTTATCACTAAAGACGAAGTGATTTTCTCAGAACTGTCTCCCCGCCCCCATGACACAGGCATGGTTACGCTCATCTCCCAAAACCTCAACGAGTTTGAACTTCATGTCCGCGCAATTCTCGGCTTACCAATTCCCACAATAGAATTGCTCAGCCCTTCCGCCAGTGCGGTTATTCTTGCCAGTGAAACCAGCGAGGACATTTCCTTTACAGGTGTAGAAGCAGCCCTTGCGATTCCTAATACCGAAATCCGTTTATTTGGTAAACCAGATTCTCGCCCCTACCGCCGTATGGGTGTAGCTTTAGCTAAAGGGAACGATGCAACAGAAGCCCGTCAAAAAGCAATGGAAGCTACTTCCAAGGTCACAATCATTTCTAAACTAGCAAATCATCAAGTTCAGCATAGTCGGGAAGAGTAGTATCGATCGCTATGCCATTTCTAAACACAAGGCGATCGCTTTGGGGACGAGACAACAACTCGCTATAACTACGCGCCTTAAATAGAACTAAATCCGCAGGTTCACCAATCCTGATTTTGCCGACATGATCTAAACCCATGAGCGATGCAGGGCGAGAAGTTACGGATTCGATCCAGTTATCGTAGGGCATATCTAGATGACAAATTTTCGTTCCCATGCTAAAAACTTGTAACAGATCGTGATCACCAAATCCATAGAAAGGATCGCGACAATTATCACTAGATAGAGCCACGCTTACCCCTGCTGCATCTAGTTCTCGTACCAACGTGATCCCACGCCAGCGCGGAGTTCTTTCTGCAACCCGATCCTGTAGATATAAATTGCACATCGGCAAACTGACAATACCGATATTCGCTTCTTTAACCAGAGCGATCGTGTTTTCAGCAGTTTCTTGATCTTGCACAGCTAAGCTACAGCAATGACCACAGACGATTTGAGAATTAAAGTCATGTTTAATCGCAGCTTCGGCAATATGATGGAGAGTTCGTGATTGTGGATCATTATTCTCATCAGCATGGAAGTCAAGACTGAGATTTCGCTCTATCGCTAATGTAAACATCCGATCTAAAGAATGATCTAATTCGGGGATTATATGAGCAACACCACCCATCACACCGTTTAAATCAGCGATCGCATCAGCAAACTGTTCTCCTTCAGGCGTTGTGAAAAATGGAAGTTGTACCAATGATACCGCTTGCAGAGTTAGCTTATCTTTCCACTTGTCGCGCAATTCTCGAAAGACTTGAAAACTAGTTTTAAATTGGTGTGGCGGACAATCTAAATGGGTGCGGATTGCTTTTGTGCCATGAGCATAACTACATTTCAGCCCAAATTCCATGCGTCGATAGAGATCGTCATAAGTCCAATTACGCTGCTCCGAACAATCGCGACCGATCGCCTTGATTGCGCCATCAAACGTACCATCGAGATTAGGATTACGCTCCCAGCTATGCCCCTTATCGAGGTGAGTATGCAAATCCGCAAAACAAGGAATCAAAATCCCGTTCTTACCATCCACAATCGCTAAACTTTCGGTAGCAACTTGATTAGTAATCGAATCAGGTAAATTAGCAGCGATCGCCATTATTTGACCATTACAAATTTCTAGATGACAGGGAAATAAGCGATCGCGCACCAAAGTTGGATTTAGAGTAATTTCTAAAAACTGCTCTAAAATTTCCTGATCAATAAAACATCTAGGAATCCGAACATTAAC
Source organism: Pseudanabaena sp. (assembly GCA_044355035.1). Lineage (GTDB taxonomy): Bacteria > Cyanobacteriota > Cyanobacteriia > Pseudanabaenales > Pseudanabaenaceae > Pseudanabaena. Next base: position 21,977 of record JBIKYX010000051.1, on the reverse strand, counting down.
AATCCAATAATGGGCAGGTTCTGGCATGGTAATCACTAGATTTCATCAATTCCTAATGCTTTTAGTCTCTCCGCAAGGCGATCGGCGCGTTGACGTTCCTGTTCAGCACGTTGGGCTTCCTGCTCAGCACGTTGGGCTTCTTGCTCAGCACGTTGAGATTCCTGCTCGGCGCGTTGAGCTTCTTGCTCAGCACGTTGAGCTTCCTGCTCAGCACGTTGAGCTTCTTGCTCAGCACGTTGAGATTCCTGCTCAGCGCGTTGGTACTCTTGCTCAGCCCGTTGAAATTGGCGATCGGCGCGTAAAGTCTCTTGTTCGGAATGTTGAGTTTCTAATTTTAGTTGCAGATCTGTCTGTTGTAATCGTTTTGCTAACTGCACAGGTGACAGAAAACGTTGACCATCAGGACGGGAAATAACTAGTTCTTCACCTGCGACCCAATCAAACCTGATACCTAAAAGTGGGCTTACCCAACTGATCATCGATGCAATTCTGAATAAGCGATCGCCGTGACGCTCCCAACCTTCCAAAATCAGATCATCAGGATCGTAGATGTAATATTCTTGAATACCATATTTTTCATAAAACTCAAGTTTTTCTTCTAAGGAATCAAGCCCACGCCGATCCTTATTACTTGGCGAGAGAATCTCAAACGCAACCTGTGGCGGAATATCATCTTCCATCCATTGTTTATAGGAGCCGCGTCTTCCTTTGGGTCTACCAAAGGCTACCATCACATCAGGGGCAGTCCGTTTTGGAGTATGACGGACAGGATACCAAAGCAGATCCCCTGCAATGAATACATTTGGATCATCAGCGTACATGATTTCTAGGTTTTCTTTGATCATGACGATCCAGCGATACTGCTCAGTATTATCAGACATAGGATTGCCGTCACTATCAGGATAATCAATCTCTGGCGTGGTATTTGGGGAAATTTCGGGAGCAATAACAGATTCAGAAGTCAAAGGTTGCAGTGTCATGGATTTAGCCTCACAAAAACCTGCCTATATTAAATCTATTCTACAAGTTATCCCGCAGCACGGCTTGCAATATGCGTAACCAAAGCTCTGAGTCCTAAACGATAGCTCTCTGCCCCAAAACCGCTAATCTGCCCGATCGCCACTGGTGCAATAAACGAATGATGCCGAAATTCTTCGCGCTTGTGAATATTACTGAGATGGACTTCGACTGTAGGTATATTTACGGAAACGATTGCATCTCGCAGCGCCACACTGGTATGGGTCAATCCCCCAGGATTGATCAAAATCCCCTGCTGTACCTGAAAAGCAGCATGAATCGCATCAATCAGCACACCCTCATGATTAGACTGCAAAAAGCTCACATCCGCGCCCAACTCTACTGCATCCTGAGTCAGGCGATCGTTAATCTGGGCTAATGTATCACGACCATAGACCTCTGGCTCCCGCAAACCCAACATATTTAGGTTCGGTCCATGCAAAACCAAAATTTTCATTGTTTAATTTTACTTATTAACGGAACTGTTCCAAAGCATCACTAAAGCGCATTGTTTTTGTAATTGCCTCGACATTAGCGTGAGGGCGCGGAATTACCGTTGAGGAGAGGAACAGGGCTTTATCTTTCTTACTCAATACTTCAATTTGTTTGGCAGCTTCGACACCTGCGGCCACAGCTTTCTGGACATCGCCAACGGGTCCACGAATAATGATGGTCAGGCGAGCGCCGCTTACTTTTTCATAGCCAACAAAAGTGACATTGGCAGCTTTAACCATTGTGTCAGCGACAGAAAGGGCGGGAGGATGTCCTAATACCTCAACCAAACCAACAGCGATTCCCATAAAATTTCCTAAAGTCTTTACCAATGCTAATTGTAAATCTCAATGGTATCGATTGATTGATACGCATCGTTTATTTGCGCGATAAGCAAATAAAAAGGGCGCACAAAGTGCGCCCTTTTTATTTCGTTACAGCCTATTGCTAGGCAATTTTGGCGCGAATTGTTTCGATGCGATCGCGATTTACGCCTAGATCTGATTCACCCAAGCGAGATGCCGATCGCACTTCGATAATTTTTTTGTCAGCATTTAGATAAAACTCCACATCATCGACATAGCCCATCAGAGCGCTCGTAAATTCAGCATAAATATAATGGTCCTTAGCAGTAATAATCTTGGTGCGCGGCAAGCTTGAAATTACCGACTTGAGATCTTCTAAAGCTTTAGCAGCATCGCCTGTATAGCTCAAGGGCGCAATTTTATGTTCAGCGTCAATACTCTGACTGGAAACACAATTAGGAGAATTTGGGCAGTCGAGCAATTTGCCATCATTTACGCCGAGGTTAGTGGGGCGTGTACCCGAAAAAGAAAAAAGTGCCATTGTGATAGGTGCGGCGATCGTCGCCGAATTTAAGGATGAGATGGTCGAATTAGCGGAAACCGCAGGGACAAATCCGAAATAAGCAAGACAAACAAAATAAAAGCTGGCGGCGATCGCAACAAGTTTAGGCATATCGATTTCACTAAGTTTGTTAAGTATTTATACGCAGTTATTATGACGCAGTTGATTACGAAATTTAGGAGCCGAATAAAATTCCACGCAAGAGATTAAATAATGTTCCAAACATGAGTGCTAACAGTGCTAAAGAAGCGATCGCATTTCCTGCGGCTCGTTTACCTGCTTCGACATAATAACCCCATGCATAGGCAATCCGTCCCACAATCCATACTGCACCTAAAATTGCGCCCCAGTTAGGGTTTACAAAAATGCTAAACAACCATAAACATGGCAAGAATATGACAATTTGTTCGAGGGTATTTTGGTGAGCGCGATAGACTCGCTCGAAGTCTTCATTGCCAGTAGTTTGTGGTGGCGAGATTTTATACTTGACGCGAGCAATACCTACTCCAATACCTAATCCAAAGTAAACGAATAACGCGCCGATAGTAGCGATCGCGGGAAATACGAATGTTTTGATATCCATTTATTTTTTAATTACAGCAATGGTTGACGTTTTTTGTTTTGTCTATGGCAAAATCAAAACCGCTATATGATAACTTCTCTATCTCGTTTTATGTTATGTCAAAATTTCAAATATATTCAGGGGCTTATTTAGGATTGCGGTTACGATCAAATCTGGCGATGCTCGCGATCGCCTGTTTACTTTTTGGCTGTCAGCAAATTTCTTCAACGGGTAATGTATCGACATCAACGGAAAAAGTGACAAATTATCTGCGATCGCAACTAAATCTATCGACTAATGTATCTATTTCGGTCGAGTCACAAAAGCCACAAATAGCCAATGTTAGTGATTTGTGTCAAAACACGACACCAACTCAAGATGGATTTGAAGTTGTCCTAATTGCTGAAGACATCCGATATATCTTACAAACTAATCAAGATGCTAGTAAAATTGAGCTTTGTCGCTCTGAGGATGCTAAACCAGAATTGACAACTAAGTACAACGGCGCGGGTTATACGTTGCGGTATCCTGCCGCATGGAAAGTAATCGATTTAGGTTTAGAACCTTCAGGCGCGAGTGTGGTAATTTTTACGCCAAACTCTGATGTATTAAAAAGTGAAGATGATTCTAATCCAGAAAAATTAAATCAAAAACTACTGCAAAAACTAGAACAGAGTCAACAGGTTTATGCGATCGTAGCCAAGAAACCGATTGATGGTAAAGCTTCTAATAACTCTAATTCTTTTAACGATGGTTCTGAAACTGCCAAAGATTTAGTCACTACTCCATTTGATCCTAAAATCAAAGGCGCGAAATCTGTCTCTAAAAAAGAATTCACAAAAGCACTGGCAAACGAGAATAAGCTTGAAAGTTCATCCAGTAACTCGCTAATTTGGAAAGTCAAGGTTTTGACCATAGAAACCGATAAATTTATGTATACGATTCACAATTACCAACCTCATTTGAAAAATGATTCCAATATTGAAAATCCTAAAATTTTTGAACAGTTTACAAATAGTTTTGCACTCGTAAGTAGCTAGGGATAGCGATCCATTTATCTTTGCTATTTTCTTAGCAATTACCTCGATCTCGATAACCTAGCGATGGGAATAGAAATTCTGGGTAAATATCGTTTTTTAGTCCAATCAGTATTGATAAGGTGTGACATGACGAACTCAAAGCGTATAGGAGGACTTCTGGGTCCAACCATGATGGTAATGGTTGCTTCGGAGTTTCCGCTTATTCAACCACATCTTTACGACGAGCAGATCCCACCAGTCGTCTATCTCTCTGGAGTTCTCATGTTCATCGCGGGTTTGGCGATTGTGCGATCTCATAACCTATGGCAACGTGACTGGATTCTGTTGATTACGCTCTGTGGCTGGTTTTTGTTGGCTCTCGGACTGTTCCGAATGTTCGCTGCTAGTATCTACCGACAGGCAACTGGCAACACGAGTTCTCTCTTCTTTATGATTGTCGAATGTATCCTATTTGCAATTGGTTCTTTGATAACGTGGAAGGCATATGCCCGTGACGCAAAATCATAATCAGGCATTTCAAGAGGCATTTCAATCTTTTTTGATCGCCTAAAAATTGCGATTCGTAGTGACAGCGATTCGTAGTGACAGCGCTCGCCTTGAGGAGCTAAATTTTTGCCGATTCAGATTTATATCGCTATCGCATCGGTGATTTCGCTACTTACAACTATGGACAAACAACTATGGGCAAATCTCAAAGTCGCCCGTGATGAAGTCTTTTATTTTTTGAATGAGGGCGAATGATGGGAATTGAACCCACGAATGGTGGTACCACAAACCACTGCCTTAACCACTTGGCTACACTCGCCATTTAACCGATTCTTATCTTAATACTAATTTGTGCATTTACACAAGAGTTTGAGCAAAAAAAATCTAGTTTTGCTAGAGTCATGACAACTTATCTCAAAATCTTTATCTCAAAATGTTGTCGCCAGCCAAGCTTATCAGGATATTTTAGGTTTTTTGGTAACACTGTACTTTTGACATCTATATCAACTTCCAAAAACAAAGTATTATGACTTACGGTCTTCGTCTAGAGATGTATAAATATGATGCGAATACTGGCATTGGTTCCAGGTGGTACTGGCGATCAGTTACTGTTTTTCCCGACACTGGATACACTCAAACAACAGTATCCCAATGCCGAAATTGATGTGGTAATCGAGCCGCGAGCAATGACAGCTTATAGCCTTACCCAATTAGTCAATCGGACTTTGAAGTTTGATTTTGGCGATCGCAACTCCTTGGCAGACTTTGGTAACTTGCTTGGTACGATCCGCGATCGCGAATACAATGCGGCGATCCTGACTAAACCAAGCTTCTCTAGCAATATCTTGTTATGGCTCAGTGGGATTACCAAGCGCATATCCTTTGCGGGACAAGGCGGCTTTTTGCTGACAGATGTGATTACGGCTGATCCTGAAGAATATGTAGGACTAAAAAACCATAACTTACTCATGGCTTTGGGGATCGAACGCCCCTGTCCCACGATTAAACTTAATCTTCCTAAAAATGATTTGGACTGGGCGACTAACGAACAAAAACGCCTTGGTGTACAGCAAAGTGGTTTTATTTTGTTCAATTGTGGGGCTAATGCTAATTACCCTGCGACAAGTTGGGCGCAAATTGCGATCGACATCCAAGCAAAGTTACCCAATTTACCGATTGTGGTGATTGATAGCGTCAACAACGCCGCTTTGCTCAAGGACTTAATGGCAAGAGTGCCGAATATTTTAATTGCTAGCCCCACCGATATCGGCAAACTCACCGCCTTTATTGCTGCGGCAAATTTATTTATTTGCGCCGAAGGTGATGCGATGCAATTAGGTGTAGCGGCGGGTACGGCTTTGGTGGCGATTTTAGGAGCCGCAGTCGGTGCGGGAGCATTCTTGCCTATCCAAGAAAAACGAATTAAATATGTACAGGCGATCGCAGGTCAATCGATTAAAGCGATCGATCCCCAAACGGTACTTGCCAAAATTTGGGAAGGCTAAATAACCAAAGAGGCTTGCTTAGCGAGCCTTTTTGACTGTTATCGCTGTGCTTTTTCAATAAATGCCCCATCTAGCTTGGCGGCGTGAAAATCCGTATTTCGCAAATCAACTTCTTTGAGTTTTGCTCCATTGAAATCGGTCTTGCGTAAGATTGCGCCACTGAGATTGGCTCTGGTTAGATTTGCCCCACTTAAATTTGCACCGCTTAGTTCAGCCTCACAAAGTAGCGCCCCACTCAAATTTGCTCCATTCAGATTTGCCCCACAAAGATTGGCATCACTGAGATCGGCATTTGTCAAATCTGCTCCGCTAAAATTTACACCCATTAAGTTAGCGTTTCGTAACACAACCCCACTGAGATTTGCGCCACTAAGATTCGCGAGACTAAGATTAACCGCACTGAGATTTGACAGACTCAGATTTGTGCCACTGAGGTTGGTCATACAGAGCGTTACGTCCTGAAATGTTGCAAGACTGAGGTTTGCACCACTGAGATTGGCGAGAGTCAGATTTGCTTCGCGTAGATTTGCCCCAATCAGGTTTGCGCCAGCGAGATTGGCTAAGCTCAGATCCGCACCACTAAAGTCAGCTTTACTAACTTGGGCATAGGCAAGATTTGCCTCACACAGATCAATTTGTAAGCGATATTCTTGCGATCGCCAAAAATTCCAACTACTTACCCCTTTTTGCAGTTGAGTCAGGTGTTCTTTATTTGCCACGATCTTGACCTAGGTTATCAGTGTAATTTCCGAGATGAATTATCAGTAAAAGGTCTTGATAATTCTGTTTTTAAGGGATTTTAATATAAGTTCATTAATTAACCTTAAGCTAACACCCAAAAAATTTGTCATACTTATGACAATTCTCAACAATAGCGCAACATTAAATGGTATATCTCAATCAATCATTGGTGACAAATTTCGTGAGCTAAATGGTGTTCAGAATGATATTCAAAATTGCAACTCTAACGGGAATAGGTTGAATAGTATGAAATTGCTAGGACTTAGTGACAGAACATCGTGGAAGATTAGCTCACGGAATGTTGCCAGTGTCTTGATAGTGGCTACTTTAGTCTTGGTTGACAGTTTGGTGATTAATGTTGGTCAAACGATCGCCATGCCGACCCTCACCTGTCCTCAAGTGAATAATCGGCGCTATGTGGTTTTGACCGATCGCCCTGCGAATTTTCTGCCGCCATTACCGCAGTTTTTGGCGATCGCCGCCGTGCCATGTGGCTATTTCAATACTTCGATGACTTTCTTTGGTGGTTTTGATAATGTCAAACCCGCGATATATCGGGCTAGTCAACTGCGCGAGTTGGGACTAGATGCGATCGTTTATTCTTTCTCAGCAAAGGTTAATGATATTCCTGCTAATCTACAAGCGGCGGCGGTGCTAGTAGAATTAAACAACGACCCCAATGTAGTAGCGCAACAGGTGCGATCGCTGACGGGAAAAAATGCTGTTATCGCCACATTTAATAATCGCACGCTAATTCTTGCCGCGCCACTTTCTAGTACTCAAAGTGCTAATGCGATCGCCTCTCTATTGCGGAATCAAGGAATTGCGGCTCAAGCAATTAGTGCTGACCTCATCGCTCCTCCAATTTCCTCCGCAAATTCTAATCAAACTTCGTTATCGGGTTCTACCGTAACCAATTTACCGCCTAATTCTTCGCAAACTATCTATCGTGTACTGGTTCCAAATACTAGCGCCGACACCTTAAAACAGGTTCGAGCAATCGCCCCCGATGCTTTTGTGACTATTTTTAAGGGGCGATCCTATATTCAGGTGAGTACCTATACTAATCGCGCTAATGCCCATCGTGGACGCAATCTTTTAAATTCAAAATTTCCAGGGGCGATTCTACTTCAGGATTAATTATTTCAAGATTAAATTCTTAGATTAAATCTATGACATCCCGTTCCCAATCTCTCCATGCTGATTTACCAAACTATACCGTCAAAGTGAGTCACCGTGCTAAGTGTGTGCGTCTTTCACTCTCGGTAGAAGATGGATTAGAAGTGGTTGTGCCTGCTAATTACGATCAGCTTAAAATTCCTGAACTAGTTCGCAATAAGAGAGATTGGATTGCTCGCAATCAGCGTAAACTTGATGAGCGGGAGGCTTTTTTTCATTCTCAATCTCCTCACGAATTACCTGACAAAATAAATTTGCGATCGCAGGGTGAGGAATGGCAAGTCGAATATCAACAAACTACTACCAAGTCAGGCTTTTTTAGTGTCAAGGAAAAGAAAGAGTCACTTCGATTAATTGTCAGTGGAAATATTGCGGAAATAGAATCTTGTAAGGCACTATTAAAGCAATGGTTAATGAAAAAGGCAGAAAAACATCTATTGAGTGGGCTACACAAGGTTAGTATCAGGGCAGAACTGCCCTATCACGCTGCTGCGGTACGCGGACAAAAGACGCTATGGGGAAGCTGCTCTCGCGATCGCAATATCAGTCTTAATTACAAACTCCTATTTCTTGAACCGAAAGTTGTGGAATATGTTTTAATCCATGAACTTTGCCACACCGTCCATATGAATCATTCCTCGAAGTTCTGGAATTTAGTTGCTAAATTTGAGCCAAATTACCAAGTATTAGATAAATCTCTCAATCAGTCATGGCAAGTTGTTCCAGCGTGGCTAGACCTTGTTTAAACCAACTAATTCGCCCGCTTTGCGGGCGAGGCAGTCGCATGGAGCTAAGAATGTAACAGTATTTCGCGATCATTAGTTGGCTGAAGCGGACGCGCATCTACTTGATAGAATTTCTCGAAAGCTTCAATTTGCTCCTCGGAAATAGTCATCGGTTCTACAAAAATATTCCATTTGACATTCTCGCTACATGGAGGCGTTGTCAAAGATCCGTCATAACTGTAATAGGCTTTATGGCTAGGTAAGAGGGCGATCGCATTGATCAGGCGATCGCTAACAGTATTAGTTTTGCCTGTTGCAGGAATATTCTGCCAAACTTCGGCAATTAGAGGATTAGCTTGCCCCTTATTCAGCATGACTCCCACGACGGCAAGTTGCCCTGCGGCATTGCGATGGACTAAATGCAGTTCCATTGCCGATGCTTTAGCGTTAACGGCATGTTCACTAGGCGTATGAAAATGGAACTGAAGCAGCGCATACTTTTGTCCGTCGATCGTGACCGTACTGCCTTCAGCATAGTTGACTTGGATCGTGTGACCATTATTGACCACGACCAAAGGCGAAGGCTGGTAATCAAAGCTAATTTTTGCAGGTGTGCTAGCGATCGCATTTTTGATATTGATCGGAGATTGATTGTTGCCTAACTCACATAGGGCAAAATCTTGGCTAATACTCCCCCATTGCGTAGGATTTTCTGCCCCACCATAGCTCCAGTGCGGTGGTAATTGGGCGGCTAAAACTGGTGAAGACAGTACTAAAAATAAGCTTATAGCGATCGCTAAAGGTGCGAGCAGTTTTTTGAGATATTTCAAAAAACTGTCATTAAATTTATCCATACCAACACCTCTGATGAAATAAATATAAATATAGCAACAGACTGGGGGCGATCTAGCAATCCGAAATCATTTATAGAATTTAAGCCTTATTGAACAAGGGGCTTAAGCTCCTTGTCTGTGCAGGAGTCATTGCAGATTATCGTATATGTTTCTTATTGAGTTTGGAGGGCAAGCCGCTATAAAATGGACTCCATAGTTATTTAATAGTCTGCAAAAATACATCAGAAACAAATTATGCTGCTAACGCCTGCTTTATTTGGTCAACTCGCACAAGCAATGGGCGTATTTGTCTTGGTCTGCGCCCTGATTACAGGATTGGCTGTTGCTTTTAATTGGAGCTGGCGCTATCGAATGGTGGGAGCAACCCTGTTTTCAGTTGTATTGGTGGTCGGACTTTTTTCTCTCAGCTTTGAGCCGATTACCCGTACAGCCACTGAAGGCGCTGTGCCATTTAAGCTTGTTTACGATCGCTTTGGTCCTCAAGCAACGATCGCCGTGGCTCCCACCATCACCCCTGAACAACTCCAAGCAACGTTGCAACAAGCTAGCAACAATTTATTTTCATCTGGACGTAATAATCAAGGTGAACCCCAACTGACAATTTACGCTAGAACTGTGGTGCATCCCCGTGAAGGTTTATCCAAACCTATATATTTAGGATTTGTGAAGCGATCGATGACTTTGAGAGATGATCCTAATGTTGAGGTCAAGGTTTTTACCGATAAATTTGCCGAACTGCCCAAGGTTTAAATTACGCACTAAAAAAGCGGCGCGATGCGCCGCTTTTTTGTGATAAGGCTTGGGGAGATTACATGTCCCCACCACCTGCTGACAATAAAAAGATGATCACGGGACCAGAAATGACGATCAAAGCTAAACAGGTTAGTTGGAAAATTAGCTGAAAGTTAATGCTGGAAAAAGCAGATGTGATGAAGTCCATGGCGTTTTCTTAAATGTAATTTAATTGTAATTTAATTTATCAAACAAAATTCTAGAGATATTCTAGCAAGCATCGCTACTCAAAAAATTTCTGCTTGCATCTAATCTAAAATGATTTATGTAAGAGGTGTATCCCCAGAGTACTCCTCTCATAACTTAACTTTAGCGCTATCATGTGAATTACCATCTGTATCAGTTAAGAGTTATACCTGTGCGTCATCGAATGCGTCATCGAATTTGGTTACTTACTATTCTTGCTTCCGTTAGCGTTGGAGCCTCTCCACTCCATGCTCAAGCTCTTCTACCCCATACGCTGCGAATTAATTTTGGTAACTTAGAAGAGCAGGCGCTCAACTTAGCAAGAGAAGCAGCCCAACTTGCTCAATTTGAGCAGTACGATCTCGCTCTTCCTCGCGCCCGACTAGCCGTCCAACTTGCACCCAAGGCTTATCAAGCCCAAGGTATTCTCGGTAGCATTTACCTACGCAAAGAGAAATATGCGGAGGCGATCGCTGCCCTGAGTGCTGCTAATGAACTCCAAAAGGACGCACCGACAATTTTATTTAGTCTGGGAGCCGCGTATCTGCGTAACAAAAACTATCCTGAAGCAGTTAGTATTCTCAAAAAAGGCTTAGTGCTTGACCCGAAATCACCAACAGCGATGTTTGATCTAGGCAATGCTTATTTTTTAACGAAACGCTACGATGAAGCGGTCACTGTTTACAATGATGTGCTGGCTCTGGATACCAAATTTTGGGCGGCGACTAATAACATTGGATTAGTGGAGTATGAGCGCGGTAATGTCGATCAAGCGATCGCAAAATGGCAAAGCTCTCTCCAACAAGCTGAAAAAGTCGAGTTTCTTGCTGCTGAGCCAACCCTTGCCCTCGCTACAGCATTTTACCGCAAAGGTGAAATTAATAAGGCGATTGACTTGGCAGTACAAGCCATGAAAATTGATCCCCGCTATGGCAAAATCCCTTATCTCGTGGAAAATCTCTGGGGCGATCGCCTAATCGGTGATGTGCAGATCGTTTTATCCCAGCCACAGGTCAAACAAATTTTAGCTGAGAGCGATCTAGCTACTCGTCAAGTTCCCAAACTGCGCCGTAATTAGATTTTTGGAAGTTAGATCTAAAAAAGTTGCACCGCTTTGCGGTGCAACTTTTTTTTAGATTTAATTTTTGAGGACAGGTACTGTCTCTGATACTTGTTCCGCTTCCCAATAACTGAGAATAATCGCATTTGTACTATTGCCAATAATATTAACTACTGTTTTAAAACCATCCGTTAGTCGATCAATCCCTGCAACTAAAGCGATCGCCTCTAATGGTAATCCTGAAGCGGAGAGAACCGTCGCCATTGTGATCAATGCCGAACCGGGGACTCCAGGGGTACTAAAGGATACTAGTAAACTACTGACAGCGATCGCTGATAACAGGGAAGGAGTCAAGGGAACTTGATAAATTTGAGTCACAAACAAAGCATTAAATCCTTGCAAAATCGCGGCTCCATCGCGCTTTAAAGCTGTCCCCAAGGGAATCGCAAAACTAGCTACCTCTTCACGCAAACCGTAGTTTTCTTGAATATTTTGTAATACTACAGGCAGCGCCGCATTAGAACTAGCCGTCCCAAAAGCCAAAGCGATCGCCTCGGAAAGACTACGCAAAAATCTAATCGGATCAGCTTTGAGAAAGAACAAAACCAACATATCCAAGCCGATCATAATTGAAGAAGCGATTACCAAACCTAAAACATAAAGTAGTAATTTCGCAACTAGTTCCAATCCTTGAGTAGCGATCGTGGAACTCATTAACGCAAAAACTCCAAAGGGAGCGACATATAAAATTACCGATAACGTTTTTTCGCTGATGTGGTAAACGCTATCAATGAAGCTTACAAATGGTTTGGCTTGAACGCCAGCAAGTTGAATTCCAAATCCTAAGAGAACTGCGGAAAAAATGATTTGGAGCAGATTACCTGTACTCAGCGCTTCTAATGGATTGACAGGAATCAAGCTGACTAACCAAGATATGAGAGAAGGAGCTTCGGTAATTTTAATGGAATCGGAGATGGAGAAACCTGTAACCCCGCTACCAGGTTGTAAAAAATAAGCTGTTCCCATACCAACCCCAAGGGCAATCGCACTAGTGACTACATAACTGGTCATTAATTTGGCGGTATATCTCCCCACTTGCCCCGCTCCTTGAATTCTAGTTAAGCCCAAAATTAACGAAGAGAAAACTATGGGAACTACAACAAATTGAATTAGCCTTAAAAAAGACTCACCAATGGGAGCCAAAATATTTTGGTTAATTAATTCGATATTTTCAGGAAAAGTGGTATTGAGGACAGTTCCAAACACAACTCCAAGTCCCAGCGAAACCAAGATAAATGTAGATAAATTCATGTTCTAATTTGTTAACACATCAGCGACTCTAGCTTAATTTAACTTGGCTAAGTACCCAAGAAAGTCCAAAATGAACTGCGATCGCCCTATAATCAAGATCGCTATACAGCCTATGGAGGCTTCAATTAGTACAGAGAAAAGCTTGAAAATGCTGCGAAGCATCACCTATCTACTTTTCTCTGGGTTTCATGTTAGCGAAAAGCGCTATATTGCCCTTCTTAATATTAATATTTAGACACGAAAAAAATGTTATGGCGGATCGTTATGTTCGCGTAAAAACTTCCACAGGACAAGTTTATTACGGGCTGCTTGAGTTAAATCAATCTGTGAAGTTATTGAACACAGCGCCTTGGCTGGGAGGGGAGCCAAATGGAGAGCTACTCGCTCCCGAAACCTATCAACTTTTGTCGCCCTGTGAACCTAGCAAGATTGTCGCTGTCGGTAAAAACTATTCAGCCCATGCCGCCGAAATGGGGGGCGAAGTACCAAAGGAACCAATTTTATTTCTCAAACCAACCACAACTTTAATTGCGCCAGAAGCCCAAATTGCCCTGCCCCCTCAGTCTAAACGAGTGGAATATGAGGGTGAGTTAGCCTTAGTAATCGGTTCTGTTTGTTTTAACCTCACTCCCAATCAAGCGATCGCTGCAATTTGGGGCTACACGATCGCCAATGATGTTACTGCCAGAGATTTGCAACGTAGCGATAGTCAATGGACTCGCGGCAAAGGTTTTGATACTTTTTGTCCATTGGGTCCTTGGATTGTACGGGAGATCAGTCCATCGGCAATGATCCAAACCTTTGTCAATGATACGAAAAAGCCTTTTCAGTCGGCGGCGATCGATGAAATGGTATTTTCCCCAGACTACATCGTCTCTTATATTAGCCAAATCATGACTTTACTGCCTGGGGACATTATTCTCACGGGAACACCTGAAGGCGTGGGACCAATGCAAGAAGGCGATCGCATTTACATTGAAATCGAGGGTATTGGCAAGTTACAAAATACGGTGATTTTACGCGAACCTTTGCCATTAGAAGAAGATATTGAGGAAAGCGAAATCAACTAACTTTCTGGGAACATACTTTCTAAAAGTTGGTCATTTGCTTATGGCATGGGTCGAAAATATTTGCGTGGGGGAAATGATTGTTTCGATTCGCTTATCAAGCTTTACCTACTTAGCTAAACTCTATGAATTACCTATCACAAACCCCATCAAAATTTTTGCTAAAACAGATCGGCTATCGAACAATAGCGATCGCCTTTACCCTACCTCTATTTTCTCCAACCTTCGCTCAATCCGCCGCCGCACAGATTATCCCAGTCGAAGCTGGTACGCCGCCATCAACGCTACCTAGCGACAACCCCAACGATAAAGCCGCTAATCCCACCGACAATAAGAATGCAAGGTTTAGCTGTCAAGTGCGCGATGGACAATATATCGTCGTCTATCAACCTAAGAGTCAACCCCAAAAATATTTTCCTTGGGCGGCTCCTAGCAATATGGGTGATGGTTGGTCGCCCGAACGCCGTTGCACCGAAATTAGCCGACGTTTAGAGCTATATCGCCCCGATGGTTTGCTAGAGATGCGAAATAGTACCGAAAATGGCTATAACGTCATTTGTGCCACTACCGATCGCAATTCGGCTTGTCGGATTGTTTTCACGGTTCCCAATGGACAAGATCCGATCGCCACGCGCGATCGCGTATTTGGTAATCTGGCTACGGCGGATAATGGTCAACTGACGACAGCCGTAAATACTTATCAGGGAAGAAATCGCAACTTGGATTTAGGTGGGATTACAGGCGATCGTAACTTAGGGATTGATTTGCCAGGAATTAATGGTGTGCTTGGTTCAGTCTTATCATCAAATCGCACAGCTACTAATGTCCGTAGCAGCAACTTGTACTTGAAGCCCTTCCTTGATCCTAGCGATGGCGGCACTGGTAATTTTACTAATAGTGGCTTCAATGATGGACGCAGACTCAATCCTGAGAATTTTCGCTAAGAATCAAAACGCTGAATCACGGATTAAACTGATCAAGCGATTTCATGGATTTGAAATATCTAAAAATCCGTGAAATCCTCTAATCCGTTCAATCCGTGATTCAGAATTGGGGTTTAAGCTTCGTTCAGTGCGGCAATACCAGGAAGGATTTTACCTTCGAGCAATTCCAAACTTGCACCACCACCAGTGGAAATGTGGCTCATCTTGTCAGCGAGTCCAACTTTTTCAACAGCCGCTACCGAGTCACCACCACCGATGATCGTGATAGTACCTGTGCCTGTGAGGTCAGCCAGAGTTTTAGCGATCGCCTCAGTACCGACGGCAAACTTGTCAAACTCAAATACACCCATTGGACCATTCCAAATTGCGGATTTGCAATGAGATAGGGCTTCTTGGAATACCTTTACCGAGTCAGGTCCGATGTCTAAGCCCATCCAACCATCGGGAATTTCATTAATGCTGACAGTCTGAGCATTAGCATCAGGCTTGAAGTTATCCGCAACTACAACATCGGTAGGCAACAAGAATTTTACGCCCTTTGCCGCCGCCTTAGCTTCCAACGCACGAGCCAAGTCTAGCTTGTCTTCTTCAACCAAAGACTTACCAACGCTCAAGCCACGAGCCTTATAGAAGGTGAAGATCATGCCGCCGCCGAGCAGCAAATAATCAACCTTATCGAGCAAGGTTTCGATTACGCCGATCTTGCTGGAAACTTTAGAACCACCAACGATCGCCGCGAGAGGACGCTGAGGATTGTCGATCGCCCCACTGAGATATTGCAATTCTTTATCAAGCAAGAAGCCAGCAACTGAGGTGCTGAGATACTTGGTTACGCCTTCAGTAGAAGCATGGGCGCGGTGGGCAGTTCCAAAGGCATCATTTACATAGATATCAGCCAAGGAAGCCAATTTTTTCGCGAATTCAGGATCGTTCTTTTCTTCTTCAGGATAAAAACGCACATTTTCTAACAACGCGACATCGCCATTGTTGAGTGCATTAACTTGAGCCGCAACTTCATCACCGATACAGTCATCGGTCTTGAGTACAGGCTTGCCAAGCAACTCGGACAAACGTACTGCTACAGGATTTAAGCGTAGGCTTTCGGTAACGCCTTTGGGTCTGCCGAAGTGACTGGTGAGAATTACACGAGCGCCAGCATCGATCAAGTAGTTGATCGTGGGCAATGCAGCACGAATACGGGTATCGTCAGTAATTTTGCCAGTTTCGTCTTGAGGAACGTTAAAATCGACTCTTACTAGGACTTTTTTGCCTGATAGGTCAGCAGCAGTAAGGCTCGCGAGATTTTTCTTCGCCATAAGTTTTTAAGTTTTTAGTATATAAAATTGCTTTTTTACAAAGTCTTAATAATTTTACACAAATCTGCCCACATCAAACCAATGAGTATAAATACTTATTGGTTAATTGCTTATTAGCTAATTAATTTATAGTCATCTTGATCCCACCCGCAGGCGCAAGAGTCACCCCGCGACGTTTGGCTTCAACTGGTTTAGACTCCGCTAATTCCAAATTGTAATTTGATAAAATTGTGGCTAAGACAATCTTCATTTCAAACTGAGCCAACGCCTCTCCCACACAACGCCTGACCCCGCCACCAAAAGGCATAAACTCATAGGGTGAAAACTGGCGATCGAGAAATCGCTCTGGTTTAAACTGATCGGCTTGTGGGTAGAGATCTTCACGATGATGTAATAGATATATACAGCCAATCACCACCGTTTTGGAAGGAATGTTATAACCCAATAGTTCCACAGGCTCCTCGACTACTCTGGGAAAAGTCAACATCGCTACGGGATTAATGCGTAAAGTCTCATTGCAAACCGCAGTCAGATAGGGCAATCGAAAAATACTCATCCAATCCGTAGGATCGCTGATAGTTTTCAGTTCTTGGATTAGCTTCTCTTTCACATCTGGTAAACTATGTGTCCAATATAAAGCCCATGACATCGCCGTAGCCGTGGTTTCATGCCCTGCCAATAACAAAGAGAGCAGTTCATCACGGAGTTCTTCATCAGTTAGTCCATTTCCTTCTTCATCAGTGGATGACATCAGCATCGAAAGAATATCTGTGCGATCAAAGTCTTGTTTAGTGCGACGTTCCGCAATTTCCGCATAGATAAGTTGATCAACTTGCTCCCTACGTCTTACAAAGTAGCCCCAAGGACTCCATTCCCCAAGGTTTTTTTGTAAAGATGGAAAAAATAGGGCGGCGGAAGTTAATGGCGAAGTGAATAGTTCGGTCATTTCTGACATTAACTTTTTTAGCTGCTGACAGCGATCTCCATCATACAGACCAAACACCGCTTGCAAAATAATTTGCATGGAAATGTCTTGGGTCACATCACGCGCAAAAAAGGTTTTCTCGTTACTAGCCGATAAACTATCAAGTATTTTAGTGGTGAGGTCAAAAACTAGCTGTCCATAATTCTGCATCCGCGAACCATGAAAAGGCGGCATAATCAATTGTCTGCGTTTTCGGTGGCGATCGCTATCGAGCATCATTACCGAAGAGTTACCCAATATCGGCTTGAGAATGCTGTTTAGTTCCCCTGGAGCGCTAAATTGTTTGCGATCGTTGGTTAAAATTTGTTGAATCGCTTGCGGTTCATTCACAAAAACGAGGGAGTTCCCAAAACCAATAATGCTAGCCGTAAAAATATCTGGATGTTCTTGGACGGCTTTCTTCATATAGCCAACGGGATCAAGCACCCATTTGATCTGTTGTAAAAAATTATTGTAGGTAATCGGATTAATGAGTGTGAGCATATTGGATGTAGATTGCATGATTTTTTCTACTATACTTCAATCGGTGGTAAGTAAAAATGGGGGCGCAAAGCGCAGCCTATCCTTACCTATAATCGGTATATGACAATTTTCCAGCGATTAGAAATTCCATCTTGGCATAAATGGCTAAAACCCAAACGCCTAGCTATTTTAGAAGCTGCTGTAATTGGGTTGCTCGCAGGTTTAGCCGCCGTATTGCTCAAACAGGGAATCGGCTGGTTAGGGGGATGGCGCGTACATCTTGCCAATGAAATTCCTGCATGGATTGCTTTGCCTATAATTGGTTTGGTGGGAGGTTTTTTATCGGGATTCTTAATTGAGAAGTTTGCGCCTGAAGCGGCGGGTAGTGGTATTCCACAGGTGAAGGCGGCGCTTGGTTATGTTCCGATCGCTTTAAATTTGCGTGTCGCCGTAGTCAAGATTGTGAGTACAATTCTTTCCCTTGGTTCAGGGCTTGCCCTCGGTCGTCAGGGACCAACGGTGCAGATTGGTGCGGCGATCGCAGGACAGGTGAGTTTATGGATTCCGAATTCTCCTGAATATCAGCGTCAATTAATTGCCGCAGGAGCCGCCGCAGGGCTTGCCGCAGGATTTAACGCGCCGATCGCAGGGGTGTTGTTTGTAATTGAGGAACTGCTCCATGATGTGTCTAGCTTGACCTTGGGAACCGCGATTCTGGCTTCCTTTATCGGTGGGGTGGTATCGCGAATTTTGACAGGATCGGGATTGAGTCAAGTTATTCCCCAAGTGAATTTTTCGGCACAAGAGATTCCCTTTTTATTATTGCTTGGTTTATTAGTGGGTTGGTTTGCTGCATTTTTTAATCATGGGATTATCGCCGTCACTCAATGGAATCGCCGCTTTTTTAAGATGCGATTGTCATGGCGAATTGCGATCGCAGGTTGTTTGTCAGGGCTGGCGATCACGATGCTGCCCAGTGATTTTCGAGATAGCACAGGTTTACAGTTGTTTCTAGCTACGGGACAGTCGGATTGGCTAGTGACCATCGGAACCTTTGCCGTCCGATTCATCTTGACCTTGATTGCCTGTAGTGCCGAAACCCCAGGGGGGCTATTTGTACCAAGTTTGATTTTAGGAGCATCTCTTGGCTCATTAGTCGGTAATTTGGAACATACATGGTTAGGAATTGGAACTTTATCTACTTACGCTCTATCAGGAATGGGAGCTTTTTTTGGTGCAGTGGCAAAAGTACCAATTACCGCCTTTGTGATTGTTTTTGAAATTACGATGGATTTTAATATTATTTTGCCTCTGATGATTACCAGCGTAGTCGCCTATCTTTGTGCCGAAAAATATGCCCCTGGCTCTTTGTACACCCATTTATTGGAATTAAAGGGTATTTATCTGCAAACGGAAGTAGTTACGGAAGGCTTGTGGGATGGATTGAATGCATCGGATGTCATGCAGAGACAGGTGGAGACCATGCCCGATCGCCTAAGTATTAATGAAGCAATGCAGGCTTTTGGGCGATCGCGACATCGTGGATTTCCAGTGGTAGCCCATGATAATACTGCTCATTTAGTAGGCATCATCACCCAAATGGATTTGGGCAAAATCCAAGAACGAAGCCTATCATCTGATATTGCCATTTCCCAAATCATGACTCCAAACCCGATTACGGTCAATCCTGAAGAAAGTTTATCGCAAGTTCTCTATCTACTCTCCTATTATAAATTATCGCGTTTACCCGTAATTGATCGCCATAAACTGGTGGGAATTATCACCCGCAGTGACATTTTACGCGCCCAATCCAAGAGACTTCGCGGTGTAAGTTCGCAAATTAACAAGCCTTCCTATTTGGTCTATCAAAGGCGTGATGTAGCCACTGGTAAAGGTCGCATTCTCCTACCCTTGAGTAATCTCCAAACTGCGCCTTATCTAATTGAAATTGGATTAGCGATCGCTAAAGCACGGAACTATGAGATCGAATGTCTGCATGTGATTACCTTGGCAAATCATCTATCTCTATCCGAAACTCATGTAGATTTAAATCCTAGCTTGGAGCTACTAGAATTAGCGAGAATCGCCGCCATCAGTCAAGAAGTTTCCTTGCATACAGAGATAAGGATTGCCCATGATGTTGCCCAAACGATTTTAGAAGTTGCTAGCGATCGCCTTGATCTACTTCTCATTGGTTGGCATGGTAAATCGATTAATCCTGAACGACTCTGGGACGATATCGTCGATACAATCCTAAAGCAAGCCCATTGTGATGTCATGGTCGTCAAATTTAGCGATCGCCTCCAAAAATTTAATCCTTTTAAACAAGAATTCAAAAAGCCACAAATTTCCTTTAATCGTTGGCTAGTTCCCATTGCTAGTGGTGCAAATACTGATGTAAATGCAGAGCAAGCAATATTATTACTTCCTGCGCTGATTAACCTATCGCCCTATCCTGAAATTTATCTGTGTCAAGTCTTTTCACCCAATGACAAGGATTATGATATTAGTCAATTGGAGAAATATGCCGATTTATTGTACAAGACTTGTAATTTTTCTGCTGGTACAATCTCCGTATGTTCTACATCCATTACCGATGCGATCGTTGATCTCGCCAATCAGCAACGTAGCGATGTGATTATGCTAGGCGCAAGTAATGAAGGGCTGTTACAGCAAATTATCCACGGCAATATTCCTGAAGCGATCGCTCAAAATAGTAATAGAACCATTCTCATCTTTCGTAAAGATTTATAAACTGGCGATCTCGTTTTGGTTAGGAAGTTGATGATGATTATGCTGAAGGTTTAGAGTACAATCAAATCTAGATGGCACTTATGCCCCTTGTTTTTTAGCTGTTGAGTAAAATTATGGCAAGGTTGACGGTTGAATTAACAACTTCAGCAGATGTTTTGGGAACTACGCCCGATCGCTTTTTGGCATGGTTAAAGCGCGAAGATTCGCATAGTTTGCTCTATTTCAACGATACGCCGCAGATCTCAATTTTCACGTTGGCGCGAATTTTGGATACTACGCCTAGAGAGTTGGTGGATTTTTTAGAAGAGACTGAGTTAGAAGATCGTTTAGATTTGCAGGATGCTCTAGAGGCGATCGCTGAGTCAGAAAGCTTAGGTGAGCAGCCAATTCTTTGGGAATCAGTGGTGGGAGAGTTAGTTTAGATGTCCTATGAGGTGCAAATATTGCCAAAAGCGGCACGACAAATAAAAGCTTTGTCGGTTGAAGTTCGTCAGGATATATCGTTCACGATTCAATCATTAGCCAATGAGCCAAGACCCATCGGAGTCAAGAAGCTATCAGGAGAAAAGGATATTTATCGGGTCAGGGTAGGAAATTATCGCGTTCTCTATCGAATTGTTGATAAGGTTTTGGTTGTTGTGGTTGTCTCAGTTGGTCATCGCCGTGAAGTTTATCGCGATCGCTAATGCTGTCTGTCACTATTTCTATACAATCATTTTTAACGTTAGTTGCTGTTGTGTTATTTGAGTTAAACATCCGATCTCACTGGCATTAATACAATGATCTTGCTATCTATTCCTTTGACTAATGACTCTATCTCCATCTCACTTGGAGCGTCTGGAAGGAATAAAACGATACCATTTTTCATCCCACCAATAAGCAGATAATTTTCAACTTGTGAAACTGCATTTAAGTAGTTTCGGCGTGCAAATCTTCGGTTTAGCTTGACTTCAATTACAACTCTTTCATCACCACACGCAACTAATAAATCTGCACGCAATTTATCAAGTTTGACTTCCGTTTGTACGCCTAAATCTGGAGCGGCTGAGGAAAGGAACCCGTGAAGAGCTCCTATAAAATGAACTTCGTGCATGGAAGTGGCTGGAGGTTGATGAATCGAGCAGAACTGTGTTATAAGCTCTGTTAGTCGAACAAGCAAATCAGGGTTCATTGACTCCAACAAACTTGCTGCTAATGTCGTCTTCCGTTCCTCTGCTTCAGCCTGAGATTGCTTAAATGCAAGTCGCTCGGCAATATGATCAAGCAGCAAACAAGCAAAAGCTGAAACTGAAATTATTGCTAAAAATGCTTCGCTTTCATCAAAATCTAATTTATAGTCATGTGTCGATGGATTTCTCCATTCTGTTCGATATGTCGTAAACTGGCTCAAGACTCGACTACGAAATATATTGTTCTGCTCAAGATAGTTTTCTATATCAAATGGTCGCTTCCTAGCTGGATCTTGCTCTGCAAGTACGCGGTAAGCTTCTTTGATGCTACCTTCAAAAGGGGTGCGACCTTAATATAATACACTTATTAAGTGGCAACAGGAAACCCATACTGATTGAGATTTTGCCAGAATTGCTCCCAACGCGTAGAAGTTAAAACTAAAGCTCTTAAACTCAGAATTAT
>JBIKYX010000006.1:0-80882 GCA_044355035.1 Pseudanabaena sp. | reverse complement strand
ACCTGCGCTGTTGAGCAATTGCACATCAGCATCTGCTGTCAATCCTGTAAGAGATAGATTCAGGTTGCTTGTACCGCCAAGGCTAAATCGATAGTAGTCATTTGTGTCGGTACGACCTATCCAGTCTCGGAATGTGGTTGTCGATGAACTGACTGTGACCGCACGGGCTGTTCCTAATGTGTTCCCTGCATAGTCAGGTGGAGCGGGAGGAGCAGGAGGGACAACAGGTATCGCAGATAAACCGAGGTTGTAGTAAGTGGAATTACTACTATATGGATACACACGAACGTAATATGTGCCAGCAACCAATTGTTGGGTGATAAATTCTGAACTACTACCAGTTCTATTTGAGGTTCTAAGCACTGTACCTGCGCTGTTGAGCAATTGCACATCAGCATCTGCTGTCAATCCTGTAAGAGATAGATTCAGGTTGCTTGTACCGCCAAGGCTAAATCGATAGTAGTCATTTGTGTCGGTACGACCTACCCAGTCTCGGAATGTGGTTGTCGATGAACTGACTGTGACCGCACGGGCTGTTCCTAATGTGTTCCCTGCATAGTCGAAAGCCAGTTCTGCCAAAACTTGTTGATCAGCGACTGTGATAAAACCTCTGTCGTCTTCAGATTTGACGCGATTTAATTCACTGTCACTTAGAGAAACCCCAAATATCAAATCCTTTGCGTACTCACCTTCATCTCCCTCTGTATCAGAACCGACAAGACTATCAAGAAAGTGAAAAGTCTCTTCAACTAGAACACCTGCCGCACCAAAGACTGAACTGGTTGGAGCGGCGTTTGGTTGAAAAAGTGCATCAGACAAATAAACTGTTTGATTGACATAAGCGCCCACAGCACCATTTGTATTAGCTGCCGAGAGAATTTTGACAGAGGGGAGATTCGTGAAATCACCTAGTGACCATTGCGATCGCACGGTTTGCAATTCAACCGTATTTGCTTTATCACCAAATACTTGAGTAAACAAGTCAGGAGTAGCTGCTGCGTATTGAAGTTTGGATTTAACTAATCCTAATAAATCAGGATGAAGAAGTTCAAAAACTGAGGCATCGGCTCCAGTATTTGTGCTGAAAATTGAGGCTGTGTTCTGACTGCTGCTCATGATATTTCCTATATGAGGGTGAATTGTTTGATTTAGTACTTATACGCTGACTAAAGGACAGGCTAAATTGATGTCCCCCCAAGGCTCAATAGCAAAGCCATCTTAACCCGTTTTTAAAATACTTCTTTGGTATAAGTCGTATTTTACTCTGTATAAGATAACATAAACTGTATTGTTATTCAAATAAATTTTATCAAAAGTTTATACCTTTAGTTTGATTTGCCGATCGCCCTTCAATCTTGCCCCGATATTGTTGCAATTACAGGTAATACACAGGCAATTTCGGGACGGAAATTCGCATAGCGACTACGCCGCACGGCAATAATTTCAGATTGAATATCTTTGACACTTTCACCTAAACAAATAAGCAAGTGGGTCGATAATTCTAAGCTCGCTTCAAAGGTGGGATGGACAACTTCCTTAGCTCCCAGTTGATAAAGCGTATCAATATCAGCATCCTTTTTCGCCCTTGCCACAATGTCAATCTCTGGAGATATACTCACGGCTCTCTGAACACATAATCGAGTGGCGATCGGGTCGGAAATGGCTATTAACATCGATCGCGCATGGTCAATTTCCGCTTTTTCGAGAACTAAGGGACTGGCGCAATTACCGTATAAATAGGGGATATTTTGCGATCGCAAGATCTGTACTTTCGATTCTGATTCTTCGATTACGAGTACGGGATATCCTTTCGATTGCAGTAATGTCACAATTCCCTGCCCTATTCGACCATAGCCACAGACCACCACATGATCCTTGAGTTGGGCATTAGCAGAAATTTCCTGTGGCATATCTAATTTGTTCATCCAAGCCTTCAGAAATGGCACTTTTTCTAGCAGGCTTAAAATCTGTGGTGTTGCTTTCAGCAAGAACGGCGTGACCATCAAAGTTACTGCTGTCGTTCCCAAAATCAGCAAATAAACACGGCGGGAAACCAAACCTAACTTTTGACCTTCGCTAGCCAGTACGAAGGAAAATTCTCCAATTTGAGCTAGTCCTAGCCCTGCAAAGATGGCAACCCGCAGTGGGTATCGAAAAATGCTTACTAATGGCACAACAATCAAGAATTTGCCGATCATGACGATCGCTACCAAACTCAGAATTAATTCCCAATTTTGGATTAAAAATACGGGATCGATTAGCATTCCGATCGCCGCAAAAAATAACGTGGCAAATACATCGCGTAGAGGCTCGACATAGGTGAGGGCTTGATCGGCATATTCCACCTCTGAGATCATCAAACCCGCTACGAATGCGCCCATTTCAATCGATAAGCCCAAATGCTCGGTCAGGAGAGCAATTCCCAGACAAAGGACGATTACACTCAACAAAAATAATTCACGACTCTCGGTACTGGCTACCCACCGCAAAAATGGCGGTATCAACCAAATCCCCGCCACGATCGCTGCCCCTGCAAATAAAGCAGTTACGGCTAAAGCTTTTGCCACAGCAGTTCCCACGGACTCAGGATGATCCAGCGCAGGTAATACCGCTAACATCAATCCTAGGGCTAAATCTTGGATGATCAATATCCCTAAAGTCACCTGTCCCTGTGCAGACTCGGTTTCGTTAGTTTCCATCAAACTTCGCAGCACCACCGCCGTTGATGACAGTGACAAAATTCCGCCCAGAAAAATGCCTTGGGTTGGAGTCTCGACCCAGCCCACAAATACCGATACGGCAGTAGTCAAAGCGATCGTTAACAGAATTTGTAATGTGCCGCCGCCAAGAGCGATCGCCCTTACCTTGTTTAACTGTTTTAGCGAAAACTCTACGCCTAGGGCAAACAGCAAAAAGGCAACCCCAAACTGAGCAAGGGTTTCGACCTGAACCAGTTCTTTGATCAGCCCCAAGCCTGTGGGACCAACGATGATGCCACCAAAGATGTAGCCCAACAAAACGGGTAATCGCAGCGCCGCCGCCAGTAATCCACCAAAGGAAGCCGCCGCCAGAACAGTTACTAAATCAACAATTAACCGAAAATCTTCTTGCACAGAAATCAACTAAAGAATATGATCTCCTCTACTTTAATCCGACATCAAGAAAAGATGACACAAAATCGCTTTTTTCTTCAGCCCTATCGGAAAATGCCGCCCAGAGAATCCTGCTGAAGCGATACCAGATTTCAGTGGGATGAATAGTCTAGATTGCTAATTTAGTCATTGACTTCAATATCTCTAACTGCTGAAAACAAATCAAAATCAACTACGGGAAAAGCATAAACATCAAAATAGAAAACTACGGGTTTCCCACTTTTGTGATGATTACAATTTAAGTAAGCATTTAAATCAACAAACTTTTCACTATCTTTTTCCGTTAAATGCATCAGATAGTTGCCGAAATTATCATATACCAAGAAATAACTGTAACCAATCTTAAATAAATTTTCTACAGCGTTTAAAGATTCAGTTTTACCACTTGCTCTAAAACTAGTGTCATATTCAAAACAAATGATCGGTTGTAATAAACTAATCGTGTCTATAGATTTATTAATAATATCGAAGTCATACCCATCTACATCTATTTTTAATAGCTTAGTAGATTGAAACTTGGGATATAGCTCAATGAGTGTTGATAGACTTTTTAAAATAATGCGATCGTGCGAGAAAGCATCATTAACAGAATTAACAATTGAAGCCGTACCACCATCGGTAGATATGTTCGCTAGTGAAATACTCTCACCGTCTTCACCGACAAAATATGGAGCGATCTCGATATCACCAATCTGAGTGGCATTGTATTCTAGGAAAGGTATAAAGTCAGGATGTCCTTCTATACAAAGAATCGGCACATGAATATCTCTATTAATTAAAGCAGCAGTATCACCAACATTAGCGCCTATATCAATAGCCGTAGATTCAGGGTATTTTTGGAACACAATCCGAGCGACATCACCTAATACTGTGTCATATCTTTTCCAATTAGCTTGATATTTATCAAGAAGATGATCTAATGGTAAAAGAATTTTATGATTCCCAATTTGATATTCTTTAGATTTGTACTGAAGTTTGTAATCAGGAGCAAATCTTTTTGGATATTTAGACATTTCATTGATATCTAGAATGGAAATTATTGGTACATCAATAGTGATTATCTCTTCGCGATTTTGTTTGTTTTCATTCTCTAGACATATACAAGCTCTAATGCGAGGTAATAGCGATCGCCACTGGATTTCAGCAAGCCCTCCTAACAAAGAAATTTCTACATATTCGGGAATCTCTAGATCCTCTTCCATGACCAGATGCATGGCGACACTAGACAACAGTAAATTTGCCTCATTCTCATCCACGCCATCATGATTGATTAACAAAGTCATGCGATCGCTATCAGGATGTATGGCGATCTCCTTGACAACTTGGGCTATTTCTAAGCCAAGGGATTCTTCATCGACAGACCAATCTGGAAAAATAATCCAGTTAATATTGCGTAAATTTAAGTGCAGCAGAGTTGCATTGATTAACGCCGAACTAACTGTGTCCGCCATTTTTGTCCATGAGAATTTTTTTGCTTGCTCAAGTCCAGCACTAATTAAACGCTGACGGACGCTGGGCTTCTGCACTTCACAGAGAGCATCAGCCATTGCATGAACATCGCTATCATCAACATATATCGCAGCGTTGCCAGCTACTTCTGGAATCGAAGAATTTGGACAAGTAATCACTGGACAACCGCAGGCTAAGGCTTCGAGAACGGGCAGTCCAAAACCTTCATATTTTGAGGGATAAACCAAAGCGATCGCACCAGCATAGGCTATTCGCAATTCCTCATCACTGAGTTTTAGTATATGTACAACGCTGTCTGACGTATAACTTCTAAACTCATACCTCGGCAAAAATCCACCACTCGTAAGCACGATCTCAAAACTTTGTTTGGTGGGAAGCTTAGCAAATGCTTCAAGAAATAGCTCTGCATTTTTGTTATAGCCAACATTTGCCCCCACTAAAATAAAGTATGACTTTGCTATTCCATATTTTGATTTGAATGAGTTGACCTCTGACAAACTCGCTGGCGAAAAGCTCCTATTTATTCCACAATGTGCTACTGTCACTAAATCAGAAGAGATGGCAGGGAAGAATCTTATTAAGTCTTTGGCGGTGTTATTAGAAATAGAAAGATAGGCAGATGCATAATCAATACTAATATGTTTTTCCCGCCACCTCGGTTCCTCAAGATTTATTCCAATTATTTCAGGAATCATGTCATACAGCATTAATACTGAACGGGTATTAATCGGGGTGCTGTAGTAAGTTGAAATAAATAAATCAATGTTCTCTTCGTCACAAATTTGCTGCAATATTTGGCGATCGCTCTCTGTTTGGTTATAGTCATATTGAGGTAAGGTGCGATATCGAAAGCCAGATATTTTCGGCGCAGTACCAGCCCTATCTAAGATAATAATATGCTTAGAAAAACCATTATTAGCCCATGCTTCCAATAATGAAGTCCAGACACGAGCAATTCCCGTTGTATCCAACTGAAAAAATACTCCATCTACAGCAATAAGCGGAAAACTTTTTTGTTTAAGATGGATAGATGTTTGGACTTTATTATTTAAATCTGCTCCAAAAAATTCGCTATTATCCACAATTGTCTCTACTACATTTCCTTATAAATATTTATATACAAATACATTAGTTAAAATATCTAGTTAATCTATCCTATCTAATCTATTCTATTTAGTCGCAATTACATTAAGACTAATCGGATTGCCGAGCACATGTAAAATACTAGAATCCTGAAATATATTAAATTCATTAACACGCACGCAGTCACTAAATCCAGCATCTGCTAAATATATGCATAAAATATCGAAGTCAAATCCTACTTTATGCACATCATACTCATTGGTTTGTCCACCAAAGATCATTGCCATGATCCGAAAACGAGTGTGTACATCTAGGTCAGGACGTGAATATAGCCAACACAACGTTCTCAAATCAGGCACACTAATCATCAATTGCCCACCTTGTTTCAGTACTCGAAACCATTCCGCCAATGTAAAAGCCAGATCATAGTTAAGCGCATAGTAGAAATGTTCAAGTACATGACTAGTATAAATAGCTTCAATCGATTCATCTTCAAACTGGCTCAGATCCGAAGCATTACCAACATAATCAACCTCAGGACGCTTATAAACATCAAATATTTTCCAGTCAGGGTGTGGTTGCTCACCACCAATATGTAATTTCATTAATTTGTTCTCGGTTAACAGGATTTATTATGGATATTTATATTTATTTTATATTCAATTACTTATTGACCATAAATCGTACAAGTAAAATCAAAAGGAATTATAAAAGCCAGTTCCCTGTTTTTTGCAACATCTTTTTCTTATTTTCTAAGCCAACTGTACAATTTGCATGAAAAATCATGGGTTGAGGTTGCACTATTTGGATTTTTTCTAGGGCGGAGTCAGAAGTACACATTAATTTTGCGGTTAGCCCATTAGCAAAAAGTATCTCTGATAATGGAAATATATTATTTACCAAATCGACATTTCTGTCCACTAGTGTATTAAAAACGAATTGATCATGAAAGGTGGGATCAATTTCAGAAACTTCAATTTGTAATTCAATTAAAGAATCTAGTAATTGATGGGAGAATACAGTATTTGCAAAACTCATAAACCCTGTACAGAAGTGGGGTGGAAAGTAAGCTTCTCCTTCGGTTTGAATTGCTAAGTCGTAGTTATTGTTGATTTTCTGTAATAGCTCGATAGGGTTCTGCCTCCAAGCAATATCTACATCTGTATAAATTACATTTTGTGTGCCTTGATTGAGTAAGTTTTTAATGATGATCCATTTATAAATAGTAAATTGCCCAAAATCAGCAGTTCCAATATTGTGATAGTTATTGTTGTTTTCTAAAACTTCCTGATTTGTAATATCCTCGATCGCTGTGATTTTGCCAATAGAGTATGAACGGAGCAAATTCTGAAGGTCGGATTTTACGTTTCTTGGCGTAAATATTTCAACATTACCGAGATCGATGTTGCAATTGGCAATACTTTTAATAGTGTTTTCAATAAACTGTTCTAGTCCACCAGAAACAACCATTACAATTTTATAAAGGTTATTATTTGGTTTGTTATCAGCTTGAGATGTAATTTCCAACGAGGAAATTTCTTCGATAATTTTTGGAGATGACAGTTTTTGAGGTAGTGAAAACTTACTTTCACCTTGATCGTATATGGCAATTATATTTAATTTTCCCTGTATTTCTTCGGCTGAAGTGATCGGAACTAGATGTTTTAGATAAGGCAGATAGTGAAATAAATGATAGCCGTGTTCTGCCAAATATTCAGATACCTCTATGTTGTTCTTACCGTAACCATCAAGATTTTCATAGATAATATTAGGCTTAAATTCCGCCAAAATACGCTTACAGCCTCTTAAAACATTAATTTCATGCCCTTCTGCATCAATTTTCAACCAATCTATACGAGTTAAATTTTCTTGATCAATTAAGCTATCAATGGTAATGCAGGAGACAGTCTCAAATTGATCTGATGAAGTAGCTTCAGTACTATCAGGGATAATCTCATTTAATTCGCTGCTTGAGTTAAGAGATAGTTTTGCAGTACCATTGCGATCGCTAGCTGCACCACTGATAATATGAACCCAGTCAAATCGATTGATTCGGCGAGTTTCTGTAAGACAACTTATGCAAGTAGAAAAAGGCTCGATCGCGATCACCTTTCCTTTCTCTCCTACCATTTGGGCGGCACTATAAGTGTAAACGCCTATATTTGCTCCTACATCAATTACGGTCATACCAACTTCAATCCGATCTCGCCATAGTTCCATTTCTGGTTCAAACCAGTCTTTTTGAGCAATAAGTATTATAGTTGAGATACTTAAGTAACTGGGTTCGACTGCAATCAGTAAATCATCTCCAAAGGGAGCATAAGTAAAAGGACTTTCAATATTCAAGTTTGTCCATGCCCAATCCCTTGAGATAGTGTTATTTTGAGAATTGCTTTGAGCATATTCACAAGCTATTGCTTTCCATTGTTCCGCTATAGATAACTGTCGTAAATTCAGGTAGGCTAGGTATAGAGCCTGTAAGACTTGCGGTGAGTTTGGGGTTAATTTTGCTGCATAATGCAAATAAGCTAAATGCTCCGTCTGTTGATGAGAAAATCCAGCCATTCCCATTTCCAAATTCAGTATAGCCGAATCCCTGTTAAACAGTATAGCTAGCTGCCGAAATCTAAGTCCACTGCCATTGTAATAGCATATTGGGGTATAACAAAGGACTTCTAGGAGGAGATCATGAGCCTGAATAATACTATTAGTAGATCCCAAGATAACTGGTAGTCTTTCCCGACAAATGTCCACCCATCTGCGTACATGTCGGGGGAAATAAACAAGCCCCAATTCACCTGTTTCTTCGGCAAAATGTTTTGCATTCTGGATTTCTGTAAAATATTGATGTGCAAGATTGATGATCGATGCCTGTAAATCATCAACGAGGCTGTAACATCCTGTTAAATTTGCTTTGCACAGATAACCATTTGGAAGTTCTACGCCTTGTTTTAGTGTTTGTACAGCAAATTCCCAATACAGCGATCGCTCGGATAAGTCTTGAGTATTATCAGCCTCGATCATTGCCATTACTGCAATATTGTTAAAATCAAGAGATGATTCAGGCTCTTCCCAATTTGTATTAGCAATACTAGCTTTCAGATGGGTTAGAGAATCCAAATTAATATGAGGACAACATTCTTGTACATACTGCCAATAGGCTGATACGTCAGAATTTTTCAGATTACTGTCAATCCTTTTTTGGGAATCTCTTTCAAGGGTATTCACATATTGCTGCCACATTTGCTGATAAGCATTTTCCATGTCACGGGTGAATTGCTTGGCATTCCATAGGGGTGCAGTTTGACGACCAGTTTTGAGGCGAGTGGCGATATTTTTACGCAAAGCTGCATCTTGACCAAGCCGAATTCCCCATTCGATGTATTCTGCTTCATTCCAAGCAATTCCTTCCGAAATACCAGCATTAACCATCATGGTGTAACTATTTCGCGCTGCAAACTGCTCACCAACTTTGGTGACAATTGGGATGCACATCCATAGGGTTTCTAGAGTTGTGGTTGCGCCGTTGTAGGGATAGGTATCAAGGACTATATCGGCTATTCCTAAATTGGCGCGATGTTCTTCCTCACTAGCAGTCATAGGCAAGAACCTTAATTTTTCTGGAGCAACACCTTCAGCGATCGCAATGCTAATAAATGATTCCTTAATCGCTTCTTGATCACCCAATCCCTTGATTAAAAAATAACTATTGGGAACTGCTTTGATGATTTGCATTTGCAAGCGGATCGTATCAGGATGACGTTTGAAGGCATTCTGAGCGCTGAGGTAAACAACTGCATCGGCGGGGATATCTAGTCGATCGCGCCTTAAAGTTGGCACACCAATCTCAAAACCATCTACTGCAATATAGGTCTTGGGTACTCGCCAGATTCTTTCTGCATAATATTCTTGGGCGGAGTCGGGTAACACATAGGGATCGGCGATGAAATAATCAATCGTGGGAAGTCCTGAAGCATCACAACCGAGCCAACTAACTTGAATTGGGGCTGGCTTTAGCGCCATCACTGCACAACCGAGATCTGAGGTAATGCTATCTAAATCAATGAGAATATCAATTTGATCTTGATAGATTTTATTGGCAACTACGGACGCATCATCGGAACCATCGATACCCGCACGATAAACATGATCCATCTGGGTTGTATACCATTCCTGTAATGGATCAGGATAGGAACGATAACCTAAGAAATAACCATACACTTCAAATTGCTGGCGATCACGATGCATGATCAACCAACGTGCTAGCCAGCCAATGGAATGGGTAGCCATACATCGAGAAATGTAAGCGATCTTCAGCTTTTTGGATTTGTTCCGCGCTCTACCGCTAATACGTTGTTGAAAGCGAGCCATTTGTGCCGATAAATCATAGTTTAGATTTGCTTGACTGAGGGCGGCTATTTGATTTTGTTGAGTTCGATTCAGCCTTGCTTGATCATTGATATAGGGTGCAAAGTAGTTGACGATATAGAGGCTACGGATAATTGCAGGCGATAGTGTGCTTGGATTCTCATTAATCAGATTAGAGAGTAGGGCTTGTTGGGTGGCAAATAGGGACATTGACTCTTGCCAATCGCCACCTTTACTGAGCAAAGCCCTTAACATTAGATAGTTGGGATAGAAATTATGGGCTAATCCCTGAGACAGTTGGAAATAACGTTTTGCGGTTTCTAGTGCTTGATCATGCTTATT
Source organism: Pseudanabaena sp. (assembly GCA_044355035.1). Lineage (GTDB taxonomy): Bacteria > Cyanobacteriota > Cyanobacteriia > Pseudanabaenales > Pseudanabaenaceae > Pseudanabaena. The sequence continues at coordinate 70,467 of JBIKYX010000006.1, read as the reverse complement.
TATTCTCAGATAAATACTAGAAAGACACTCTAATACTGATATTTCTTCTGGCAATAGAGTTAGACATATTTCTAATAAGGCGATCGCTAATTCGTCTCTTTGATGAAGATAGGCTAATTCAAGAGCGTGTTTGCTTAAGTTGGCGACAAAAGCTTTAGGTTCTTGGACAAAGGTCAGACAAGCTTGAGTGAATTCAACTAATCGTGGATATGGCTCGTATCTAGCTAGTTCGGCTTGTACTAGCCATAACAATTCACGGCTAAATGCGACTGATTCCGAAACATCGATTTCCGTCAAGTTTTCTATTACTTCTATTAAAACATCGCTTTGTTCATCAAGGGTTTGTAATTGAATGGATAGCCAAACTAAAGTTAGGGAGTTATCAAGATTGCTGCGATCGATTTCATGGATATGTTGGCAAATTAACCATGACGTTTCATAGTCACGATTTGCGATTTGTCTTTGAGATTCTGTAAATAAGATTTCAACTAACTGGGATGTCCAATTCTCTATTTGATCAAAATCTGCTTCATCGTTAATGCAAACCATCCAAGTAAATTGAGCGTCAGCTTCTTGACCTTGCAGTAACTGAAGTAAGCCGAGATAGAAATAATTGATGACATCTTCTGGTGCATCAGCGATCGCTTGTTCGTAGAGGCTAGCCGCGCTTGCGTAGTCTTTTTTGAGTAAATATTCGTAAGCCTGTGGTTGCCATTGATGCATAGTCATTATTTTTTAAGATTTAAAGGATTTAATTAGTTTCTTTGAGTATATACTGCTGCCACATTTGCTGATAAGCATTTTCCATCTCACGAGTAAACTTTTCTCCATTCCATAATGGTGATGTTTGTCGTGAAGCTTTTAGGCGCGTGGCAATATCTTCACGGAGACCTGCATCAGTTCCTAAACGAATTCCCCATTCGACATATTCTGCGTCTGTCCATGCAATTCCTTCCGAGATACCAGCATTGATCATCATTGTATAGCTATTTCGCGCCGCAAATTGTTCACCCACTTTTGTCACAATTGGAATACACATCCATAGGGTTTCTAATGTTGTTGTCGCGCCATTGTAAGGAAAAGTGTCTAGTACGATATCGGCGATCGCTAAATTAGCCCGATGCTCGGCTTCTGTGTTAGTGAGGGGTAAAAATCTCAATCTGGAAGGATCAACATTTTCAGCGATCGCAATTTCCTCAAAAAATTCCTTGAGCGCTTTTTGATCACCTATCCCCTTAATCAAAAAGTAACTATTGGGAACAGCTTTGATGATCTGCATTTGTAATCGAATAATATCAGGCGATCGCTTGTATGCGGTCTGAGCGCTCAAATAAACTACAGCATGATCGGGAAGATCTAATTGGTCTCGGCGCAAATTTGGTATACCAACCTCAAAGCCATCGACCGCAATATAGGTTTGCGGCAATCGCCAGATTTTTTCAGTGTAATATTCTTGAGCAGCATCGGGCAGAACATAGGGATCAGCGATGAAGTAATCAATAGTGGGGATTCCTGACGAATCGCAACCTAACCAAGTGATCTGAATTGGCGCAGGTTTAAGAGCCATAACCGCACAACTAACGTCACAGGTGATGCTGTCTAGATCAATCAAAATATCAATCTCATCTTCATAAATCTTGGCTGCGATCGCTGCATAGTCTTGAACACTATCAATACCAACTCGATAAACTTGATCCATTTGCTGCTCATACCACGATTGCAGAGGATCAACCGCATGGCGATAAAACAGGAAGTATCCATAAAGTTGAAATTGTTGGCGATCATGATATTTAATCAGCCAACGCGATAGCCAACCGACAGAATGGGACATCATACATTTGGAAATGTAGCCAATCTTTAACTTGCTCTTGGATTTGCTAGAGCGAGATTGCGATCGCTGTCGGAGCTTATCTATTTTGGTAGTCAAGTCAACATCGGTACTAAGTTGACAGATTTCAGCAAGCTGGTTTTGGAGATGATGATTGAGTCTTGGCTGATCCCTCACATAAGGATTAAAAGTGTTTGCATAGTAAAGTTGACTGATAATTGATATGGGAATTTTCTCTGATTTTGACTCGATTAATGCCAAGATTAAAGACTCATGAGTTGCAAATGCAGATAGCATTTCTTGCCAATGTCCTCCTTGCTCGCACAAGATCTTCACCGTCAGATAACTCGGATTAAGATTCCATTTATTTCTTATATCTTTAGACAATAAACAGAGCGATCGGGCAAATTCTAAAGCTTTATCGTAGTTGCGGTCTTCGAGATAGATTATGCAAATTTTTTCTATTAATAATAGTCTCTGAGGCAGATACTCTGGTGGATTTTCTGGCAAGAATTTCAGGCATAATTGTAATAAAGCGATCGCTAGTTTATATCTTCGTTTGTCAAAAGCTAACTCAAGTGATGCTTTAAGTAAAAGCTCATAAATAGGAATAATATTTTGACTGAGGAAAGGAAGACTGGATTCTATAAATTCAGTTAACAGAGGATATGGTTCGTACTTTAATAAATCCCCGATGACTTCTCGCAACAAATCTTTATTAAAATCAATAGCGGGTTCGACAACATTATTTACCGTTAAAGTTTCGATGACTTCTATCAAAATCAAGCTACCACTATTAAGCTTTTGTAATTTAATCGACAACCAAATCCACATCAAAGAATTATTAAGATTGGTTGGGTCTATCTCATGGACATAGCAACTAATTATCCAAGCTTTTTCATATTCTTGATGATCTTTTTGCCTTGAAATTTCTGCGCCTAAAATGGCAATTAAGTCATCTGTCCAAACATCTATTTGTGCAGTGGATGCTTCTTGGTTAATGCATTCTATCCATGTAAACTGAGCTTGCTTTTCTTGCCCTGCTAGTAATTGAAGTAAACCTAAATAGAAATAATTGGTTGGAGTTTCGGGAGCCTCGGCGATCGCCTGTTCGTAGATAGTGATAGCCCTTGTGTAATCTTTTTGCAATAAATATTCATAAGCCTGTGGTTGCCATTGATGTATGGTCATTGTCTTTTAAGATTTAAAGGATTTAATTAGTTTCTTTGAGTATATACTGCTGCCACATTTGCTGATAACCATTTTCCATCTCTCGAGCAAATTTTTCTCCATTCCATAATGGTGATGTTTGTCGTGAAGCTTTTAGGCGCGTGGTAATACTTTCACGGAGAGACGCATCCGTACCTAACCGAATTCCCCATTCCACATATTCTGCGTCTGTCCATGCAATCCCTTCCGAGATGCCAGCGTTCATCATCATTGTATAGCTATTTCGCGCCGCAAATTGTTCACCGACTTTAGTTACAATGGGAATACACATCCATAGGGTTTCCATTGTCGTGGTTGCGCCATTGTAAGGGAAAGTATCGAGGACGATATCGGCGATCGCTAAATTAGCCCGATGCTCGGCTTCGGTTGAGGTCATTGGGAGAAATCTTAACTGTTCTGGGCTAACCCCTTCAGCGATCGCCTTTTCAATAAAAAATTCCTTGAGCGATTCTTGATCACCAAATCCTTTAATTAAAAAATAACTATTGGGAAGAGCCTTGATAATTTGCATTTGTAAATGGACATTATCAGGATGCCGCTTGAATCCAGGCTGACCACTGAAATAGACTACAGCATCAGGCGGAATATCCAGTTGATCGCGGCGCAAACTAGGAACTCCTATCTCAAAACCATCTACAGCAATATAGGTTTGAGGTAGTCGCCAGATTTTTTCTGCGTAATATTCTTGAGCATAATCAGGTAATACATAGGGATCGGCGATGAAATAATCAACTGTCGGAACTCCTGATGCGTCAGAACCCAGCCAAGTAACCTGAATTGGTGCGGGTCTAACCGCCATGACCGCACAACTAATATCAAAAGTTATACTGTCGAGGTCGATTAAAATATCTATCTCATCTTCATAAATCTTAGCGGCTATAGTTCTATATTCCTGAATTCCAGTTGCATCGACACGATAAACCTGATCCATTTGACTTTCGTACCATGATTGTAAATTATCAGGATATTCGCGATAGGCGAGAAAATAGCCATAGAGTTCAAATTGATTGCGATCGTGGTGTTGAATGAGCCAACGCGCTAACCAACCAACGGAATGGGAAATCATGCATTTAGAAATATAGCCAATCTTCAACTTTTGAGTGCTATTGCGAGTTAGCGATCGCTTCCGTAACTTTTGTGTCTGTTCTGCCAAATCAAATTTGGTACGTTCCTGACAAAGTTGGGCAATCTGATTTTGGAGAAGGCGGTACAGTTTCGGCTCATCGGTGATGTACGCACTAAAGTAGTTAGAGATATAGAGGCGGGTCAGGATTGGCTGTGAGAGTTCCGATGGATTTTCGGCAATTAAATCGGAGAATAGAATTTTTTGATGAGCAAATACAGAAAGACATTCCTGCCAATTTCCCCCTTTAGTGAGCAAAACTCCCAGTAATAAAGTATTCGCAAAGAGTCTATCTACAGGCTTTTTCGCTGATTTGGCATATAGTCTTGCTCCTGCTAATGCATCATTATGAGTACCTATCTTGAGATAAATTCTACAAAGATGTTCCAAAACTTCTAAATGCTCTGGCGATCGCTGTAAACATAATTTCAATAGACAGATGGCGAGTTGATCTTTTTGCTGATGATAGGCAAATTCTATAGAAGCCTTAATTAAGTTATAGATAAAGGGTTTCGGTTCTGTGACAAAAGGAAGACAAGCTTCTATGAATTCTAGCAATAGAGGATAGGGTTCATACTTGAGCAAACTTGCTAACAACTCCCATAGCAAATTCTGATTGAAGGCAAGAATGGAAGGTTCTACACCATTTTCGGTTAAGGTTTCGATAATTTCTAAAAAAACAGGATTTTCCTCATCAAGTCTTTGTAACTTGATCGATAACCACACTAAAATCAAGGAGTTATCAAGATTATTTTGATCGATCTCGTGTATATGCTGACTGATTAACCAAGCTGCTTCATATTCTCCAATATCTTTCTGTCTCAATACCTCTGCATATAAGACAGTAACTAACTCTGATGTTAATGTGTCAATTTGGGCGATCGCAGTTTCTTCATTGATACATTCCATCCATGTAAACTGAGCTTCTGTCTCTTGTCCTTGCAATAACTGAAGCAAACCTAAATAGAAGTAATGACTAGTGACTTCTGGCTCATTAGCGATCGCCTGTTCATAAATATTGGCGGCACTTGAATAATCTTTTTGTAATAAATATGTAAAAGCTTGTGTTTGCCATTCATGCATCATTTGACTCATCGCTCGACTCATATTTTTTAGAATTGACTAAAGCATCGTAGGCGCTATGCTCTCTGTATTAATACCACTAACAAAGACTCTAGTTGCAACAATGCTTGTTGTATTTGCGAAAAAGCTTCAGACTTAGCGATCGTTCTTAAGGTTAACGGATCTACAGGTTTGATGGTTAGACAATGCTGAATTAACTGCTCCATCGAGCATGGATGTTGCCATAACAACCATAAACAGAGAGTTGCTGGCGCAACAAAATTAATCGACTGAGATGAGGTACAGCTCAGGAACTGAGTCAGGGGAAAAGGTTGATTGCTAGCGATTGCTGCTTCTAGTAATTGTTTAAACTTTTCAGTATGTAATTGGGGGTGGAGATGAAAGGTGTAGGTTTGCCAAATTTCTGGTTGGCTATAGCTAATTTCTGATAGAGGTAAAGTCTGATAATTGCGTGGCTCTCGATCGGGATGTCCACACCAAAAATCTAAAAGTCGATGCACAGGATGCAGTAATTCGTAGAGATGGAGACTCTGCATATCGGAAGCTTCATTAATGACTAAATCGATATATTCAGGCAGTGATTTAATAGATTTAAATAAATCATCAAGCATCCATTGTCGCCAATTTACCATACAGATAAATTCTAGCTTTGTTGTTTCTAACATCTCAAACATCTGCGGAATCGTATAGCCCTTATCTCCATACAGCAGAAAATTCATGCATATATTGCCGTTGTCATTATTAAATTTTTGCCAAGTTTGCTGCATCACAACTCCATCTTTGAGGGAGTTCATCAAATCGCGAATGATCTCACATTCCCAATCCCCAACTTCTCCATCCATTAAACCTAAAAATCGCGAAAGAGTTTGCGATCGAAATACATCGGCGCGATTATACAAACTATGGAGATTAGTCCGAACGATACCTTGAGGCGTAAGTATGGCTGCCATAACTTGCAAACCTGCTACTGGATCTGGCAACAAATATAAAGTTTCATCACAATTTATATAGTCGAATTGCATTCCCAAGCTAGGTAATTCTTCAACAGACATACTATGAAATTCAAAATTGGTTAAGCCTTGAAATTCAAAGCGCTTAATTGCAATCTCGATAGATTTTGGAGATAAATCTATGCCAACTATTTTTGCGTCGGGATTGGCGATCGCCAAAACTAAACTTCCATAACCCGTCCCACAGCCCACATCCAAAATCACCTTTCCTTTTGACTCAACATAGCCATCCCCGCGCAGATAATGGGCGGTGGTCAGTGAATGTAAAAACAAAAAGTTAATATCTTCACAGGTCATCTCAATCGGATTGATCGGATAAGGATGAGCGTCAAATAGTTGACGGATATTGGTAATGGAATCCATAAAATATTCTAGATTTTATTGGTAAATTTTTTTCTCTATAAGCTGGGTACAATAATGCAAAAAAAGAAAAGGATAAAAAGCTCCAAAAGTGAAGATTTTATCCTTTTCTTTCTTGTCTCTCGCATCAACAGATATCTGTCACAGCGTAGGAGAGTCTAGTTAGCAATTTGGAAAGTTGTGCTGCAAGTCTGATAGCCGTTGACGGTTGCAGTGGTAGGAGTAACAACAACAGTAACGTTACCTGTGGGGTAGTCAGCTGCTACGACAGTGTAGGGAGCTGGCTTTGGCTCACTTTCGCAGACGATCGAGTTACTGTAAACTTCACTAATAGAAGTGATAATACCTGTGGAAATACGACCAACATAAGCCTTCAAGTTAGGCTTCAAGGTTGCGGCTCCAGTTACCGTAGCAATAGTAGTATTATTCAAAGTAGCATAGCTGTAGTTGTCGGTGGCTGCTGGCGTACCAAGAGATAGGTAAGTCAAGCCAGGAGCAAAGGTTCCTTTTTCAGTGAAATAAGCTTGTTGAGTCTTGTTGATAGTAGCAACGTAGGTTTTCGCTTCGCTTTGCTTTGCCTTAGAGGTTTGGTTTAGGAAAGAAGGAAGCGCGATCGCTGCTAGAATGCCGATGATGATGATAACAACGAGAAGTTCGATCAAGGTGAAACCCTTTTCGCCATTCTTCTTGTTGAGCATGTGCTGGATTAGCTTGGTTTTGAAGTCGGATTTCATAATTCTTTATCCCTTACTTGTTGGATTTATGTGTCAAAAAGTATAGCTTTTTGCTTGTGAAAATAACTTACCCATATTCAAGCATGATGATATCAACCTGCTTATATTTTTTTATCCGTTTGCGCTGAGAAACTTATTTTGAATCAACCTTGACGGAGCTAGCAGCATCACATATAGCATTGGTTGGAGCCGTAATCGATCCTATAGTGGGATTTCGCGCCTCACAAATGACTGATACCGCCGTCACATTGATTTCGTTAACCGCAGTTACCTCAATGTACATATAGACTTGTCCAACATAGGCTTTTAGTCTAGGCTTTACAGATGCTGCATCCGCTATGGCTGATTGGGGTGCAGTGCTTACTGTGTAGTTGTAGTTTTCCGTATTAGGCAATATATCGAGCGCGAGTGCAGCAAGATTTGGGGCTAAGGTAGTTTTTTCAGTGAAGTAGGCTTTCTGAGCCGTGTTAATCGCACTGACATAGACTTTGGCTTCAGTTTGTTTTGCTTTAAAGGTTTGATTAAGAAAAGTGGGAATGGCGAGAGATGCGAGAATACCGAGAATAACAATCACAACAATTAACTCGATCAGGGTAAAGCCTTCGTCATTTGCGACTTGACTTTTAGTAAAGCGGCGATCGCGCAGCCACAAACTTATGATAATTTCTAGAATTTTTAAACTCACTTTCCCTTACCTACGACTGAAATTTTTTCTGCCGATCCTAATAATCAACTTACCCAGTTTTTAGAAATTTAAATCGGCTAAAAAAATGAAATTATTCGTAATCTCAAAATTCCACCTCTTCATAAATTGTAGCGATTGCATATTCAAAACCGATACTGGTGAACTGTACTACGTCACTTTCTCCATAGGATGTTAACTCCCAGTTAGGATTATTCGGTACAGCAATCATGATTTTGTTCTCAAGTTGAAGTGACACTTTCTAGGATATTGCGAATTCTTAGATCTAGGGCGATCGCTTCTCTAGGATTGCAAAATACATTAGCCTTGATGCGCGAATCTTGGCAAAGCCCAATTATCAACACATTAATATGCTCAATGTATGAGGGATTTAACGCCGCTTTACCTTGTTCATATATAAGTGGAATACCTGCTTGAATGATCGCTAGATTTTGAAAAAATTGATTGGTACTCGTATAACAGCGATCTATATATTGGTTGAGTAAATCAAAATCAACTTCGGTTTTGCCTTGGATATCGCCGAGGGTATAGGCAATCATGTCGATGGGAGTGCGATCGCTGACAAATGGGCTAGGCGAATCTTGCCAAACTTTTTCAGCCGCATCCAAAACATGATTTTGGACAAATAATCTCGTTTTAAAGTCCATCGGTTCCGCAGGATCTAAACCAAGCTCGGCAAAAACTTGGCTAGTGGTGGTGCGGACAAATGGGATATTCAGATCAGAGGCTAGGGCGATCGCTAAAGTCGTCTTACCAGTACGATGTCCGCCACAGAGTCCCAGATTGCCGATCATAATCTCGCCTTAGCTAAAAATTGCTGAATAGGTAGAAGCATTATTGCCAAAATCATGCCAATTTGATTCACATAATATTCTTGAGAATCAATAAAAACTTGGCTCTCCCTTAAAATCAAGAATTTCCAGACGGTTCCTGTAGAAACAATACCGTAAATCTCATTATAATCTCGACCTGACTGTTGGTTAAAGATTTGGGAAGCGACCATTTCGGCAATGCACTGCCCTAGACCATTTTTGATGTTTTCATTTTTGGCTTCCACGATCGCCATAATTGGCGATCGGATAAAGTACTGTTCCTTGGAAAAACTAATCAAATAATCACAATATCCTACCAACCCTTTGTCTTTGTCAACATTAAACTCAGTACCAGAAAAAAGGCTAATTTGATAATTAGCCAAACGCCTCAATTCAGCAAGGATCGGTGCGATCAGAAATTCAGAGCGAGATTTTTCGGTATTAATCGCTGTGGCTAAGGGTAAATATTCTGTGAGAGTTTGTTGCAAATAGTCTGAAGGGGTAATACCTTCTAAAGTTCCAAATAAATTGTGATTTTCTTCTAGAGTTAGGTTAAAAGCAGTTTGCACCTTGTCAAGTGTAGTAAAGTCACTGTAGGACATGGGTTTGAGTCCTTTGATTATGTAAATACTTGCTAAGCCCCAAAAACTCGTCTAGCTCTAGCCAAATAGGATTGGCGATCAGCGAGTCCGTTAGTGCCGCCATTGATCAAGCGAGTAATCGTCATCACGTCATCAGCATCAGCATCGCCATTGAGACGCATTTTGTCCCAAAACCAACCTGCACTGAGGCAAGCAAGATCATATTCGGCTAAGCGTTGAGGATTGTTGATTAAGTCCACACCCAATGCTTGACCGCAAGCAGCATAATTGGCACGTCCTGTAACTTGGATTAAGCCACGCCCCTTAAACCTCACGCCATCACCAGCTCTAGTATTACCTAGATCCCTCCGCCATTCGTAATCTGCACCAGAGGCGTATTCTTCGTTGGTGTTAAAGGCATCACTCTCATGGGCAATTTGAGCAATAAAATGTGCCTTTCGCAATGGAGTTGTGATGTTGTAACGCTGCATCGTGGTATTCAAATGCGGCAGCAATAGGGTGAGCCGCTCTCGTCTAGAGTAGGGGGCGATCGCCATGAGTTGCTCCTGTGTAATCAATCTAGAAGTACTAACTGGTGTCTGAACAGGAGTAGGTGTGGGCGTGTTGCCATATAGCCCCAGATAGGGTTCTTGCGTAATGGGGCGGGGCGGTAAATTGTTTAAAATCCGAATTGTGTTGTCAACTAAGACATCCTTGGGGTTGAAATCATCTCGGAGATTGGCAACTAATTGTTGTAAGCGCTGAGCGGCTAATTTACGATGGGAAGGCAGATTAGGTGCTTCATACAGCCCTTCGTAGGGTTTCCGAATTGCTGGACGCAGGGGCAGATTACTCAATACCCGAATCAGATCATCAATGCGGTTGTCATCTTCGGTGTAGTTCGTGTCAAGGATATTCGGGATCTGCACTGCTAAATTCTGGGCTGCTTGTTTGCGCCATGTCGCCAAATCCGCCGCCCCGAAAAGTCCTGCATAAGGCGATCGCCCTGTGGGACGGGTTGGCAAATCATTAATAAAGCGAATCAAATCATCGATCGCGCCATCATAGACACTACCCTCGACATTAGTAATTTTGGGTACTGAGGCTTGCAGTGTAGCGGCAGCGCGAATTCGCCATGTTGGTAAGTCCGCCGCAGGAAAGATGCCAGCGTAGGGCTGTCTTGTGGTCGGGCGAGCGGGTAAGTTATTGAGCGCTCTCACCAGATCATCGACTAAGCCATCATTTGCCGTTGGTGTATTGCCAACAATTTTAGGAACAAGAAAAGCAAGGGTGGCGGCGGCTTGAGATCGCCAAGTCTCAATTTGTGTCATTGTTTTTCACTGAGTAGTTGGAGAGAATCTGATTCCCCGCTTCGCGGGAGAATCAGCACCTATTTATTTATCATCTTACGAAACGCCCAAAGATGAATTTGACGATGAAAGCAGATTTGAAAAAGATTGTACCGAGGTTGTCCATAATTAATTTGCGGAGGCTAATAATGGCGATCGGCAAATAGGGTTCGATATACGACTCGATCATACTAATTACCTGCACAATCTGACTATCGACAGGCAATTTCACTAAGGTAAGAAATAGCCAACATAAAAATAAACAGCCAATTACGGCGATCGCCACAAATCGGAAAATGCGGCTATCTAAAAGTCTGAGCAGATATTTACCAAATTTTTGAAGATTTTTTTGAAAAGATTGTTGATTGAATTTAGCTCCAGAATTAAGAAAATTTGGCAAACTAGGCAATCTAAATGCAAGTTTTGAGTTGAGCCACCAAATTATGAAAATGGTGATCGGGACTACAGCGACAGTCAACCAACAATTACCAAAAACAAAATCTGGAAGATTTAAGTATTTACCAATTTTTCGTAACGGATCGCACCAAGTTAGGACTGTCACCATAGATATTGTCGCCAGTGACAAGGGGCGCAATTTTGAATCTAAATAGTCACCAATTACTGTTTTAAATTGTCCAGAAATCTGCCCGATGATATAACTATGGGCTTTTAAAATGCGATCGCCGAGGGGATGCTCCAAAATCTCGTAACAAACTTTTTGATGCATATCGCCATCAATGTTGATTACCGTTCGTAATATTGGCGATCGCTCGGATAACTGCTCTGATAACTGCTCGGATAAATTCTGTGGATCACTTAAAAAATTTTCATTTGTGTCACTGTAATAAGTCCAAATAACGATCGCACCTTGACGATTTATCTTGGACAGCCCCACACTTGATGCTAATACCCCCAATAGAGCTTGGCTGTTGAGCCGATAAATAATTTCTTGATCAGAATCTGTACGTTCATCGCCATCTTCAAATTTATCATGTTCAATTTGAGTCAAAACGTTTGGGTTAAGACTCACAATAATTTGATCTTCAACAATAGCCAACCAATCTGGCGTAGACACCATCACTCCATATTTATTATTAAATCAAACTGATGCATCAGCTTTTAAAGGTTATCACTTGCGGAATTGCATCAAGTTTTTAACCAAACCTACGCAAGTCTCAATTAACCCTGACCATTGTCTTTGTGCGTTCTCAACACCTTGGCGATGCAGATCAAAAACAAGCCCCACCATTTGAGGGTCAATTTTGCCCTTGCTCTTGCTCGGCATAAACAAATCATCAATAAATCGATTGGTCAAATCCCCATCAAGAAAAAATTTGGTCTGAGCATAAATGCGATCGCCATTTAAAACCGACTGTTCATACTCCCATAACTTTCGTAGACTCCGCAGCGCTTTCCCATCGATTATCAACTCACCAGTATCCTTGTCTTTGGGAATATCTAACTTCAATGCTTGTTTGGCTAACAGTTCATAGCAAGCCTGTTCTGCCTGAAATTGGACTTTATCTTCTGAATTAGTCGCATTTTGGCGATCAATAAAAGCCCTCTCAGCATCCTTATAATTTTCTAAATCTTGGTTATAACTAGTCAGTTCAGCCCGATACTCATCAATAATTTGAGCTTCTTTAGGAAGCATCGGCGCACGATTTTGTTGGGGTAATAACGCACCTTTTTTCTTAAGCTCAGTACTGCGATTTAAAAGTGATTCTTTGACATCTTGCAGCCCCCGCTCGGTCTTATACATGACATCCTCGATCAGTTGCAAATAAAACTCCTTCGCGTCAAAACTCGACATCGTAATTCGACCGACAATCATCGTGTTGACTTCTAGGGAAGTAATTTCTTCTAAAACTTGTTTGAGGGTTTCTCGGAAATTATTAAGGGATGTGCTTTCGCCAGCTCCTTCTTTTGGGGACGCTGATTTGATCGCTCCATCGTTTATAGATGAAAGATCTTTATCTGTCTTGCCTAGATTTTTTTTGCGTTTAGACTTGCCTTGAATGACTGTGTCATCACTAATGGCTTGATTTCCGACTTGATTTCCAACTTGGTTATTCGTGGCTCCATCAACTTGTTGCATAGATACTCCCTAATCCAAAAAACAGACATAAAAGTAGGCTTAAAGGTGTTTATTTAAAAACACTATTTGCATTTGAATCAAGCCTAAATCGGCTGTAATACAGAAATATTATTGAAAGCACTGCTTTGTGGAAATTGCAATAATTGCAATAATATTTCCGGGATTGTTAAGTTAGCGCGAAGTGCTGTAAGCAGGTAAACGATTGCTGCTGAAGTTGTCGGCACTATCAGATTCTGGCTCACCTTTGCTAGTTAACAGACCTGTCACCTTTTCGCCAATTTCTACCAATGTTTTTAGATTAGTAGCGATCGTCTCTGCACCTTTCTCGACTTGAATCTCATGAAAACCGCGTAGCTCAGCATATGGAGAACCTTGCAAGAAATCTGCCCCTAGTTCATTTTCAATGTCTCCATCAATCAAATTAATGGTTGTTCTTAAACGATTACCTGATTTATGGGTTGTATCACCTTCATGGGCAACCCAAGTTACGATCTCCAACTGGACAAGGTCAGAGAAAATTTCAATTAAAGCATCTCCGAAATTTTTGTTTTCTTTGAGTTTGTCTTGAAAACGTTCTGAGGCGGTAACTGTGGTTGTAACTGTTACGGAAGCATTTGCATAGGTCATAACTGATTACCAATTATAGAATTTTTAATTCAGACAAATAAGGGAACTTAGAAGGATAACTAAATGAAATTATAATCCCTTAGTCAATTACTTAACAACACAATTGATTAGGATCGTAAATTAGATAACATATTAAGAGTAAGGGCGGGTTTAGCCGATGAAGTGATATTAAGACAACTCAATTAAATCCATTGGCACGAAACTTTCTTGTGGCAACAAAATTAACTGCGAGTAAATGAGTTTACCTGTCATATCAATGCGATTGATGGCAATTCCCATCGGACGAGGCAATTGGGCGGCATAGGAGTCGGCATAGTAACGGTAGATCTGCTTAGCAGCTCGGATCACCATGGGATCGACTTTTTTAGCAGTAGGTTCTGAATGTCGTTCAGATTCAAGGCGTTGGGCGGCATATGACACAATGTAGTCCCCTTAAGATTGACTATTCTATGGTCTTCAGAAAAGATGCATCAGGACTTTAGCTGACTTTGTTTCTTTTTGCAAGATTTGAGCTTGAGATTGTACATCAAATGATGTTTTTTGAGTGGGAATTAGATAATCAATCGGATTATCATCGGTAAATCTAACTACCCTCACTAACAACCACTTTTACCCGAAATAGCTTGCTGTAGAAGGATTGGGAAAAATCAGCATAACTTTTATCTTTAAGACTGGAAACGACATCAATTAAATAGCCAACAAATTCTGCATTTTGTAGCTCTATTTCATAGCTCATATCCGCATCACCACCAAAGGTGACACGACATAGAATTGTGTCTAAGGGTAGGCTAGTCACACGCCATACTGCTGTAAACGAAATACTGACACCACCCTCAATACGTCGTTCACCAGCCATTTCACCTTGTTTGTATAGAGAAATAGCATAGGGAAGAGCTTGTTGTCTGATTGCCTCACGATAATAGGGCTTGTAAGGTATCACTTCTTGCTCTGAGGCTTTGCTAAGTTCGATCGCCATAGGTATTATGTCTCTAGAATAAATTGATGGATTAGAATGTTCTGAATTGAGGGAACGCCACGCGCTCCCTCAAACTACTTGATGGTGAACTTTATGGTGAAACGCGGTCAATGACCGTGATTTTGCCAGTGGGTTGTACTTCCCAAACGTCATAGCTACCTTTGACATCGCCATATTCATCAAGATCAACGTTGCCGCTTGGACCTTGGTAGTTGATCTCAGTGCCTGCTTTAACAAGTTTAATCGCTTCACACACGTCGCTGACTTCCTGTCCAGGAGCATTTGCCACATCGCGAATTTTGCTCTTAATCCCAACTCCAGTGCCATCTTTGGCAGCTTCAGCCGCGATCGCTACGAGAGCCGCCGCGTCATAGGAGTGAGGGACAAATGCGCCGAGTTCTTGACCTGTCTTTTCTTTGAAACTCTTGGCGAATGCATCAAGAGATTTACCATCGGCTCCAGGAACTGTACCGATCGCACCAGCTAATATTAATTTACCTTCGGGGGTATTGCCAATTAATTTAGGGAAATCTTCGGTTTTCACGCCGTCAGTAAGCAAAATTTTGACATCTTTGGTTAAACCCTGTTCAAACGCTGCCTTAATTACCGCACCACCACTATCGGGATAGAGAATTGCAGCAACTGCATCGGGCTTGCCACCAAAAGCGCCTTTTGCCTCAGCTTCAAAGGTGGTTGCTTTGGGATCGTAGCGGGTGGGTTTGTTTTTGTTAACAATTGTGCCGCCGAGTTTTTCAAAGGCTTCGACAAAGGCTTTTTCAAAACCAACACCATAATCATTGTTAATTACCAATGTGGCAACTTTTTTCGCGCCTTTTTTATAGGCTAAGTTGGCTAGCGCAAGGGCTTGATAGGTGTCAGGTGGGGCAGTGCGATACCAGTAGCCTTGAAATTCACCTTTTTTCGCCCGTTCAGTAAAGACGGGACTAGTACTGCCAGGGGAAATCATCACGACTTTATTGGGGACAGCGATCGCTAAAGCGGCTGTAGAAACACTGCTAGCAAAGGAGCCAACCACTGCGCCAACGTTATCGACTTTGACCAGTTTGGTCATTGCTTCTGCGCCTGCGGGCGGATCGGTGCGATCGTCCTCCTTAAAATAGGCGATCGGCTTACCCAATACACCGCCACATTGATTCACTGTTTCGACAAGAAAATCAATCGACTTGATCATCGGCGCACCAATTGAGGATAAATCTCCCGTAATTGGTAAAACTGCTCCTAAACGTAATGTATCTTTAACGCCGCCGCCGCCCGCTCCTGTTGAAGTGGTTGAAGCATTTTCAGGACTGGAATTATTACTAGTAGGATTAGTAGGCTGACAAGCAACAATCCAGATAGTAGTCACTATGGCTAGCAACGCTAGACAAAGTGTAGAGAAAAACCTTTTAGTCATGGTTGCAATAAACTACGATCATCTTTTTTGTAAAGTTGCTGTAATTGTATCTGTAACTGTACTTTTAAGACAGACAAGGGCTTAAGCCCCTTGTTAATCATTTACGAAAAAATCCCATGCAACCAACCATTGATCCCCGCCGTCAACGCGAATTACTCCGTTTATTAGAACAAATGGGGCTAGACCCAACCAAATTAGAACGAGCTAATCGTAACGGGTTTGACTGGCTGATGATTGATCGCGCCTTGGTTCATCCCAGTTTTTCAACAACTTATAACAATGATCAACTGGAATTTGTCGGTGATAGTGTGTTGCGCCTGTCGGTGAGTTTATTTTTGCAGGAGCGTTATGGCGATCGCACCGTAGGAGACTTGGCGGCGCTGCGATCGCATTTGGTGAGTGATAAAACTCTTGCCGAAATAGCGGGTATTTATGAATTACAAAAATATGTCGTGGTTTCTAATGCTGCCCGAAATGACTCACAAGCTTTGCGATCGCTCCTTGCCGATGCGTTAGAAGCTTTAATGGCGGCTCTCTACATCAACACTCAGGATTTAGCCTATATCCGCCAATGGCTCGATCCCCAGATGCAGCGTTTTGCAGAGGTTTTATTAGCAATTCCTGCGTTAGGTAATTACAAAGTGGCTTTGCAAGAGCTGACCCAAGGGCGTTGGAAACGTTTGCCTGAATATCGCAACGTGGAATTACCGCCAGATTATGCAGAAAAAAAGTCCAATAAAAAAAGTCCATTGTTTTCTGTAGAAGTTTGGTTTGATGATCGTTGTTGGGGGCGTGGACAGGGCAAAAGTATTAAAGCGGCTCAACAAGAGGCGGCGGCGATCGCCTTGCAAAAAATGCAAATGGAAAATTAGTCCCTACAGCCAAATTTTTGAACAAACAGGTCGCGATTTTATTATTTTAATTTAACTTAATTGACAAATAACAGACTTATTTATTAAAATAAACAGATTAAAGTACAAATACTTATTGATCTGCATAAATTTTTCTACAAATACAGGGTAAGCATCGTAATATTTCTTAGTGTGCTACTTTAATTTGTTTAATCAATCCTTAAGATTGATGCTTCGTGTGGTAAGAAGGAGTCAAGAGTCATTCTGATACTAATAGCAATCCTAGCCTCCATTAATGCTTTGGCAGCAACGTGGCTACTACTTTATGGGCTAAATGCTTATTGGCTAACTGCTGTCCATAAGCCTAGGCGTTCTCTGCAAAAACGGCTTGTTTTTACTCAGCCGAAACCTGTTAGAGAATACCAAACTGCCCAAGCAGCAATATCGCCATCCCTAAGCTCATCTCTAAATGCGTCTCTAAATGCAAGCGCGATCGCTGCCAATGGTTTCGATACCAGCTTCGATAGTAATTTCGATAACTTCGAGCAGTTTCGGCTCGATAAGTTTTCCTATGTTTTAGCCGATGAGCCGCCTGTACATTATGCGATCGCACTTGAAGACTTGCCCGTTGTTACCATCCAACTACCCATTTTTAATGAGCGCTATGTATCGCGCCGATTAGTTGATGCCGTTTGTAAGCTTGATTATCCCCGCGATCGGATGCAAATTCAAGTATTGGATGACTCCATTGACGATACTCAAGCCATTCTCAGCGAAACTGTCCAAGAGTACAAAAATCAAGGATTTTGGATTGAATATATCCATCGGGTCAATCGCACGGGCTTTAAAGCAGGGGCTTTACAATCAGCTATGCCTCTTGTGCAGGGCAATTACATTGCCATTTTTGATGCAGATTTTATCCCCTCAGCTAACTGGTTAAAGGATACGATTCGTCACTACGTTGAATCTCCTGAAGCAAAGGTGGCTGTTGTTCAAACCCGTTGGGGACATGTAAATTCTGAATATTCCCTGCTGACAAAATTACAATCGACGGGAATCGATGGACATTTTGCGATCGAGCAACAGGCTAGATGTGAAAATGGCTATTTCTTAAATTTTAACGGTACGGCGGGAATTTGGAATAAGGCGGCGATTATCGATGCGGGTGGTTGGCACGCTGACACCCTTGCTGAAGATATGGACTTGAGCTATCGCGCTCAACTCAAGGGCTGGAAACTGGTATACGACAATGATATTGTTGCACCTGCGGAACTGCCCGTGGCGATGCTTGCCTTCAAGTTGCAGCAATTTCGTTGGGCAAAAGGCAGCATTCAATGCGCGAAAAAGTTAATTACGCAAATTTGGCAAGCTGATATCAGCCTTGGCGTAAAGTTTCAAGCCTCAATGCACTTGACAGGATATTTTGCCCATCCCCTGATGTTGAGCTTGATTTTGATTTCGATTCCTTTGATGCTGGTTACTCCTGCTGATGCGATCGCCTTGCGGATCTCCCTTGAGAGTATTTGGTCACTTGTCATGCTACCCGCTACCTTTGGTCCCCCATTTTTATACTTCAATGCTCAACGGGATTTGTATCCGAAATCTTGGCATCGCCGCTTCGGACGTATATTCCTCTTGGCAATTCTCGGCACGGGGATTTCTTGGAGCAATACTCGTGCGGTGTTTGCTGGCTTGACGAATACGGGCGCAAATTTTCGCCGTACTCCCAAGTTCGATATCAAGCATAAAAGCGATCGCTGGGAAAATAAGGCTTACAAAATTCCCCTTGATGCAACTGCGTGGATCGAACTGGGGCTATGTGCTTACAGTGCGATCGCCGCATTCTTAGCTTTCAACAAGGGGCTTTATTTCACCATGCCATTTATGGTGCTGTATGCCTTGAGCTATGGCTATGTGGGCGGATTGACCCTTTGGCAAACTTGGCAACAATCACGAAACTAAAAAATAAAAGTTGCGCTTCGCGCAACTTTTATTTTAAGAAGAAGAATTATGTGGTCAATTGTTATCCCGACTTATAATCGCTTACCGATCTTGCAAAAATGTTTGCAGGCGATGGAAGCGCAGGATTTTTCGCAGCCCTACGAAATCGTTGTTATTGATGATGGATCTACCGACGGCACGGTGGAATTTTTGCAGAGTCATGCTTCTGACTTTCCCCATGTACGTTTGTTTGAGCAAAATCATGAGGGCGCAGCGATCGCTCGTAATACTGGAATAGATATCGCACAAGGCGAAACTATTGTCTTTATCGATAGCGATCTAGTAGTTACACCTATATTTTTGTCAGCTCATGCTAAGGCTTTAGGAAATAGCGATCGCGCTTTTACTTATGGGTTAGTGATTAATACCAGTAATTTTGAAAATCCCACTTCCGCACAAGTAAAGATTCAAGATATTTCGACAGCTTTTTTTGCCACGGGGAATGTGGCGATCGCTAAGCATTGGTTACTGAAAGCAGGAAAATTCGATCCAAGCTTTCGTCAATATGGTTGGGAAGATCTGGAGCTAGGGGTACGGCTTAAAAATTTGGGCTTAAAACTAATCAAATGTCCTGATGCAGTCGGCTATCATTGGCATCCTGCTTTTACGATTGAGCAGTTACCGCGCCTTGTTGATGTGGAGATGCAACGCGGTCGCATGGGTGTAGTCTTTTATCTAAAGCATCCAACATGGGAAGTGCGGATGATGATTCAGATGACATGGTTTCATGTGATTTTGTGGGGCGTATTATCTTTGGGTGGTTTGCTCAATGAGCGATCGCTACATCCATTACTCTCATGGCTTTGCGATCGAGGTAAACCGCAACTAGCACTAGAAATTGCTAGAATTTTCTTAAATTGGTACAACGTCAAGGGCGTATACGCCGCCTATCGAGATGCGACTAACTCAGCCCAAACAAAATCCTGAAATTAGAATTGAACAGCCCTTAATCACATGGGAACAGTTCAAGCTGATTCAGCGTGGTTTTGCTGATTCACGGGGTATTCGTCTAGCTTATTACGAAGGAATTTTAGAGATTGTGTCCACATCAATCGATCATGAGCTAATCAAAACCATTATTGGCGCATTGTTGGAACTGGAGATGGAAATTGATTTTTTTCCGATGGGGCAAGCAACTCAGGAAAAAGCCCAACAAGTATCTTTACAACCAGATGAATCCTATAGTTTTGGTTCACCTAAAAAAATTCCTGATCTCGCCATAGAAGTAATTTTGACCAGTGGCAATACTGAGAAATTAAAGAAATATAGCTTGCTTGGTGTTCCTGAAGTTTGGCTGTGGGAAGATGGAATTCTGGATATTTATCATCTGAATTTACAAAATCGCAAATATCAAAAATCTTCAGTTAGTAAGTTTTTACCAAATCTCGATTTAGGAATGTTACAGCGTTGTATTTTAAGTGCCTCGCCCCTTGAAGCATTAAAAACTTTTCGGCAAACACTTCGCTAAATCCTTACTCAAAGATAGTTTCATCTTCTTTGCGCCAAGCTGGATCAACGATGCAAATAAACACAATCGGTTCATCACCGATGTTGCGAAGAAATTGCTTGGCATTGGGTGGAATATATACAGCATCGCCCGAAGCGATCGCGGCAACTTCCCCATCAATATGCATTTCTCCAATTCCACTGAGAATGTAATAGACCTCAGAAGTAGTTAGGGAATGTGGTTGCGAAGTCTCACCCACTGGCAAAATCGCATGGGCGAGACTATAACGAAGATCGATCGCTTGTTTGTCTGGATGTAATAATTCTCTTAAGATGGTTGAATCACCAGCTATAAACTCTGGACAATCAAGCAATTTTTGAATCAGCATATTCACTCAATATATAGATTTTTATCAACTTACTTAATCGCCTGAACATCTTTGGTGGCAAAGCCATGAGCGCTGAGTTCCTTATTGAGAGCGATCGCATTCTTAACGCGATCGACAAACAAAACTCCATTTAAATGATCCATTTCATGTTGAATCACTCTGGCAAGTAAACCATTGGTGACAAGGCGCTGTGGTCTACCATCTTCATCGCGATAGCTTATCTCCACTTGATCGGGACGCACGACATCAAGAAACACTTCGGGAATGCTCAGGCAACCTTCTTCCCCCGTAATTAGATCGCCACCCGATGCCTTGACTTCAGGATTAATCATGATTAGAGGCGGTTTAGTTTCGTCCTTTAGTTCAATATCGATGACGAGTAACTGTTTGTTAAATCCAACTTGGGGCGCGGCTAGTCCAATCCCATCGTTGCTGTACATCGTTTGGAGCATATCGACAATCAGTTGACGAATTTCGTCATTGACTTTGCTAATGCGTTTAGCGGGTTGACGTAATACGCGATCGCCTAGAGTATGGACTTTAAGGGGAGGATTCTTGACTTTTTGTTTAGGGACTTTGATGGAAATTGCAGACATTGCCGATGTGCTTGTAAAAAGAAGCTTGTAGATAGTTATTTACATTTTGGCATAGTTTCCAAGTTAGTTTCCAAGTTAGTTTCTAAGTTTCCAGCTAAAAAGCTAAGGATGGACTTGCTGGAGAATAGCCCCAAGGCGATCGTAGTCATCTTTGAGTAAAAGACTAAGTTTACGACCTGCTTGGACTAACCAGTTGCGATCGCATTTGCGGACTTGATAGACGTTGCGTAACACCGCCGCGATCAACTCATCGACTGGGGCATTATTCATCTGCACTAGAGTCCTTAAAAAATTTAACTCTTCTGTAAAATTCTCGATTTCAACCTGTTCACAGGCATAAACTGCTTGATGGATCTGTGGTGGCTGAGCAGGTAAATGTTGATAGATATTACCAACTGCGCCTTTACCAACTGCGCCTTTACCAACTAAACCAAAGCCAAGCAGTACCACCTTAATTTCAGAACGCAGCATCGCAAAAATTTGCGGTTGTTGATCGCGTAACTCCTTTAGGCTAAGTCCTAGAGCCACAGCACGGTGAACAGAATCAATGGGAGCCGTGGTCGCATGATAAACCACCCCATAGGCGACAATATCACTGTTTTCGTCTTGCTGCGATTTCACCCAACTCCCAAAGGCTGGTACAAAAGGGAAATCTAAGTTCTCTGGTTCTAGGCATTGGGCGAGAAATTCGGTAGTTGAATTTGCCACGACTTCTGCAAGGTGTTGGGGGTGGCGATCGCGTTGAGATAGGGGCAAATATGAAAACATAATCAAAACATGATTTAAAACAAGGCATCCGATGCTCTACGTCCACCCCAACGCTCGACGATTAGATCATCGTAGCGATCGGCACTC
This sequence comes from Pseudanabaena sp., assembly GCA_044355035.1. Lineage (GTDB taxonomy): Bacteria > Cyanobacteriota > Cyanobacteriia > Pseudanabaenales > Pseudanabaenaceae > Pseudanabaena. Next base: position 48,401 of record JBIKYX010000006.1, on the reverse strand, counting down.
TCTAAAACCTCAGTTAAAGCAAGGTTAAATTCATTTTGTTGGCAAGATGCACCGAGCAGACTTACATGAAATCTGATATCACCATCATCCGCCATACTAAAGCCACCAAAACGGAAACCATCATTTTGGTTGAGTAAATACACCAACAAATCATTGGTAACTTCAACTTCTGTTGCTACATAAGTCCAAATATAGATAATTGATTCTACTTCACGAAAAGGGCGCACTTCTACCAAAACAAGTGCTGATCCTAATTGCAAGCTAAAAATAGGATTCCCAGTGGAAGGACTAACAATACAATTACTTACTTGAGGCAGCCAATCCGCCAGTTTTGTATAGCAACTTTGCTGTGATTCTGTTTGAAAATTCACGCTTGCAATTTACCTTTAATTCAGATACTTCACTAAGTTTAGCCTAATTATTTAAACACGAGAAGATGGCTGAAAGTACTATTTTTTCATGTCTGGAAAAGCTAGTTTTATAAACTGCGATCTAAGGCGCGTTCGCCGCCCCAAGATTCTACGATCGCATCGTCATATTTATCGGCAGTTTGTAACACAGAAGATACCGAAGTTTGCAATTCATCGCGATCGCAGGTGGAGCCAACTAGGGTGGTGTGAAAGCGAATATCGCCATCATCATCAATGCTAAATACACCAAACTGAAGCTCAGAATTTTGCTTGAGTAAAAATCTCATCAAATCTTGCGTTACTTCTGCGCCAGTTACCACATAAGACCAAGTAGAAATTATTGCCTCCGTACTCCCCCAAGGCAAAACCTCAACTGTAGCTGTGGCGGAACCAAGGGGCAATACAAACACAGGCATATCGTAGGGAGGCGAATATACATTGTCGTACAAGTCGTTCAACCAAGGTTGAATCTTTTCGTAACAAGCTTGTTGTACAGGTGTCTCAAATTTCATTTCCTTACCTACGATTTTTCAGATCTTGTTTTCAATTACCCAAGCATGGTGAAGATTGATGACCGCTAAGTTCACAATTTTGGATTTATTTAATGATTGTGTTACAAATTGGTAGCCTTTTCGGTATTCAGCGCTACTTGATTAGCTAAACTTCACCTTTCATGACCATTTCACCTGTAGGTTCGGAGCTATTTTTATTCGGGTCGGTGTTCTGCTCGACTGTAATAATTACCGTAGTAGATTGTTTGAGAGCATTACCCAATGGCACTTTTAGAAAAACATTACCCTGTGCATCGGGACGAAACTGGGCGCAATCCACCTTTTTGCCATCAACGATCGCCCAAAGTCGATAACTAGTCTCTTGGGGGATTTGGGTTAGATTTTGGATACTGATCATCGCCATTTTTTCCGAAGGCGCGATCATCACACTCCCAGTTGCCGCAGGAGTTGCCCCCATCCCTTTGAGGGGAATCATCCGATTATCTCCACCTTGTAAGAGCGCGATCGCTTGTTTATATTTCTGAAGTTCTACTTGATTAGTCGCAATTTGTTGGCGCATTTGGTAATTGTCAAAGCCGAGAGCTATTAAAGCGATCGCGGCGATCGCACTGATGCTACCTAAGCCGATTGACACTAATTTCCAGATATTTTGGCGATTTGCTGATTTTTTAAGCCCTGTCTCTGTTGATGCGATCATTGGACTTTGCACAGATTGAGGAATCGCCACTGATGCAATGCGATCGCGCAATCCCTCTGATGGATAACTGGGGCTTAACCCAAGGGGCAGTATTGCTAAAGTTTCTTGTAAGCGATCGATTTCAGTAATGATTTCAGGGTGATTGACGATAATCTCCTGCATTGCTGTCACCTCTTCAGGCTCCAGATCTCCTAAAACATAGCCAGCCAATAATTCTTCCCATTCTTGGGGATACTTATATTCTGTCATCATAATTTTCACTCCAGCGTATCTTTTAAACTTTTTCTCAATTGAATTAATCCATTTCGCGCCCATGATTTCACGGTTCCCAAAGGCGTATCTAGAGCTTTGGCTATCTCAGATTGGCTGAGTCCGTCAAAATACGCCATTTCTAGAACTTGACGGTTTTTATCAGGCAAATTTGCTAGAGCCAGTTTCACTTTTTCTGAACGTTCATTAAGTGAGACATTTTCCATCAGTGACGAGTTTTTGGTGTCATGTTCTACGGAAATACTCTGCTCCCATTTTTGGAGATGCTGCTGTTGCGATCGCATTTTCCGCAGCCGATCAATGCCCCGCGATCTGGTTAGAACTGATAAATAAGCGGCGATTGAACCGCGTTTACTGTCATAGGTATTGTTGCGACTAAGCAAAATAAAAATTTCTTGCGTCAAGTCCTCCGCTTCTTGAGGACTGCCCAAAATCCTTAGTGACAAGCGATAAACTAACTCGCCATAGCGATCGTAAAATATGCCAAAGGCTTGACTATTTCCCGATCGCCAAGCTTGCCATATTTCTAGATCAGTTTGGTCAGCCAGTTTCATCAATGTTTATGCTTGATTTTGCATTTGTTCAATTTCGCGGATCACTCTAGCTTGGCTAGACATTAAATGATCGGTAATCGCGGTTAGGGCTAGCTCATGGTTACGCTCAACGATCGCTGCATATATGCGTCGATGTTCGGAACTGATTTCTAAAACCTTGAGATTTTGCTGCACAGTTTGCATTCGCAATAACGCCATTTTATCGAATAACTGATCAAGTAGCATTGCTAACCAAGGATTGCCAGAACATTCAGCGATCGCCCGATGAAATTGATAGTCGATATGGAGTAATTGATAGCTAGTTAACTTATTCGGTTGCTGCGTGATCGCCTTTTCCGCCTGCTGAATCGCCATTTCAATTTTCGCAAGCTGTCCATCCGTAGCATTTTTGCAAGCTTCTGAAACAGATTCCTGCTCTAATACCAACCGACAACGATAGAGGTGTTTTGCGTCGGAGATCGAAAAGCTAACCACCCTCAAATTCCCATTTTCATCGGTGACAACCAACTGCTCTTGTTGTAACTGTTGCAAAGCTTCACGGATTGGCGTACGGCTAACTTGCAACTTTTCGGCAATTTGAGTCTCTACCAAACGCGACCCAGCCAGAAATTCCCCAGCTAAAATCGCTGTTCGCAATACCTGATAAGTCTGTTCGCGCAAAGACTGCGATCGCTGAATAGGGGGAGGTGAAGAAAGCAACAATCAGATATCTCCTAAGATCTGGGTATAGTTAACAGAAAAGTTTAAAAGTGCCGCAAATCAACAGTTTTAGACCTTTCTGGCGGTTAGGAATTAGCGCAAACCGCAATAGAGAGAAGTACTTTTAACAAAAATATTCGCTTTTACTTTAGCGTAAATGGCTTCAATTTGCATAAAATAATGCATTATTTAATACTTATGTTAAGCCCATAAGTTGTGTATACAGTATATTGTATACACAATTGCATTCACAAATTACTGCTTAACATATCTCAAGGAATAATCTCAGACATGATTGCGACAATCCCCACCCAAGATATTTCCAGATTGGCGCTCTCCCAACTGGTGGTTAATAGCGATCGCCTTGATCGTAGTCTGAATGAGCTTGCGGAAATTGGCAAACTGCCCAATGGTGGGGTCTGTCGGCTTGCCTTTTCGGAAGCTGATGTCTTGGCGCGAAATCTGGTAAAAAACTGGATGGTAGAGGCGGGGATGTCGGTGCGGAGTGACGCGGTTGGGAATATTATTGGTACTTATGCAGGAACAGAATCAACCACAGCAGCTTTGGCGACGGGATCGCATATCGACACAGTGCCAGTGGGAGGACGATACGATGGTTGTCTGGGCGTTTTGGCGGGAATCGAAGTGGCACGAGTACTTCAAGAAAACCAGATACGGCTGCGTCATCCCTTTGAAGTAATCGTATTTTCTGACGAAGAGAATAGTGTGATTGGCTGTAAGGCGATCGCGGGGAATGCACCAACTGATCCTGAACGCTATCGCCGTAAAAATGGTATGTCCATTCAGGATTGCTTAAAAAATGTCGGTGGTGATTGGGAAGAGTTGCATACCGCTAAACGCGATCGCCATGAAATCGCTGCCTTTATTGAACTGCATGTTGAACAGGGGGGAGTATTAGAAGCATGGGATAAACAAATTGGTGTGGTCACAGGCATTGTCGGTCAATATCGATATATGGTGCAGATTATTGGTCGTCCTAACCATGCAGGGACAACGCCGATGAATATGCGAAAAGATGCGCTGGTGGCGGCTTCCCAATTAGTACTTGCGATTAATCGTCTTGGTGTAGAAACAGAAGGTGAGCAAGTAGCTACCGTAGGACATCTCACTGTTTCACCGAATGGGACTAATGTCGTTCCAGCGAAAGTGGATCTGAGTATTGATTTACGCGACTTGTCGGAAGAGAATCTGCAATATTTAATCTCTGAAATTGAGAAAGAATGTGAAGCGATCGCGCTAACTACAGGCACTCAAATTACCTTAGAACAAAAACTGCATGTATTACCCACTCTCGCTAAGCCCGAACTAATGGAGGCGATCGCCGAGGTTTGTCAAAATTTACATCTGAGTTATGATTACTTACCGAGCCGAGCGGGACATGATGCTCAAGAAATTGGTCGTTTCACGGATATGGGGATGATTTTTGTGCCAAGCCGTGATGGGATTAGCCATTCCCAAGATGAATATACGTCGCCTGAGCAATGCGCTCAAGGAGCTAATGTGTTGTTACATACGCTGTTGGCGATCGATGGGAAGTATTAAATTACGAATTATCAATTACGAATTAGGAATTATCAATTAAATGTCAACACTTTTAGTTAAGAATATTCATACTTTGGTGACAATGGATCGCGATCGCCGCGAGTTGCGTGATGCTGCGATATTTGTCCGTGATAATGTGATTGAACAGGTAGGGTTAACTTCGGAATTGCCTGAAACTGCTGATGAAATCTTGGATTTACAGGGAAAGCATATTGTTCTACCGGGGTTAGTGAATACCCATCATCATTTTTTCCAAGTCCTGACAAAAGTGATTCCTGCCGCTCAAAATTGCGATTTGTTTAATTGGTTGCAGACTCTCTATCCGATTTGGTCAAATCTCACTTCCGAAAGTATTTATATCAGTTCGCAAATGGCGGCGGCGGAGTTAATTCTCTCTGGTTGTACGACCGCTAGCGATCATTTATATATCTATCCCAATGATTGCAAACTCGATGATGAGATAGCGGGTATCCAAGCGATCGGGATGCGTTTTCATGCTAGTCGGGGCAGTATGAGTGTGGGTGAGAGTATGGGTGGACTTCCTCCCGATCGCTTAGTTGAGAAGGAAGTTGATATTCTCAAGGATTCGCAAAGATTAATTGAGGAATATCATGATTCGGCGCGATATTCGATGCTGCGTATGACCCTTGCGCCCTGTTCACCTTTTTCTGTATCGACCGATCTAATGCGAGAATCGGCAAAAATGGCGCGATCGTATACCAGTGTGCGTTTACATACCCATCTTGCCGAAAATAAGTCTGATGTTGATTATAGTTTAGCCAAGTTCGGCAAAATCCCTGGGGACTATGCCGAATCAGTGGGATGGCTAGGTGATGATGTCTGGCACGCCCATTGTGTGAAATTGAGCGATGATTCAATTTTAAAATTTGGGCGCACAGGCACAGGTGTTGCCCATTGTCCTTGCAGTAATATGCGCCTAGCGAGTGGAATCGCCCCAATTCGGAAGATGCTGAATCATGGGGTTCCAGTTGGTTTGGGTGTGGATGGTTCGGCTTCTAATGACACGGGTAATCTTTTACAAGAGGCGCGAACTGCTTTTTTATTAGCGCGAGTGAATGAGTGTGATCCGACATCGATGTCAGCGCGAGAAATTTTAGAAGTAGCCACGCTCGGTGGTGCGAAGGTGTTGGGGCGTGATGACATTGGCGCGATCGCCCAAAATATGGCGGCGGATTTTATTGCTATTGATATCGAGCGATCGCAATTTGCAGGCGCACATCACGATTTAGTATCGGCTCTCATATTTTGTCCAGTGCCATCGGTGGACTATAGCTTTATTAATGGTCGCAAGATCGTGGATCGAGGTCAATTAACCACCTTGGATCTGCCTACGCTAATCGAACGGACAAATAAAATTGCTCGTAAGTTGGTCGGGTAGGGAAACCAGTTGAGGCTGGCTTCGCCAGACCAAAAAGGGTTTGGTTCTATTTTAAGGCAGCCATTCAGGATCAAGAATTTGGGTAATGCTATAGGGACAAATTTGCGGTAATAATTCAGGAGATAATCGAGACTTGCGAAGAGCATTTTTTCTGGCTTTTTGGTAAATTTTATCGATGACCGATGATAAGTGGTTGTAGAGAACTTTTGATTCTAGAAGTAGATCTAACTCCAATCTAAAATTATCGATTTCTTGTTCCCAACCTTTGCCAGACCATTCTCTTTCAGTTTGCCAATAGTCATAAACGAGAAGATGAATTAATAATTTAAGCAGATAGGTTTCTACCTTATGCTTTTGCTCTCTACCCATATCTTCGATTTCCTCGATTAAATGCTCCCAATCAAGAGATTTTAGATCGCGATTTTGGAGTTGTTGAAGAGTAATATCCAACCATTCAACATAATCCTGTTCATAGATAGATGAAGTTGAAGATGCTATGGACATTAGCGATTCTCCTTGCCAATATTTTTACAATATTTTTGAGAGGATTTTAACATATTTCCCTCTGAGCATTAAAACTGCGAGACTGGTAAATTTGTATGGATTAAGATTTGTTAAAATAACCTAGACTACATAAACTTAAACTACATAAATTCAGGAAATTGTTATGGCTAACATTGAAATCTATACATGGAGAATGTGTCCCTTTTGCATAAGAGCGAAACATTTGCTCGACAAAAAAGGCGTAACCTATACTGAATATGCGATCGATGGTGATGAAGCGGCGCGATCGCAAATGGTGGCAAGAGGTTCTGATGGTAAGCGTTCTGTACCACAAATTTTCATTAACGATCAACACATTGGCGGTTGTGATGCAATTCATAATTTAGAGCGTCAAGGGCAACTTGATGCTTTGCTTGCATAGAAATGTAGGTGAAGATTTATTGAAATCAAAAGTTGTTGGGGCGAAAGCTGCTGGGGTGAGCGAAGTCCGCCCTAATAATTTTTGGTTTTAATTGCACAAGTTACTTGATTTTCATTATTTACTATTATTTTTTGTCATGACAGATTGGTTACAGCGTACAGAATTACTGATCGGCTCCGATCGCCTCAATCACCTAAAGCGAGCGAATGTATTGGTAGTCGGCATGGGGGGAGTCGGCAGTTTTGCGGCAGAATTTTTATGTCGGGCGGGGATTGGGGCGATGACAATTATTGATGGCGATCGCGTTGATCCTTCTAATAAAAACCGTCAAATTGTGGCGCTCGATAGCACTTTTGATATGCATAAAGCCGATGTGATGGCGGCGCGAATGCATGACATTAATCCTGATATCCAATTGACGGTGATCAAAGAATTTCTTACGCCTGACTTGATGCTAGAGCTAGTCACACCCAAATTTGATTGGGTTTTAGACTGCATCGACAGTCTGCAACCGAAGCTGTATTTTTTGGGCGCGGCGGTAACTAATGGCGTAAAGGTGGCAAGTAGTATGGGTGCGGGTGGGCGCGTTGATCCGCAGAAGGTGAGAATTGCACCGATTTTCGAGACTGATTGTTGTCGATTTGCTTACAAAGTTCGTAAAGGTCTGCGTCGCAAAGGTTTTGCTGATGCAAATATCATTGCTGTTTATTCGGAAGAGTTAGTAAATCGTGAATCGGTACAGTTAACCGATGGCAGTAATTTTAAGCGATCGTATTACGGCACGATTTCCTATTTACCCGCCCTATTTGGGTTAAATCTTGCCAGTATCGTGATTCGCGATCTCATGGAAAACAAGTAATCGATGCGATATCGCTTGATATTGATCGATAACATTTAAGTCACTTCCTCAAAGTCAAATGCGATCGCAGCGATCGCTACTCCCAGAAATTAACATTAAGCATTGAGTCAATGTCACGGTTAAACTGCCATATATCAGGAAACTTAACAAGTTTATATCCTTTCTCCTTACGAATTTCTTCAAGAGCATCGACAAACGCTTCATCAAATATTTCAGTAAAATAATTTTTAAGGCTAGGGGACAATTTAAGCGCCCGTTTCAGTCGCTTTCTTTGTTCGCGAATTGTATTCTCCCAGCCATTAAATTCTTGAGGCATATCTACAAACATCCGCTTAAGCAAATGCTCTAAAAGGGTAGCCAAACGGTTATATACCTCGCTCCTTTCAGACCTTCCCAAGCTCTCGATCTCCTCTATCAAATTCTCTAAATCCACATGGTCAAAATCTTTAGTCTTTAACTTTTCTGTGGTTTCTTGTACCCATTGGTAAAAGTCACAATCATACAAGGTTAACGATGGTGCAATTGATTGTGTCATTTTGTTTTATTTCAGGAAACCAAAAAAGCGAATGGCGGGAATCGAACCCGCAACATCTGCTTGGAAGGCAGAGGTTTTACCACTAAACTACATTCGCATACTTATATATTTAGCTTTGAAATAGCGATCTATATATGCAGTTACTTACTATAGCAGCGATCGCACCATTGTCAAAAAATTTCTTTTGAGTTTGGGGTGAATTAAAATTCACAATATCCTTGATCCATTTCGATGCGATCTAGCACCTTTAATCCGCGTGGATCGCCTAACTTCCGCAACGTGTTTCTCGCATCAGTCTGCACACTCAAATCGTCATCATCGAGAGCATTAATCAGTGCATCCACAAGCTCATGATAAAGCTCGCTCTGCGGTGAAATTTGATTACGCATCTGCCCGACTAACTTCCCCAGTGACCATGCACAGTTGCCTCGCACAGCCGACATCGGATCGCTAGCCAAGGCTTCAACGAGAGGCTCGATCGCTTGAATGTCACCCAATTGTCCCAGCGCACTCGCCGCCCATAGACGCACCGCCGTAATGTCATATTTGAGGGCGGAAATTAGTGGCTGTAGTCCTGATGCTGCGTGACAGGTTCCCAAAGCCCAGACGATCCCTTTGCGGACATAGCCGTTCCAGTCTTGACTGAGTTGATTGATTAATGGCGCGATCGCCTGTTCACTTTTATTGCGTCCGAGGGCATAGGCGACACTAACACGGACTAGGGGACATTCATCTTGCAGCAGTTCGATGAGGCGGGGAACAGCGCGATCGTCTTCTAGTTCACAAAAAGCTCTGGCGGCTTGCATCCTTTCGAGGATGATCTCTGAGTTTAAGAATGCCAACATCTCATCAGGATCTGCAAGAGTTATTTCCTCTTCGGGGGGTAGATCCAATGGACTTAATGGATTTAGTGGCGATGATTCGTTATCTAACTCGATATCTAATTCGATATTTAAAGTTGTTAGGTCGTCATTGAGCGTCATGGCGATCGATATGGCAAAATTCGAGATGCCCCAAGGTGTAGTTGTTATCTTACAGTGCTAGTGAGTTAAATCAAACCCAAAGTTAAGAGATTATGTCCCTTAATAAGCTGATGCTTACGCAAAGTGGGCGCTTCAGCTTTTATATCTAACGATTTTTGGGTTTGTCTTGGCGATCGCAACGAAACCTTTGTGCGTCAGAGGTTTTGCCATGTTTGGTTTTGCGTCCATTCACCCGCGATCGCCACATCAAAAAAGATGAGCGCTTCATCGACTGACGCATGATTTTAATGACTTCAGATTCAGCAATGCCAAACTGGTCATAAATGGTATCAAAAGTCGTGCGATCTTCCCAAGCCATTTCGACAATGCGATCGATATCCAGTGCCGTGAGTTCTTCTATAGTTCGTTTATCCATGATCGTAACTTTTTTACTAAAAATTTAATCATTTAAGAATTGTCTAGATCCCCCCCAGCCCCCCTTACAAAAGGGGGGAGAATCAATTAAATTATCTTCTTCCCCCTTTTTAAGGGGGATTGAGGGGGATCTCTTAGAGTAGCTGACCGTAGAAAGTAATTCTTAAATCGGTTTTTAACCTTGTTTCCAGTGACGCGCTAATTGTTTCGCCTTTAATCCCGATTCGATTACTTCTAATAGTCTGGTCATACCTGTAGTATTCACAATTTCATAGGTTTTATTAGCCCGACGGCAAGCCTCGATCGCTCTCTCAGTGAGTGAGTGGCTGGCATAACCCGTCACAATAATAATTAGATCGCCACCTGCAATTTGACTTTCACCTTGCGCCGCAAGTTGCAAACCATCCTGCTCGGTGTACCACATTAAATTGATTGCCGAATCGCGTAACCGATTTTTGACGGCTGTTTGTAAGCGATCGTGTCCACCAAATACCAAAACCTTACCACCGAGGTCAGTATACAAAGCGGGACGTTTTTCGGATTTGCGATGTCTGGTTGTCGGCTGAACATCAGGAGCGCGATCAACACGCGAGCGATTTTCGAGAGCTTTGTTGTAAATAAAGGTGAGCGTTTGTTCATGACTGCCACGCAACCGCGCCACAGGTCCTTCTTCACTGTGAGAATTTATTTGATCGATCAGGGCTTCCACCACTTCTTCAAGTGCGCCGATCGCCTTTAAATCATTGGCATATCCCCGCACTGCGATCGAGGCATCGGTGGCGCTAAAGAAATCATTTTGTTCTTCGATCATCTCTAAGAGATCAGCCTTTAATTCGCTCCGCCATTGCGCTGTTTGTTCGGTTATGCGTTCGTCTAGTAGTCTTTCTTCGCTCAAGATCAATTGGCGATCGGCAAGCTGTGCGGCTAGGGCAGGTGCTTCGGCGATTTCCTGTCGAATATCCGCCGCCTTTTTTTCTAGCCTTTGTTTTGTCTCACTGTCTTGTTGACCTTCGCGGTCAAACTCTTTCAGTACCTGCTCAATTTTGGCAAGCAATGGTTTTAAACGCGCTTCAATTTGAGATACTGCTTCTTGAATTTGGCGATCGCGTTGTTGTTGCAGCCGATTTTGTTCTAACTCCACCTTTGCCATCGTCAGCAGGTCACTGACTGAGGCTTCCAGTTCATCTAATTCAGAAATATGCATATTTACTTAAGACTTTCCTAATATTTGCCTAATTTGAATAAGTTGATAATAAGTCGAGAGAAATGACATGAATAAGTAATTATAAGAACTTATAGTCACTATTCTCCAATTTAACCTCTCTCTAGCCTAAGTGTGTATAGTTTTATGCTTCAAGCTGATATTGATCCCGTTCCTTATATTGATTACGCCCTTTTAGACCCTGCCGCCAGCGATGAACAAGTTGATCGCGCTTGTGAAGAAGCAGATCGCTTTGGCTTTGCCAGTGTCTGTGTCTATCCTTGCAACGTCAAACGGGCTACGGAGCGGCTACTGAAAACCAAAGTAGAAATTTGCACGGTGATTGGCTTTCCCAGTGGCGCAACTACATCAAACGTTAAGCTTTATGAAGCTATGGAGGCGGTGGAGCATGGTGCAACGGAATTAGATGTGGTGATTAATTTTGGTTGGCTAAAAACTGGTAAAACCAATTTGTTACACCAAGATATTGCCCAAATCTGTCAAGAATCAGGTAAACCTGTCAAAGCAATTTTAGAGTTGAGCTTACTTACGCCTGATGAGCAGGAACTTGCTGCCGAAGTTTGTATGGATGCGGGTGTGGCTTTTTTAAAAACTGGCACTGGCTGGGCGGGTGGGGCAACCGTGGAAATGGTGAAATTTTTGAAGGAAGTCTCGCGAGGGAAGGTGGGAGTCAAGGCTTCGGGTGGGATCAAAACCAGAGAACAGGCGATCGCTTTAATTAATGCGGGTGCAACGCGGATCGGTACATCTCTGGGTGTGGCGATCGCGGTTAGAACTTGATTAGCCATTTATTTCTATGGATTTACCGTTAATCTATCATCCGAACTACGTTGCGCCGATCGCGAATACCCATCGTTTTCCGATGGAAAAATTTCGCCTGCTCTATGAAATGTTACTTAGCGATCGCATAGCCCAACCCGAACAATTTTTTATACCCGAATTACCAGATCTAGAAGCGATCGCCCTAGTCCACGATCGGCAATATGTTGAAGCATATTGGCAAGGAAACCTTGAACCAAAGGCTCAACGCCGCATTGGACTACCTTGGAGCCATGAACTTGCCTATCGCACCCGCATCGCTGTTGGCGGTACATTGTTAACCGCCAGATTAGCTTTAGCGCAGGGCTTAGCCTGTAATACCGCAGGAGGAACCCACCATGCATTTCCTAGCTATGGTTCAGGTTTTTGTATATTTAATGATTTGGCGATCGCCTCGCGAGTGTTATTACAAGAGGGCTTAGTTAAAAAAATCTTGATTGTGGATTTGGATGTACATCAGGGCGACGGCACGGCTTTTATTTTTCAAGACGACTCAAGTGTGTTTACATTCTCGATGCATTGTCAAATTAACTTTCCAGCGATTAAACAAATCAGCGATCGTGATGTTCCTTTGCCAGAAGGAATCGAAGATGATGCATATTTACGCACCCTTGCTAATCACTTACCTGATTTACTCAGTGAAGTTAAGCCCGATTTAGTACTTTACGATGCAGGTGTTGATCCGCATATCGGCGATCGCCTTGGTAAGCTCGCCCTTACGGACGCAGGGCTGTATCGGCGCGATATGCAGGTGTTGAGTACCTGCGTAGCACAAGGTTTTCCCGTTGGTTGTGTGCTTGGCGGTGGTTATTGCGAAGATATGCGATCGCTGGTTTATCGACATTCACTATTGCATCGCGCCGCCAGTGAAGTATATCGACAATATCGATTGTAATTAATTACAAAATATTTATTCTTGGGTAGGAGGCTCGGTTTTGTCTGGCAAAATTGGAGGCTTGGCGGTTTTGATATCGGGGATGTTACGCGAAGATGGTGGAATATTGCTGATCTCTCCGAATGGTTTCTTGGCGATCGCCTCCACCACTTTTTGATCGCTCATCGCCAATAATGATTGGATTGCCCCAGGGATCGACTGTGGGTCCATAAACAAAACTTTGCTACTGGAACTCTGCCCGATCGCCTGTCCCATTTCTAAATATTTTTGCGCTAATAAGTACTGCACCGCCTCTTGCCCGTGGGGATGACCAGCGATCGCATCAGCAATCCGCTCAATTGATAAAGCCATTGCTTCTGTCTGCTCTAGACGGACTTGGCGGTCTGACTCAGCTAGTACTCTATTGGAGAGAGCTACTGCCTCCGCTTTTTTGATTTCCGATGTTTTTTCACCTTCGGATAAGGAAATCATCGCTTTTTTTTCGATTTCAGCAGCTTTTTGTTTTTCCATCGACAGCAGCACCGATGTGGGAATTGTAATTTCGCCTAGTCTTACCCGTAAAACCTTAATACCCCAATCTTTCGTATCACTAGAAATGCCTTGTAAGATCTCACCGTTAATCCGCTCTTGACCACCAATAATATTATCGAGATCACAACGCCCGATTTGAGTTTGAATTTGGGTAGCAAGGGAGACGGATAAGGATTTACCGACGTTTTCAATGTTATATCTTGCTTGTTTTAGATCGACAACCTGCCAATACATCACACCGCTAACGCTGACGCTGACACTATCGGAAGTAGTACAGGGCTGGGGTGTCATTTCCAAAACCTGTTCGCGAGAGCTTTGAATTAGGGCGATACGATCAAGAAATGGTAAAACGATGTTGATCCCCGGTTCCATCGTCTTTTGATATTTGCCAAATCTCTCAACTAAGGCAATCTGCCCTTCTTCGATAATTTTAAAGGAGCGATAGATATAAGTACCACTTAAAACAGCAAAGACAATACTAAAAATTGTTGCTTCCATCGCTGCACCTCTTACATAGAAACTTTCAGAAAACAACCTATATTCATGAAAGTTTTCCCTATGGGGCATAAATTCACAAATATAGGTTGGTAATTAACTTTGTAATTACAGCCTATTGAGGCTTTCAAATCTTTATCTGGGTTTTAAGTTAGCGCCAAGCGCTGTAACTAAGTTAGCCAGCTACTTCTAGTTCGTGATCGCCAAGATGCGTCACAAATTTTGGCGTAAACCGCACTTCGTAGGGATAGTTGGGGCTGATCGGACGACCATTCCACTCTGTATGTACCCGCACGATTTCACCTTCTAGTCCTGAGATGTCAAAAGCCTTGCCTTTGTGTTCAGGATGATGAAAGACATTTAATGATGTTTTAATACGAACGCGATCGCCAACCTTCATAAGTTTTTGTATATTCCAATGTGAACAATATTGTTTAATTATCGCTTGATTGTCGCTTGTCTGGGACAATCCTCAAGATTAATATGTTTGACCACCGCGCAAAAGGCTGTATTTGGTTACGGACTACAAATTACAAATTACAAATTTGTTTCTGCTCTGAGGATACAGTTTTGTTGTATTTAAGATAATTTTCTAGCAGACTACAACCTCGCAGCATAAGTTGATCAAAATTTAGGGTTTCAGCATTCCACCTTTTGATGGAGGTGTCGCGACTTCCAGAAATAAGATATTTGCCATCGGGACTATAGGCTAAAGCATTAACCTCTGATCGATGCCCCGTTAAAGTTTTTAGCAGTTCGCCAGTATCTACATCAAAAATCTTGATGGTTTTGTCTGCGTTAGCGATGGCGATCGCTTTACCATTGGGATGATAACTGATCCCAAAAATCCAAAGCTTGTCATCGACTATAATTTCTTGTTCCGATGCTCCAGACTGAGCATTCCATAGTTTTAATTTACTATCTTTACCTGCCGAAGCAATCTGCTTTCCGTTAGGACTAAAGGCGATCGCAAGCCCCCCATTTTTATGTGCGTTCATTATTGTGTGTAGATTTTGACCATTCTTTACATCCCAGATTCGGATAGTTTCATCATTACTAGTGGAAGCAATAGTTTGACCATCGGGACTAAATGAGATCGACCAAATAAGCTTAGTATGCCCATCTAGAACTTTTAACAATTTGGGATTGTCAGTATCATTCCATTGCCATAACTTAATTTTGTTGTCAAATCCAACTGTGGCAAAAGTCTTCTGATCACGGCTAAAGGTGGCGTATATCAATTCAGCGCCATGATCTTTTAGCACATTTAATAAAGTTCCTGTTTTTCCATCCCAAATCCTCGCACTTCCATCACGACTAGCCGAGACAAGCTTAGTTCCGTCAGCACTATAAACTGCACTATAAACTATATCTGAATGCCCTGAAAGTTCCTGCTTAAAGCTTCCATCAGCATTCCATAGGCGAATACTTTTATCTACACTTGCGGAAGCGAATACTTTACCGTCTGGACGATAACTAACAGCCCAGATATTATCGGTATGTCCATAGCTTGAATCAATCAAGGCATTTTGCAAAGTCCATAGTCGCACACTTCGATCTTTACTTGCAGATACGAGTGTACGATCGTCTTGACTGAAGGTAACGTCAAAAACGTTTTCTCTATGATTTCCTATTTTTGTATTAACATCTCCTGCGAGATCGGTTATCTGGACAGAACCATCTTGATAACCAAAAGCGATTTGTTTACCATTTTTACTAAAATCCAGACTCAAGACTTCATTGGAACGACCTTCAAATTTATGGATTAGTTGAAGTTCACCGTCACGAGGGTTATTACTGCTCGATCCCGTAATCAGTTCAGTTAGCAATCTAGTAGTTGCATCAGTTATTCGCCATAGTTTCACGATCCTGTCACTATCAGAGGAAGCCACAAGCTTGCCACTAGGATGAAATTTTACAGTAAAAATAGTTTTGTTATCGGTGATCGCTCTTGTTAGTAAGTTGCCTTGCAAATCCCAAACAGAAATCTGCTCACCTTTTGCCGTAACAATCATTTTACCATCTGGACTAAAACTAGCATCGGTGATTGGTTGAGGTTTCTGATTTGGAGGGATGGGAATATTCTCCATGTTATTTGGTGGATCGATAATTCTCATCACCGTACCGCGATCGCTATCCCAAATTTTGACGGTTCCATCCTTACTGCCAGTCAAGATTCTTTTTCCATCAGGATGAAAACTAACCCGATGAATATCATCATCATGGGCATAGAATTGATTAACCAATTTTTTTGTAGCAATATCCCAAATGCGGATATTGCGATCGCCTTGCCCGACCGATGCAATTCTTTGGCTATCTGGACTAAAACTAACCTCGCGAAGGTGTTTAATATTAGGTGCTGTTAACTCAGTAATTGGTTCGCCGTTAATATTAGATAAGTAGATACTGCCATCATAACCTGCGTAAGCAATCATCTTGCCATCGGGACTAGATTTTACAGTATAAATTGGGGAATCATCGTTCTTTGTGCCAAACCGATATTGCTCACGCATATTGTAAACAATCGTCTGCAAAGCCTCAAAGTTGAGTTTTTTAACTTGCTTTCTATCAATTTGAGAGTCGGTATTCTTCCATTTTTTTGCTGATTGGAGGATCGTTGTTAATGCTTCTAACTGTTCATTGAGCGCAAAATTTGATGTTGCTGAAGAGACTAGCGCTTTGATTTCGCGGATTTCCGCAATCTGGCGTTGGCGATCGGCATTAAAAGCTAATCCCCCCATTACAAACAATCCGACAATACTGACCGATAGGGCAAATTTGGTAAGATGATCAAGTCTTGTTTGACTAATTTGTTCTGAAAAACGGGCTTTTTGTAATTCAGCGATTAATCCTGATTCTTGGTTAGCACGAATAAATGCAACTAAATAATCATGCACTAATTGATAACGCTGATTGTCTCCCTCGGAAACCTGTGATATCAGTCCAGAACCAGTTAGAATTTCTAAGACTAAATCTAGTTTGACATCTAGTTTTGGATCATTAATGCAATAAGGTAATAATCCAGTTTGCAACTGACTATAGTTTTGCAGTGGTCGTTTTCCTTGATCGTCGGTTAGGAGAACCAAAACTTGTTGAGCGACAAAAGCCGCATTACCACAGGCTCTAATTACTTCTTCTACCGATTGCTCAACTAGGCGCTGTTTGCCACCACTCGCTTGATACGCGGAGAGAGTATTGATATTATGGGTTTGCAGTTGAGAGCCAACTAGTTGTAATTCGATGGGTCTGACTGACAGGCGATCGCTTGCCAAATCTTCAACCAACGCATCAACTAAAATTTCTTCAAGGGGGAAATTAGCCTGTTTGGTAAGATTCTCAATCAGCGACCTTGCTTGATCCTGAGAGAAATTTTTGATTGCATATCGAAAATCTCGACTGAGGATGTCAATGTGAGAACGAGAAGATTCTAGTTCTAATAAAGAATGCAAATAGTCTTCACGAATGGAAACTACTAATTTTAGCAAGGGAATTTTCAGGCAGCTTTGCCAAAAATTAATGAAGATTTGTTTCTCGTTTTGTTTATCTTTTAGAGGTTTGTTGGAGTCAAAAAAGAATTCCTCAAATTGATCGAATATGAGAATGATCTGTGTGCCACGCCCAGTTATCTGCTTAAATGTATCTAGTATCCGCTTAGCCAATTGATCGGGATTTATATCAACTGAGGGAATAGTGCGGCGATCGCTTCGGCGATCAACAAAATTCTGCGATAGTTGGAGCAGCATCGCACTGCCCCAGTCTGTATAGTTGCGAATCTGGATCGGCAGTAAAATTTGTCTTGAATGCGATCGCTGCAATAGCGCAGGAATCAGCCCTGCATTTACTAGAGAGCTTTTCCCAACACCTGATTCACCATGAATAATCGTCAAGTAGTTATCAATTGAGAGAATCCTTTCCACTAACTTCTCGACATCTTGATCCCGACCTGAAGCCTGAATTTCACTGGTAGTGACATCAAACTTACTTGCATCTAATTCAGCGATCGTCGGACTTGGAGAAAGTTGTTTTGGTTGTAAAACTCCCGCACCAATGAAGGCTCTGAGTCCATACTGCTGCTCTAGCGATCGCTGTTTTTTTCTGGTGTGAAAAGCATCGAGATAGCGTCCTTGAGCAAAGGCGATGTCATGGGATGTATCGAGAAGACGAATATAGAGTTTTGGGTCATAAGTGCGATTAAAATTAGAGATAGCTTTCGTAATTAGAATTGCGGCTAGATCTAGCTCAGAAAGCTGTAGATAACTCTGGACAAGTAATAATTGCATCTCCCCTGATTGGATATGTTGCCAGCGCAACCAGTTTTCGGCAAGATTTTGATTGTCAAAATGAGGAGGAATATGATTGAGAATGGATAAAGCTTGTTCGGCATAACCCCTAACTTGCAGCCATTCTTTTTTCTCAACCGCAATTTTGGCTAAATATCCCAAATCTTGGGCAAGTTCCAGAGAGTACGGTTGATGTAATGGGAGCAAATATTTAATCCATTGTTCTAGTTCGTCCCATTGATTAAGTTGGGAAAGAACAAGACTATAGGTTCGACCATATTTAGCAATTAAGTCCTCCCGATTAGCTTTTCTAAAAGCCGCCATCGCCTCTTTAAAAAACTGTTTCGCCTTGTCGCAAGATAATGTAGGTGGTCGTCCACTGAGAAATGAGTTATACCACCAAAGATTTCCTAGATAGAATAAAACGATTCCGCATTCAACCGATCGCTCCACTTGTCGCCAATAACTAAGACTGCATTGATAGTAAATTTGGGATACACTATGCAATTTCCCTTCCGACTCTTCATAAATATCTTGAGTTTTAGCTTCAGGCGATCGCCAAAATAAGCGACCTTGCTCAAAGTCCAATTTGGCATTTAACTCTAATAAAGTCTCATTTAAAGTTTCATTTAAAGTCTCACTATGCAATTCATCTTTACTTCCACCCGAATTATATTGTCGATCAAGCTGTAACTCCTTTCGCGCAGTTTCTAGTTCGTTATAAAAAAATATGTCTAGTTCAGCGTCAATTTTAGTGTCTTGCCAAAACAAAGGAACTTGAGCATCGATCGCAATTTCAAATACGCGCTCTACTTGCTGACTAATGCGCTGATTTAGCTCGGAAGGTGAAAAACTAAATTTGATGGGAGTCGATGCTAAATTTACAAGTTCAGGCGCATGGACATAAAACTGTCGGAGTTCCCGATCGCTTAGCCAGAGGACAATTGGGCAGTTAATTTGTCGTTTGAGGCGATCGCGAAATAAATTTGCATCCAAGAAAAAATCTTTTAATTTCTGATCATTAATTTGTTCTAGTCCTAAACACATTAATGCGGAAATATTATCTGATAATCCTGCGCGTGAAATAGTTTGCAGCTTTTGATAGAGAGTTTGATCGGATTGAACGTCTGATTGAGTATCAGATTGAGTATTAGATTGTGCGGGAGAACTCCACCAAATCTCTTGAGACATCAGACCACCATCCGTAAACTTAGCCGCTAAACCAGTTAATATTTGTTGACGAAGACTGCGATAGTTGCAATTAACCACAATCAGCGAAAAATACCCCTTGGACAAATTGAGCGATCGCAGCAACACATTTAGGGATCGTTCATTGGATCGCCCATTAGATTCCTCATTAGGTAAATGAGAATCTGGTAAGGATATGATCGAGAACTGTTCGATCTGGCTCACTGTTTTTGGGGAATAGCTATAGTAGTTGTAAATTGAGTATGACACGAAATACGAATACCTAATTAAATGCTAGATTTTTGGACAAAAACGAGTGGAACTTGGATTAATGTTTTGGCGATCGCTGCGGGTACATTTTTAGGATTAGTCCTACGCGGTCGATTTCTTTCGCAAGTTTTGCCAATTCTCAAACAAGCGATCGGGCTAATTACGATATTTATTAGTCTGAATATGGCGAATAGTCTACTCAAAGTTAAAGTAGGTGAACTTGATGGGATCATCCTGTCGCTAATTTCGTTAATTGTGGGGGGTGTATTGGGAGAATTAGGTCAGATTGAAAAGCGGTTAGAAACCGTGGGTGAATGGCTAAAAGCCAAATTTAAGGGTAAAGGCAAATTTACTGAAGGGTTTGTGGCGGCGAGTCTGTTATTTTGTATTGGTCCAATGGCAATTATTGGCAGTTTGAATAATGGATTAAGGGGTGATCATAATCTTTTATCACTCAAATCGGCTTTGGATGGATTTATTTCGATTGTATTTGCCAGCACCTATGGGATCGGCGTAGGATTTTCAGCTTTGCCCGTGGCGCTTTATCAAGGCACTCTATCCCTATTAGCAGGAATCCTAGCAAATAGTCTTCCCGATCCTGCCAATGCTCCATCGGTACTAATTGTTACTGGTGTCGGCGGATTAATGCTGTTGGGACTCGGCTTAAATCTATTGGAATTAGCCAAGGTTCGGGTGGCTTCTTTTTTACCCGCTCTAGCGATCGCCCCTTTAATTTATTGGCTAGCTGACAGCATTAAATGATAATTTTTTCGTGGCAGGAATTTCGTTGATGTCCAAGTTTTGGGGCTGGCACGGGGGCGCAGCCCCTACAGGTTCATTCATACAGATAGGGGCAATCCCCCGTGGTTGCCCTTTTAAGCTAGCAGCAGGAGATTCATTGTCTACGTTCCAGTAACATCAGTTTTTAAGATTCAGTTACTTAAAACAATCTCGAAGTTAATAGTAATAGAGCCAAGCCGAATAAAACTAATAGCGAACTGCCAATATTATTCCAAAATTGATGATAGCTAATCAAAGAAGCGCGTTGATTGGGGCGCTCCTCCATGATTGGTTGTAAGGTCGAAAGATCAATCATCGGAAACTGTCCACGCCGAAACCAGCCTGATGCAAGTACGGAGCGATCGCATAACATCTCCAGATTTTTAATTGTATTGCTCGGATCGATTAACCATTGGCGAAAATTGGGAATGTAGTTGATAAAGGCTAAACCACCTTGATCTTCCAAACGCATGGCATAGCCAATATAAAATTCATCAGTTCCATAGCCGAGTAATTCCCCAGGAATCTGCACGGGAGTACCTTGGACATAACTGGCATAGGGATCGATTAATAAACTCACTAAATCTGTATCCGCAACTTTGCGAAAGTCTGGATAGCGTAAACTGCCCTGAAACATAAATCCTAAGCCTAATCCAATCATCGATAGACTCAGTAGCAACCAGCGATTAAATAGGAAATATAGAATTAAGGCGATAATTACGCCGATCGCTACACCAATAAATGGTGAAATTTGAATCATAAAATCGCGCCAGAAGTTTCGATATAGGCGTTTTTTATCGAGTCTTTTCTCTTCTTTTAATAGTTCCGCAAAGTCATATTCCGTTGATAGCCCTAGTTGTTTAGAATATCCAGACAGAAACTTCAATCGCTTACCAACTAACGGATGCGTAGAATGCAGTTGTAACCAACGTCGCCAAGGATTAAACAGTTCCCATAGAAATACTCGATAGGGATCTTGATCGGTTTGTCCCACATAGGCAATTTCCATTGCTAAACCGATCGCCGTCATCGTTTGGCGATCGCAAATTCCCAAGGCTCGCGTCGATTCTAACAGCCGATTAGTGGGCATCGCGGGTTGATTGTATGGCAACATTTGCCGCGCCATTTTCGGCAAAGCCCGCGCTAGGGCGTTGGGATTCCCCGTAATTTCTGACGCAAAGCGATCGCTGAGGATGGTACTGGTTTGCGAGAGCCAAACTAAGAGATAGTTGCTCAGTGAATATAGCGTATTAGCAAAAGTTGCGGCAACTTGCCAAACTTGCTTGGCACTTTTAGCGCGATAACTTTGGCGACTTAATAAAACATAAATGTAATAGAGAACTTGTACGGGAGCGGAAACAAAGGTAAGTACCGCAAAACTTTTATTGCGAATGCGCCCTAGTTGATAAGCATAAACTGCCGCAATTTCATCATCATCAAGACAATCAAATAAGCCGCGACTGACCACAATTCGGGTCGAGTTGGAGATCACACCATAAGTAAAAGCTACAGGTGCATCATCTTCAATCCATCCCAATCGCGGCACAAATATATTGTACTTTTCACAGAAGTTCTCAATCATTTCCACTGCTTCAGGGCTTTTTTCGTCCAAATCCGCAAGAGTAATCCACTGAATCCGATGATATTGCTTTTGGGTGATGTCAATGATCCAAGGCGACATGAAGAATATCAAAACACTCAAGATCGTTGTAACAATTGCAATAGTCAGCAACCACGCGCTGGTAAAGACTGTTGTGAAAATTAGCGAAATGCCATAGCCAATGGCAAACTGTAAACCGATAATTCCAAGGAGCGTGAGAATAATCGCAGCGATGAGAAAAAATGTATATCGGGAGGGAAGAGATAAACTAACGTTTGTTTTGCGATAGCGGCGAGGATTAGACTTAATCACTGCCTCAACATCTTCATTGCGCTTGATGCGATCGTCGGGCTGATCAAGAATAGCGCGGAGTGTGGCTAAAGACTTTTGCGCCCATCCCTGTAACTGCGGATCGGCGGATGTTTCTAGATATTCACAAATAGCGATCGCTTTATCGGCGCGTCCTGTTTTTTTGTATGCAGAAATCAGCCAAATTTGAGCTTGAATATATTCCTTAGAGGTTTTGTCGGTACTCTCTTGGCTATATTCGGTCAAAATGGCGATCGCTTCAGTGTAGTGTTTCCGCAACAGCGCCTCTTTGCCAGCTTTTAGTGACATTATTTCGCCTCAATCTCGCAACGTTAAATGTTTATTTTGCCACTTACCCGCGCCTAATCAACAAATTCCTACAAAAAATGACCTAGCCATATTTTTGCGAATTAAACCCAAAAAACATTAAAAGCGGCGTTTTGCACCACTTTTAATGTTTTCTCTAGTTAAAGCTCAAATAGGCTGTATCTAATAATCATCTCTGACCGCAAAGGTGATAGTTTGTTTTGTCACAAGATTAATAACTGTATTAGGTTCAATTACCGTAGCCTGTGGGGCTGTCACATTGCCGATAACCACTCCAGCCGCCGCACCACCAACTACATCCAGAATCTGCACATTACCCCGCAATACACCACCAAGTAAAGCGCCTGCGGCTCCACCAATTCCAGCTTGAGTCAAAATCGCTCCCGTATTGGTTGCACGGGGATCTTTGGTGTCGTTGATCAAAGCGGATTCAGCTTGTAGTCTCACTGTTGCTCCACGACTAGTAAACCTTTGGGCAACAAATCTCGAACCACCTTCCGCAGGTACAAATTGTCCTTCGATCACCGCCCCCGCAGGGACTAATACCGTACCATTAGTTGCTGCAATATCTTGAGCAACCAATAGACTCGCATTCACTGTCTCGCCCTTAGAAATGACAAGGGTATCTTGACGATTGATTTTGGTGGCGATCGCCTGTCCCGCAGGCAAGTTAAAATTAGAGCGAAATACTTGAGATACCTGATTTTGGCGGGTGGGGTTGGTTGGCGATTGGGATTGAATTTGAGTGATTGGCGATCGCGTTTTCGATTTATTCCGATAGCGAGGAGACGCTTCACTAGGACTAGCGCTCAGAGAGGTTATCGCAATGCTTAGCATGGTTAGGGATGCCATGATTGTGGATTTTGTTGCGAATTTTGAAGTAAGTCTAGCGATCATAAATACCTCTGGAGATGTCCATCGAGTTCTATTTGAGTAGGACTAGCGATAGATGCTCTTTGTTCCTGAAAAATGACTGATTGATGTATTAGTTAATGTGTTAGTTGATGTATTAGTTGACCTGTTAATTGATGTATTATTAGGCGCGATCAATTCAGAGCCAACGTTTTTGATGGCGGCTGTTTTTTTCGGTTTTTTGATATTAGATTAAGAAACAAAAATTAATAATCAACAAAATGAACTTCACATCTGCATTGAAATCTAGATATAAGTTTTCAACTCAAACATTTGTCGTCATGTTTTTGGCGATCGCTGCTTTTGCCTTTGCAGTTGGTTTGACACCACAAGGTTTACATTCTCAAACTCCTGCTCCCGATTTGATCAACAAATATAATCTTGCGGTTGCTGATGCTCAGGTTGCAGAACTTGATGAGGTTTCTAAAAATTTAGTTGCCATTACCGAAAATAATCAATCTTTAGTCTGGCAAAACAAAACGGCTCCCAAGGGCAAAGTATTGGTGGCAACTTGGACAAGTTGGACAGGTTACGATACTCAAGTCGGTCAATCAGTAAATACATCGCGTCAAACATGGGTAACAGCAGCACCTGAACTCCAAAATTTCTGTAAACAGGAATTGAAAAAAGTAACCAATCAGAGTGATCGCACTCTGCGCTTAGAGCAGTTATTGGGACTACCGCCAAATAATGGCAAGACTCGCTTTGTCGAGTTTTGGGTAAATCCACAGGATCTATTCCGACCTAGTGCTGATGCCGAAACTAGCGATCGCACTGCTTTTGGTGAGTTTACGCAATTACCAAAAGCCCTTGCAGAACAGATCAAACCCGAACATGTCAAATGGTTTGAAGATTTAAGATCAAAGTCCTACAACGCTACGGGTGGTTATCCTTGGACAAGAATGGGTTATACCTACGATTGGGGCAATCCTAAAAGCGAGATTGGACTGAGCGAGTTTGTAATTAATTCTGGTGTGGCGATCGAAGTCAAGTCAGTACAGACTAACGATAAGTATTGTGTTTCCTAAAATAAAATAGCCGCGCATAGCGGGGCTATTTTATAGAGATTTTTTTAGAAATTAGCTTGCACACCTTCTTGCACGTCAACAGTCTAGAAGTAGTTTTATGGCGATATCGCTAAATATGGTCGGGATCTTCACCCAACTCTCTTAGTCGCTGCGCTAATCTCTCAGCGCGTTGCTTCTCAAATTCAGCCCGTTGCACGGCTATCTGGCTCGATCGCTTTTTCTATGTCCTGTTCGGTGGTCGTCTGTTTGGGAAGAGTATTAACCATGTTAGGAAACCAACCACAATAGTCTGTTTGGCTATTCTAACTTACAGAAAAAAATTTACTGAAATCGTTTGTTAATTTTTGTCCAACTAAGGCTACACTATTTGACTAAATTAGCTTTCATCCAAACCACCTAGCGTTGCAGCATTGGTATGTCGCTATCATTGCCACCTAGAAACAGATCATTGTCACCACAGCCAGATCCAGATGCCGCATCTGTAATGGTGATGAAAGATCTCAAAGATCTGCTCAGACGGATGAGTCAGGATCAAAATAAAATCCATGAGCTGCTTAGCTTTTTGGGTTACGCTCTTCGCAGCTTTAGTAACCTCAATCAATTTTTAGAATTAATTCCCTTAATCGCCAGCCGTGTCACCGATTCCGATGGCGGTGCGCTGATCCTATTTAAAGCAAGTGGTCAGATTCGCTTAGAGTCTCTACATTGCCCTGAGCGCAATCAGGGCGGTATGAAGGCTCACCAAGTAAGAACAGCGATCGAACGGGCTATTCAAAAGGTTTTAACTGGTAGTCCAACCGCCCTTGATGAGATGGTCAGCCGTTATTTGGGTGCAGATGTACATTTATTCGGCACATCGGTCTTAGTCAAGAATTCTGTGCGTGGTCGCCTCTATATCTTTAGTCGTAAGCCAGACTACGAATGGACAGATAATAAGCGTACTTTGATGCGTCTTGTTGCCGATCAAACCTCCGTGGGCTTAGAAAATCATGAACTTACTACAGAATTAATTAAAAAAGAGCGTCAAGATCGGGAAATGGAGATCGGCGCAGAAATCCAACGCCAGCTTTTACCGCGCAATTGTCCAAAAATCCAAGGCATCGAGATTGCCGCTAGTTGCTCCACCGCCAGTCGAGTTGGTGGTGACTATTATGATTTTATTCCCATGCAGAAGGGCGATCGCTGGAGCTTTGTGATTGGCGATGTCATGGGTAAGGGCGTTCCCGCAGGTTTGATCATGACCATGACAAGGGGAATGCTCCGCGCTGAAGTCTTAAATAATCATTCACCTAGCAAAATTTTGGAACATCTCAATGAGGTGATGTATGAGGATCTTGAGAAATCCCATCGCTTCGTGACTATGTTTTATTCAGAATATGATCCCGCAACTCAGATTTTGTCCTTTAGTAATGCCGCCCATACTCCCGCTCTGCACTGGCGAGCTAAGTCACGCAGTGTTCATGCCCTTGACACAATGGGCGCATTGATTGGTCTAGAAGCTGGATCTAAGTATGAAGAGCGGAATACAAGGCTAAATGCTGGGGATGTAGTGATCTATTACACCGATGGGTTTACCGAGGCGGCTAGTCCTGAAGGCGATCGCTTTGACGAAGAAAATCTCCGCAAGGCGCTAGACTGGGCTTGTCAAAATTGTTTCCCCCTATCTGATGATGTCACTCGTCCTCAAATGATTCTTGACTACATCTTCCAAGAAGTGCAAAACTTTATCGGAGAAGGGCATACTCATACTGATGACATGACCTTAGTGGTTTTGTCTATCGGTGAAAAATCCGTGATACAAAGTTCCAGTTCTAAATCAAAATTCTGAATATTAAATCCTAAACCTAAAATACTATGCTTGATTTGACTCACCATTTGGTAACTAGTTTGGGAACGAGTATTGACCTAGCGGTACTTGATCCATCCGCGATTGATCTTTCCAATCATTTCAATCTGGCGCATACACATACACATATCAATATGGAGCTAATTGCTCAACAGTTTAAACAGGATATGATGGGCGATGCGACTAAAAGTTGGAACAATTTTGTCAAGAGTGGTCAGATTTGGGCGCTCATAATTGGCGTAGCAGTTGGCTATTTGTTTAGAAGTATCACTAATTCATAGATTTACAAACCACAAAAAAAGCTGCACCTAGTGCAGCTTTTTTTATTAGAATGGCGGAGGACGGATTTGAACCATCGACCTTCGGGTTATGAGCCCGACGAGCTACCAGGCTGCTCTACCCCGCGTTGTTTTGTTTCGCTTAGCTAATATAACATGTTTATCTGTAATTGCAAGCTTTTTTCAAAAGTTTTTTTTGCTTGGCACTGGAGGAAGCAGAAATTACAGAAAAATTTTGGTTTCACCCCTCCGCAACGCCGTCTTACCTCAGTTGTTTGACCCGGTAAAACCAGGTGGAGCCGAAGCGCCACGCCTAACTTAAAGTTGCCAAATCGGAATCTGGTATACTGCGGCGAAGACTGCGAAGACCCCTAGAAAACAATTATCGATCAAGACACATTATCGGTAGTCACGCACGCCACAGAGGAGCTTAATTTGAATTATAACACTTGACAACCCGAAGAAGTTGATTCGCGCACTTTACGAGCAGATCACCTTGTTACAGCAGTTGTCTATCAAACTGGATCTTTGACTAAATCTGATGTCGGCATAACGCCTTGATGCTGTGTCTTCACCCATTTCAATCGCTTTGGCAATACACACATCCGTAAGGTCACACTAGCAATCACGGGAATCCAATGCAGCATATAGATCATGCCAGAGATAGTTTTCCAAATCGCCGATCGCCATGAAATATGATAGGAACGCCTCAACCCAAAAGCCATAGTCACCGCGCTCAGCGCCAAGGAAAAACCCGCGATCGCAGGTAACATCGGATTATGTCTGAATACAATTGCGGCGATCGTATCGGGAATAAAGGCGACGGTTAATAAATATTGATTGATGTAAAAGAGCGAAGCATCAAAGGTTTTGCCAAAGCCCATTTTACCGCTCAGCAACAAATCCCAATAGTCGAGATAGCGCTGAAAACCACCCTCCGCCCAACGATTGCGCTGATGCCATAGTTGCTTCAGCGTCACCACTCCTTCTTCTAATACCGCAGGAGAGTTTAAGCAGGCGATATTCCATTGACTCAAGTGCAACCGAATTGTCAGATCGAGATCATCGGTAATCGTCTGCTCATTCCATCCCCCGCAATCTTCTAGGGCAGCCAACCGCACAAATTGACCATTACCGCGTAATTCACCAGTGCCGCCCACCCTGATCCGTAAGTCTTGCAAGCACCAATCCAAAGCCATTTCGCAGGACTGCCCCGATGTCCATAAATTTTCTGAAGCATTGGCGATCGCCTTTCGTAACTGCACCGCACCGATTTTTGGTTGTTGGAATACAGGCACAAGCGATCGCAACACATCATTAGGCACTTGAGCGTCAGCGTCAAACACCCCAATAATATCGCCCTTAGTTAGGGCTAGCACTTGATTTAAGGCTCCAGATTTGCCGCCCTGAGCATCTTCACCCCGTCGTAGAGTTTGTAATTGGGGAAATTTTTGTTTAAGTGAGGCTAAAACTTCGGGAGTGCGATCGCTGCTATTGTCATCAACGATCCATACTTCAAAGCGATCACTGGGATAATCTAACTGACATAAATTTTCAACGAGGTTAGCAATCACCGCTTCTTCATTTTTTGCGGATGCTAACAGCGAGAAAAATGGTAATTCTTGAGATATCTCCTGTTCTATAGCGATCGCAGGTAAGTCTGGTGCAAAAATTAACCGCAAAGCCTGAATACTAAATAGTCCCAACAGTACCCATCGAGTCCAAGGGGCGAGATGCAGTCCAACTGTCGCGGCATAGACAATGGTGAGCGCGATGATGGTTTTGAGTCTGCGGCGATCGCCTCCAGTCTGAAGGCTGCTACGAAAATCCGTCTCGTGCATTGGGGCTGTCAATATATTGCGAAATGTTTAGCATTAATGTAACCAGAATACCGCTTTTCATGACAAAAGTTTCTACCAGAATGATTCAAGAATGATTGAGGAGCATCGCTCAAGTTTTTTGTGGCATTGGCTAAGATGATAAAAGCTAATCCCATAATTACAACTCATAACTTAATGTTTGGTTTCCTAAAACGTAAATTTCGCAAAAAAATCGCTCGCATTGAAATCACGGGCGCGATCGGTTCAGGCACAAGGACTCGTGTACTCGAAGCTCTTGAATTTGTGGAAGAGCAGAAATTCCCTGCTTTACTGCTACGGATCGACAGCCCAGGGGGAACCGTTGGCGACTCGCAAGAAATTTATGCTGCATTAAAGCGATTACGCGAAAAAGTCAAGGTGGTCGCTAGTTTTGGCAATATTTCCGCCAGTGGTGGCGTTTATATTGGTGTAGGTGCGGACTACATTATTTCTAATGCAGGGACAATCACTGGCAGTATCGGTGTAATTTTACGCGGTAACAATATCGAAAAGCTACTGGATAAAATTGGTGTTTCTTTTAAAGTGATCAAGTCTGGCGCTTACAAAGATATTCTCTCGTTCGATCGCGAAATCACCCCAGAAGAACGGGTAATTCTACAATCCCTAATCGACAGCAGCTACAATCAATTTGTCGAAACCGTTGCTGAAGGTCGTAAACTTAGCCCCGCCACTGTGCGATCGTTTGCTGATGGTCGTGTATTTACGGGTGAGCAAGCCGTTGAACTGGGTTTAGTCGATCGCATTGGTACGGAAGAGGATGCAAGAGTATATGCAGCCGAGCTAGTTGGACTCGATCCCAAAACTACTAAAGTATTCACGATCAAGCCCCCTAAATCCTTTGCCAGTAAATTTCTGCCTAGCGGCTCAGAGAATGCGATCGCCCGTCTGCAATTTGAATCTGAAACCAGTTGTCTACCACTCTGGATGCTCCCATAATTCCTAATCATGCGATCGCCTAGTTTTTTAATATTCCTGAACTGAGCGATCGCTAGTAATAATTTCATGTTTCTCCGAGCATCGCCTTGGCAACATCTACAAGCTGAGAATGACTCACTACCAAAGTGGGAAAGTTTTGCTGACTATAATCTTTACGGCTTTGTAATGGAAATATCTCTGGGGATAATTCCGAAGATTTTTCTAAAGTCTTTTCTAACGGCATCCAAATCGCGCCGATCGCTTTGAGGATGACCCAAACGGCGGCGATATCCCAAATTTTTGGAGTTGCCTCGATCGCCCCAATCGTAGAACCAAGCGCCACAGTCACAATGTTATAACTTGCTACACCGAGCATCCGCAGTTTAAAGGGAAATTGCGATCGCCCCATTTTTTCGAGACTGCGGGAACAGGAACTAAAAAAGTAATTGCCCAGCGCATCAGGATTGGGAGAAGTTTCAGGGAGGTGGATCGGGACACCATTAAAAAATGCTGCTGAAGTATTTTGATCGCTAGATTTATCCACCCATCCATAAATATTTTGTCGCAATGGCGGCATGGCGACATACCCAAATATGGGCGTACCGCAATGTAACAGCGAGATCGAAATCCCCCAAATCGGAATCCCCCTCGCGAAATTAGTCGTGCCATCAAGGGGATCGACCACCCACGAATATTCTTGAGCGCCTAAGGTTTGATTAGATTCTTCGGTTAAGACTCCATATTCAGGAAATTCTTTTTCGAGAGCCGCTTTGATATAGGCATCCGCCCAGCGATCGCTTTTAGTGACAAGGCTGCCATCATCCTTAGCGATCGCCACTCTGGCTTCTTCAAAATCGGCAAGTAGGCGATCGCCCACCTCTTGGGTTAACTTTTGGATAAAGGTTAGCGTTGTTTGATAGTCGATCATTACGTTAAAATGCAAATATATTAGGACTTTTGAGGGTTTGTTAGACCTATGAACTTTAGCTTAAATCTGAGTTTAAGTTTAGGTCGCATTTGGGCGATCGCCAGCAATGTGTTTCGCGAAACTGTGCGCGAACAGGTGCTTTACTTATCGTTGCTATATACGCTGATTCTAGTGTCAGCGATGATCATGTTGCCAGAGTTTTCCTATGACTCATCGGCAAAAATGATTGTGGATACTGGTATCGCCGCGATCGAAGTGGTGAGCTTGATTGTCGCCGTATTAGTCGGTACAAATCTGATTAATAAAGAAATTGACAAGCGCACGATCTTTATTCTCATTGCCAAACCCATGCATCGAGCTGAGTTTGTCTTGGGTAAGCATTTGGGACTAAGTGCGGTGGTCGGAGCGCTAGTGGCAATCATGACTCTCATTTTCTGCCTACTGATGGCAATTAAACAGATCTCCATTCCCATTCCTGCGATTCTCACCGCCAACTTTTTTATCTTTTGGCAAATCATGCTGTTAGGGGCGATCGCGATTTTCTTCGGCACATTTACAGGCTCACTGATTGCCTCGCTCCTCACCCTCGCCGCCTACTTGATCGGCAACTTTAGCCGCGATTTATTATTACTCGGTGAAATTTCCAAAAACCCTAGTTTTCAATTAATCACGCGCACTTTATATATGATCCTGCCTGATTTATCCCGCGCAAATATCAAAAATGAGGCAGTTTACAATATTTTGCCAAGTTTACTCGATATGTTTAACAACGGCGTTTACATATTGAGTTATGCCTTGTTAGTGCTAGCCATCTCTATCCTCATCTTTTCGCGCCGTCAATTTTAAACCAGCTAATTTTAAAACCGTAGGGGCAGTTCATGAACTGCCCCTACTTTTTTTAGACGATGGAAGGCGCTATCTCGTAGGACATGAAATCGTGGGCAGGAATTGTATTAGCAAAAATCATTCTTGCCTCGTTGACCAGATCCTCCAATAAAATCGCATTGCCAGGGGCGTATCGGGGACTAAAATGCGTCAGGATTAACTGCTTTGCATTTGCCAAGAGCGCTACCTGCGCCGCCATTGTGCTAGTAGAATGTAAACGCTGAAAAGCCATATCCGAATCTTGATGGGCAAAAGTTGACTCATGGATTAGCACATCTGCATTGTGCGCTAACTCCACCGAACTATCACAAAAGATCGTATCCGTACAGTAAGCAATCTTTCGACCAATCTGGGGAGCCCCACAAAACTGTTTCCCATCGATTTTGCGTCCGTCAGGAAGTGTTACGATCTTGCCCTGCTTCAGTTCCCCAAAAATTGGTCCCGCGGGAATATTCATGGTGATCGCCTTGTCAACATCAAACTTACCTGCGCGATCGCGTTCTACCAGCCGATATCCATGCGCTGTCACCTTGTGTTTTAAGGGCGCTGCGATCATATAAAATTCTGAATCTTCGCAAACTAGCCCAGTTTTGACCTTATGCACCTTAATTGAATAGGAAAGCCGCGTCTCGCTATAGCGCAAACAAGCATCAAGATATTCGCCTAAACCAACTGGTCCATAAATATCAATATGGCTAACATTCCCCGCCATGCCGCAACTGGCTAGCAACCCTGGCAACCCAAAAATATGATCGCCATGCATATGCGTCACAAAAATTTTCGTGATTTGGCTAATCTTGACATCACTGCGTAATAACTGGTGTTGGGTTGCTTCACCACAATCGAGCAGCCAAACCTCAGCACGTTGAGGTAAACGTACCGCCACACTAGACACATTCCGTCCGCGTGTAGGAACACCCGAACTAGTACCGAGAAAAGTTATTTGCATATTTAATCTTCTACAAAAATCTCGATACGGCGACTACTTTTATTATTAGCATTACTATTACCATTATTGGCTCTGCTAGTTAAAGGACGACTAGCGCCATAACCAACCACCATCCAATAATAAGTTTGCTCGCCCCGTAGTCTTGCCAAATAGTCCTTGACTGCATTGGCTCGGAAATAGGAAAGTGCTAGTTCATCCCCTGCAATGCTTGAGGCACTATTTAAGTCTGTGTGACCCGCAATCCTGACCCGCTTTCCTTTGGTCAATGGCAATTGCGCGGCGATTTCATCTAGGAGTCGGAAACTTTCAGCCCGAATATTAGGTTTGTCAACTTCAAATAAGGCTTCTGATGATAGGGTAAACTGCTGTTTTTTGTAATTTAAGAAATTTAACGAGGGTTGCCAGACTAGATCTGGACGCTCAAAGGCGATCGCTAAGCCAATACCAATGCCAGCGATCGCGCTCATGCCCAGACAAAGACTACGAACAACCAATGTCACAGCCGAAAATTTCGCTGGGCTAGAGT
Organism: Pseudanabaena sp.; assembly: GCA_044355035.1. Classification (GTDB taxonomy): domain Bacteria; phylum Cyanobacteriota; class Cyanobacteriia; order Pseudanabaenales; family Pseudanabaenaceae; genus Pseudanabaena. The sequence continues at coordinate 15,718 of JBIKYX010000006.1, read as the reverse complement.
TGCCAGACGATTTATCTAAACTGGTTTTTGATTTGTCTGACCTATCTGGAGTCGGTGAATTTGTCACAGCACCTATACAAGCTCCTTGCTCATGAAGATTATTTTTTCTTTGCCTTAGCGCTAACGGTAGTATCGATCAGTTCTAATTCAGTAGCGCGAAATGACACAATTTTTTCCCAGTTGCCGCCACCAAAAATCACTGCAACTCGACCATCGGTCACACGCTGAACCTGTCCTTGAAATCCAAAGTAGGTATCGCCTTCATTCACAACACGCACTGCTGAACCTGGAAAAATAATTGGTTGCATATTTTCTTCAAACTCCTCTGAGATTAATCCTGTGGTTAGGGTTTAGCTACATCTATTCTATATCCTACAGACCTTTACGCTGACTTAAAAAACAGAGAAATTAGTGAAAGAGTTGTTGCGCTGACTCAGATAAAACGGCTATTAATTCATCGATTGTATTCTGATGATAAGTTTCGACCAATTCTTGGTAGCCAACAATCGGAACTTCCGTTTGAAATAGCTCTTTTAGTAAGGCATGATCTGGCGCGATCGCTATTGAACCATGTTGTAAAACTGAATTGTGGCGATAGACTTGGGCGCTGCCAATCAATTTCCGTCCATCGGCAATTACCAAATCAGCATTAGTTGCGGTCGAGAAACAACTAGGATTATGAATATAGCCGCGCCCCGCTTGTCCATAGGTTAAGGAAATACCTAGTTTCTTAAAGCCATCAATCAAAAATTGACAGATGTATTCGTAAACCTCTCGATGCGATCGCTTGATTCCATTGCGATTAACATGAGTAATTACTGAATAGGTAAGATCGCCCTTATGTAATACGGCTCGACCGCCACTAGGACGCTGCACGATATCAAGATGATGCTTCTCGGCGATCGCATTCCAGCGATCGGGATATTGTTTTTGATGAAATCCTAGTGAAATAGCTGGTGGTGTCCAGCGATAAAATCTTAAAATTGATGGCGATTGTGGATCTTGATTTGAGTTTTGGTGTGAGTTTTGGCTGTGGCGATCGAGCAAAGAGTTATCAGTCTCCATCTGCCATCTGCCCGATGCCTCCGAGTAAGGAATAAGTTGATTCATACTATAAAAGAAGCTGATTTCACCCACGAAGTAGGCAAATCAGCTTCTTCTGATTTTGATTCCGATTTTGATTAAGCGCCAAAGTTTTCTTTGATAATTTCGTCGTTGTCATCGGCGATCGCAGCTACGATGGTGATGATGCGGGATATCTCCGCAGGGGAAAGATCTTCAACAGAGCGGGAAGATAACACTAATACTTGATCATTTTGGATGGCATAACGCGCCTCGAAAGTATCCGCAGCATTTTTTTCTAAAAGCCAGCGTGTCATTTTTGCTTCATCTTTAAAAGGTGCAGATAATACTGTCGAGAAGACGGTAAATGTATCGGTAGGTTCGATTCCAGTAATGTTGACAACTACTTCTACAGTACCATATTTAAATTTCCATGTATCTTCAGTTTGATTTTCGAGAGCCGAATTTTCCGCATCCATACTGGCAATGACAGTTTGAATGGTCTGCACTATGTGGTCAGCAGGTGGTGCAAAACTAGATTCTACTTCTACAGGAGTTATTGGCGATTCTGTTGTGAAGGTCATAGTTAAAATATCTGTTTACTATCCTTCAATAGTGTATAGCAAATGCCTATCTTTGCGGAGAATCACTTTTCGCCGAATCATCTTTCGCGGGATCGGCTTTGGCAGAATATATCGCCTCAATCAAAGCTTTAGCTTCATCTGCTCCTTCAGATTTTTGGAATTGCCAAGGATAAGGCATTTTTCTGCTTAAAATCATGCGAATGCCGAGGGGGAAAATACTCAATAATCCTTTCAAGTCCCTGAAATTATCACCGACAACGCGGATACCAAATTTACTTTCATCAATCCAACCATCTTCTTTAACTAGATCAACCATCGTGTGCCGATGACGCTGAGCCGTAGATTCAGGTAAATCAGTATTCGCAAGGATCTCATGTTTAATTTGAGAAATGCGATCTAGCGGCTGCACTTCCACTGGACAGACTTCGTTGCAGTTATAACAGCGCGTGCAGTCCCACACAAATCCTGATTGATTGTATTTCTCTACTCGTTCCTCAGTGCGATCGTCTCGATTGTCTGCCATCACTCGATATGCTTTAGCCAAAGCGTGGGGACCAACAAAGCGATCGCTTACAGCCGCAGTATTACATTCCGAGTAACAAGAACCGCAGAGTATGCAATTGGCGGCGGCTTGGAGTTTGGCGCGTTGGGCTGGGGTTTGCAAAAATTCAGTTTTACTGATTTGTCTTGAGGCTGTGGAGACGTAGGGATCGACCTTGGCGAGATTATCCCAAAACTTACTCATGTCCACGATCAAGTCTTTAATCACGGGTAGATTTTGCATCGGTTCAATGACTAACTCCTTATCATGATTAGTCATTAACTCGCTAATATGTTTCTGACAAGCTAAGCCCGATCGCCCATTAATTCGCATTGAGCAAGATCCACAAATGGCATTGCGACAGTTCCGCCGAAAGCCAATCGAGCCATCCTGTTCGCCCTGAATTTTGATTAAAGCATCAAGTACCGTTGTGCGATCGGGATCGACTTCAATTTGATAAGTTTGATAAGTGGGTTCGCTATTACGGGAAGTTTGTCGGCGCAGCTTGACTGTTATATTCATTGAACCACCATATTCTCGCTATATTATATAGTGGCGAATATTGCGATCGCCAAAAACCCATTTAAGAATTAATTTCTAAGGATAACGTTATGTCAGGACATATCCTCCTTGTGGATGATGAACCAGGATTGCGAGAAGCGGTGCAAGCTTATCTCGAAGATAGTGGCTATGCTGTACAGGTTGCCAATAATGCGCGTGATGCATGGCAACTGTTAGAGCAGACCACGCCCGATCTCGTGATTTCGGACATCATGATGCCTCAGGTAAGTGGGTATGAGTTTCTAAAGCAAATGCGCGAAGATGTCAGATTTTTGAATTTACCCGTCGTCTTTTTGACTGCGAAGGGAATGACTAAGGATCGGATTGAGGGCTATAACGCGGGTTGTGATGCCTATTTATCCAAGCCTTTCGATCCTGATGAGCTAGTGGCGATCGCTGAAAATTTAATTGCGCGACGAGCGATCCAAGCTGTTACCGCCAATAGCAATACTTCCGAGATGACCGATCTCGCAGGGCAGCTTGCGGAGATAAAGGCTTTACTCAAACAAAAGCCAGCCATCAACGTTACACCGCCCCCGATCAAGATTGAGTTTACGCCTCGCGAACAGAGTGTTTTGGAACTTGTAGTTGAGGGCTTAATGAATAAAGAAATTGCCAAGCGTCTCGGTACAACGATTCGGAATGTAGAGAAATATGTCAGTCGTTTATTTGGGAAAACTGGCACGAGCAGCCGTACTGAATTAGTGCGCTACGCGCTGCAACATGGTTTGATTGACGCTTATTCTTAGAAATAAAAATAGCGAGACTCAAACTTTATAGTCTAAACCTCGCTCCAAATGGGCTTAACGAAACATCTATGTTGCTATTTATAGCTTCGCAAACAAGCTTGTTTTTTCCATCGGCTAAATAGCTGAAACCTCAACACTGGCAATATAATTAAGCAATCTACGATTTTATCTGCCCCGATTTTATTTGAACAATAAAAAATTTTATTAAACCATGAATGCATTAGAATTTTTCCAAAAAAGCGCAGGAACTTGGCGATCGCAACGAACTACCCATCATTTAGCCTTTCGTCGTGCTGAAAAAGGTGGCTCGGAAATATATGTGAATCCACTCAACGCCGATGATGCCAAAGTAATTGAAATCTGCCAAATGCATGAGATCGAACCCACAACTGCGATCGGTGGAGCCTATGTGAAATGGGATGGCACAATGGCGTGGGACAAGGAAGATTCCGAAAATCATGCTGGAGAAACGGTGTTTGCACTTGTACCAGATGATGAGACAGGACGTAAAGGCAAATTATTGCGCGAACGCGGCTACGCGGAAATTATGCCCGTAATCGGACGCTATGAAATCGATGATGAAGAGGCGCTGGTACTCAGTACTGATTATCCATCCATGAGTTCCTATGAGCGCTTTTGGTTTCCTGCCCCCAATGTGCGGATGCGAGCTAGCACGGTCAAGCAGTTTGGTGGTTTTAGTCAGGCGACTTTTTGTACAGAAGAGTTGATTGATGAGACGGGTAATGTGGATCTTAAAGTCGATTCTGTCGAAAGTACTTCTGTAACTCAACCTGCGATCGCTTCAATTTTTGGTTGGTAAGTGATTAGGCTTAATTAATTGTTAGATTAAATAGTGGAACAGGCTTCTAGCCTGTTGACGCGCAAGATGCCCATCCCACAACATCTTAATATTTAATTGCAACCAGCTACTTAGCACTTGAGGCTAAATCCTAATAAAAAAGGGCGCAGAGCGCCCCTTTTTATTACCGAAACGGGGGCGAATACATTAAACCGCCATTTTTCCAAAGTTCATTCTGTCCGCGTGGCAACTTAAATGGACTGTCTTTACCGAGATTGCGATCGTAAATTTCGGCATAGTTACCGACATACTTGATTACTCTCGCCGCGAAATCATTACTGATTCCCATATCTTTACCCAAGCTACCATCAACCCCTAAAAATCTGCGAATTTCTGCATTATTACTTTTGGTCAATGTCGCCAGATTTGCCGAAGAAATATCTAAATCCTCCGCCTCGATCGCTGAGTTTATAATCCATTTGACAATATCCCCCCATTTTGAGTCCCCATCCCCCACGGCTGGCGCTAACGGCTCTTTGGAGATTACAAAATCTAAAACTAGATGATTTTCGGGATCAGCGAGTCGGGTACGGCGCACTACCAAGGCTGAGCGATCGGCGGTAATCGCTACACAACGCCCTGACTGATAAGCGTTAAATGTCGCATTCACATCTTCATAAACAACAGGTTTATAGGCGAGGTTTCGCTTTCGCATTTGATCAGCAAGATTCTGTTCTGTCGTTGTTCCCGTTTGAGCGCAAATATCGGTATCTTTGAGATCCGCGATCGCTTTAATATTGCTATCCTTCCGCACCATCACCCCCTGTCCATCATAAAAAACTACAGGCATAAAAGCTAAACGAGAAGAAGTATCACGGCTTAATGTCCATGTGGTATTGCGACTTAGAACATCAATCTCGCCCGACTGCAAAGCAGTAAAACGCTCCTTGGCATTGAGATTACGATACTGCACAGCATCAGGATTATCAAACAGCGCTGCTGCGATCGCCCTGCATATATCCACATCCAGCCCTGAATATTTACCCTCTTTATTCACAAAACTAAATCCTGGTAATTCGCCGCTGACACCACAAACCAACTTACCGCGACTCAATACAGTTTTTAGTCGATTGGTACTGCCGATTGATGATTGATTTGGTTCTGGAATTGGTTCACAGGCGACTAAGGCAAATATGCATAAACTAACTGACAATAAAGCGATCGCTTTGGGCAGGAAAGTCCAAAATCTTTTGCGAAATGCTTTAGATTGACAATGTCTGAATTTATGTATAAATTGATGCATAAATTGATGGATGAATTGATGCATAAGTATTTAGGGGGAGAGGTGATATTCATATTAAGCATTATGGCGCTTGATATAAAAAACTTTTATCAAGAAATTTATCAAGAAAGTTATCAACGACAACATTTTTGATAACTTTGTTGGGTATAGTTATAAATAGATTGTTAATCCTTGAGAGTCAGAATTGATATGCTACTGACCTACCGAAATATTTTTCCGTTCGCGACAGCCTTGATTGGGGGTTTAATTCTTGCTGCAAATCAACCAGATATAGCGATCGCTCAGAGCGGATATGTCCCACCAGGACGTAAAGATCCACAACGCACCCAAGGCGGTGGTTCTCGTTTGAAAAGTCAGCCTGAACGACTTTCGTTAGTCAAATACTATACGGCGAAACCCGTGAGCGCTAATGTAAATATTATTAGCTTACGACAAAACGCTTGCATACATCAGAGCGAGAATTTGGTAACATGCGATCGCTTCAATGTCTGAATCTTCTTTAAATGATCGCGATCAAGAGCATCAAGTCAAATTGGACGAAACTGCCGCGTAGTCTGCAACAGTGGGGCGGTTTTTTGCTGTCTAGCGGTAGTGTCTATTTACTAGTATTTGGATTGCGATGGTTGGGTTGGCTACAGCCTAGTGAGTGGGCTGCTTTTGACCTTTTTATCCAACTGCGTCCATCGGAGCCAGTTGACGAGCGCATCATTATTGTCGGTGTGCAGGAGTCGGATATTAGCTATTTGGGGCGATGGCCTGCATCCGACCGTACACTTGCCAAAATTTTAACCAAAATTAGAGCGCAACAGCCGAAGGTAATCGGACTTGATCTATATCGTGATGTACCTGTGGGGGAAGGGTATGCCGAATTAGAACAAGTATTTAAAACCACGCCAAACCTGATTGGCATCGAAAAAAGCGTAGGCGATCGCCTGAGCAAAGGCATTGCTGCGCCGCCAGCATTAAAGGCGCTAGGGCAGGTCGCGGCTAATGATGTGATCGTTGATCCTGATGGGCGATTGCGTCGCGCTTTTCTTTATCCCACTACTTCAGAAGGTGCAGAGACTTTACCAAGTCTTGGCTTAGCGATCTCTTTTGCCTATTTAAAGGATAAAGGCATCCAACCGCAAGCTTCGCAGTCGGGATACTTGCAACTAGGCAAAACCGTTTTTAAGCCATTAGAAAAAGATGATGGCGGCTATGTTCACACTGATGCTGGCGGCTATCAAGTGCTGATGAACTATCACGGCTCATCCCAAAAGTTTCGCCAAGTGTCGCTTGAGGATGTTCTAGAAGAGCGTATTCCTGCTAACTTGATGCGCGATCGCATTGTGTTAATTGGCGCTCAAGCCACCAGTCTGAATGATATTTTTTATACGCCCTATAGCAGTAATTTTATTACTTCACCAACTCAAATGTCAGGAGTTGAATTTCAAGCGAATATTATCAAATTAATTTTAGGCGCAGTTCTGGAAGAGCGTCCTCTATTTAAAGTTTGGTCGGATGTTTGGGAAGAGCTATGGATTGCGGCTTGGGCATTAACTGGCGCGGCTCTAATTTGGTTTTTTTCGACTAGGCGTTTAATATTCCTGATCGGCGCTGTTGTCCTCAGTGCAGGTGGTTTACTCGGCGGTACTTACTTACTATTTATGGCGGGATGGTGGATACCCTTAGCACCTGCGGTATTTACCTATCTTGGCGCGATGGTTGTGATGCAGAGCTATATCTATGTATCACAACTGCGTGAACTGAATACGGCTCTGTCTGATTCGATTGAGCTACTTGCCCATGATGCATCCCATGACGCATTGACGGGCTTGCCTAATCGCAATCTATTTATGGATCGCGTAGAACATGCCATTAATTACAGCAAACGTCATCCTCACTATCTATTTGCAATCTTTTTTATTGACTTAGATCGCTTCAAAATGATTAACGATAGTCTGGGGCATAATGTGGGGGATTTGTTTTTAAAAGCGATCGGCAAGCTGCTACAGGAATGCTTGCGTTCCGTTGATACTGTCGCTCGCATCGGTGGTGATGAATTTACGATTTTGATTGATGATATTAAAGATGTTAGCGAAGCCTTGATTGTCGCCGATCGCATTCTCAATAGATTTCTTTCCCCGATCATCGTCCAAGGTGAAGCCATTTTCTCTAGCGCCAGTATCGGTATTGTTATCAACACCCCCGACTATGCTAATTGTGTCGATCTTCTGAGAGATGCCGACATTGCCATGTACCGCGCTAAATCCCTTGGTAAAGGTCGCTACACTCTCTTTGATCAGGAAATGTATGAACAAACTTTACGATTAACCCAGTTAGAGAGTGAACTGCACTATGCCCTAGAACATCAAGAGTTTGAGCTTTACTATCAGCCAATTGTGTCTCTCACAACAAATAGATTAACTGGTTTTGAAGCCCTAATTCGTTGGAAAAACCCCAAACGTGGTTTTATCTCTCCCATTGAGTTCATTCCACTGGCGGAAGATACAGGATTGATTGTGGCTGTGGGCGATTGGGTGATGAAGGAAGCTTGTCAACAACTGCAAAAATGGCTGGCTAAATTTCCTGAAGATGCTGACTTAAAGATGAGTATCAACCTCGCCAGTCATCAGATCCGTGAGGCTGATTTGCTAGATAAGCTCGATGCTATTCTTGCTGAAACGGGAGTTGATGGCAGTGCCATCCGCTTAGAAATTACAGAAAGTACATTAATGGATCAAGGGGAACAGACGATCGCAAAGCTTTCTCAACTCAGGGCGCGAAATATCCAATTAAGTATTGACGATTTTGGTCAAGGGTATTCTTCCCTTAGTTATTTACATCGGTTTCCCATTAACATTCTCAAAATTGATCAAGCTTTTGTCAATCAAATGAGTGATGGTGGCGAAAATATCGAAATTGTCCGCACGATTACGATGCTTGCCCATACCCTGAACATGAGTGTCGTTGCTGAAGGCGTAGAAACCGTTGAACAGATGGAAATTCTGAAACAATTAGGTTGCGAGTATGGTCAAGGTTATTTATTTTCCCGTCCTTTGACTGCGGAAGCCGCCGAATTGATAATCTTAAATCGGAATCTTGGCATGAATCACCTCCCCGTAATTTTGGGCTAAAAATCATGAGTATCTTTTTACAGACCCTTGCCAGTGCAAATTCAGTTTATGTCAGCCAGAAATTTGAGTTGGCAGAAATATTCGGTTTTGAAACTCGTAATCGTTATTTGATTAAAACTGAAGATGGGCAGCAATTTGGCTATTGTGCTGAGCCTAAAATCGATTTTTTTGACGCGATCATGCGGCAGTTTTTAGGACATTGGCGCGTTTTTAACCTTGTCGCTACTGATATGAACGATCGCCAAGTTTTTCGCGCCCATCATCCCTTTCGTTGGTTCTTTCAGCGCCTTGATGTTTTTGGGGCAGGCGATCGCCCTGTGGGTAGTTTGCAGCAGAGATTTGCTTGGTTTAATAAGAAATTCGATGTGCTTGATACCCGCGATCGCGTAGTGATGACCATGAGTTCATCAATATGGAAAATTTGGACATTCCCTATTAAAAAAAGCGATCGGGATGTATCGGTAATTGAGAAAAAATGGTCAGGGCTAGGCAAGGAATTATTTACAGATGCCGATAATTTTCGAGTCCGATTTACCGATCCCAAATTGACTGCCGATGACCGATTATTGTTGCTTGCTAGCGCAGTGTTTATTGATCTTTTATACTTTGAAACTAAAGCTTCTTCCTAATCGAGAATTGCCTTGGACTTTCAGATCGTTGGCTACGCAGAAATTGACTCTACTAACAGCGAAGCATGGCGGTTAATCGATCGCCTTGGTTCTGCATCCGCGAATAAAGTCGTTATTGCCAAGCGGCAAACTAAAGGTCGCGGTCAACGTGGGCATCAGTGGCAGTCAAGTTTAGGCGGATTGTTTATGTCCGTCATTTTGCCACCAAACCGTGAATTAGCAGCCATCAATGCTCATCAAATTACGCTCTGGTCAGCTTGGGGTATTGCCAAAAAGCTAAATGAAACTGGAGCAAATGTAAAACTAAAATGGCTGAATGATCTGTTAATTGATCGCCGTAAATTAGGCGGTATACTCACGGAGACACGCATTGAGGCTAACCAAATTCGTTATGCTGTAGTGGGAATCGGGATTAATTGGACAAATGAAGTCCCTGATAGGGCGATCGCTCTTGCCGAACTACCCACAACCTTATCGAGTATGGATGAGTTGATTGAGGTGGTACTGTCGGGTGTAGCGTTGGGACAAAACCGCAGCCAAGATCAAGGAATGGTAAACATTTTGACGGAATACTTAGAAATGCTCAGCGATCGCACTGTCAGGCAAACAGTTAACGGACAAGAGTTACAAGGACAAATAGTTGACATTCGACCAACAGGCGAACTGGTAGTAAGATGGGAGGGTCGTTCCTCTGATGTGATCTATCAGCCTCAAAATTTTTCCGTCGGTTATTGAGAAGCTTCCTCTTCAGGTATGATTCTCCCAACTTTCAAAAACTATAGAATCAATATGCGAAAATCCACCCTTTCTTCGATTACGTTAGCAACACTGCTCTGCCTCTCCACAAATAACTACGCTCTAGTTGGCTCAGCATTTGCCGCAAACAAGTCGGCAGTTTCACCTGATGTAAGTTTCCCGATCCAGCCCTCAGCGCCCTCCAATTTAGAACTACCTGCGATCGCCCCTGAACGTATTGAAATCCAAACTGAAAGCAACTCTAAATCAGCACCCGCAGATATTTCCATTGACAATCGCGAACCCGTTCAAGTCAATATTGAGGCTACGAGCAAGACTCCCTCTCCGAGCTTGGCTCCAAATTTAGATTTAGAGCGGTCTTCAGCTACGGAACAATCTGTCGAACAACCCCTAGAAATAGTATTAGAAAATCGTTCCACTGGTTGTAAGTTTAAAGCGAGTAGCCTCTTAGAACTTGATGCCGATCTCTGCAATCCTAAACCAGCGATCGCTGCCAAGCAAAATAATGCGAACTCTCCCCAAGACTATGCTGCCAATGGTGAAGTTCTCTATACATCGGCTAACTATGGAAACGCTAATGGTGAACCCTCCTTGCAAGTGCGCCGACTGACCCCAAAGGAAATTGCGGCGATGAGCATCCCCAGCAATGGCGATAAACAGATGGTATTTCCATTGATCGCACCATCGATAATTAGTTCGCTGTTTGGTAGTCGTGTGCATCCTGTTACGGGACAAGTCCGTTTTCATCAAGGTACTGACCTCGCCGCCCCCGAAGGTACACCTGTTGTCGCCGCCTTTAGTGGGCGCGTGGAGATAGCAGGTCAGATGGGTGGCTATGGCTTGATTGTAGTCATTTCCCACGGTGACACCCATGAGACGCGCTATGCCCATTTGTCCGAGATTTTGGTCAAGGCTGGTCAAGAAATCAGACAGGGAACTGTGATCGGTTTGGTCGGTAGTACGGGCTTAGCAACTGGTCCCCATTTACATTTCGAGATTTGGCGGAAGATGCAAGAGGGTTTAGTGGCGATCGACCCCACACCTCAGTTGATTCTGGCGATGGAGCAGTTAGAAAAATATCTCGCTCAATTGCCCTCTCAATCTTCTAAGACTGGAAACAAGGCATAACAACCCAGTAAGGCGGCGCAAAGCGCCGCTTTTTTTGTAGTCCAGTTAAACTTCAACAAGTTCATCAAAGGTAGCAAGGTATTTATCATTAATGTAATCTTCCGCCAAGTGACAGATTAAGCAGTATTGTAACCACTCCTCAAGTGATTCAAGATACTCTTTAGCTTTCCCCTCTTGCCATTTGTACGACAATTCGTTAAAAACTTTTGATATTAGGCAAGGATTCTGCTTCTTGATATTTTCGTAACAATGTCTATGTTCTATGGATTTGTAAACCAAATTACATCCAAACTCTTCACACAAAATACTTGTCACTAAGTTACCCTTAGACTCGACCGAATTCTTCGTAATCATGTTTACCACACTCAATCCTAGATTTTTACGAACGGCTTAATTTTTGAGTCGATCAAACAAAAATTATTTAAAATTTGGTTTAAAAATTTCGTTTATTTAAAGTATTTATTTATAATTAATTATGTAATCATGCGTATGTAAAAGTTTTGTGTAATCTAGGTCACAATTATGCTAGATCCAAATCGCAAAAATTATAAAGTTCTGGTTTCTGGTGTTCTGGCTTAGAGCGAGAAGGCGCTGCAATTCAATCAACCTGACCGCGATCGCCGATGCAATGGCATACTAAGAGGTGATAAGTACCTATCTATCTCTATATTTCTAGGCAGGAAACCTTAACTAATGCTGATGTACACAGTTGAACTGACTCTCAAAAATAACCCGATCGCTTTGTCCGTGCAGCGCAAGGAACAAGAACAAGCCGAAGCTCTTTATCGTGAGATTGCTACAGCGATCGCAGATAGTAACCCCAAGTTGTTGGAACTAACTTGCGAAAAACAAGAGGGTAAAAAAGTTTCTGTACTGGTGAGCGAGATCTCTGCTGTACAGGTTTCTGAAAAGTCGGGAGCTTCTGCAAATATGGGCGCAGGGTTTATACGCGCTTAGTAACAAGGGGCTTAAGCCCCTTGCCTGAAATATTCAACTGAAAATATTCAACTGAAAAACGCTATAAACAATGCCCATTGATTATTCTGTAAACCAGTCTATACCTCAAACTGCAAACCATTCCTGCACGGAGCTAGCGACGATCGCTATCAATGTTTGTGATCTTGATTTTACTTGGGACTCAGGAGCAACCGTCCTCGATCGCCTTAGTTTGTCTGTTCCTAAAGGTGAATTTTGGATGTTGTTGGGGACTAATGGTAGCGGTAAATCTACTTTGCTGAAGCTATTAGCAGGATTACTAAAACCAAAATCTGGTGATATTGAGATTAGCGATCGCCTTGGCTTTGTGTTTCAGAATCCTGATCACCAATTAGTGATGCCGACAGTGGGGGCGGATATTGCTTTTGGACTAGTATCTGAAAATCTTTCCTATGCTGAAACTCGCGATCGGGTGGAAGAAGCTCTCAGTGCCGTAAATCTCTCGGAAATGATCCGCCGTCCGATTTATGCCCTCAGCGGTGGTCAAAAACAACGGGTGGCGATCGCGGGGGCGATCGCTCGTCATGCGGAAGTTTTATTGTTAGATGAACCAACCGCATTGTTAGATGGTGAAAATCAGCTTGAGTTAGTCGCCTCAGTTCGGGATCTAGTCAAGCAAAAAAATCTGACCGCATTATGGGTTACGCATCGATTGAACGAGCTTAATTATGCTGATGGCGCATTTTTATTAGAGCGCGGTCAAGTCATCGACAAAGGCGAGCCGATGCGATTAAAACAAGTTTTGCTAGAACGTAGTTAGGGTTGTTGCGATCGCAGATAAAGCGTTTAGGTGATATTGTGTAGTTATTCGTTCAGTTAGTAGTAAACGAGAGGGATTTGTTTGACTCAGTCAATTAATCTACCCAAGCTAGACGACTTTTTGCAGGAACTGGCGACGATCCAGCAGCAAGGCTCAAAGCGGATCGCATTTCTAGGTTCGCGCCATGTGCCATTGACGCACCAACTGCTGATCGAACTGCTCAGCTATGCCTTGGCGTTGTCGGGTAACAGTATTATCACGTCTGGCGCGACGGGTACAAATTTTGCTGCGATCCGAGGTGCATTGCGAGCCGACCCGAATTTGTTGACCGTTATTCTGCCACAGAGCCTAGATCGACAGCCCTATGAATCTCGTGAACAGTTAGAAAATGTTATTCATTTAATTGAACATAGCGAGAACGATAGTCTGTCTCTGCCAGAGGCAAGCATTCGGTGCAACCAAGAGATTATTTCTAAGTGTCAGCAATTGATTTGCTTTGCGTTTCATGGTAGCGAGACATTGTTACAAACTTGTCATGATGCGGAAGAGCAGCGTAAGGTTGTGACGTTATTTTATTTTGACTAGAATCAAAAACAGCAAAAACTATGAGTAAGACAATTAAGGGGAAAGTATTTGTATTGGATGACAATATTGATACTGACCAAATTATTCCTGCGGAATATCTCACCCTTGTACCGTCAAAGCCTGATGAGTACGAAAAATTGGGTAGTTATGCGATGATTGGGCTACCCGATCGCTACGATCGATTTATTGCCGAAGGTGAAAGCAAAACCGTTTATGCGATTATTGTGGCTGGCGAAAACTTTGGTTGCGGTTCTTCTCGTGAACATGCACCGATCGCCCTTGGTGCAGCAGGGCTAGAAGCGGTAGTTGCTCAATCCTATGCCAGAATTTTCTTCCGTAATTGTACGGCGACTGGTGAGCTATATCCTTGGGAATCGGTCGATCGCTTAATTGATGGATTCAAGACAGGCGAAGAAGCAACCATTGATTTTGATAATAATGTAATGATCAATGAAACAACGGGCGCAACCTTTGAGTTGAAATCTCTTGGCGATGTCCGCCCTGTGATTGATGCGGGTGGCTTGTTTGATTATGCTCGTCTCACAGGTATGATTCCTACTCGCGTGTAATACCCATTTAATATCTATGTCCTATCACGTTCGCATTCACGATCGCCAAAACGATAAAGTCTACGAAGCTGATATTAACGGCGATCGCTATATTCTTGAGTCCTTAGAAGCACAGGGCATTGATTTGCCTTTTTCTTGTCTGAATGGTGCTTGTACGGCTTGTGCAATGCGAGTCAAGTCAGGCAAGATCGATCAACATGAAGTGATTGGTTTGTCCAAAAACTTGCAAGATGAAGGTTATGCCCTGATTTGTTCTGGTTACGCGCTTTCAGATTTGGATCTGGAAACTCAGGATGAAGATGAGGTATATAGATTACAGTTTGGCAACTTTTTTGCTAAGCGCAAGCGCCATTGGTTTCAGTTTGGTATTCCCATAGATCATGACTAAGCAAAAACGATCGCTTTCTCCATCTTCGTTAAATCCGTTGATTTTGATCGTGGTTTTGGTTGCCTTTTTAATAATTGCGAATATTGCGATCGCCTTAACCCAGCCCAGCGATCGCATCAATGGCGAAATATGGCTAATTAATCGAGTGATCAGTGGTCAAACCGTCGAGGCTTCAGTCTTAAGTAATCCCAACATGACCGTGCAACGGGTGCGCCTGTTAGGACTAAGTGCGCCGCTAAAAGAACAGTCCCCTTGGGGCGATCGCGCTCGTCAGCGTTTGTCAGATTTGGTTAAAGAGCAGAAGGTGATTCTAGAGTTTGATGTCAAGCAAAAGGACAACTCCGATCGCCTACTTGCTTATATCTGGAAAGATAAATTATTGGTGAATCAATATCTCGTGGGTGAGGGTTTAGCGATCGCTGATCCCTATCCGCCGAATATAAAATATGACGCAAGAATTAATCGCGCTCAATCTAAGGCAAGATTGCAAGAATTAGGTATTTGGGATACTCAAAATCCCTTGCGCCTTAGTCCGAGAGATTTTCGCCGCCAGTTGGGGAACTAGTTATGCAGCAATAGGTTCAGCTGCCTCATAAATAACATCTGACCGCATCGCATATTTTATGCCTCGGCGCACTGGACAACCTTCATGACGTATTTTGTGCTGAAATATCGCGACCATGCCACGCTTAGGAATTATAGTTTGTTCAATCTGCTCTTGAAATCTTGTTTCTCCACCTTCAAAATTGTCATTGAAATATACGAGAACGGTATGTAAAGTAATTTGATTTTCGCTGGGACGATACCAATGATCCATATGCGGCTCAAACTTTTGCCCCCTTCGATAGCGATACATTCTAAGACGTTCATTTAGACCAACTAATTTAAGCGTATTAATTTGTTTCGGCAGATGATGGTACAGACGGCGAAATAACTCCTCAGCGATTGCGGGGTCGTCCTTGATAACGCGGTCTTGATCTCGATAGAGCGGATTATTGGTAGCAAGAGTTGGGGATGAACTTTCAATAAGCTCTATGAAGCGATCGCATTCTTCTTTTGTATAACAATACTACGGACAAAGTAGAGCAGAGATGGAGCCGTAAGAGCAAAGCTTGTGGAAATTAGGGTGAGATTTAATCGAGGTAAGGTCTAAATCTAACAGGGAAATAAAGCGTTCGAGGAGATGTCG